>CAKKRE010000007.1 GCA_919902505.1 Nitrospiraceae bacterium
CCCGCGAACCATTTCAACTGCTTCACGCGCCTGGTCCGTACCTCCCAGTTCAAGGGTACGAGACCGAGTAGGCTTGTCGATCGCCGCATACGACGCGATGCCTGTCCACCGACTCTCTGCTTCCGTCACTCAGCATTTGACAGGATATCTCGCAAAACGTACGCTGCGCCCGATCCCGACGGATACACGAACCAACGTGCCCCGTTCTGGTGCGGCGCGGACCGGTGGGAAACCAACCGTCACAGGGCTGAGGGAAGACATGCAGGCGCGGATGACGAATGAGGAGCCGTCGCGACCGAAGAAGCGCTGGATCGTCTTTGTGCATGGATTCGGCAGTTCCGACGAGACGTGGACATCCCTGAGAAACGCTCTCCTGAGCGACGAGAGGGTGATCGCCCGCTTCGAGATCGCGCCCGCGTTCAATTACCTGTCAAGGCTGTTCCGCATTCCGATTTACCAACGTTCACCGAATATCAGTGAAATTGCCGGTCAGCTGCGCGACCATCTCAGGCGAGTTGCGCCGTCCTCCGATCGAAACAGCCGGGTCGACCTGACCCTGGTCGGGCACAGCATGGGCGGGTTGGTGATCCAGAAGTACATAGAGGAATGTTTCGCGTCACCGGCGGCCGGCGAGTTACAACGCATCCGTCAGGTGATTTTATTGGCGACGCCCAACTTCGGATCTCGCATCATTTCAGGACTGCGGAAGATCGTGTCGTTGTTCCTGCCGAATCCGCAGGAGCAGGCGCTGCGCCTCTTCAGTGAGAATACCTGTGATACCCACGAAAAGATTCGGGACCAGGTCATCGATGCCAGGCAATGGGGAGACAGTCACGGGCTGCCGATTCCGTTTTATTGTTTCTGGGGAGACAGCGACGCGGTGGTGCCGCGGGCTTCTTCCCGCGGGTATTTCCTCTATGGGCAGTGCATTCCGGGAGACCATAATTCGATTCTGAAAATGACCCGTCCGAAGGACGAGACGGACTCTGGCCCCGAAGGCAAACGCTATCACGAGTTCGTTTCTGTTCTGCTCGATCCCCATGGCCATTCCAATGTCTGGGAGATCGAACGATTTACCTATGCGGTGAAGGTTTCTCCACATCCCTCTGACGACGCGATTGTGGCCAAGCATGGAGTGGTCCAACGGGAGATTCAGAGCGATAACGTGGCGCAGATCATTCATCAGGTGGAGTTCAGCGCCAAGAACCATTGTGCCGATCCATATGTTCTGAAGTATGGCACGAGTCGCCATGGATGGATCGATCCGAAAAAGCCGCCGCTGCCTCATCACACGCCGGCGGACAAGCGGGCGATCTACGAGAATTCCGGAAACTACGTCTGGTACGAAGTGCTTCCGAATGAATTAAAACCGCTCGAGGGCACGCAAGGGCCGACTGCGCGCATGGAACTGGCCGTCTATCGGGGCTATGATGAAGGCCGGCGTGATTTTCATATGCATTTGGGCAAGAGAGCCTTCTATCGCCGGCTCACATTCCGCGTGGACCTTTCGGACTATCTGGCGCAAGGTTGGACCATCAAGGAAGAGCCCACGTTGGTCGTGAGTGAATATGAGCCGCCAAGTGATAATCCCGACGACCACAGCCTTTGTTTGGATCCGTTGCACGGTGGCACAGAACCGGCATCCTGGGATCGGCGCGGAGTGTGGACGTGGGAGATTTCAGACCGCAAAGAAGGGATGATCGGTGTGCGTTGGGATCTCGCTCGTCCTTCGCCGAGATCCTGAAAAAGGCCGCCGTTGCGCTCGGGCCGATCCTGCTAGATCTCAAGGTAGATGAGCCTGCTCGCCCCATTGTTCCTCGCTGACTCGCTCAAGCACGACACGAAGCTGGAGAACCTTGTTATGTTCAGCACCAGGACTAAGAAATGAAGATCGGCAAGATTGACCATACGAGCGAAGGAGCGCCCTCACAAGGGCCGGCGTTTTGTTCGTACGGATTCCGTCCGTTTTTCCTGGGGGCTGCGCTGTTCGCCGGTGTGGCGGTTCCCGCCTGGATTCTGATCCTGGCCGGAACCGGGAATCCGGTCCTGCTCTCCACCGCTCGCGACTGGCATGTGCATGAGATGCTGTTCGGTTTTCTCCCTGCCGTGATTGCCGGCTTCCTCCTCACGGCGGTGCCCAACTGGACGGATCGTCCGGCGATCCAGGGCCGCGAGCTGATGCTGCTCTTCACCCTGTGGCTGGCCGGACGCGTAGCCATGGCGACTCCTTTGATCACACCGTTGTTCGCCGCTATCGTGGACGGGGCGTTTCTCGTTGCGTTGGTGGGCCTGCTATGGCGGGAACTTGCCGCCGGGAACAGTTGGAACCATGCGCCGGTGGCCGTGGCGATCAGTCTGTACGCCGCCGCGAATATGACCTTCCATGTCCTCACAGTGAGCGGCGCGGAGACGGACCTTGCGCTACGGCTGGCGCTCGCATTGGACCTGTTTCTGCTGACCTTCATCGGCGGACGGCTCACGCCGAACTTCACGCGAGAATTTCTGGTTGGTCAGGGAAAGAGCGAACGACCTGCGCCGTTTTCCCGCGTCGACGGACTCTCGATCGCGCTGGTCCTCATGGCCGCGCTGGCTTGGACGGTGCGGCCGTCGGCCCCGGCAACGGGCTGGATCTTCCTCGCTGCCGGGACAGTGAATCTCGGTCGGCTATCGCGCTGGTACGGCTGGCTCACATGGCGGGAACCGCTCGTGCTGAGCCTGCATGTGGGCTATGGCTGGCTTGCCCTATCGATGCTGGTTCTCGGGTGCGCTCTGCTGGGAATCGGGCTCGCGAAAGAAGACGCGGTGCATGCATTGACCACCGGGGCCGTCGGTGCGATGACCTTGGCGGTGATGACTCGCGCAAGTCTCGGCCATACGGGGCGGCCCAAACATGCCGGTCCTGCGACGGTCTGCATGTATCTGTTGGTGACCCTCGGAGCCACGATACGGGTGTTCGGCCCTGGCACCGGTCTTCCGGCGAATCTGGTGTTCGGCTCTGCCGGGGTTGCTTGGGCCGGAGCCTATCTGCTGTTTGTGTTGGTCTATGGGCCGTATCTCGTTCGTCCCAGCCTGGATGAGTGAGCGCGCATGGTTTTCTGGGTAGTTCCAGACAGGTGCCGGTTCACGTCAGCCTCGTCTGATTCCGTTCGAATGTTTTTAGCCTGTGGTGAAGCTGCCGGCCTGTTCGGACATCGCTTTCCGGATTCATCCGATTTTCTCTCGCCGGCCCGTCTGGAATGGCTCGTGGCCGCGCCGGTATGCAAAATGACGTGACGACATGCAAGCGTCGTTGAGACCTGATCGGATAGTTTTTGTTTGACAAGGATGGTTCGTCTGCGATAGGTAGGCCACTCGATCAATGAAGCGTCACTCGGGTGCCCGTGAGGGCATAACAGGGAAGTCCGGTGCGATACCGGCGCGGTCCCGCCACTGTAAGTGAGAAGCGGTCCCTCGGATTGTAGCCGCTCAACGGATGCGTTGAGGAAGGTTGAGGGAGCGCGTTGAAGGTCCGACCTTCTGAACTCATGAGCCAGGAGACCTACCCGAGCAGACAGGGTTTTTGTCACTCCGCGCGGTAACGGAGATGGCGCCTGCCTCCTTGGCATGTGACCTCTTGTTCCTGTGCGGAACGAGAGGTTTTTTTATGCCTTCGTTCCTGCTGGGTCAGGCGTTGACTGATCACAGCCTCCCCCCCCCGAGATGCGCCGAGGTCTTCAGGTTCGGCAGTGGCCAGCAGGGGACACATCTAGCCCGGATTATTCATGCATGCCGTCGCGAGGCGTTCGAGACGGAAGCCCGCCGGGGTTTCTCGCACGTAAGGCCGACGCAGGCGTACTGGCAGTCCGTCGAGGAGGCCGAACGAGAACAGCCCCGCCGGGCGAGAGGATCGGACGACGGAGCAGGTATTCATGAATAGTCCGGGCTAGGGTCAGATGTGTGCCATCGCGATGAAAGGGACCTCAAATCATTAACAGGTAATCGGACAGTTTCTGTCAGCGCCGGGGAAGATGGTGAGAAGCCATCACGGTGCCGCCACTGTAAGCGGGGAGAACGTCTGCACAGATGCCACTGTGTGCTTCGGCACATGGGAAGGCGCGGACGTTCGGTGATCCGCGAGTCAGGAGACCCGACTGACGGACGATGTCTCATCACCCCTTCGAGCTAAAGGGAGGTTGGAATGGGCACGCGTGCGTCGAGGTCTGTCTGTCGGAAGGCCATCATCCTAGGAATGTTCATGGCGATCAGTTGTGTTCCTGTGAGTTACGGCGCACAGGAGGAAGAGGTTCAGTCAACAGTTTCCACCTCGGACGAGAAAGAACTCGCGGCAGTGCCGGTCGAGCCCATCGTCGTATCAGAAACCAGGACGGAGAAACCGTTGAGTCATGCGACGGGATCGGTGCATGTCATCACGCGCGACCAGCTCGAGAAACGGCAGTTCCCGTACTTGCGAGAAGTCCTGCGGGATGTCCCAGGACTCATGATCGTGCAAACCGGTTCGCGCGGAGGGACCACGTCATTGTTTACGCGTGGTGGTGAGTCCGACTTTACTATGGTGTTGATCGATGGGGTCAAGGTGAATGACGCAGGCGGAGGGTTCGAATTTGCGAATCTGACGACGGACAACGTGGAGCGAATCGAGATCGTCAAGGGACCGCAAAGCGCGTTGTACGGCTCCGATGCCATCGGCGGAGTCATCAATATCATCACGCGCAAAGGCAGTGGACCGACCAGAGTCGTTGGCGAAGTCATGGGCGGTCAGGGACGCGGAATCGGTTCCAACATGGGAACCCATCAGGAGCGTGTCGGCGTCAGCGGATCGTCAGGGAGGGTTGATTACTCCGCGGAGTGGACCAGGTTCGATCATGCGGGAACGTTCGGCCTGAACAATAGATTCCTCAATAACGTGTTCAGCGGAAATTTCGGGGTGCGCGCCTCGGACAAGCTGCAGTTCCGCAGCACCTTTCGGTACACGGACAGCCAGTTTCAATTTCCCACCGATTTCGTGTCGGGGGTCGGCTTTCTGCCCGTCGACCCGAACCAAGGCCAGGAGCGGACGCTCCTCTCGTTCGGGACCTCCGCGACCTATCAAGCCACGTCGTGGTGGGACCATGTGTTCCAGTGGTCGCACATGGATTCGCGATTCAAATTTTTCGATTTCCGGGATCCCATTCCATCGGATTTCGGGTCGACACAAACAGACGGCACGCAACGGCGAGACATGTTGGATTACCACACGAATTTCCGTGTGAGAGAGGGAATCTGGGGCGGCACCGCTGCGACCTTCGGTGTCGAATTTCAACAAGAACGGCTGTCCCAGTCGAGCATCGGTTTTACGAGCACCGCAACCAACCTGTCGCGTCGGAACATAGGGTACTACGCTCAATTGCAGGGAGTGTTTGCGGACCGCTTCTTCATCACTCCGGGGATTCGAGTGGAAGAGAACGAATATTTCGGACAGTTCGTCAATCCGAAAGTGTCCGCAGCCTATATCCACAAGGAAACGGGAACCAAGTTTCGAGGCAGTTTAGGACGTGGCATTCGGGCCCCGTCATTTAACGAACTGATCGGATTTCCCAACTTCGGTATTCCCGGCAATTTCAACCTGAAGCCGGAAAAAGCCACGAGCTGGGAGGTCGGTCTCGATCAAGAGATCGTAGGCAAAGATCTGACGGCATCCGTGACCTGGTTTCACAATGAGTTCACCAACCTCATCGTGCTCAATACCGGCGTGAATCAGAATATTCAAGGTGCAGACACGGAAGGGCTTGAGTCTCAGGTGAGATGGCGTGCGACCCGGGCGCTGACGCTCTCGATCACGCATACGTATCTCAAGACGCAAGTGACGGACATCGGTCCAGGCCAAAACTTCGGCGGTCTATTCGTCAACGGCGGCCGGCTGCTCCGCCGTCCCGAGCACAGCGGGAATGTTCAGGCCGATTACCAGACCAAGACATGGGGGCTCAACTTGATGGTGCTTGGCGTCGGCGACCGAGTGGATCGAGATTTTTCAGTGGGTGGTTCCCCGCGTCTCAAAAATACCGCCTACTGGCGGGCGGATGTCTCGGGTTGGTATTGGCTGGGCAAGTTCGAAGGGGCAGACTGGAAAGCCAAGTTGCGTGTCGAGAATCTCACCGATACCCATTACCAGGAAGCCTATGGTTTTCCGAATCCCGGTGTCTTCGCGCTGGCCGGATTGGAAGCATCGTTCTAACGGCTGGGATAATGGTATGAACCTCAACTCCCAACGCTGTATCGGCAAGGCAGATGGTCATGCGCAGGTCCACGGCTGGATTCTGTCAGCCGTGGGCCATGCAATCCTCATTGCTGCGGCTGTCATGGCCTATCCGGTCCACGACATGAGAGAGCCGCAGGAATCATTTCGCTGGAATGTGCAACTCGTGACGAACGCATTGTCATCGGACTCAGCGCTTGGCGCCACGACGAGGCCTGATCAACAACCGACCCTGCAATCGGCTGCGCCGCCAAGACATGCGCGAATGCTCCCACAGCGAGTAGCCATGCGGGTGACGCCACAGATCGATGCAAGGTCAGTCTCCACAAGCAGGATCGTGGAAACGACCGCGGCACAGGTCATGCGCAGCCGGCAGGAAGTGGTTCGTCACAGGCCTGATGGCGTGCAGACAGTTGAGCTGCAGATGGTTCAGCATCCGGCGCCGTTGGAGCGTGAGAACCACGAGGAGCATCAATCGGAAGTCGTCTTCCGGAAAGACAGTCCGATCGATAGAGAGCTGTCACCGGTTCAGACCGTCGCTTCGGCGAAGCCGATCGTGGCGTCCGGTGTGCGAGAGGAACGAACCGTCGAAATGCGGACGCCGGTCAGTCTGCATGCCGTAGCAGCGACGCGTGCTCTTGAGCAACCAACGGCACGTCTGGGTGAAGTGGAGCGAGCTTCTACAAACGCTCCCCCTTCCGATGCGCCAACCGACGGTGAGGGATCTACAGCGAGTCTTCGAACAGATCGAACGGGTACGGAACAACCGATCGCCGAATCTTTGTCAGGGGTTTCGAATACGGTCAGTTCGGAGAGTCCACAGGAGGCCGCTGCCAGGGCTGCGGTGCCCCGAGGTAGCGCGCCGGCCAGTTCGTCATCCTTGGGTGAGTCCACACGGACGGACTACGGGTGGTTGGCCGGTGCCATCCGCGAGCGAATCGAAGAGATCAAACGGTACTCCGCGGAAGCACGCGACAACGAGTGGGAAGGGCGGGTGGTGGTTGCCGCATCGATCAAAGCCGATGGGCACATTGTGAACATCCGAATTGTCGAAAGCTCAGGGAATGGACGCTTGGACGCGGATGCCAAAGCCATCGTGGGATACGCATCACCGCTGGTTCTTTCTCGACCGCTTGGATCATCGCAGGTGACCGTCAAAGTTCCGATCATCTTCGGACTGCAGTAGTGAACGAAAGAAAGGAGACATCCAGTATGGTATCTGCCGCCTATAACACGGAGCACATCGAAGACGCCGATGGAATGGGATACGAGTATGAATTCATAGAACCGACGGAAGACCGAATTCTCGCGCTCATGACAGAACTATTCGCGACCCATTGGTCGCAGATCGTGTTCGGCCCCTGCATTCAAGGTGCAGTGTTTGAAGTTCGGGTGACCGCCCCTGCCAAGAAAATCACCATGCTGGACGGATACCTGACGGTTGATTTCGGCGACTGGCATTTCCATGTGTGCATCGGAGAGCATCGAGGCACGAAGGCCAGCCCGGCACCAAAGGCACTGGCGCAGATGCGTCGCGTTTCCAAGGCCGTTTTTTTTCGCAGCACGAGCAAAACCTGCGGAGGAGGGAGTTGGGGATTTCGGATGTGGAACGGGGCGGACGAGCAAATGCTGACCGTGTTTTTTCCCAATCCCTTTCTCAATGAGCGGTTCAAACCGCAGAAACCGGATTGGACTAAATTGCAGCTCTGGAACGGGATGCGGCAAAAATATCTGCCCGGTGCGAAGGAATGGCGCCCAGAGATATCCGAGGCGGACATCGAAGCCCCTGCACACTAGAGAACACGATGATGGCCGATCTCGATTCATTACGGTCCAGTATTCGCAGGCTAGTACCGGGCTGGAATCTTCCCGCTCGTTCCCTGTGGCTCGCGGCCTGTCTTGGAGTGTTGATTGTGGCAGTCACTATCCGACTGGTGGCTTCCGCCCAGATTTCTCCCGTTCACGTGAAGGAAGGATCGGTCCCCAGTCGCATTCTTTCCGTCAACGTGATGAGCGATGAAATTCTGCTGGCGTTGGTTCCAGAACGGCTCATCGGGCTCAGTGTGGTGGCCGACAGCGAGAGTTCGAACATCGTCGAAGAAGCCAAGGTCATTCCGACACGTGTCGATGCGGACAGTGAACGCATTCTCATGTTGAATCCAGACCTGGTCCTCATCGGCAGCCATCATGCGAACGTGGCCCGACAGATCGAATCATTGGGCATTCCGCTGTTTCAAATTCAGGGGTTTGAGTCGATCGAGTGGATTCGCTCGCTCATCAGAACGATGGGAACCAGCACGGGTGTTCCTGAACGAGCGGCGCACCTCATCGCCGAGATGAATGCCAGGATCGAGAATGTCTCGAGACGCGTGGCGGGTCTGCCGCGTCCTCGCGTCTTGCTGTATTCCGAATCGGGCTGGGTCAGTGGAGCAAAAACCACGATCGATGATGCGATCCGCGCTGCCGGCGGAGTGAATGTCGCGGCGGAGCTGGGCATTGTAGGGGGAGGGAAGGTACCACAAGAGCGGGTGATCATGGCCGATCCTGACGTCATCTTGCTTCGGTACTCGCGCACCTGGGAATCAGGGTTTCGCCAAGCGCTGCTGGGAGATCCGGCCTTTCGAGATGTGAAGGCGTTACGCAATCAACGTGTGTATGGCATCCCGGCGCGCCTCTTGGTGACCAGTTCACATCATATTGCCAAGACGGTGGAAACGATTGCACGTCACTTACATCCGGACGTATTTCCGGAGGCCTCACCATGACACGGGCGCCGATTCTCTATGGGGCGCTCATTGTGGTGTTATTCGTGAGCGTCGTCATTGCCACTGCTCTGGGGTCCGTCTCAATTCCGCTTCCAACCGTGGCGGCGATGTTGCTCGGCAATTCCGGATGGTCTTCATCCGAGCATGGTTCCCATCAGACCGCCTATGAAGCGATTGTGTGGTACCTGCGTCTGCCTCGCATCATTTTAGCTGCCTTGGTCGGCGGGGCGCTTGCCCTGGCCGGCGCCGTGCTTCAAGGTCTCTTTCGGAATCCGATGGCCGATCCGGGCATCATCGGCGTGAGCAGCGGGGGGGCGTTAGGGGCAGTCATTGCGGTCATGACAGGATTCGCCGCCACCGCCTTGTGGTCGTTACCGTTGTTGGCGTTTGTCGGGGCTGCGGGGGTGACCTGGACCATCTATCTCCTGTCGACGCAGGGTGGTCGTACTCCGTTGGCAACGTTGCTCTTGGCCGGTCTTGCCGTCACCGCCTTCGTCACGGCGGTCATGTCCCTATTGCTGACATTAGCGCGCGATATCTTCGCCTTTCGCGAAGTGCTTTTCTGGTTGTTAGGCGGATTAGATGGTCGAGGATGGCCACATGTCGCATTGGCGGCCGGGCCTATTCTTATCGGTGGCCTTTTTCTCATGTTGTTCTCCAGTGAATTGAACATCGTGGCAGCGACGGGAGAAAGAGGGGCGACGAGCCTCGGTGTCGACATGCAACACACCAAACGGCATGTGTTGATGCTGACGGCATTGATCACCGGCGCGGCAGTCTCCGTGAGCGGCATCGTAGGATTCGTCGGTCTGATCGTGCCACACATGGTGAGGTTGCTGGTGGGGCCCGACCACCGGGCTCTGTTGCCTGCCAGCTTTCTAGGTGGAGCCAGCTTTCTGATTTGGGCCGATTTAGTGGCGAGAGCATTGGTGCCCTCGCAGGACCTTCGATTGGGCGTCGTCACGGCGCTCCTTGGCGCGCCGTTTTTTGTGTATCTCTTGCAGCGGCATCGCATCCGAACAGAGGTCCTGTAGCATGTCTGAACTGCTGAGAATGGACGGTGTCTGTCGGCGGAGCAATGGCCGGACTCTCTTGGACGGCGTCAATCTGGCGGTGCAGGCCGGTGAATTCGTCGGTGTCGTGGGGCCGAATGGGGCAGGCAAGACGACATTACTGTCGATGATGGGCGGACTCTGGGAGCCGAGCGCTGGTCAGGTGTATCTGGATCAGACTCCGCTTTCGTCCTTCAGGCAACGTCAGATTGCGCAGCACATTGCATTCGTCCCACAGTCTACACCGGCAGGCGACTTCAGGTTTTCCGCCCGAGACATGGTCTTGATGGGGCGCTACTCGCACCGGCAACGATTCGCGGGCGAAACAGCGAACGACCGGGCGATCGCCACCATTGCGATGCAGCATGCCAAGGTGACTTCCTTTGCCGACCGTTCCGTGACGGAACTCTCGGGCGGCGAACGGCAGCGTGTCGCAATTGCCCGCGCGCTGGCGCAACAGCCTCGTCTCCTGTTGCTGGACGAACCCACGGCAAGCCTGGATCTCTCGCACCAATTGCATGTGTTGCAGCTGGTGCGTCAGTTGGTGACGAAGCATCGACTGACGGCGGTGACGGCCATTCACGACCTGGCCCTGGCCAGCAGGTTTTGCGACCGATTGATCCTGCTGGAGCGTGGTCGAATTGTTTCAGACGGTCTTCCCATCGATGTGCTGACACCGGACCGGCTTGCCACCGTCTTCGGCGTCACCGCGCATGTCCGTCCTGATCCGTTCACAAATGGTTTGATGATTCATGTGCTCGCGCCGACCGCCGTGGATGCTGTCACGACAGGGGCGAACAGTCATGCCATCGATTGAGCAACAAGGAGAATGACCATGTCGGAACAGGGGACTCCTCGATCCACCCGTACGACGCTCGATGACCTGACTCTCGCGTTGATGGTGAGCCGTCGAGGGCAATGTTCGAACGAGGCGGTCGGGGATCTGCGCCGCTATGCGGAATCCAAGAAGCTGGTGGGCGCTCGACTCTGTTTCGCCGATCATGTTCCACATGGCCTCTCGGCGACGGCGGCGAGAAAAGTCTTGGTTCCGTCCGGCGACGGCTATGACGAATCGCTCGAGCTCGATCGCGGGTTCGGCCGCTTCGATCCCTACTATACGATTCCGATGCGGCGCACGTGACGGTCATCCGACGTGCAGTTTTCAAGCTGAGAGTCATGTGACACAGGATGACAAACTCACATCTGGATCCTTCCCGCTGTCCGCTCTGTAGGCAACAGAATGAGTGCGGCATGGTCAACGGTGCCGGGACCTGCTGGTGCTTCACCTCGCGCATTTCCCCCGATGCGGTGGAGCGGGCGCCGGGTGAGGCTGCGACCATCGCCTGTCTATGTCAGGACTGTTTGTCCGGACTACGTCAGCAGACGGATCAGTTGGAAAGGATTCGTGAATCTATTCGAAGGTGGAGATGAGGCAGTACAGCGGGCTCGCTTTCGAATCGACGACATCCGGAAGGTTCGATTCCAAGACGATCGGGCCGTCAGGACGCACAATCTTGACAACACCTTCATGCCGGGTGTACACACCGTCATTCGAAATGTGAAGCGTCACTCGGGTGCCCGTGAGGGCATAACAGGGAAGTCCGGTGCGATACCGGCGCGGTCCCGCCACTGTAAGTGAGAAGCGGTCCCTCGGATTGTAGCCGCTCAACGGATGCGTTGAGGAAGGTTGAGGGAGCGCGTTGAAGGTCCGACCTTCTGAACTCATGAGCCAGGAGACCTACCCGAGCAGACAGGGTTTTGTCACTCCGCGCGATAACGGAGATGGCGCCTGCCTCCTCGGCATGTGACCTCTTGTTCCCGTTGCGGGATGAGAGGTTTTTTTATGCCTTCAGCGATGCCGGCGCAGCGTGAAACTGAGCGCAAAGTTTACGCGCTGTCGTCTAGTGAAACAGGCCGTGTCGCATGACGACGGGAGTGCTCATCGTCGGGCATGGCAGCCGTGATCCCAACGCCAATGGTGAGTTCGAGTCCTTAGTCGAGGCCTATCGCGCGGCGCGTCCCGATCTCGACGTGGCGCACGGCTATGTGGAGCTGGCCCACCCGTCGTTGGCCACGGCACTTCGCGAGCTGGCTCAACGGACCGATTCCGTCGTCGTGCTGCCCTTGTTCCTTTTTGCCGCGGGGCATGTGAAGAACGATATTCCTCTCGCGCTCTCGCAGGCCCGGCAAGAGTGTCCCTCCGTCCGTTTTACTGTGGCCAATGCGTTGGGCGTCCACCCAAACCTCGTGGAGCTGGCCTTCGAACGGGCGCGGGCGGCATTGGAAGGCGTCCGCGAGTCTGCAAAGACCGCCGTCGTGGTTGTGGGCCGTGGTTCAAGCGATCCGGACGCGAACGGGGACTTCTGTAAAGTCGTTCGTCTCCTTGCCGAAGGGCGAGAGATCGGGTGGATGGTGCCCTGCTTTATCGGCGTGACGAGACCGCTGTTTGAGGAGACAGTGGAACTGGTCGCTCGCGCGCGCCCAGAGCGGATCGTCGTGGCGCCGTATTTTCTCTTCGGCGGAAGACTGATCACGAAAATTCGCGAGCAGGTGAAATCGTTCCAGGCGCGTTATCCCTGGATCAGGACCGAACTGGCCCCCCATTTGGGAATCGACGACCGTGTGCTCCGATTGATGGACGAGCGTCTGGCCGACGCGACGGCAGGGGAGCGGCCGCTCCCCTGCGATACCTGTCAGTATCGTGTGCCGGTGTCTGCTGTGACCGAGCATGTGGGCGGGCTCAAAGCGCTGCTCTGGAGTCTGCGACACGGATTCACCCATGCGCAGGCCATGCCGCATGTGCATGCCCATCGCCCGCTGGCCAAACATGTCCTGGTCTGTGGGAATGTCGATTGTGCCGATGGCGGAAGCATTCCGCTCATTGCCACATTGCGGCGGCTGTTGAAGGAAGCCGGGCGTGACCAGGATATTCGAGTGACGAAGACGTCCTGCATGGGCCGGTGCGGGGAGGGGCCCACGGTGGCGGTCTATCCGGACGGCATCTGGTACCGGGGTGTGAAAGAGACGGATGCCAAGGAATTGGTTGAAGAACATTTGCTGGGCGACCGGCTGATCAGCCGCCTGGTCGACAACATCATGCAGTAACGGGGGATTCACGATGGCTTGTCATGAAATTGCGGGATTGCGGTTGGGCTTGATGGAAGTATTAGGGATGAAGAATGAAGCCGAGCGGCAACATGAACTGGCTGAACTGGGCACCGGGGCCGATCAGCCGGGACCGATTCGCTCCATGTGCGGCGCCAAGGACTTGGCCACGCTGAAGCAGTTTTATGAGGCAGCGGTGGCGGCGCTCGAAGAGCGTGTGTCCGCGACCCGTTCTGACGATCCGAAGTTGCCCTATCTGCGCACGCTTGTGGTGCTCACGAAGAAGGTCGATCTCGACCTGGCCCATCAGATCGAGGGGCTCACGCATCTCTACCGCGATCTCGATGAGATGCATGATTTCGTCCATGAGATCTATCCGGCGGAGTAGCAACGATGGCCGTGGCGAAGACCGCCCGCGTGATGGGAACCGAGCGGCTGGGACCTGATATCCTGCTCCTCGATCTGTGCGCGACCGAGCCGTTGGGGTTCGTCGGCGGACAGTACCTTATCCTCGATAGCCGAATTATTTTGCCAAGCGGCAAGGCCGTCAAGCGAGCCTACTCGTTTCTCACCGGCGATGCGGAGCAACATCGTTTTCAGCTCGCGGTGAAGCGCATCCCCGATGGATTGGGCTCCGCGTTCGTGCATGGGCTGGTTGCGGGAACGGACATTTCATTCAGCGGGCCTTGGGGCAAGTTTTTCCCGAGAGAGGGCGCATCGGGCAGGACGCTGATCCTGGCGACGGATACAGGGATTACCGCGGCGCTGGGGTTTGTGCGCGCGACTCGTTTCGTTCCGGTGCTTCCTCAGACCCAGCTCATTTGGTTGCGCGCCTCGGCGGAGTATTTTCTTCCGGATGAGTTCGTGCGCCAGCAAATTCCTGCCGGCTGTGGCGCGGTAAGAATTGAAGCGATTCCCGCAGTCGGCGATTCGAAACGGATTGCTTCTGCCCGAGCCCTGCTCCGTGAGGTGCTCTCGCGCGGCGATCTTGCTCAGGCCTTCATTGCGGGCGATGGAGCGGTGAACCAGGTGCTGTTCGATGAACTCGTAACTGCCGGAGTGGCCGTCAGTCAAGACCATGTGGAGTCGTTCTTCAATATGCCGAAGAAATCGACATGACCGGACGAGAGCAGATCCTTACGGCGCTGGAAGCCGCGCTCGTGTTTGGTGATACGAGCGTCATCGTCCGTTCGTCCGGCGCGATTGCCGAGATGCATGGGCTCGCGACCCTACGGCAGGGGGCTGAGTGGGTCACGCTCGGCGAGGAAGGCCGGACTCATGTGCACCTCAAGATCGAGGATGGGAGCCGACTTCGCTATCGGCAGCCGGATGAGGCGAATGTGGCGCTTGAGTTGATAGGGCCCGATGGGGCGGTGGTCTGTCGCGTGTCGTTCCGGGGCACGAACCGGGCGAAGACGGAACAGTATCGCGCTGAACGTGCGGCGAAGATCCATGAGCGTTTCGGCTGTCTGGCGGAATCTGCCGGGATATGAGCGATGGAGAAGAACGGACCGCCAAAAGATCGGAAGGGGTTGCGCACCGGGTTCACCACCGGCGCATGCGCCGCAGCGGCAGCCAAGGCCGCGGCTCGTTGTCTCGTGAAGGGGGCCATGCTGTCCGAGGTTGAAACCACGTTGCCGAATCGGACGCGGGTCACGTTCACGCTTGCACGGTGCGAGCGTCTGGACCGCCGCGCCATTTGCAGCATCATCAAGGATGCAGGCGACGATCCCGACTGTACGCATGGGGCGGAGTTGACGGCGGAAGTCGAGCTGCGGCCCGAGCCGGGCATCGAGATCAGGGGTGGTTTGGGCGTGGCGACCGTGACCAAGAGCGGCTTGGGTTTGGAGATCGGCGGGCCTGCGATCAACCCGGTCCCGCGGCGCAATATCACGGAGATGGTGGGAGAAGAACTCGCCGGTGCTCCTTACGGAGGCGCGCTCGTGACGATCAGCGTGCCGGGCGGCGAAGAGATGGCCAAGCAGACCACCAACGCGCGGCTCGGCCTCGTGGGCGGCATTTCCATTCTTGGCACGACCGGCATCGTACGGCCCTACTCCACGGCTGCCTTCAAGGCGAGTGTGATGCAAGAGATCGATGTCGCTGCGGCCGGCGGCTTGCGCGACGTGGTGCTCACGACCGGCGGCAAATCGGAACAGTATGCGGTGGCGCTGTACCCGCAGTTGACGGAACAGGCTTTTATCCAGGTGGGAGATTTTATCGGCGTCGGTGTCAGGCAATGCGCAAAGCGGGGGATCGCGCGTGCCATCATCGTCGGGATGATGGGGAAATTGTCGAAGATGGCCAACGGCAAGATGCAGACGCATGCAGCCGGATCGGAAGTGGACATGGAGTTTTTGGCGTCGCTGGCCATCGAGCTGTCCGCGTCGAACGAATTAGTGGCGGCCATCCGCGAGGCCAATACCGCCCGCCATGTATTGGAATTGTGCCGCGAGGCGGGTCTTGTCGGTATCACGTCGCTGATTTGCAGGAAGGTCGTCGAACAGTGCCAGCACTACGCGGGCGGCAAACTGGCCGTGGAAACCTGTTTGGTGGATTTCGGCGGTGCCTTGCTCGGTCGTTACCCGGAGGTGCACGAATGAATGATATGAGACAGATGACCGCGCTCGGGCGGAGCATCGAGGATGGTAGTTTTGCGATCATCGATCAGGAAGCCGGTCCACATGAGTTCGGGCCGGACGAATGGCAGGTCGTGCGCCGGGTGATCCATGCCACGGCGGATTTCGAATTTAAGACCCTGATGCGATTCCATCCCGATGCGGTGCGTGCCGGGGTGGCGGCTCTTCAAGGAGGCTGCCCCCTCTTGGTCGATGTGAAGATGATTTCTGCCGGCCTGAACGAAGAGCGGCTGTCTTCCTATGGGTGCAAAGTCTATTCGTTTATTTCGGACGAGGATGTGATCGCGACCGCCAAGGCCAACAACTCGACGCGCGCGATCGAGGCGATGAAGAAGGCGCATCGCCTTCATGTGCTCGATGGAGCAGTGGTGGCGATCGGCAATGCCCCGACGGCGTTATTGGAGCTGGCCCGGCTGATTCGTGAAGAACAGGCGAAGCCTGGGCTCATCATCGGGGTGCCGGTCGGGTTTGTGTCGGCGGCGGAGTCGAAGGACGTGACGCTGGAGCTCTCCACCCCGTCTATCGTGGCCCGCGGCCGCAAGGGGGGCAGCCCCATTGCTGTCGCGATCATCCATGCCTTGCTGCTCCTCTCGGCAAAGGCATCGGCATGAGTCCACGGCGCGCCATTACGTTGATCGGGATCGGAGACGATGGCTGTGTCAGCCTGACGAGCCGCGCCGTGAATGCGGTCATGAAGGCGGGGGTGCTCGTGGGCGGAGCACGCCATCTTGAATTTTTCCCGCAGTTTCAGGGCGAGAAGATCGTGCTCAAGGACGGCCTTTCGCCGGTGCTCGACCGGGTGGCGGAACTGGCGGAGGAGCAGCAAGTGTGTGTGGTGGCGTCCGGCGATCCCTTGTTTTTCGGCATCGGCAGTCTGGTGATCAAACGGTTGGGGGCCGAGCATGTCGAGGTGCTGCCGCAGCCGAGTTCGATGCAATGGGCCTTTGCCCGCGCCGGGCTGAAGTGGGACGACGCCGCGTTTCTTTCCTTACATGGCCGTTCGTCCGAGGGATTCCTCACCAGGCTCAAGGGCCAGGCGAAGGTGGCGATTTTGACCGATGAGAAGAATTCGCCGGGGGCGTTAGCGCGGCGCATGCTCGAACATGGAGAGACCGCCTGGGTTGCCTGGGTCTGTGAACACTTGGCCGGTCCTGATGAGAGGGTCAGGCGATTCGAGGTGGCGGACTTGGCCTCTTGCCAGGACATCGGGCCGCTCAATGTTCTCTTGCTCGTTCGCTCCGATCTCTCCTGGCGCGCTCCCTGTGCCATTCCCTTTCTCCATGAGGATCGGTTCGCAAAGCGGATGCCCAAGAAGGGCCTCATCACCAAGCGTGAAGTGCGGCTGCTGTCCCTGGCTGCGATGGGGATCAGACCGGACAGTGTGGTCTGGGACATCGGGGCCGGTTCCGGGTCTGTGTCGATCGAGGCGGCCTTGCTGGCACCGAAAGGGGTGGTGTACGCAGTTGAGGTCGATCCGGAAGGAATCGAGATCTGCCGCGACAATCTATTGGCCCATGCGGTGGACAACGTGCGAGTCATCGCAGGCCGAGCGCCGGAGGCGCTGACCGGCCTGGAGGCTCCCGATGCGGTCTTTATCGGCGGCAGCAAAGGGAGCATGGAGGAGATCATCGACGTCGTTATGGACCGTCTGCAACCGGGCGGCCGCTTAGTCGTGAACGCCATCACGCTGGAGAATGTGGCGGAGACCTATCAGACCCTGCGCAAGCGAGGGTTGGTGCCGGAGGTCACATTGCTCCAAGTGTCGCGAGCCGAGCCCTTGGCCCACTATCTTCGGTACGAGGCCTTGAACCCCATTCAAATCTTTGCGGTCGAGAAGCCCAGCCAGACAGGAGCGGTCTCATGAACTATGGAACCTTATATGGGGTCGGGGTCGGCCCTGGCGCGCCGGATCTGATCACCCTGCGGGCGCTCACTGTGTTGAAACAGGCGCAGGTTCTCGCGCTGCCACGCAGCTCCGATTACGGGGAGTCGATGGCCTGGAAGATTCTCAAGCCGACCTTGGGAGAGATCCCAGGACAAGAGCGCATATTTTTAACCTTTCCGATGAACAAAGACCCGGAGCGGTTGCGGCCTGCCTGGGATGCTGCTTTTACGGCCATCGGGGAGCGGTTGGAGCGGGGCTTGTCAGTCGCATTCGCAACCGAAGGGGACCCGTCGCTCTTCAGCACGTTCATCTATTTGCGCCTGGAAGCTCCGTTGCGGTGGCCCGGTATCCGAATCGAAGTCGTGCCCGGTGTGTCATCGGTGACGGCGGTGCCGTCGGTGACCGGCATTCCACTGGCCGATGGGCAAGAGCGGATCGCCATTCTTCCCGCGAGCTACGGGGTGGAGGACCTGAACCAGGTGCTGGAACTGTTCGACACCGTCGTCTTGATGAAGATGGGCACAGAGATTCCCAAAGTAGTTGAGGCGCTGGAACGGCAGGGTCTGACCGACCGGGCGGTCTATGTGTCGAAGGCCACGATGGCTGAACAGCGGATCGTTCGAGACATCCGCACGATCCAAACAGAGCGGGGTGATTGCTTTGCGATGATGATCGTGTCGCGCAAAGAACGGAGCGGGTTGTTGGCTGGTTTGGTTCCGGCCACGCCGCGCCCGGCCGTCAGAGAGACAGGGGCATGACCGCGGAACGCACACCGTTTGCCGTCTATGCCATTACGAAGCATGGGATCGGGATTGCCTCCCGCTTGTTGCCGCAACTGTCCGGCGTGGACCTCTTCGTCTCGGAGAAGCTGATCGCCTCGGCGCCGGCCGGCGCGCGACGCTTGCCGCTTCCGATGGGCCCGACGCTGATCGAGACCTTTTCTGCGTACGATTGTCATATCTTTATTATCAGTGTCGGGGCCGTGGTGCGAATGATCGCGCCGCTCTTGAAGAACAAGAAAGTCGATCCGGCGGTGGTCTGCATCGACGACGCAGCCCGGTTCTCGATCTGTGTGCTGTCCGGCCACGTCGGACGTGGCAATGTGTTCACCGAGCGGGTCGCACATGCACTGGGCGCTCAGTCGGTTGTGACGACCGCGTCCGATGCGATCGGCACCCTGACGGTGGATATTCTGGGCCGCGACCTGGGCTGGACGCTCGACGATATGGATCGCAATGTGACGAGGGGCTGTGCCGCGGTGGTGAATGCGACCAAGGTGCTCTTTGTCCAGGAGACGGGGGAGCCTGACTGGTGGCCGGCTGAGAAACCTTTGCCCGAAGGTGTCCGCTATGCCACCTCGCTGGAGGGCGTGGACTCGAACGAGTTTGAAATTCTCCTGATCGCGACGGATCGTGAGATCGGCGAGTCGCACCCGGCCCACTGGAAGAATGCTGTGATCTATCGCCCGAAGAGCCTCGTGCTCGGCATTGGCTGCGATAAGGGAACGGCTCCCGATCTGGTGGAGCGGGGAGTCCTGGCCCTCCTGGCCAAGCATGGCCTCTCGCCAAAGTCCGTGAAAGAGTTGGCGACCATTGCTGTGAAGAAGGATGAACCAGCATTGCTGGCCTTGAGCGAACGATATGGCTGGCCGCTGCGCACCTACCCAGCTGAGCAATTGGACGTGGTGCCGGGCATCCAGAATCCATCGGAGAAGGTGAAGCGACACGTTGGCTCGCGAGGGGTTTCTGAGCCGGCTGCGCTGCTCGCAGCAGGGGTGGAAGAACTCCTCGTGCCTAAGCAGATTTATACAGAGCCGGGAGCAGGACGATCGATGACCTTGGCGGTGGCGCGGCGGGATTTTGTGAAACGGCAGATGGAGGTGGGCAATCTATGAGCGAGGCAAAAGGGATTCTCTACGTGGTGGGCATCGGGCCTGGCGCGCAGGACCATGCGACTCCGGCAGCCTTGAAGGCCATCGCCGAGTCTCAGCTCGTCGTCGGCTACACTACCTATATCAAGCTGGTTCGCCATCTGCTCGAAGGAAAAGACATCGTCAAGACCGGCATGACGGAAGAGATCGGCCGTGCCCGCGCCGCCATTGAACGGGCGAAAGCCGGCGCCACGGTGTCGTTGATCTCTTCCGGCGATGCGGGCGTCTACGGGATGGCCGGCTTGGTTTTTCAGGTCTTGAAAGAAATGGGCTGGAAGAGGGGTGACTCGCCCGAGCTTCGTCTCATCCCAGGGATGACCGCGCTCAATTCCTGCGCGTCCCTGGTTGGCGCGCCGCTGGTTCATGACTTCTGCTCGATCTCACTTTCGGATCTGCTGACCCCTTGGTCGGTGATCGAGCGACGGGTCGAGGCAGCTGCCGGCGCGGATTTTGTCATCGGTTTGTACAACCCGGCCAGCGGTCGGCGCACGAGGCAGATCGTCGATGCGCAGGCGATCATCCGGCGTCACCGCGAGGCGAGCACGCCGGTGGCCCTCGTCAAGAGCGCCTATCGCGACATGGAGCAGGTGGTCCTGACGGATTTGGAGAACTTTCTGGATTACGAGATCGGGATGTTGACGACCGTTCTTATCGGATCGAGCAACACCTTTATGTTCGAGGGCTATATGGTCACGCCGCGTGGCTATACCAATAAGTACAGTTTCGATGGGGCCGTGCTTCCCGGTCAGCGGCCGGGCTTTTCGCTCGTCGTGCCTCCTGTCTCGGAGGTTGACTGATGGCGCTGGTCGGGCGGTTAGCCGGAGCCATTCTGGCCGAGACGGAAGGACAGTTTTTTCTGGTGGGGAATCCCAAAGAACCCTGCGATTTTGCTGGGGTGGGGTTCGAGCCTCCCGGCGTGATCGATGCGATGGCGCGGCCCTTTACCAGGCTCGCGCCCCTCCGTCCGGTTCCGGTTCCGCTGCCGTATCTGACGATGGATGTCGAAGGAGAAGCGCTGGCCCGGTTGCTCGTCGATCGGTTCGTCATCCAGCGGAACGGCTCGGTCAGCGATCGTCTCTGGCGTTTGGTCATGGACCCCAAGCGAGAAGGCCACGTTGCACCGGATAGCCGTATGGACGCGCGGTGGCTGGGCGAGATTCCGGCGGAGATTTGGCAGATTGTGCGTGAGACCGTTCTGAAGTGTACGTAAAGGAGCCACGATGCGTGTCTATATCATTGGCGCTGGCCCAGGCGATCCGAAGCTCCTCACGCTTCGCGGAGCGGAGTTGATCTCGTCTTGTCCCGTCGTGCTCTACACAGGATCGCTGGTCCCTAAAGAAGTCATTACCCGTGCCAGGCCGGATGCCACGGTGATGGACTCATCAGGGATGACGCTCGAACAGATTGTCGAGGTGATCGTGGCGGCCCGTGACGCGGACCAGGATGTGGCGCGGGTCCATACGGGAGATCCGATGATCTTCGGATCCACCGCCGAGCAGATGCGCCGGCTGACAGAACTGGGCATTGGCTACGAGATTATTCCAGGGGTCTCTTCTTTCACCGCGGCGGCAGCGGCGCTGGGCCGCGAACTCACCCTTCCCGAACTGTCTCAGACGGTGATCCTGACCAGGGCGGAGGGACGAACGTCGATGCCCGATGGCGAGAAGCTGGACGATCTGGCGAAGCATCGAGCGACCTTGGCGTTGTTTCTGAGTATCACGCTCCTGAAGGATGTGGTGCGTTCCCTGACTCCTTCGTATGGAGCCGATTGCCCCGTGGCGGTCGTCCACAAGGCCTCTTGGCCGGATCAGGTGATTGTGACCGGGACCTTATCGGATATCGAAGGGAAGGTGAGGGCCGCGAAGCTCAACTCCACTTCGATGGTGCTGGTAGGGCCTGTGCTCACGGCGACCGAGTTTGCCAATTCGCGGTTGTACGATCCGGAGTTTACCCATCGGTTCCGGAAGGGCGAGTCGGCAACGAAGAAGCCAGGAGAGATGCGTGCCGACTGAGCCAGCGACTCGGCCAGGCATGGTCTATCTGGTCGGGGCAGGACCGGGCGATCCAGGATTGCTCACGGTCCGTGCGCTGGAATTGCTGCGTGCCGCGGATGTCGTGGCCTACGACGAGCTAGTTTCGCAGGCCATCCTGTCGCTCGTTCGGCCGGAGGCAGAGCTGTTGCCGGTGGGCCGGCGTCATGGTGAGGGCGCGATAGGCTATCGATTGCATCCGGAGGTGCTGGCTCGCGTCAAGGCAGGTCGCACGGTCGTGCGCTTGAAGGCGGGAGACCCGCTTATCTTCGGGCGAGGCGGAGAGGAAGCGGAGGAGCTGGCGGAAGCCAACATTCCCTGCACAATCGTCCCAGGCATTTCCGCGGCTCTTGGCGCCGCCGCCTATGCGGGCATCCCGCTCACTCACAGGCTGCATTCCTCCGATGTGACGTTCCTGAGCGGCCACGATGCCGACGGGAGCCGGAGTCTCACCGATTGGTCAACGGCTGCCGGCGGCAAGGGCACGCTGGTGCTCTTCATGGCAGCCAGAAAACTTTCGGCGAATCTTCAGCGGCTGATTCAGGCAGGCCGCTCCCCTGAGACTCCCGCTGCCTACATTGCTTCCGCAACTACTCCCGATCAACACGTGATTGTCGGTACCTTGGCGACCCTTCCGGACAAGACGTGCGAGGTCGATCTCACGATTCCGGCGCTCGTTATCGTCGGCGACGTCGTCGGACTGCGTAAGCGGATTGCCTGGTTCGAGCGCCGTCCGTTGGCGGGACGGCGCCTGCTCGTCGCCCGTGCCCGTTCAGGCCGCTCTGCGATGGCTGATGACCTTCGTGCGCTTGGAGCCGAGGTGCTGGAAATTCCCGAGGTCGAGGCCGTGTCTCTGAACGGAGGGTCTTCGATCGATGCAGCCGTGGCTCGCCTCCATGAGTTTCGTGGCATCGTGTTCGGCTGTGCCGCCGGTGTCGATGCGGTGCTGTCCCATGCTCCCACCCTCGACCTGCCGGTCATTGCAGTCGGGGCTGCGGCCACGCAGGCCCTGACCCGCCATGGCATCGCATCCACGGTCTCGCTGCGAGGCGCCTGTCGGGAGGCGTTACACGAACAGTCGGGTCTGTTTCAGAAGGGGCCATTCCTCCTCGTGACGGCGGAAGACGGCCGTTCCAACTTACGAAACGAACTCGCGAGGATCGGCGCGGAAGTCGAAGCGGTGGCGGCCTATCGCTCTATTCACCGGATGCCGATTCTCCCCTTACCGCCGATCGATCTCGTGGTGTTGCCCAGTTCTTCGGCGGCCCGCATCGTGCTCTCGGGCGATTTCGGCAAGGCCTTATCGGGCGTGCCGATGGCGGCAATCGGTCCGCAAACCGAAGAAGCGGCGCGCCGATGCGGGGCTCAGTCTGTGGCCGTAGCTGAGGACGATAGTGTGGCATCGTTGATCTCTCTTGTTGTGTCGATGGCGGGGAAATTATGACAGATCACGCCTTTCCTGAAGCCTGGCGTCGCGGACTGTACGAAACGATCACACGCCGCCGCGACATGCGAGCCTTTCTTCCCGATCCCATTCCGGACGAGACCCTGGCTCGTCTCCTGCTGGCGGCGCATCAGGCCGGGTCGGTCGGGCTCTCGCAGCCCTGGAACTTTCTGGTGGTGGAGAATCGCGAGGTCCGCGCTAAGGTCCACGCCCATGTCGAGGCGGAGCGATTGCGCGCGGCGGACACGTTCGAGAAGGAGCGCCGCGAGAAGTATCTCTCCTTCAAATTGGAAGGGATTCTTGACTCGCCCCTCAACCTCTGCGTCACCTGCGACCAGGAGCGGTTTGGGCCGGCGGTGATCGGGCGGAATACGATTCCGGAAACCGCAGTTTATAGCACCTGCTGCGCGATCCAAAACCTCTGGCTCGCCGCGCGGGCGGAAGGGGTCGGCGTCGGCTGGGTGAGTATCATGGAGCCGTCGGCCCTTCGTACGATCCTCGGAATTCCTGAACGGATTGTTCCGGTGGCCTATCTCTGCGTCGGTTTCGTGGAAAGTTTTCCCGAACGGCCCATTTTTGAGAGCAACGGCTGGTTGCCGCGGCTGCCGCTTCATGAGTTGGTGTTTCAAGACCGGTGGGAGGAGCGGCCCAGGCCAGACCTTCTCCGCGCGCTTGAGACGAGCCGGATCGACGGGGCGCAAGCCACGCCCGCATCGGTCAATTCCACGGAAGGCGGCGCCCAGTGATCGGTTTCTTCCCCTGCCAGTCTCAGTCGGAGGTCGGCTTGTGACGATTCCACGGCTTGTCATTGCCGGCACCTCGAGCAATGTCGGCAAGACAACGGTCATGGTCGGTCTCGTCCGGGCGTTGCGGGCGCGTGGACTGCGAGTCGCTGTCTTCAAGTGCGGCCCCGATTATCTTGATCCGACCTATCATGTGCGCGCGGCCGATCGGCCTTGCCACAATCTTGACGGATGGATGATGGGGCGCGAGGCGGTTCTTTCGACCTTCATGCATGCCTCGCAAGAGGCAGACATCGCGTTGCTCGAAGGGGTGATGGGGCTGTTCGACGGCGCCTCGCCGACGAGCGACGACGGCTCGACGGCTGAGATCGCTAAGTGGCTCCAGGCGCCGGTGCTGCTGGTCTGCGACGCAGGAGGTATGGCCCGCAGCATTGCGGCACTGGCCAGAGGGTTTGCGACTTTCGACACAGATCTTCAGGTCGCCGGCCTCATCTGTAACCGGATCGGCAGCCGAGGGCATCTGGATTTACTTCGCAAGGCCACGGAGGGTGTTCCTCCCGTCATGGGCGGGCTCCCCAAGGATGCCGCCTTGGCGTTTGCGAACCGGCATTTGGGTCTACACAGCGCCGACCGGGCGACGGTGCCTGAGGACGTCTTCGTGGCCTGGGGCAATCGGGTGAGCGAGTGGTGCGATATCGAGGGCATCCTGGCCTTAGCGCGCAACGCGCCGGCTCTTCCAGACATTCCTGCGATGGAACGGATCGACTGGGAGGGGGCAGGGTGCCGAATCGGTCTCGCGTTCGACGAGGCGTTCCACTTCTACTACGACGACAACCTCCGTCGTCTTGAGAGCCTTGGCGCTGAACTCGTCCGGTTCTCACCCATTCACGATGCACATCTTCCCGATGTGGACGGTCTCTATTTCGGTGGCGGTTATCCGGAGGTCTATGCCGACGTACTGTCCCGGAACCAGTCCATGCGTAAGGAGGTGGCTTCGTTTGCCGAAGCCCAAGGACCCATTTACGGCGAATGTGGCGGTCTCATGTATTTATCCCATGGTATCAGGACGCGTGATGGCGTGCGGCATGCCATGGTGGGGCTTATTCCAGGTGAAGCGGAGATGAAAGATCGTGTGCAGGCGCTCGGATATGTCGAGGTGGACACGCAGGACGAGACGATGCTCGGTCCGGCAGGCCTGCGATTTCGCGGCCATCAATTTCGCTATTCGGACTTTCGTCTTCCGGCTGATGCGGAGTGTTGCTACAACGTGCGCCGGCGCCGTGGAGGCGAATCGTTCCATGAAGGCTATCGCAAGGGCAACACGCTTGCCTCCTATGTGCACGCCCATTGGGCATCGAACTCGCTCCTGGCTCAGGGCTTCGTGCAGGCCTGCGTGGCTCACGCCAGGCGGGTTCCATGAGTTCTGTCCGGCTGAGAACGATGATGGGCAAGGGTGTCTATGAATCCCGCTGACGGCAGTCTCTGGCCGTTACTCGGTCTGGCCTTCGCCTTGGGGTTGAGCCATGGGGCCGACCCGGACCATCTCACCGCCATCGACGGCATGACGAGGGCGTCTGTCGATCGGCATCCGAGAATGAGCCGGTGGGTGGGGACAGGGTTTGCGCTCGGGCATGCTCTCTCCGTCCTGCTGATTGCGGCATTGATCGCCTTGGCGGCAGAGTATCTGCACTCCTTCAACCATTCTGTGTTGCACGTCAGCGGGGTCTTGTCGGCCCTGCTCCTCTTCACCATCGGGACGCTGAACCTTGCACGGTTGGTCACGCTGCCGGCGGGAGCCGCGGCGCCGAGCCGCGGCGTGATCGGCCATCTCTTGCCCAGGCAGCTGCTCAACATTACGCACCCGATGAGCGCCGTGCCGATCGGCGCCTTGTTCGGATTAGGGTTTGAGACCGCCAGCCAGATGTCGGCCTGGGCCTTGGCCGGCACGATGGGCTACGGCCTGCTGGGCGCCCTCCTTATCGGGGTGGCGTTCAGCCTGGGGATGGTCGTCACAGATTCACTCAACGGACTCGTTGTGCGCCGGATGTATCTGGCGGCGACCACGATGGCTCACCAAGGGAACCGCATGATGACGCTGACCGTCGTGGGCTTGGCCTATGTCGTGGGGATCGTCAAGTTGCTCCAGCCCACCTCGTTCGCACTGCCGATCAGCGATCTGGGGCTCACGATCATGGTGCTCGGCGCGGTGCTGTTGGCGTTTCTGATCGCGCTGATCAAACCCGAGGGCCGGATTGCGTAATCGAAAGGAGGGCGGATAGAGGACGAGGATCTCATTCAGAGAGTGTCACAGACTCTGTACCCCAAGGGAAGCGCGGTGAAAGACCGCCACTGGTCCGCAACTGTGATCGGGGACGAACTCTGCACGCAGCCACTGTCCGCACGGATGGGAAGGCGCAGAGCGTAGGACGAGCCGAGAGTCAGGAGACCTGGGTACTGGGAGGTTCCATGCAAACCTTTCGGAAGCAAAGGGACGTGCAACGTGTTGTGTCAGATTCTTGGGCGCATGGTCTTCGTGTGTGTCATTGGCTGGAGTTCATTGGGATATACGGAAGAGCCTGATGAGATCCTTCTTGTGCCCGACGTCGTTGTCACGGGGACGCAAGACTCGGCGTTCGAGGCCGCTTCCCAACATATCGTTACGGCTCAGGATATCGAGCTTCAGGCCACCGATCGCCCGGGGAATGTACTGCGCCTGGTGCCGGGCCTTATGACGACCAACCCTGGCGGCGGACCTGGCAAGCCGGATAACTATATGCTCCGCGGCTTCGATGCCGACCACGGAACCGATCTCGCCGGGTTTCTGGACGGAATGCCGCTCAATCTCCGTAGTCATGCCCACGGTCAGGGCTATCTCGATCTAAACTTCCTGATTCCTGAAACGATGAAGCGTGTCGACGCTTATAAAGGGCCCTATCAGGTCCAGTTCGGAGATTTTGCCACGGCTGGCGCGGTCAATTTTGTGACCAGGGATGTGGTCGAGGAAGGGGTCGTCCAGGTCTCGGGCGGACAATTCAATACGCAGCGGCATCTGCTGATGTTCTCGCCCACGAAGGATCGGGTCCGCACGCTGGTCGCGCTCGAAGGGTTTTACACCGATGGCCCGTATGCGCAACCCAATCGCGCGCTTCGGATCAACGGATTGGCCAAAGCGACGATGAATCCAACCGCCCGCTCGGAACTCAGCATCATGGGCACCTATTACCACGGCCGCTGGAATAGTCCTGGGGAAATTCCGCTTCGGGCCGTGGAGACCGGGCTCATCTCTCGGTTCGGATCGATCGATCCGTATCAGGGCGGTCGCACCCAACGGGCCACCGGCCAGGTGCGCTACCAGTACCAGACGCCGTCCGGCGGGACGCTGTTCGCCGAAACGTACCTCCAATACTATGCGTTGAATCTCGTGTCCGACTTCACCTTCTTTCTCACTGACCCGGTGAATGGCGATGGCATCGAGCAGGCCGACCGGCGGTATGTCTATGGGGGAGACGTGGGCTATCGCCAGAGCGGAACGGTGTGGGGCGTCGAGAGCGTCGCCACCGTGGGTGTGCAGGCCCGCATGGACGATGCCGAGGTTCGTCTGGGTACCCAACGGCAATGGGTCCCGTTGGGAACCACGTCGGATAGCCGGATCCATGAGGTCTCGTATTCGCCCTATCTGAGATTGGAGTTTCAGCCGACGCCCTGGGCGCGGCTGACGGGCGGGACGCGAGCGGATTATTTTCAATTCAACGTGCGGAATCTCTGCCAGAGTGGCTGTCCGCAGAACCCGAGCGGGAGCGTCGATGCTGTGATCGTATCGACCAAGGGAAACCTGATTCTCGGGCCTTGGGCCGGCACGGAGATCTTTCTCAATGCCGGCACCGGGTTCCACAGTAACGATGCGCGCGCGGTGGTAAGTTCTTCCAGCATCCAGGCTCTACCGAGGGCGACAGGCTATGAGGTGGGAGTGCGTACCAGGCAGTGGGACCGACTTGAAGTCTCCGCCTCGTTCTGGCTCTTGGACCTGACCTCCGAGCTGGTCTATCAGGGGAATCTCGGCACGACCCAGATTCTGGGAGCCACGCGACGGTATGGCACGGATCTCGGCAGCCGGATCCAATTGCTGGACTGGTTGTCTCTTTCCGGTAGTGTGACACTGAACTCGGCGGAATTTCGTGAGACGGGCACTCCTATCCCTCAGGCCCCGACCCTGACCGGACGCGGGGAATTAACGACTCGTTTGTCGATGGGGCTGACGGCGTCGCTGCAGATGCTGCATTTGGGGGCTAGGCCGCTGACGCAAGACCGTAGCATCACCGCCCAGAGCTGGACGATCTTCAATTTTGTGGCGCGGTATCGCCCGAAATCGAAGGGCTGGTGGCAGCACATGGAAGGATTTCTCAGCATTCAAAATGTCCTGGATGTCTCGTGGCGGCAGACACAATTAGCCTATGAAACCAAGCTGGTCGCGGATGCCGCACCGGTGAATGGACTTCAATTTACACCGGGCGGGCCACGGACCGTGTCCGCAGGTATGGCCTGGCATTTTTGAACTTGGGATTCCCCGTAGCTTGGCTACGAGGACAATCTTTTCTGGTACCCTCTGGAGCATGGCAGACTAGAAGGGCGATGCCGTCAGAAAGGGAGCGCACTGTGCGTGGCAAATCCACTACCACATGGTGTTTCCCGTGAAATACCGGAAGGCGCTGCTGGACGAGGCGGTGACGACGATCATCCAGGAGACAGCGGCCGAGATTGCGGAACGGTTTCCGATCGAGATGGAAGCGATGGGGACGGACCAGAATCACATCCATCTGCTCTGCGGTGCACATCCGAAAATAGCTCAGGGCCGGATTGTGCAGGTGTTCAAAAGCCTCACGGCGCGGGAGATCTTTCGCCGCAAGCCCGCGGTGAAGCGGGTACTGTGGGGCGAGGAGTGTTGGACCGATGGGTACGATGTGGCCACGGTAGGGGAGCGGGCAAACTGGCAGACCATCGAACGGTACATTCAGCGGCAAGGGCACCCTCGCGAAGCTCTCCGGCAGCTCCGCATGTGTTAGTTCTGTGATACCCCGCAGCTTGCTGCGGGGCGCTTCATTGTTCCATCCAAGCTCGCTCGGTTCTCTTCCCCTCATGGCCTGGGGGGGATGGAAGGGCTTCCCAGCGAGATGCGGCGGGTCGCATGCCCTGTGGATACGGTCGCTCTGAGCATGAGCGACCGTTGTCTGAAATTCCATTCGACGCTGTCGGAATGGAACGACAGGAGAACGACTCGCTTGCGTTGGTCATCGATGTCATACAACACACGGTAGGGCCCAATGCGAAGTCGATACTGGGCCGGTGAGCTGCGACACAATGAGCTGGCCTGTGAGCTTCTTCGTCCGTTTGCCCTCAGGCCTTGGATTGGCCGCCAACGCTCTGACTCCGGCCACGATGGCTTCTTGGTAGTCGGCAACGCTTTCTGGAATGCACGCTCGACGCGTTCACTCGGGAAGACGACCTTGTACGGCAACTACAGCCCCAACTTCTTGAAGATCCGTTCGGCAGGGACGGCTTTCCCCTGTGCATATTCGGCGCGGGCTCGCTCAATCTCCCCAAGGAGTCTCTTGTCTTTCAATTCGTCAAGTGTCTCGGCCAGGTCTAGCATGTCCTCGTACGGCACGAGGAACGACACCGGCTTGCCATGAGAGAGGACCATCGACGGAGACTTCGAGTGGATCAGTTTCGAAAGCTGCGCTTGTGCTTCTCGCACGTTGACCGGCTTAGCCTTTCGAAGTAAGTGACTTGAACTCATGGACTCTCTCCGGTTGTAGTGCAGATGTATAGGCAATATCAGGACTCGCTCGGCGGCGCAAGCCCACCGGGAAGCGACTGCTTTGGAGCAGAAGGCCATTCAGGTCGATGAACTGGGGTCGAGAGTCTTTATCGAAACTGATCCCTATCTGTTCGCTGCGGTCGATGGACCATTCCTCCTTCGGCCGAGCCTCGAGGAGTGAGGGCGCTCGGCTTGGTATGTGCTGCGTCGTGATCCATCGCTGAGCAGACCGACTCTGCACGTTGACACGACTCACCTCGAAACGTACCCTGTTCTCGTGGCTGTGCCCATTCGAGTGATAGGTGTGATGGGCCGCCCAATGCGGAGGACTTGTCTATGCATGCGACGTTTCGTCCCGGCATACGCGAGGACGCGCAGGCCTGTGGCGCCGTCTTCTATGAGGCCTTCAAGCTCATCGCCGAGCAACACAATTTTCCTGTCGATTTCCCCCTGCCGGAGACCGCGGTCGGCCTCCTCACGATGTTGCTGTCACGGGACGATGTGTACTCTGTGGTCGCAGAGATGGAACGGGGGATCGTCGGGAGCAACTTTCTCTGGGAAAGTGATGCGATTGCTGGTGTGGGGCCGATTACGGTCGACCCGTCGGTGCAAAATGGTTCTATCGGGCGTCACTTGATGGAGCAGGTCTTGGATCGTGCCCGCGCCAAGCACTTTGTCGGTGTGCGGCTGGTCCAGACCGCCTATCACAATCGCTCGCTGTCCCTCTATACCAAGCTCGGCTTCAACGCGCGTGAACCGCTCTCGGTCATGCAGGGTCCCGCGTTACAGCTCCAACTTCCCGGCTATCTGGTGCGGCCGGCCAGTGCCAGCGATCTCGATGCCTGCGATCAGTTGTGTTTCCACGTGCACGGGCACGATCGGGGAAGGGAATTGTTCAATGCGACCAAGCAAGGAAACGCGCTCGTGGTCGAACATGGCGGGAGCGTCACCGGCTATGCCACCCTAATCGGATTTTTCGGGCATGCCGTCGGCCGGACGAACGAAGAGCTGAAAGCGTTGATCGGAGCGACGCCGGTATTCCAGGGCCCGGGCTTTTTGCTTCCCACCCGGAATGGCGAATTGTTCCGTTGGTGTCTTGAGCATGGCTTACGCGTCAGCTATCCGATGACGTTGATGAGCCATGGTCTGTATCAAGAGCCCTCCGGCTCGTTCCTCCCTTCGATTCTGTACTGAGAGGCAGGTGGAAGGAGGGCGTTGTGAATCCTGGAGGGTCCGCTGAGCTTACTGCCCGCTTGGCTGTTATTACGAAACGTTAACAGGACTGCCAAATATGGTAGGATACGTACATGGCGTTGGAGATCAAATCGATGAAGCAGGTAGCGAGAAAAATCACGCTGAAAAAGGCGAGTGCCGGTGAAATCATTGCGGATTTGAATATTGTTCCTGCCGAAGAGCGTCGTGCCATGGCTGCCGTCGTTTCCGTCAAACGGATCTTAGGCCTCGATTCAATGCCTGTAAAAAAGCGCGCTATTGCCGCTAAACCATCGGTTACTGCCAAGCTCCGATCTTCTTGTAAATGATCGATGATGCCGACGCCGGATCCGAAGGCGGTCTTCGTCAATGTCCCCTTTGATGCAACGTATGAACCCCTCTTTGTGACGTTGGTAGGGACGCTTGTCTTTCTCGGTCAGAAACCCCGCTGTGTTCTTGAAGTCAGGGAAAAAGGTGACGGCCGGCTGATTCGCATTCTTGACCTCATGCGGACCTGTCGAATGTCCGTTCATGATCTCAGTCGAACGGGCACACCTGTTCGCTTCAACATGCCGTTCGAGTTAGGCCTCGCCTCTGCGCTTAAACTTCAGCATCCCACGACTACGAAGTAGTCGTACTGAATGCGATTCCATACCGGATAGATCGGACGTTGAGTGATTATAAGGGCCGCGATCCGCTCGTTCATGGCGGCACATGCCATGGCATGCTGACGGGCTTGCTGGATACGTTCCAGACAGATGTTCCTGATGCTGTCCACGAGTTTCGTCGAGCCACGCTTGTTCTGCGGAAATCAACTGCGCTGATGAAGCATCGGCACAAAAGCACCTCGCTCTTTCGTCCGTCGCTGTTTCGGTTATTAGTCGCAGCTGCGACGCGGATCGCCATCGAACGCTCCCTTATCCTGCCATAGACCGTCCGAGATCCTCACGACACTGATTTCGAACTACGCCACGCGAAGATCGGAACCTTGTGCGAAGGGCCTGAATCGGGTGAAGGAAAAAGACGCGACTGTCTCTTACGTGAGAGTGCGCAGCGGTTGATGACTGGAATGCAGCGGGACACCTGAAATTTGTATCTCTTTTGATACCGCTACTATCCTTTTGGATACGGCTTCCTCTCCTGATCTCTCTTCTTAAGAAAATGCGTCCATTCGTATCATCTGAATAAGGCAAGGAAGACTTCTAAGTGTTCCTTGCGGCACATGCTTTGCTGCCTCACTGATGTGCATGTCATTCGGATCGCGATGCTGTAATTGTGCTCGGTCTGGCAGGACGGATGGGTCAGCATGGACTTTTCGAAAAGCGGCAGGTTGAATTCCAGGGGGGTATGCGACTGGTCTACGAGGTTCTAAAAAAGACTCCCGACCCCTTTATTCGACCTCGGACTCCATGGTGATCGTCGTTCCTACGCCAATTGTGTGCGAAGAATTTTCACCGGGGAATCTGAAAATTCCCGATTTGGCACTTGACAGCGCAGACAGTTGCTGGCCCTATTCCTTGGGGCTCCTCAAGTCAAGGTAATACCCGCTTTGCTGACTAGTTCCAATCTCAGTTTCGAGGCGCGCGGCGGGTTCGCTCGGGCCGGACACAATGGGAGCGATCACGGTGGTGTCATGTCACGGGCCGGAGGGAGTACTCCTTCCGGCCCATGATGCGTGCCGTGAAGATGCCTGAGGACCTACTTGTTGAATCGCACGATGATCGCCCCCATGATATCCCCCTTCTTGAAATCATTTTTGGGGCTTGTCGGATGGGCATTATGGCAGTCGACGCAAGAGTCCGCGATGGCAAGATCGGCCGCCACTCCCTTAAATTGCTTGCCATCCTCGAAGGTCAGGAACCCTGTGGTGAAGGTCAGGATCCCTGTGGTGGGACTAGCGGCGAGTTTTTTCAGCGCCTCCTCTTCCCCTTTGGTCTTGGGGAGATTCTCTTTGTAGATCGGCGTTAATCCGATCAGGCTGAGCTCGAAATCCTGCAATTCCGACCCGGCCGCCTTCAGAAATTGGGCGGGGAGCATGATTGCATGATCATCCTTTGTCCAGTTCTCAGCCGGTTTGACATTCGATTTTGCCGCCTGCGCGATGATTTCCTTGGAGTAGACGGTCCGGAACGCTTTCGCGGTTGCCAGGATATAGCGGGCCGCGGCGTCGCGCGAAAACTCTTCGGCGAATACCAGCGGGATGGCGATCCCGATAGCCAGTATCGACGCAAGCACGCTTGTGGTTATGCTGAACCTCTGCCTCATGCTCCACCTCCTAGTTAGCGTAATGGTTAACCGAGGGGACGGGATTGCCCATAACGGTGCGCCTGGGTGCTCGAATTGTCAAGCGGGTGTGGAGCGGGCGTTGGAGAATCGTGCACGGTGAAGGCGGGCTGGATGGGTTCCTGAGGGTAGCTGCCCGAACTTGTCGTCGAGGAATTCACGGATCCACCATGTACGCACCACCGGGCGTGGGCACGGTTTTTCCGTTGCCATGTAACATCTCCTCGAAGGGAGTCTACGGCGTAAGCGTTGGAGGGCTCGGAGCCGTGCGAACTGATCGTCCAATATGGATCGGCTTTCACCCCGCGGAATGGATGACCGGCCGGCAGGCAGGCTTTGTTCCTGGTGGCAGACGGAGCCGGCTCGACGAGGGGCATCAACTCGGAACAAAGAAACGGGTCGGGTGTCTTTATTGGGACGATTCGTCAGTGCATGTCCTTGAGAAGAGAGCGACGATGAGATTTCAAATCGCATTGGGCGTCGGGGACGTGGAGTCATGTGCGGAAGATTGCTCGCAAATGCTCACTGCCGGCCGGACCCTGATCATCGTAGACGCGTATACCTTTGGCGAAAGGGTTCACCAACCGGCACGTCTCCTAACCCTGATGCCTGGACCAGCCGGCAGTAGAACGCATCGGCGAGGGGCTGGAGGTTCACGCAATCGGCTTCGTTATAGGCGAGCAGCAGTCGCCGCGCGTCCTCATCCCGTTGATGTCGCCAGCGGTTCCACTGCCGCACGGCATCCTGTCCCGTGAAGTCATGGAGTGCTTCGGCTCGTTCGATGCCCATTCTGCGTTCGATAGCTTTGAGCCCCCCACGATAGCCGAGTTGTCGGCTGACTCCACAGAGATCGATATGGGGCTGTTCGAGCGGGAGATCTGGAAAGTGCGCGCGCAGCATGGGGAGGTCGAACGTCGACCCACAGAAGGTGACGAGCAGATCGTAGCGTGACACTTCTTCTCTCAGGCGAATGAGCCCCAGCGATTCACCTTGAACCAGCGCGGTATAGCCGTCTCGACCGTACAGACCGACTACGGTGATCTGCCCAAAGGAGTCGGTCTCGATATCGAGATAGAGCGCTCGCTCCCGCAACCATTCATAGAGACGCCACTGATGACGGGGAGGCACGGCTTTCGCGAAGTAGCGACTGTCGTCCTGAGTATGATGCTCCCGGGCCTCCGCGATCCGGTCATCGAAGAGCGCCTTTCGATCTGCGCTGATTCCCTGGACCTCGCGAGTCGCAAGAAATCGGTCCCACCTGGAGAGACCTTCGCGCCAGAATCGACACTCAGTTCGAACGCCGACCCCCGGAAGTAAACAAAATGTTGAGGTAATCATTGCGGGTCATTCGCCGCTCGTGACAGACAGGAAGAGAAGAGACACGCGGGGAGGTGGCTTAAGCGGGCGCTATCGAGGTCCTACTGAATTGCGTCGTCGGTTAGAGTTCTTCTCCGTACTTCAGAAAATGCTGTTCCTTGGCGCCGTCGATCCAGTTGTCATGGCGAATGCGATCGGGGAAGGTGTTGAGTTCCGATGCCATATGTTCGACATCTTGATCCTTCCATTCGGCGATCTGTCGGAACGTGAACATCCCCATGCGATTGAGGACGCGCTCCATCACCGGCCCGATTCCGTGGATCTGTTTGAGGTCGTCTTTTTGGGCCGGGTGACCTTTTCCTGCGCCCCGTTTTGTGGTGGAGCTACCGGTTGATCCCGAGTCGGCGGTTCCGGTGGACTTGGCTTGCGCGCTGAAGCGCTGCGCGACGCGATACTCGACGAGTCGCTTGCGAAGTGCCCCGATTTCTTCCTCCCGCTCACTGATATCCATCACGCGGCGCTCTTCGGCCTCGCGGAGCGCGATGTCTTTCTTCTCCACCTCGCTCCGGAACATGTCCAATTCCGCAACCGTCGTCCGCAGGCGCTGAATCTCCGCGTCCCGTTCCTGCAATGTCTCTCCGAATCGCGCGAGGTCCTCCTGGCTCTGTGTTCGTAGATTGGCGAGGTCCAGCTCGATTGCAGTGAGGCGTGCCTGGGTCTGAGCGAGTTCCTGTTCTTTGGCCTGTAGTATGGCTGACGCGCGGGCGCGATCCTGTTCCTGTTCGCGCTCCAATCGGCGGCTCTTTTCCAGGAACGGTTCCAACTCTTCCGTACGGGCGCGCAGCCGGGCGATCTCGGCATCTTTCGGCGCCAGTTGCTCCACCCAGGTTTTTAAGGTGGCAATCTCCTGGTCGCGGGCAATCAGCACGTCTTCAGCATTCTCCATCTGCGCCTGCATCTCGGCAAATCCCGTCGATTGCGCCTTGATCTTGGCTTCGGCTTCTTCGACCTCGCGTCGGAGGGTATCCCGTTCACGTTCGGCGGCATGCAGGCGCACACCCTTTTCCCGGACTTCCGTCTGCAAGGTGGTGAGTTGTTCGACCTTGGCGGCGAGATCGGCGGTCAGGTCTTTGAGGGCTGCTTCGGAGGTGATCATCTTGCCTTCCAGCATCTGGACGGCAGAGGTGCGCACCTTCAACTCATGGTTGAGGGTATCCAGTTCATGTTCGCGCCCGCGGAGCCGGGTGGCGATTTCGGACAGCTGCTGACGTTTTTCAGAGGTGGCAAAGCTGCGGAGCAGCCAGCCCATCATCAGTCCGATGGTCGCCGCCACCAGCAAGCACCCCACCATTTGCAGAATCATGGCTCCCATAGGTTCACCGTTCCTCTTTCACACGAAATTCGATGCGCCGGTTTTTCTTCGACGCGGCGCGCGTCCGGTCCTGGCTCAGAGGGCGCGTCGATCCATAACCGACGGCGGTCAGCCGATTCGGCACCTGATGTTCTACGAGGTATTGCCGGACCGCCTCGGCTCTGGTGCGGCTCAGTTGCAGGTTGTAGTCGGGATCACCGTAGGAGTCGGTGTGGCCGCCGATTTCGATGACCGCATCGGGTGCCCGCTTGAGCGCCGGCACCAGTTTGTCCACCACGGCTCGCCCCTTCGAGGTGAGAACCGCGCTGTTGCTTTCGAATGCGATATGTTCCCCCCGCAATATCTCATCCAGCCCGGCTTGGACTTGGGTTCGAGATGCATGCGGCGCGGTGGACGGTTGGCCGGCGGGCGCAAGGTTGGCCTGACTCGCGGAGCCTGGGAACACGACGGTCACCTGGTCCTGTACGTGTATGGAGGTTCCGAGCAGTGAAGCCACTTCATGGAGCAGTTTTGTTTTTGCGTCCGCGCTTGGGACTGCGCCTTTGACCGTCACCGTCTGGCCGGAGAGGGAGAGGGTGGCCTGATGGTGCTGGAGTGTGACCGCCTGGGTGAGGAGTGCGGGGAGGGCGGCTTCCCATCCAGCGGCCTGGCCGTCTTCGATGATGGTCAGATTGTCGGTGACACGCAGCCTGAGGCTCTTGGCGAGATCTTGTGCGCGCGCCACCGCGGTGACTTTGGCCTCCTCGCCGGCCACCGCGCCGGACAGTGTCAGCTGGCCGTTTTCAATGTGGGCACTGAACGCAGGGTGACCGGTCGCCGACGACGGCACCGGCAGGTGTCGAGGGATGCAGAGGAACGCCAGTAATGTGAGGGCGAAGAGTCCTACGCCGAAAATAATTCCGCGCGACATGCGCAAGCCTTTATCGTCTCAGGCACGAGGCCCCGCTGCGGCATCGAGTCGCCGTGGGCTGGTGTCGTTTCAAGACTTCGAGTGTTACTTGATTAAGCTGATGCGGCACCTCATGTTGGCGCATCTCTATCGGCGGAAGGGTATCACATCGCCGGCACTCATGCTAGCCTGGATTCTTAGCAGAGGCCGGCGTCTGCCGGCTGATTTCGCGTCGCGCAGCCGAGCCGTTCGGGGTCGAGTTCAGGTGTGTCCGGCTTGCAGTCGTCGTGAGCCATCTGGTATTGTCACGGCGCTTTTCGTCTAGCTCATGGTTTCCCACCCACACGATATCCATAGTTGAAGGAGTTCATCATGGCCAGCATTGCGCGGGCACTGATCAGTGTTTCTGATAAGACCGGAGTCGTCGAGATGGCGAAGGGGCTGGCGGCCCTGGGTGCCGAAGTGTTATCCACCGGTGGAACCGCGAAGGCCTTGCGTGAGGCAGGCGTGGCTGTCACCGACGTGGCCGCGTACACGGGATCGCCGGAGATCCTGGACGGGCGCGTGAAAACGTTGCACCCGAAAATTCATGGCGGACTCCTCGGCCGCCGTCGCGTGCCCGATCATGTGGCGCAGATGCAGCAACATGGCATCGGCAACATCGATGTGGTGGTGGTCAATCTCTATCCCTTCGAATCGACCATCGCGAAGCCCAATTGTCCGTTCGAAGAGGCCATTGAAAATATCGACATCGGTGGCCCGTCGATGTTGCGATCCGCCGCGAAGAACCATGAAGACGTGCTGGTCCTGGTCGATCCCGCCGACTACGGCCGGGTGCTGGAGGCGCTGAAGTCCGGTTCCGTGACGCCCGCGTTGCGCCGTGAGTTGGCCATGAAAGTGTTTCAGCATACGGCCCGGTACGACAGCCTGATCGCCGGGTATCTTGAAAAGCAGGTGCAGGGGAGCGAGGTGAAATTCCCCGCCATTCTCTCACTCCAGTTTGAGCGTGTGGAGACGTTGCGCTACGGAGAAAATCCCCATCAGCAGGGGGCGTTCTATCGTGAAATGAATGCCAAGGAGCCGGCCGTGTCGCGCGGGAAAATTCTGCACGGCAAGGCCATGTCCTACAATAATTTCCTCGACTCCAACTCGGCGCTCGAACTCGTGAAGGAGTTCGAGCAGACCGCGGTGGCCATCATCAAGCACAATAACCCCTGCGGTTGCGCACTCGGTGCGACACCGGTGGACGCCTATGTGAAGGCGCGCGCGACCGACCCCGTGTCGGCGTTCGGCGGTGTCATTGCCTTCAATCGTCCGGTGGATTTGGCTGCGGCAAAGGAAATCACCTCGACCTTCGTCGAGGTCGTCATCGCGCCGGGCTTCGCCGAGGACGCGCTGGCTGAACTCAAGCGCAAGAAGGACATCCGTCTCCTGGACGTGGGACCGCTGAGTAAGGCGACTGCGGAGGGATACGATCTCAAGAAGCTGGTGGGCGGATTGATCGTGCAGGATCGCGATCTGGGCACGATCAAGGACATCAAGGCACTGGCGGTCCCGACCTCGCGTAAGCCGACCGAGGAAGAATATGCCGCCTGCGCGTTTGCCTGGGTGGTCTGTAAACATGTGAAGTCGAACGCCATCATCTATGGACGGCCGGGCGAAATCGTGGGAATCGGAGCCGGACAGATGAGCCGGGTGGACTCGGTGAAGCTTGCTGTTATGAAGGCCCAGTCCACAGTCAAAGGATGCGTCATGGCGTCCGATGCCTTTTTCCCGTTCCGTGACGGCATCGACGCGGCCGCGGAAGCCGGGATTACCTGTGTGATTCAGCCGGGCGGTTCGATCCGCGACCCTGAAGTGAGGAAGGCCGTGGATGAGCATGGGATGGCGATGATACTGACCGGCATGCGCCACTTCCGCCACTAAATCGGCTTCTGAAAATGGCCGCCAGCTGCGTTCTCGGTCAGCCCGAGGCTTCAACGTACCAACCATGGTACGCCTCAGCCTCTGGTTTCCCTGCGGCCTTGCTGGACGACCATTTTGAGAAGCCTCAGGTGCGAGCATCTGTGCACTTCCCGTAAAGTAAAGGTTGAGCTGTGAAGATTCTTGTTGTCGGTGGTGGCGGGCGTGAGCATGCCATGGTGTGGAAGATCGCCCAAAGTCCACGGAAGCCGCAGATATTCTGTGCGCCGGGGAATGCCGGCATTGAAGGTCTCGCCACCTGTGTCCCGATCAGGGCGGATGATCTTGAGGGGCTCAAAGCGTTTGCGCTCAAGGAGCAGATCGATCTCACCGTGGTCGGTCCTGAGGCGCCGTTAGCGTTAGGCATTGCAGATGAGTTTCGCAAGGCGCGACTGAAAATATTCGGTCCGACCAAGGCTGCGGCGCGCTTGGAGTCCAGCAAGAGTTTCTCCAAAGACATCATGGCCGCCAATCGAATCCCCACGGCGGCTGCGCGCAGTTTCGAGCGGATGGACCAGGCCTTGGCCTATCTGGACGAGCAGCCGGTGCCGATCGTGATCAAGGCCGACGGACTCGCGCAGGGCAAAGGGGTGGTCGTGGCCACGACGCGCGAGGAAGCCAAGCAGGCCGTCCGCGATGCCATGGAGAAATCCGTGTTCGGCCAGGCCGGACATCGTGTGCTGATCGAAGAGTTTCTGGACGGCGAAGAGCTCACGCTCATGGCTTTTACCGACGGGAAGACCGTGGTTTCCATGGTTTCGGCTCAGGACCACAAACGAGTGGGAGACGGCGACAGCGGACCCAATACCGGCGGCATGGGCGCCTATGCTCCGGCTCCGATCGCCACGGCTGCACTGCGTGAACAGGTGACGCGTCAGGTGCTTCAGCCGACGGTCGATGCGCTGGCCCGCATGGGTTGCCCTTTTCAAGGTGTGCTCTACGCCGGCCTCATGGTCGTGAAGGGCACGCCCTATGTGCTGGAGTTCAACGCGCGTATGGGCGATCCTGAAACCGAGGTTGTGCTGCCGCTCCTAAAGACCGATCTCGTCGAGGTGATGGAGGCGGTGGTCGAGCATCGCCTGGATGAACTGACGGTAGAATGGCATCCGGATACGGCTGTCTGCGTCGTGATGACGTCGCCTGGTTATCCCGGTTCCTATCCGACCGGCCTTCCCATTCAGGGTCTGCCTCTTCCATCCGACGAATCACGCGTCGCGGTGTTCCACGCCGGTACGAAACGGGAGTCGGGGCATGTGGTGACTGCGGGGGGACGAGTTCTGGCCGTCACCGCCTGGGGGCCTTCTTTGCTCGATGCGCGGGCGCAGGTGTATCAAGCGGTGCCTTCGATTTTGTTTGAAGGACGCCATTATCGAACCGATATCGCGCATCGGGCCTTGCCGCACAAGATTTGATCCGGGCAGTTTTCGGCCATTATTCCATGGCTCTTGTCCTTCCCTTTACCGACACAACTTGCGATCGCGTTCTGCCTGATGTCCGACAGGTGTTGGATGCGCACGGCGTTCTCGCGTTGCCCACCGAAACATACTACGGTTTGGCGGTCCGTCCCACAGATGACGCGGCGCTGCGACGTCTGATCGAATTGAAAGGGCGGCCATCCGACAAGCCGATTCTGGTGCTCATCGGAAGCCTGGACCAATTGCCTCAGTTGGTACAGGCGATTCCTCCCGCCGCAGCCCTCCTGATGGAACAGTTCTGGCCCGGGCTCCTGACCATCGTGTTTCCTGCGGCGCCTGACTTGCCGGCGCTGTTGACGGCGGGGACCGGAACGATCGGGGTGCGGCAGGCTCCCTTGCTTCAGCTCCAGCATTTGTTGCGGCACACCGGCCCCCTGACCGGGACCAGTGCCAATCGCTCTTCAGAACCACCGCTCGATAACGCCGTGGCCGTGCAGCGCGCGTTGGGGGCAGGGGTGGATCTCATTTTGGATGGCGGGCACACGCCGGGAGGTCTCCCTTCTACCATGGTGGATGCGCGCGACCGCCCGCACCTGCTTCGAGCCGGGGCCCTCTCCACGGACCTGATCCGCGCGGCGCTTGCGCGGCAGGGTTACGAACTTTCATCATGATTTGATGCTCGGTTGTCGGTATAATTCACCCTCATGGGAGGATCACTTATGCTCATTCGTTCACGTCGCGCGGTGATGGGACTGTCTACGCTCGGGGTCGGTGCGATGCTTCTGCTGTCGGGGTGCGATTTCTGGCCGCCGGCTCTCCAGGCTCAGATCGAACAGTTGCACTCGGAAGCCCAGCAGGCGGCAGCGGACAAGGCGCTGCTGCAGAATCAGCTCAACGCCGCGAACAAGGCGAAAGAGGAACTGCAGATTCGGGTGGAAGATTTGACGCGGGTGAATAAAGAAAAGTCCGCGATGATCGCGAACCTGGAACACACGATCGCCGCCGCAAGAGAACGCGCTGCGAAAGCCACGAAGAGCAGTGCGGTCAAGCCGGTCGCAAAACCAGCCGTGAAGAAGTCTGTCACGCCGACGCACAAGCCCACAGCGAAGTCCTCGGTCAGGTCCCACAGCACCAAGAAAACAAAACCTGTCCCGGTGAGGTAAACACCCGTCACACCTGTTGCCAGTGGTGCCTGTTCCTTCTGCACGCCGGACTGGTACAGCGTTGAAACATTCCGTCAACGGCGTTCCCGCATGGTTCCGGGCATCTACGTACTGCAAGGAGACGCGTTGATCCTACAGCGCTGCCGGCGTACCGTCTCACCGGCGTCCAGCGACCTGGCGCTCCTCTACCGCCGCGCCGCAGGCTTCGCTGCGGCTCCACTAGGCAGCGAGTGTGAACGGCCTGAGGAGGATGTGCCGGAAATACGTGACCGCCGGCGCTGAAGCGCACAGGGGGGGGCAACCATCTGGCAAGAACCTGCTAGGTACTTGAGGCCGATGAGGAGCTTGAGCCCGAGGTGCTCGTGCCGGATGAGGATGTACTCGTACTCGTCGATGTCGTCGAGCTTGGAGTTGCCGCAGGGGCAGGAGCAGGCGTTGTCGTGGAACTTGTGCCTCCGCCTTCAGAGGAAGCCGGTGTCTTTGTCTTATCCGTGCCGGACGCCGCCGGTTTCTCGGAGGTGTCGCTTCCCGAGCCGGGTTTCATCTTGTCCGAATAGTCGGTGATATACCACCCGCTGCCTTTGAACATGATGGCAGGGGAAGAGATCAGCTTCGTCACTTCTTTTCCGCAACGCACACATTCCTTGATGGGCTCATCCTTGATGCTTTGCTTCACCTCGAAGCGGTGGGCACAGCTCGTACATTGATATTCATATATGGGCACGGGTCATTCCTCCTCTGGTCACCTAGCGTCGCGCGGTGTCCTGATGCTCGATTTGCCCTGATTCGCTACGCCATCTTGTAGTCGCTTCGATGTAGCCAAAATCAAGTGCTACGACGTGTTGAGGTCCTCTGATCTTAGGACAACCGGCGGAGAGCCGCCTCGATACGGGTCAATCCTCGCTCGATCGCTTCCATGGCGGTCGCATAGGACAGCCGAATGTGAATGTCGCTGCCGAACGGCTCGCCGGGCACCACCGCCACCTGGGCCTCGTTGAGTAGATAGGTCGCCAGGTTCGCTGCAGAGCCGATGGGCTGATCCTTCCAGCGCTTGCCCAACAGGCCGCTCACATTCGGGAACGCATAAAACGCCCCCGTGGGCATGCGGCAGGTCACGCCGGGCATCTTGTTGAGACGGTCGACCATGACGCGTCGGCGACGGTCAAATTCTGTCACCATGATTTTGGTAAAGGGATTTCCGAGGCGAAGCGCCGCCACCGCAGCTTTCTGTGAAATCGAACAGGGGTTCGAGGTGCTCTGGCTTTGAATGTTGGCCATGGCTGTCAGTAAGGGCTTTGGCCCTGCGGCATACCCGATGCGCCAGCCGGTCATGGCGTAGGCTTTCGACACCCCGTTGATGACGACGGTTCGTGCCGCCACCTCCGGGCTCAGGGTCGCAATGCTGATGTGCCGGACGCCATCGTAGAGCACTTTTTCGTAGATCTCGTCCGAGATGATGACCAGGTCGTGGCGGAGGGCTACGGCCGCAATCCCTTCGAGTGTCTTTCGATCGTAGGTGGCGCCGGTCGGATTACAGGGACTGTTGACGATGATGGCCTTGGCCCGTGGCGTGATGACGGCTTCCAGCGCCTCTTGGCTGATCGTATACCCGTCCTCTTCCCGCGTCTGCAGCAGAATCGGCGTAGCATCGTTGAGCAGGGTCTGGTCCTGATAGGAAACCCAGAATGGGACGGGAATAATCAGTTCATCGCCCGCTTCAAGAAGGGCCTCTGCCAGGTTGTAGAGCGAATGTTTGGCGCCGCAGGAGACGAGGATCTGCGACTTGTCGTACTGAAGGCCTTGCTCCTCCTTCAACTTATCCGCAATTGCCCCGCGCAATTCATCGATGCCTGAGGAGGCCGTATATTTCGTGAAGCCGGCGCGAATGGCGGCTTCTGCCGCCGCCTTCACCGGTTCGGGCGTATCGAAGTCCGGTTCTCCGGATGCGAAATCGATGACATCGATCCCTTGTGCCGCCATCGACTTGGCTGTGGCGGTAATGCTGAGGGTCGGGGAGGGGACAATTCGTCCGACACGGGCTGCAAGTTTCATCCTTTGAAACTCCGAATTCGTTCTTGGAGCCTCCGAGCCACTTCGGGATGCACAAAGTCCTGGAGCGATCCGCCGTGGCTGGCGACATCCTTAATGATGGTGGAAGACAAATAGGAATATTCCTCACTGGGCATCAGGAAGACCGTTTCGACGGTTTCCGCCAGCTTGCGATTGATGAGCGCCATCTGAAACTCGTGTTCGAAATCAGAAATCGCCCGTAAGCCACGCAGAATGGCATGGGCACCGCATTCCCGCACAAAATCCACCAGCAGCCCTTCGAACGTGGTGACCTCCAGGTTCGGCAGATCTTTGGTCACCAGTCCCACCATCTCCAGTCGTTCCTTCACGCTGAAGAACGGGTGTTTGCCCGGGTTGGGTGCGATCGCCACAATCACTTTTTCGAACATCCGAAACCCGCGCCGAATGATGTCGCTGTGTCCATGCGTGATCGGATCGAATGTGCCGGGATAGACGGCGATCTTCATTGTGGGTCGGCTTCTTTCGGTGTGAGCTGAAATCGTGTAAGCGCGGTGTCGCCGTAATCGTACCGTTTGACCTGCGAGAGCAGGCCCAGGGTCTGCGGGATCTCCGCTTTCTTTCCGTGCTCAAGGATCACTACGGCGGCGTCGGTCAGCCACCCCGCGTTCCATTCCTGCGCCATGGCGATGAGCTCTGGGGTCAATTGGTAGGGCGGATCGCAGAACACAATGTCGTAGGGGCCCGACCACTGGGTTGCCTGACGGAAAAACTGGCTGACCTGGCAGGCGCAGACATTGGCGGATTGTTGGAGGCCGCATTGCTCAAGGTTCGAGTTGAGCAGGCGCAGGGCCTGACGATCTGCTTCCACAAAGGTCACATGTGCCGCGCCGCGGCTCAGCGCTTCAATTCCGATCGAGCCGGTACCGGCATAGAGGTCGAGCACACGAGCTCCCGTGGTCCGTTCGCCAAGGATCGAAAAGAGGGCCTCTTTCACTCGGTCGGACGTCGGTCGAATCGCCTGTCCTCTGGGACCAAGCAACCGTCGGCCCCGGTGAAGCCCTGCGATGACGCGCATGATCGTATTCGGGTGAGAGCCATTCGTCTCTGGCTAAGAAGTGAGAGACTCTAACACAGCGTTTTTGAAGGGGTCAAGGTGACGAGGTGTCATGACGGAGATGGGAGCGCCGAAAAGGTCTCCTCCCCGCCGAGGGGCGGGGAGCGCTGCAGACGTCGAGGAGGAGTGGGCGTGCTTTGACGCGTAGGAAGCGGCTCGCTATAATCGGGCGACATCAAGGCTCGGTTCACACGGGCTGAGGAGGTGGCCGAAATTCACAGGTCGTCACACCACCACATCACACAGAGAACAGAGCAGCGAACGCGCCGGACTAGCGGGTCGCGACGGGCTGAGCTTCGCGAGCGGCGAGGCTCTTTCTTCGATTCGCCGAAATCGTCCGATCGATGATGGCTCCACAGTTAATGCACTTCCAGGCGTAGAAAATGAGGAAGAAGTCTGAGAACCGTTCCAACATCATCATGCCTTTGCACTTCGGACATTCCATTTGCTCCTCCTGGGTGGTGACGTTTACAGCTGTGTCATCTCTCAAGCAAGAGCTGCACCAAAATGTCAAGTCTATGTTTTTCAACTACTTCTGTATGTCAACCGCCATACATGAGATGCGCCAGGCGTCAAGTCTCCGGCACAAAAAGGTGCAAGCCGACATTTTTTTGTCGTAGGAAGTAGGCGATGACACCCAAAAAAGAAGGGCGCGGGATTGGAAAGTGGCCTGAGACTGAACGTCCGCGCGAACGTTTGCTCCGTGAGGGTGCGGAAAGCCTCTCTGATGCGCAATTATTGGCCATTCTGCTGCGCGTGGGGCGGCAGGAAGCCTCCGCCGTCAAAGTCGGGATGGAAGTCCTCGATCGTGTCGGAGGCATCTTCGGCCTGCTGCATTGCAGTGCTGAAGAACTCTGTGCCATCCCCGGAGTAGGGCCTGCCAAGGCTGCGCAGATAAAGGCGGCGGTGGAAGTCGGGAAACGCGCGGTGTCTGCGCCGTTGACGACCGGGACGCGCATCAGCTCGAGCGCCGACCTGTTTAAGCATTATCACGCACGGTTGCGGGACTTGCGGCACGAGATTTTCGCTGTGGTGCTGCTGGATGCCAAGAACCAAGTCATCCGGGACGTGACGATTTCCGAAGGCAGTCTGACCTTGAGCATCGTGCATCCGAGGGAAGTCTTTATTCCCGCCATGCGTGCGTCTGCCGCCGGGGTCATTTTTCTGCACAATCATCCCAGCGGGGACCCCACCCCAAGCCAGGAAGATCGTGTGTTGACGGCCAGGCTGGTGTCTGCCGGTTCTCTCCTGGGAATCCAGGTCCTGGATCACCTCATCGTGGGGGACGGCCGCTATGTCAGTTTTGCCGACCAGGGGTGGTTGAATGGGGAAGGCACCAGGGCATGAACTGCGGCGACCGATCGCGCTCGCTCCTTTCCCGGCAGAACTCGATCGAATGTTTTGAGAAAGGATGGCATCACCGGCACGTGTCTCTCTAACCAGGCCCACAGCGGCCGCCGACTCATCGGAGGAGGTCATCATGAACGTTCCCCTCACCGAATCCATCAGGAATGTGGCTGTGGTATCGCATGCGGGATCGGGCAAAACCTCGTTAGTCGAAGCGCTGGCCTACTGCGCTGGCAGTCTCTCCGCTCCCGGCTCCATCTTCGCCGGAACCACGGTGTCGGATTTTGAGCCGGAAGAAATCCATCGCCGAACCTCACTCAACACCTCCGTCCTTCGTTGCTCTTATCAGGATCGAGTGCTCACGCTTCTGGATACCCCGGGCTCGCCCAGCCTCCTCGGTGAGACCCGATCGGCATTGCGTGCGGCAGATGGTGTGGTATTGGTCGTGAGTGCGGCCTCGGGCGTGCGCAGCGCCCTCCAGAGGATCTGGTCGATGGTCCGTGACTCCGGGTTACCCTGTGTCGTGTTCGTCAATGATCTGGACAGGGACGGCACGGTATTCGACAACACGGTGGAAGATCTGATCAAGGAATTGGAGATGACTGCCGTTCCGCTGATCCTGCCGATGGGCAGCGGTGCGCAATTGGGCGACATCGTGGATGTGTTGCAGAATCGTGTGGTGACGTCACAGCCGGACCGTCCGCAATCGCAGCAGGGGCCGGTGCCGCCTGAGTGGCGTGACCGGGTTGATCAAGCCAGGCGTCGCGTGATGGAACTCGTGGCAGAGGGAGACGAGGCGCTGCTCGAACGGTATTTGACCGACGGCGCATTGACGGAGGAGGCGTTGCTGGGGGGACTGCAGACCGGAGTTCAACGGGGGTCGCTGGTGCCCATCGTCGGAGGATCCGCTTTGCGACACATCGGTGTGCACTCGCTCCTGCACACTCTCGTCGATCTGTTGCCCTCACCAGTCAGTCGCGCCCGGGTCGTACCGCTGCACGGTACAGGGTCGATGGAAGGCGGGGGACCGGTAAACAGGCACCCGCTGCCGACCGATCCATTCTCCGCCGTCGTCTTCAAGACCCTCATCGATCCATTCATCGGTCGTCTTTCTTACGTGCGCGTCCATTCGGGAACGTTGGAAGCGGATACCGCCGTGTATAACTCCACGCGGCAGGTCAGGGAGCGAGGCGGGCATCTGTTCTCAATGTTCGGCAAAAAATACACGCCGATTACGCGTGCGACGGCCGGCGAGATCGTAGCCATCGGAAAGCTGAAGGATAGTCTGACGGGGGATACGCTCTGTGACGAGCATGCGCCGATCCGATATCCCGGGATTCCATTTCCCAGGCCGGTGGTGTCGTTTGCGATTGAGCCAAAATCGAAGACAGATATCGAGAAGGTGAGTCTGGGGCTGCATAAGTTGATCGAAGAAGATCCGAGCCTGGAGTTCGTGCGTCATATCGAGACGAAGGAGATGGTCCTGAGCGGCATGGGCCAATTACACATCGATGTCGCGTTGGAAAAACTGCATCGTAAATACGGCGCGGAAGTGATTGTGCACGCGCCGAAAATTCCTTATCGGGAAACGATTCGTAGTGTGGCCCAGGCACAGGGGAAGTATAAGAAGCAGACCGGCGGGCATGGTCAATATGGCGATTGCTGGTTGGAAGTCGGTCCGTTGCCGCGCGGCGAGGGATTCGAGTTCGAGAATAAAATCGTCGGCGGGGCGATTCCGCGTAATTTCGTGCCGGCGGTCGAAAAAGGTGTCGTGGAGGCGCTGCATGAAGGGCCGCTTGCCGGCTATCCCGCCGTCGATGTGCGGGTGACCGTCTACGATGGCTCCTACCATGTGGTGGATTCGTCCGAACTGGCTTTTAAAATCGCCGGGTCGATGGGAGTAAAAAAAGCGCTGGAAGCGGCCCATCCGATTCTGCTCGAGCCGCTGATGACGGTTGAAGTCGAGGTGCCGGCAGAATGTGTGGGGACGGTCCTTGGCGATCTCAATGCGAGACGAGGCCGGATCCTCATGGTCGAAGCGAACGGTCATATTGAAATCGTCAAGGCCCTGGTGCCACAGGCCGAGATGCTCAATTATGCGGCGTCATTAAATTCAATGACGGGAGGACAGGGAAGCTACGCAATGGAATACGCTCACTACGAGGAAGTGCCGCGTGAGTTGGCCGGCCGCATCATTGAGGAACACAAGATGGAGCGCCACGGGGCCGTGACGCATTGAGCGGCGGGATCCGCGGGAGAACTGATTGCGGGGCCATGTCGCTTACCGATCGGCGGGCTTCAGGACGACGTAAAATGCCCGCCCTTCGCGCAGGACGCGCAAGAGAATCGTCTCGCCGCGTTTGACCTTGGAGACGGCCACCGTGAATTCTCCGACCGTGCCTGTGTCGACGCGGTTGACTTCCTTGACCAGATCGCCTTCCCGCAATCCTTCGGCCTGGGCCAGACTTCCTGCTTCCACTTTCGAGATGAGCACGCCTCTGCTCTCGTTCAGTCGAAACTTCTCCGCCAGACCCGCAGTCAGGTCCTGCACGTCGATTCCCAGCTTCAAGTCCGTCCTGCTCTGAGGGAGAGAGGCCGTCACCACCGCGTCACGGCGCTCGCTGAGGGCCACGTTGAGCGTGAGGCGTTTGCCGTCCCGCACGACTTCAACATGCGTCGTGGAGCCGGGGTCTAACGCGGCGACCAGGCGGGACAGTTTGTTCGGGGTGTCGACGAGCGCGCCGTCGACTTTGGTGATGACATCGCCCGGCTTGATGCCGGCCAGAGCAGCCGGGTCCCGTTCGAATACTTCGTTCACCAGGACACCTTCGTTCTCATCCACGCCGAATTTGTTGGCCAGGTCCGGCGTCAGCGGTTGCAGACCGACGCCCAGCCAGGCCCGCACGACCTTTCCCTTCGAGATGAGCTGGTTCATCACCTGCTTGGCCATGTTGGAGGGAATCGCAAATCCGATCCCCTGGGCAAAATTGATGATGGCCGTGTTGATGCCGATGACATCTCCCCGCAGATTGAAGAGCGGTCCGCCGGAGTTCCCTGGATTGATGGAGGCGTCGGTCTGGATGAAGTTTTCGTACCGCGAGAGATTGATGTTTTCCCGTCCGATGCCGCTGACCACGCCGAGCGTGACTGTTCGATCCAAACCGAAGGGGTTTCCAACGGCCAGCACCCACTGACCGACCTTCACTCCGGTGGAGTCACCGAACCGGGCGGCGGGGAGGGGGTGGTCGGTCGTGACCTTCAGCACAGCGAGGTCGGTATCCGGATCCTTGCCGACGACTTGCGCGAACAATTTCGTCTTGTCGGACAGGCGGACCTCGACTTCCGTGGCATCACCGACCACATGGTTATTCGTAATGATGTGGCCGTTCGGATCGACGATGACGCCGGAGCCGGAGCCTGTCGAGTTCGGAACCCGCTCACCGGATCCGTCGCGCGACTTGCCCAGGGTCTGAATCGGGAAAATGCTCACGACCGAAGGTTTGGCCTCCTCGGCCAAGTCTGTGATCACGGTTTGGAGTTCTTCGAGTATGCGTAACCCGGGCGATTCTTTCCGGGGGGGGGATGCAAGGTCGGTAGCGGCCAGGGTGATCGCTGAGGTGCCCGTCAGCCACCCGGAGAAACTGAGAGCGAGAACGAGTGCGGTCGCGAAGGAAGTCTGTGTTTTCATGCTAGGCAAGCTCCGGGGGCCGAATCTCACGAATCAGGATCAGCTTCAGAATAACAGATTCGTGAACGGCAGCGAAAGCGAGGAGGCTTAGGCGGATTTCGATGCCGCCGGTCGTTGGAAATGCGGAAGCCAGTGAGCCAGGTCGTGGCGAAGGCCGACCAGAATCACAATGTCGTCGGGCCGGAGCGTCATGGAATCGGAGAGCGGGAGCAGGAATGGGCCTCGAAAGACCGCCACGATGTGGGTTGTCGACGGCAGGTCGAATTCACCGATCGGATGGCCGATGACCGGTGCGCCACGGGCGACGAGCACGCGTTCGATGGCCGCGTCACGCAGACCCAGTTCGCGCTGCATGGTCAGCAGGTCCTCGTGGGCCAATTCGATCTTGAGGTCACGGATATGCCGCTCGATCTGTTGCAAGGCGGCCTGTTGCCCCTTGATGCGGTCGGAGGCTGTGCGGATGGTGTCTTCCAGGGTTGAGAGGGTGGCGGGAGCGGCCGACGGCATGGTGCCGGAGGGTTTGGTTCCCAGCTCTGCGATGCGGCGACCGATCTGTCGATGGATGGCGTGAATCTGGTTCAGAATCGTCGTGGCCTGACCATGGAGGCGCAGGACATGGACTTTGCGGTTGACGCGTTCCGCGATGGCGACAATCGTCTCGTAGAGTGCGCTGCCGGTGAGGAACAGTTCTTTGTGGACGCGAGCCAACAGCTCAAAAGACAGCATCGGATAAATGTCCGATAAGATATATTATGTCAACTTGCTTGTCCGATTCGAGATTCCGTCCCACTCCACAACCGAACCAGATTGTCTTTGTGTCTCACCCAAATCAAGAGGCTGACGACACAGGCAAACCCGATAAAAGTCCAAGACCGATGAAACAGCAACGCCACGACTGGAAACATGGCAAAGGCGAACAGTGCGCCGCCCGACGAATATTTCCACAGGAATACGGCGCCGACCCACAAACCCATTAGGGTGAGGCCGATCCACGGAGCGACGCCCAGGGCTGCGCCTAATGCGGTGGCCACGCCCTTTCCACCCTTGAATCCCAGAAACACCGAGTGCAAATGACCGATGACCGAGGCCAGCGCGACCCAGAGAATGGCCGACTCCTGATGCAACAACATCGTGCCGACCCAGCCGGCCAGCCAGCCTTTTCCGATGTCGCCCAGCAGCGTCAGGATTCCGGCCTTTTTCCCACTCACGCGCAGGACATTGGTGAATCCCACGTTCCTGCTGCCGGCGGTGCGTGGATCCACAGCACCCAGGAGGCGTGATACCACGACTCCAAAAGGAATCGATCCAAGGAGATAGCTGGAAAGGATGAGGAACCCGATGAGCCAGGGACTGTCCATCAATCGTTGCCCGGATAGCCGGAGACGAGCGTCGGCCGAATCGTCCGGTTAGAGACCTTTCGCTCCGACCTGACGCCAGAAGCTCCAGACATATTGTGCGCCTGACACATAGCCCAGGATGAGCGACAGATACAAGGTCACGATGCCGGCCAGATGCAGATTGCCGATCGCTTCCACCACGGTACCTTCGAGTACCAACAGGACGATGGCAATGACCTGCAGGGCCATTTTGTATTTTCCGGTGACTTCGGCGGACATGATCATACCCTCGGAAGCCGCGATGGCCCGGAGACCGGTGACCGCCACTTCACGCGCAATGATGAGAATCGCCACCAGCGCGCTGACCCGATCGACCTGCACCAGCAGGATCAACGCAGACAACACGAGCAGTTTGTCGGCGATCGGGTCTAAGAGTCGTCCAAGTTTGGTGATCTGACCGGTCTTGCGCGCCACGTATCCATCCAGCAGGTCCGTCACGGCCGCAACGACGAACACGATGGCCGCAGCCAAGGCTCGATCCGGCGTCGGGTCGATGAGCAACGTGACGAAGACCGGGATCAAGAGAATCCGGACGAGCGTCAGCACGTTGGGCAGATTGATGTTGCTTTCCTGCCCTGCCGACCGCATCAGCACCAGCCCGGCTTGTTTCCAGTTTTCTGCCATGGTCCCTTCGACGCGCAGCGCGTGATGGCTCCCCTACACAATGCCGTGTTTTAACAAGTCATGCAAGTGAATGACACCTGCCAAACGATCCGGTCCCTCCAGGACCACCAGCGCCGTGATGGAAAACCGTTCCATCAGCGCGACGGCTGTCGTGGCCAGTTCGTCCGGTCCGATGGTTTTCGGTTGGCGACTGGCGAGATCCCCGGCGGTCACTTTGCTGAAGTCCCCGCCTGCTTGAATGAAGCGTCGCAAATCCCCATCGGTCACAATTCCGTACAGCGACCCCTTGGCGTTGACCACCGTCGTCATCCCGAGCTTCTTCGAGGTCATCTCCAGGATGGTATCCGCTCCGGACACAGTGTCGCGCACACGCGGCAGGTGATCGCCATGCTGCATGAGGTCACGCACTTTCACCAGTAGCCGTCGCCCTAAGGTGCCGCCGGGGTGAAACTGCGCGAAATCGTCCTGTTTGAAACCGCGCTTTTGAAGCAACGCGACTGCCAGGGCATCACCCATGGCCAAGGTTGCGGTGGTACTGGCAGTCGGGGCCAATCCCAGTGGGCAGGCTTCCTCATCGACCGATACATCCAGCGTGACGTCACTGTTTTTCGCCAGCGTCGAGGCCATTTTCCCCGTCATTCCCACGACCGGAATGTTCATGCGTTTCACGAAGGGCAGCAATTGGAGGACTTCCTGTGTCTCGCCGCTATTGGAGATGGCGATCAACACGTCCCGTCGAGCCAGCATGCCGAGGTCGCCATGGACGCCTTCCGCCGGATGTAGGAAGAAGGAGGGGGTGCCGGTGCTGGCCAATGTCGCCGCGATTTTTTGGCCGATCAGTCCGGACTTGCCCATACCGGAAATGACCACCTTGCCCTGGCATTCATAGAGAAAGTTGACGGCCGAGGCGAACCGGTCGTCGAGGCGAGCCATCAATTCCAGTACGGCTCGCGCTTCGATCTCCAAGACACGTCTCCCCTCCTGCACGCTGGCATCCTGTTGAGGGCGTCGAGCGGCGCGCTTGGGTGCGGGTGATGGGGCGGACCCGGTTATTTTGCGGCTGCGTCCCATATACGTAGTACCCGTTCGAGAAGTGATTGGAGCGTATGCAGCGGGACCATGTTCGGTCCGTCAGACAACGCGGAATCCGGATCGGGGTGCACTTCCATGAAGAACCCGTCGCAGCCGGCGCCTGCCGCCGCGCAGGCCAATGGTTCCACGAATTCGCGCTGACCGCTGGATTTCGTGCCGCCTCCGCCGGGGAGTTGCACGCTGTGGGTCGCGTCGAAGACCACCGGATAGCCGAACCGGCGCATGATGGGAAAGGAGCGCATGTCCACGACCAGATTATTGTAGCCGAAGGAGGAGCCTCGTTCGGTCAACACGATGCGTCGGTTCCCGCTGTCTTCCACTTTCTTCACCGCGTTGCCCATTTCCGGCGGCGACAGAAACTGTCCCTTCTTGATATTGACGATCTTGCCGGTCTTGGCGGCGGCCATCAAGAGGTCGGTCTGGCGGCAGAGAAAGGCGGGAATCTGCAGGATATCCACGACGCGACCGGCCTCTGTGGCCTGCTCCTCCGAATGGACATCGGTCAGCACCGGCACCCCGATCTGTTGCTTGACCTTGGCGAGCACGGCCAGGCCCTTCTCCAACCCCGGTCCCCGAAAAGACGTGATGGAGGTGCGATTGGCCTTGTCGAAGGATGACTTAAAGACGTAGGGCATCCCGATCGATTTGGTGATCTCGGCAATGCGTCCCGCGGTATCCATGACGAGCTGTTCATTCTCAATCACGCATGGTCCCGCGATCAAAAACGGCCGATTCCCCGCCCCGATCTTAAACTGTCCCAAGTCTACTTCGTACGCCATAGTCTCCTAGCAGGATGCGGAAAAAGCCCGCCAGCGGCGTTCTCGCATCGCTCAGCGGCTCACCGTACCGCACGGGTACGATTCGCCGCTTCGCTCGCTGCGGTCTTGCTGGACGGCCATTTTACGCATCCTGCGCGTTATTTTGATACCAGCCGGCCACCTGGGCCGTTCTCGCCGTATGGTGGTGAATCAAGCATTTCCCCAGCCTGCTGAGTGTCCGCTGTTCACGGGATGCCCAAACTGATCTTTCAGCAAGGCCGCAGACGAGGCAGAACCGGAGGCGTAGCGGAGCTACGTCGAGGATTGTGCCGAATCGAGAACGCCGTTGAAAGGCAGTTTCAGCATCCCTTACTTAGTGGCCGCATTTGCGGCGTAGCGCCGCTCCCACAAACCCGCTGAATAACGGATGCGGGTGATGCGGGCGTGACTTGTATTCCGGGTGAAACTGCGTGGCCAGGAACCAGGGGTGGTTCTGCAACTCGACGATTTCAACCAGGCGACCGTCAGGAGATAGGCCGCTCAAAATCAGTCCTTTGGCCGTCAACTGCTCGCGATAGGCATTGTTGAATTCGTATCGATGACGATGCCGCTCGCGTACTTCACTGACCCCATACATCTTCTGCGCCAGCGTCCCCTCGCCCAGCTTGCAGGCATAGGCGCCGAGCCGCATGGTGCCGCCCTTGTCGTTGACCGACTGTTGGTCGGACATCAGGTGAATCACCGGATGCGGGGTCTTTTCATCGAATTCCGCGCTGTTGGCACTGGTGAGGCCTGCGACGTTACGCGCAAATTCGATGGTGGCGCATTGCATGCCCAGGCAGAGGCCGAGGAAGGGAATCTGATGTTCTCGCGCATATTGGATCGTGACGATTTTGCCTTCGATCCCCCGTGCGCCGAAACCGCCAGGAATGAGAATCCCGTCGGCCTCGCGGAGAATACGCTCGGTCCCCTGCCGCTCCACCTCTTCGGATTCGATCCAGTTCACGTTCACACGGGTTTCATGATCGATGCCGCCGTGCACCAGGGCTTCGGCCAGACTTTTGTAGCACTCCTTCAAACCGGCATACTTCCCAACCAATGCGATCGACACCTCGTGTTTCGGGTGTTTGATCTTCTGCACCATCGCGTCCCATTCGCGAAGATTCGGGGGGCCGGTTTCCAGCTTGAGCAGGCGGACGATCAATTCGTCCAAACCTTCCTTGCGAAACACGATGGGCACTTCGTAGATGGTCTCGACATCCTTGGCCGTAATGACCGCATCTTTTTCCACGTTGCAGAACATGGCGATCTTGGCCTTGAGCTCCGGCGGTAGGTAGCGGTCGGTGCGGCACAATAGAATGTTCGGTTGAATACCGATTTCACGCAGCTTGTTGACGGAATGTTGCGTCGGTTTGGTTTTCAATTCGCCGGCCGCCCCGATGTAGGGCACCAGCGTGAGGTGCACGTAGAGCACGTTGTCGCGTCCCACGTCGTACGGGATTTGCCTGATGGCTTCCAGGAACGGCAAGCTTTCGATGTCACCGACAGTCCCGCCGATCTCGACAATGGTGACGTCCATGCCTTGCGAGATACGCATGATGCATTGCTTGATCTCGTCCGTGACATGGGGCACGACTTGCACCGTCCCGCCCAGGTAATCGCCGCGCCGCTCCTTTGTGATGACTGCGTGATAAATGCGGCCGGTGGTGTAGTTGTTCTCGCGCGTCAGCGTCAAGGAGGTATACCGCTCATAGTGGCCAAGATCGAGGTCGGTTTCCGCCCCGTCCTCCGTGACGTAGACCTCTCCATGCTGGTACGGATTCATGGTGCCGGGATCGACGTTGATGTAGGGATCGAGCTTGAGGAACGTGATCTTCAGCCCGCGGCTTTCAAGCAGATTGCCGATGGACGCGGAAGCCAGCCCCTTTCCGAGCGACGACACGACACCGCCGGTCACAAAGATCAGTTTGCTCATCGTGGCACCTTCTCTCGTCATGGTTGAGTGATGCCGAGTCCGGTTGCACGGGTGCGAAGTTGTTCCAGCGCGCCGGGCACGTCCTCGGGGCTATCGATGCGTAATGAGCCATGGGCAGTTTCCCACACGCGGATACGTATCCCGTTCTCCAACGCGCGCAGTTGCTCGAGCTTTTCGGCGTCTTCCAGAGTGCCTGTCGGTAATGCGGTTAGGCGTTGCAATGTTTCTCGGGTATAGATGTACAGGCCCAGGTGGATGAAATGTAACCCCGGGACGGCAGCCCGTTTCGGATCATCCCGCACCAGCGGAATCGGTGCGCGCGAAAAGTAGAGGGCATACCCCTCGCGGTCGGTGGTGACCTTGACCACGCCCGGGTTGTGGAAATCCTGGTCGGAGTCGATCCGTCGCTTCAATGTGCCCATCGTGGCGTCGCTGGCCAGAAACGGCTCGACCAGGTCCGTGATGAGATCGGGATGCAGCAGGATCTCGTCTCCCTGCAGATCTACGAAACAGTCGCCGGTGCGGTTGTCGGCGACGGCGGCGACGCGGTCGGTGCCGGTGCGATAGGGCTCCGTCATCATGAGGACCTGTCCTCCGAATCGTTCGACCGCCGACTTGATACGTTCGTCGTCCGTCGCGACCAGGACATCGTTGACGGCGCGACAAGCTTTCGCCTGCTCATAGACATGTTGGATCATCGGCTTGCCCAGCAACTGAACCAGCGGTTTGCCCGGGAACCGCGAGGACCCGTACCGGGCCGGAATCACCACCGTCACCGAGCGTTTCACGTCAGCCCTGTCCCAGTGCATCCGTGAGTTGCGCGGCGGTGACCGTAGCGGTGCCGATCATGCCGACGACGACCCCGGCGGCTTGGTTGGCGAGCACCGCTGCGTCACGCATGCTGGCGCCAGTCGAGAGCGCCAGCGCGAGTGTTCCGACGACGGTATCACCGGCACCGGTGACATCATAGACCTGTCGGGCGCGCGTAGGGATATGCCAATGATCGCCATGGGCCTGGTAGACACTCATCCCGCGTTCACCCCGCGTCACCAGAACGGTCTGGCATCCCAATCGCTGACGAAGAATCGTGCCGGCTTTTGTAATCGCCTTGTCGTCCTCCCCCTGCACGCCGGCAGCCTGGGTAGCTTCGAGGTGGTTGGGGGTAATGACCGTGACCCCTTTGTAATAGCTGAAATGTTCCACCTTGGGATCGACCACGATGGGAATTTTGCGCTGCCCGGCCAGACGAGTCAACTCCGTCATGAGCGACGCCGTGACGACTCCTTTGGCATAGTCGGAGACGACCAGGCAGGAGAGTTCTTTCAAGCGTGATTCCACATAGCGGAGAATGCGGCGCTGGAGCAGGGCCGAGAGTTCCGTACGGCGCTCGACGTCATATCGAACGATCTGCTGATTATGGGCGACCACCCGGGATTTTCTGGTCGTCGGCCGGCTCTGGTCGATGACGACACCGCCGCGGCCTTGTCTGCGCCCGCCCAGTTCTTTGAGGAGCAACCGTCCGCTTTCGTCGGCTCCGATCACGCCGCAGATATCTGCCTGCCCGCCGAGCGCGAGGATATTGTTGAAGACGTTCGCCGCTCCGCCGAGCTTGAGGGATTCCGATTCGACGTGGACGACCGGAACCGGCGCTTCGGGAGAGATCCGGCTCACCCGTCCCCAGACGTAATGGTCGAGGATCAAATCCCCGATCACCAGCACTTTGGCTTGGGAGAAACGTTGGACGTAGGCGCTGAGTGCGGCGTGATTCAGCGTTGACTCCTCACTCGGCTGTCCGCTCGACGCACCGGCCTGCCCGTCCCGTCCTACTGGATGGCTTTTCCTAACCTTTCCCATCGTACCCATTCCGTCCATGATCCTTGGCCGCTCCACGACCAGTAAATGCGAAATGCTTTGCCGCGCACTTTCTCCGTGCGGACATAGCCCCAGAAGCGACTATCGAGGCTATGGTCCCGATTGTCTCCCATCACGAAATACGCGTCTTCCGGCACTGTCACAGGGCCGAAATTGTCGCGCGGACTGATGCGCCCGTCATGCACGGGGGGATCAGTGTGTTGCGTGAAGGCATGGTCGTCGAACGGCGTTCCGTTGATGTGTACGACTTTATTTCGCACTTGAATAGTATCGCCGGGGAGGCCGATGACGCGTTTGATAAAGTCCTTGTCTTCATCTTCGGGAAACCGGAAGACGATGATATCGCCGCGCTGGATCGAACCGAAGGGAATGAGCGTTCGCGAGGAGTAGCAGGTGACCGGCGGAAAGCCCGGCTGAATCTTGCAGTCGGTCGGCCATTGCAGGCCGTAGGACAGTTTGCTGACGAGAATGTGATCGCCCACCAGCAGCGTGGGAATCATCGAGCCGGAGGGAATCTTGAAGGCCTGCACCACGAAGACGCGGATGGCGAACGCGAGCAACATCGCGATGATGATCGCTTCGGCATATTCCCGCAGAATCGACTTGTGGGCCGGTTGAGCGACGGCAACGGCCGCGGGTGCATGTGTCGCTTGTTCCGAGGATACGGGGGGCGTTACCTGCCCCGTCGTTGAAGAGCTGTCGTCCGGGCGTGGATTGGGGTCGAGACTCATTCCTCGCCCACCTTCAGAATGGCCAAGAATGCTTCTTGAGGCACTTCCACCCGTCCGACCGCTTTCATGCGTTTCTTGCCTTCCTTCTGCTTGTCCCAGAGTTTTCGCTTGCGCGAAATGTCGCCGCCGTAACATTTTGCGGTGACATTCTTCTTAATGGCGCCGATCGTTTCCCGCGCGATGATCTTGTTCCCGATCGCCGCCTGGATGGCGATTTCGAACATCTGCTTGGGGATCAGTTCTTTCATTTTCTCCGCGACTTGCCGCCCGCGTTGATAGGCCCGTTCTTTGTGCGTGATGAACGACAAGGCGTCGACGGGTTCCCCGTTGAGCAGGATATCGAGGCGCACCAGTTCGGATTCCCGGTACCCGAGGAGTTCATAGTCGAGCGAGGCATAGCCCTGCGTCTTCGATTTCAATTTGTCGTAGAAATCGAGGATGACTTCGTTGAGCGGCAGCTCGTAGCTGATCACGATGCGGGTCGGATCCAAATAGTGAATGCTGCGTTGGATGCCGCGCCGCTCCTGACACAATTGCAGCAAGGTGCCGAGGTAACGTTCCGGTGCGATCAGCGTCGCCAGGATGAACGGTTCTTCAAACGAGGCGATCGAACTGGGTTCGGGAAGGTCCGCCGGGTTATTGAGTTCGAGCACGTCGCCGCTGGTCGTCAGGATCCGGTAGATGACGGTCGGCGCAGTGGTGATGAGCGTCAATCCGTATTCGCGTTCCAATCGCTCCTGAATGATTTCCATGTGCAGCAGGCCGAGGAAGCCGCAGCGGAATCCGAACCCGAGGGCGAGCGAGGTTTCCGGCTCATAGATGAACGACGAGTCGTTCAAGCGCAATTTCAAGAGCGCATCCCGCAGATCTTCATAGCGGGCGGTGTCCGTGGAATACAGTCCGCAAAACACCAGGGGTTTGACTTCTTTGTAGCCGGGAAACGGCTGCTCAGTCGGGTGTGCCGCCTCGGTCAACGTGTCACCGATCTTGACGTCGGCCACTTCCTTCATGTTGGCGCAGAGGTACCCGACCTCCCCGGTCATGAGCTGCGTGCCCTTGGTCCGTTTCGGCGTGAATTGTCCGACCTCGGTGACTTCGAAGAGCCGGTCGTTGGACATGACCTTGATCTTCATTCCGGGTCGCACGGAGCCGTCGACGATGCGGGTGAGGACGATCACGCCCTGGTAATTGTCGAACCAGGAATCGAAAATCAGCGCCTTGAGCGGACGATCGGGATCGCCGGAGGGCGGGGGAATACGTTTAACGATCGCCTCGAGCACTTCCGGGACACCGCGCCCTTCCTTGGCGCTCACCAACATGGCATCGCTGGCGTCGAGGGTGAGCACATCGGAAATTTGCTGTTTCGTGCCTTCGACGTCGGCGCTGGCGAGATCGATTTTATTGATGACCGGAATAATCGTGTGGTGGTTGCCCATGGCCAGGTTGACGTTGGCGATGGTCTGGGCCTGCACTCCCTGCGTCGCGTCGACGAGCAGCAGCGAGCCTTCGCAGGCCGCGAGGCTGCGCGAGACTTCGTACGTGAAGTCGACGTGACCGGGCGTATCGATCAAATGCAGTAAATAGGTCTTCCCGTCCTGAGCCTTGTAGCGGATGGCCACAGCGTGCGCTTTGATCGTGATGCCGCGCTCACGCTCCAGGTCCATCGCATCGAGGATCTGCTCTTTCGCCTCCCGGGCAGTGACTGCGCCAGTTGCGTCGAGGAGCCGGTCAGCGAGGGTCGATTTACCGTGATCGATATGGGCGATGATCGAGAAATTTCGGATGAGACTTTGCAAATCCTGGCTCATGTTCCCCAAAATCGATTCATTATAGTGACCGCTCCTAAGGTTGTCAAAGAAATCGCCCGCCGTTATAATCCGCGCGCGGCGCGTGGTTCTGCGTCGTCGATGCGATCGTGCCGCACGACTTGTTCTGTACTCTCCTGTCATCATGAATCGACCATCCAAGCGCCTTCCACTTGCCGCCTGGGACCATGCCTATCTGTGGCATCCGTTCACGCAGATGCAGGAATGGGAGCAGGAGGAGCCCCTGATCATCCACAAGGGCAAAGGCTCCTACCTCATCGACACGGAGGGCCGGAAGTATCTCGACGGCACCTCGTCCATCTGGGTCAATATTCACGGCCACCGGCATCCGCGATTGGATCGCGCCCTCACGACGCAGCTTGGGCAGATCGCGCACTCCACGTTTCTCGGCCTGTCTAATCCGCCGGCCATTCGTCTCGCGCGGGAACTGATCCGTCTCGCGCCCAAGGGACTTCGACGGGTGTTTTATTCGGACAACGGCTCCACGGCGGTGGAGGTGGCGCTGAAGATGGCGGTGCAATACTGGCAACAGCGGCAGCCGACCTTAGGACCTAAGAACTCCTTTCTCCATTTGAAACTGGCCTATCACGGCGACACGGTGGGCGCCGTGAGCGTGGGAAACATCGAACTGTTTCACGCGCGCTTCAAGTCGCTGTTGTTTCCCACCCTGGAAGTTGACCCGCCCTATTGTTATCGTTGTCCGCTGAGCCTGACCTATCCCGCTTGTCACATGGCCTGCATCGAGCCGCTGGAGTCGCTGTTGAAGGCCCGTCATCGCGAACTGGCCGGGGTCATTCTCGAACCGCTCGTGCAAGCGGCGGCGGGCATGCTGACCGCGCCGCCCGGATACCTCACCCGCGTGCGGGAGCTGTGCACGAAGTACAACGTCTTGTTGATTGCGGATGAAGTGGCGACCGGCTTCGGCCGCACAGGCAAAATGTTCGCCTGTCAGCATGAAGGTGTGACGCCGGATCTCATGGCGATCAGCAAGGGCATGACCGGGGGATACATGCCCTTGGCAGCCACCCTGGCGACGGAGGAGATTTATCGCGCCTTCTTGGGACGGTATGACGAGTGGAAAACCTTCTTCCATGGGCATAGTTACACGGGCAATCCGCTGGGCTGCGCCCTGGCCCTCGCCAACCTCGACATCTTTCGTCGTGAGAAGACGCTCGCTCACGTTCGAAAGCAGACCAAACTGCTCGCGCGCCTGCTGCGTCCGATGACCTCGCTGAGTCATGTGGGCGAGATACGGCAATGTGGTTTGTTGGTCGGAATCGAATTGGTGCAGGATCGCACGACGCGCACGCCCTATCCGCTTGAAATGCGTATCGGCCATCGCGTGGCCCAGGCCTGCCGGAAAGGCCGGCTCCTGATGAGACCCCTCGGCAACGTCATCGCACTAGTCCCTCCCCTCTCCACCAGCGCTCAGGAATTGACCAAGATGGTGGCAATTTTGCACAGGGCCATCGTTGACGTGACCGAAGGCAGCGCATCTTCGTCGTAGAACGTCCCGTCATTGCGGCTAGATTCCTGTCTGCTGGAACGCGGCGTCACGCGTTCGCCGATGAACATTCCTCGACAGTTTTTGTGCACCCCCGCCGGCGCCCGGGCGGCTGAGAATCGAGTGCTACACTTGATTTCATGCTGCGCCACGATATCCTCTCGACGGATTTTTCGGCATGACACGCCGTCTGATGTCGTGGGGCTGGCTCCTGCTTCTGGCCCTCCCGTTGACGGCTCAGGCGGAGGAGGTTCAGCAACCGGATCTCCTCCTGCAACGGATTCAGTTCACGGATACCGCCCGCGAGTCCGGTTCATCGGCGATTCCCTTTTCGATTGCGTCTCCCGTGCTGCACGCCTCTTTTCACACCACCTCCTTTGCGCCGCCGACCGCGTCGACGCGTTTGAAAGACCTGGTTCCTGATTCAGAACGGCCGCAGACGAAAGGTGTGGTGGCGGCGTCGACATTCTTCAAGGGGCAGCTCGCGACGGAAGGCGAGGTGGCCAACAATGCGACGAACGATGCGGGTATTCCCTCTCGCATCGATCAGCGGGATGACGGGACCAAACGTATGGTGCGCATGGCGCTGACGGGCACGAACGGCCAGTTTCGTTACGGCATCAACTATCGGTCGGCCGGCAAGGCGTTCTTCAATTCACCCGATCAGACGGTGCGGGAAATGTGGGGTGACTGGGGGATGGGGATTACTAAGCTTCGAAGCTCGTCCGGTCAAACCTGGAATAATGTCGACCTGGATCCTACCCGGGCACGGATTCAACACACCTTCAATCGCATCGGTCTCGCAGTGGCCAAGCCGGCCTGGCCCGAACTCAGTCTGACCTATACACGAAGCGCCCTTGCGAGCAGTTTCGACCCCAGTGGCTCTATCCCGCAACGGAGTCAGAGCAACAGTATGGAAGCCGCGCTTTCCTATACGGGGCTCACGTGGAACGCGCGGCTCTCATCGAGCTATATCCTGACGAACGATGAGACGCGAGAGGGCTCCCAATCGACCGCCTTTGCCCAGACCCTGGTGGCGACCTATCGGCCCATGAATACCCTGACCCTTGCTCCGACGCTGAGCTACCGGACAGAGACCCAGAGCCGGTCCGGCGCGACGATTCAGACGCCCATGGCATCCGTGTCGTTGCTGTACAAACAGAGTCAGCGGCTTTTGGTCAGTGCGATGGGAGGATATACGAGCACAAGTTCGAGTGATGGACTGATCGATACGAACAGCCTCGTGGGCAAGGGGATGTTTGCGTTGCATCTCGACCCGATTTACGGCCATCCCACGACGATTTCTCTGGAAGCCGCCTATACCAACACGACCAATCGGACTGTGGCAGGGCTCGATACCGAGGATCTCTCCGGGCTCGTGCGTATTCTGGTGGCCTCTCTGTAGCCCCCTCCCCCAAGCCCTGCTTCGTTACGCTCCATCGGCTGAGGTGTCACCAGCCGCGAGGTGGTCGGTGGCTGACGGCGTGAGCAGAATTCGTTCTCCGGTCGTCAGTCCCTCTCGAATCGTCACCTGATTATCGATCACGCTGTCGATATTGATGGCGCGTTCCTCAAGCCGGCCGGCGTCATGTTGCACCACCACCCACTGTTTGCCGGAATGTTCAAGGATCGCCTGTTTCGGGATGACAATCTTCGGGCGCATCGTGTGGCCTGCGATGGTCACTCGTGCAAACATTTCCGGTTTCAGGCGACGATCCACGTTCGACACGGACGCGCGAATTTTAATGGTGCGCGTGGCCGGATCGACCACGTCGCCGATCACGCTGATCGTGGCGGGAAACTCGATGCCCGGGTAGGCCTCGACGGTCATGGGCGCGACCGCTCCGACACGAATTCCCGAGAGGTCATGTTCATACACATCCGCGACGACCTGCAAACGGTCGAGATTGGCGACGGTAAACAACGGCGTGTCTGAGGCAGGGCCGACGATTTGGCCCGGCGTCACATTGCGTTCGACGACCGTTCCAGTCAACGGGCTCCGCAGTTCGAAGCGTGAGGTGATCTGTTGTTGCGCAAGGGGTTTGCTGAGTTCGGCGGCCGGCACACGCAGCGACAGGAGCCGTCCTTTTGCCTGCTTGAATTCAGCCCGTTCCCGGTTCAGATCGTTCTCTGCATGTTCCAGATCTTTCAGAGACATGGCCTGGGCGTCGTACAGGTCCTTCGTCAATTCGTAATTGCGTTCAGCCAGTCCCAGCTCAGAAATCTCCTCGACGTAGGCGGCATAGGCGGTGGCGATGTCGGCCGCATCGATCACCATCAAGACCTCGCCCGCTTTGACAGCCTGCCCGAGTTTTACCCGCACATCCAGCACCGGTCCCTGGAGGGGCGATGAGATTCTGGAAAAGCCATCCTCGGCATAGGTCACTCTGGCCGACAGCGTCAAGGCTGGAAGAGAGGGCGAGGGTTCAATGAGCATCGTTTGAACCTCTGGCTGACGGCTGGCAACGACTGGGGGTTGAACGGTTTTCGACGACGGGGCGGGCGGATCAGGACGCGTACAGCCGGCCAACGTCAGGCCGACAAGAATGAGCGACAGTTGGCAGAGAAGTTGTTTCATGGCACTCCGTTCTCTCTGGTCCCGTACCGGTCGTTCTGCCGCGGAAGCCAAGTGTGTGACAGCGGCAGACATCGGCTGGTCGGCTTGAGGGGGCCTGCTCCGTACAGATTCACTCATGATTCCTCGATGCATGTTGCTGAAAGGGCAGGAAGCAGCCGGCTAGGACGAAGGGGAACGTTGTGATCCGAACGGTCTGCGGGCAGATACGCAAGGAGATCAGCATGTTCCGGGAAGACCAACTCATTCGTCCCGGCCTACTCGCCAACTGTATCATTAAAACATCGACGTCTTTTGCCTGTCAATCGAGGCGACCGCATGTCTGGCGGGATGTGCTGTTCCGGTGACTGGCGAGTGATGGACTCAGCAGAGTTCGATCCGCTGGCCGCGTTCGACCTTTAAGCGGTCGGCCGCGCGTCCTTCCTTCAGGAATACTTCCACATATCCGTTGCTGTTGATCAGGGCCTGAGGGGTATCGGGCGAACCCTCTGCATAACTTCGCACCAACCCATCGATTGTGATCCCGCCGATGCGGATATAGGGCTCGGGGCGTTTGGTCAGACCACGCACTTCCTTGAGGTGGTAGGCCGTGAGATTGGAGATGAGATTGCCGAACCGATCGATGTAGAGAATGTGTCCCGCCATCACATGTTTGTCCCAGGCCGGTTCCGCAATCGGGAGGCGTTCGTAGTTCGGCACGAGTCGCCCGAATGAGCCGATCGGTTGGCCTTTGGTCAACCAGGCGGCTGCCGGCGCGAAGAGATCGCGCCCATCGAACGTCGCCCCGTCGGAGTCCAATCGATACTGACGGTTCTCGATCTGCCGCACTTCGACGCCCTGTTCTTCCTCATAGATATGGGTGAACAGGCCGTTGTCCGGCCCGATAAAGACATAGCGCGACGACGACACGAGCAGCGGCCGCCTGGTGCCGCCGACGCCGGGATCCACGACGGCCACATGGATCGTTCCGTCCGGGAAATAGCGATAACAGGATTTGAGCAGGTACGCGGCATCCGCCACATCGTGCGGCGTCACGTGATGGGAGAGATCCACGATCCGGGCCTGCGGATTGATGTTGAGGATGACGCCCTTCATGCTGGCGACAAAATAGTCGCGTTCGCCGAAGTCCGTCAGGAGCGTAATGAGCGGGATCGTTACCGGCATGGCGCAGACAAGACCTGGATGCCGGAAGGCGGTTCAGCACGGGTGAGAGACTGTGAGTCGGTGTTCGTCGACATCGGCGCCTAGAGTTCCTCGAACCGAATCTCCATCACTTCGTACTCGACGACCTTCGCGGGCGTGGTCACTTCCACCACGTCCCCTACCCGCTTCCCGATGAGGGCGCGTCCGACCGGCGACTGGACGGAGATGCGGGAGAATTTCAAATCGGCCTCATCCTGTCCCACCAGGGTATATTGCTTCTTGGCTTGCGCCTCCTGCTCGATCAGTACCACGGTGGCGCCGAAAACGACCGTCTCGCTGATCCGTCCCGCAATGTCGATAATCCGGCAGTCGGCCAGTTTGCCCTTCAGCTCGGCCAGTCGCGCTTCGATAAAGCCCTGGCGTTCCTTGGCCGCATCGTATTCGGCGTTTTCGCTCAGATCGCCATGCGCACGCGCTTCCGCGATGGCCTCGATCACCCGCGGTCGCTCGACCTTGTGCAGCCGGTCCAATTCGGCTTTCAGCGCTTCGTATCCTTTTCTCGTAATCGGTGTCGGCATATCTTCCCCCCGATGACCATTGAAACCGGTTTCTCGTATTGCGTGTCGGTGGTCTTTCCGGTCGCCCCGCATCCAGGAAGGTAGCTGACGTTCGACAGCCTTCCTGGAACCTGTTGTCAATTGCCTGTTTGCGTGAGCCCTCGCTCAATGCATCCGGTGATACTCCTGCAACGCTCGAATGGCAAGCCCCTTTTTCAACAAGGCTTCGATCCCCATGACCGCAGCCAGGGCTCCGCGCATCGTGGTGTAGTACGGCACGCCCTTATGCAGAGCCTCGCGTCGAATGGACAGCGAGTCGGTCTGAGCCGACGCGGTGCGCACCGTATTGACGACCAATGCGACCTCTCCGTTTTTAATATGATCGACGATGTGCGGCCGTCCTTCCTGGACCTTGTTCACGACGTCCACGCACAGGCCCTGCTCGCTCAGGTAGAGCGCGGTGCCTGAAGTCGCCGTGATACGGAAGCCCAGCGCCACGAGCCGCCGGGCGACATCGAAGGCCCCTGCCCGGTCTTCACTCTTCACGCTGATGAAGGCGGTGCCGGAGGTCGGCAGAATGGCGCCGGCACCGGCTTGGGATTTGACGAAGGCCCATCCGAAATCGCTGTCGATCCCCATGACCTCACCGGTGGATTTCATTTCGGGGCCCAGGAGCACATCCACGCCCGCGAACTTCGTGAAAGGGAACACGGCTTCCTTCACCGAGAGATGTGTCGGCGTCGGGGCGGTGGTGAAATTCAGCTGTTGCAGCGACTTGCCGACCATCACCTTCATCGCCAATTTGGCGAGCGGAACGCCGATGGCCTTGCTGACGAAGGGCACGGTCCGCGACCCGCGCGGATTGACCTCCAGGACATAAATCGTTTGGTCCTTCACGGCGAATTGCGCATTCATGAGACCGATGACACCGAGTTCCAATGCCAGGGCCGTCATTTGGCGCCGGATCTCCTCGATGATCGTCGCATCCAGCGTGTAGGGGGGCAGCGAGCAGGCCGAATCGCCCGAGTGGACTCCCGCTTCCTCGATGTGCTCCATGATACCGGCGACGACCACGGTCGTACCGTCGGAAATGGCGTCCGCGTCGATTTCGATGGCATCGCGCAAATACTTATCGATCAGCACCGGATGTTTTTTCGATGCCTTGACCGCCGTGTTCATGTAGTGGAGCAGGCCTGCTTCGTCATACACGATCTGCATCGAGCGTCCGCCGAGCACATACGACGGCCGCACCATTACGGGATAGGTGATCTCGGCGGCGATCGTCAACGCTTCTTCGACGGAATGGGCCATCCCGCTTTCGGCCTGACGCAACCCGAGTTTGTCGAGTAACTCGCGGAATCGGGCCCGATCCTCCGCGCGGTCGATCGCATCCGGACTGGTGCCGAGAATCCTGACACCGGCGCGGGACAGGGAGAGCGCCAGTTTCAAGGGCGTTTGTCCTCCGAATTGCAGCACCACACCCATCGGTTGTTCCCGTTCCACGATGTTGAGCACGTCTTCTTCCGTCAACGGTTCGAAGTAGAGACGGTCGGAGGTGTCATAGTCTGTGCTGACCGTTTCCGGATTGCAGTTGACCATGATGGTTTCAATCTGCTCTTCCCGCAGCGCCATGGCGGCGTGCACACAACAGTAGTCGAACTCGATCCCCTGCCCGATCCGGTTCGGTCCGCCGCCGAGGATGACGACCTTCTTTTTGTCGGTCGGCCGGGCTTCGCATTCCCGTTCGTAGGTCGAGTAGAGATACGGCGTATGGGCTTCAAATTCGGCCGCACAGGTATCGACCCGCTTGTAGGTCACGCCCCGCGGCCGGGCCGCTTGGCTCAATGCCAGCCGCCAGCCACGAACGGTCTGTTGTTCCACTCCCAGGAGTTGGGCCAGGCGTGGGTCGGAGAAGCCCAGTTCCTTCGCCTCGATCAGAAGATCCGCTTGCAGGCCTGTGGCGTCGAGGTTTGCCCGTTCCGCGACGAGTCGCGCTTCGAATTCGATCAGTTCACGAATCTGCTGCAGAAACCAGGGATCGATCTTGGTGAGCGCGAATAATTCTTGATTGGGCATGCCGAGTCGCATGCCGTCGGCCAGCCGCCAGAGTCGGTCGGGCAGCGGAGTGCGCACCGCCTTGCGGACCTGCTCCATGGCCACTTCCCGGTCGAGACCGGGGGGCACCGCGAGATCCAGCCCCATCTTCGAGCTGAATCCGAACTGATCGACCTCCATGGACCGGATCGCTTTCTGCAGCGATTCCTTGAAGGTTCGTCCGATGGCCATCACTTCGCCCACCGACTTCATCTGGGTGGTCAGCGTGGGATCGGCTCCGGGGAATTTCTGAAAGGCAAAGCGCGGAATCTTGACGACGACGTAATCGATAGTCGGTTCGAATGAGGCCTTCGTCACACCGGTGATGTCGTTCGTAATTTCGTCGAGGGTATACCCGACGGCCAGCTTGGCCGCGATTTTGGCGATGGGAAATCCCGTCGCTTTGGATGCCAGGGCCGAGCTTCTGGAGACGCGCGGATTCATCTCGATCACGACCATGTCGCCGTTGACCGGGTTCAGACCGAACTGGATGTTGGCGCCGCCGGTGTCGACGCCGATTTCACGAATGATGCGCACGGCCGCATCGCGCAGCATTTGATATTCTTTGTCGGTCAGGGTGAGGGCCGGGGCCACCGTAATACTGTCGCCGGTGTGCACGCCCATCGGGTCGAGATTCTCGATCGGGCAGATGATGACCACGTTGTCCTTCAGGTCACGCATCACTTCGAGTTCGAACTCTTTCCATCCGATGACGGACTGCTCGATGAGCACCTGGCGGACCGGGCTCATGGACAGGCCCCATTCCACCTGCGTCCGAAATTCTTCGATGTTGTAGGCGATGTTGCCGCCGGTTCCGCCCATGGTGAACGAGGGGCGCACAATCGCCGGGAAGCGGATCCGTTCCAGTTCACGTTCGGCCTCGGCCAGGGAGGTCGCCACGCCGCTGTCCGGCACGCGCAGGCCGATTTTCCACATGGCCTGCCGGAAGGCATCGCGATCCTCGGCCTTATGGATGGCCGCAATCGACGCGCCGATCAGCTTGACACCGTATTTTTCCAGCACGCCGCGCTTGGCCAGGCCGATGGCGGTGTTCAGCGCTGTCTGTCCGCCCATGGTGGGCAGGAGCGCATCGGGCCGTTCGCATTCGATGACCTTCTCCACCACGTCCAGGGTGATCGGTTCGATATACGTGCGGTGCGCAAAATCCGGGTCGGTCATGATCGTCGCCGGATTGCTGTTGATCAGGATCACGCGGTAACCCTCTTCCTTGAGGGCCTTGCAGGCCTGCGTGCCCGAATAGTCGAATTCGCACGCCTGCCCGATGACGATGGGGCCGGAGCCGATCAGAAGGATGGAGCGGATGTCTGTCCGTCGTGGCACAATTGACCTCAACTCAAGAAGTTAGCCGGTCGGCAGAGGCGCCTCGGGCATGGGCCCCACCGGTGGCCGGTAGGGTTGGATCGGTCCGGACGGGATCGCCGGGGCCTTTCCTGCGGGATGATAGTGTTTCATGGCGTCCGGGATCCAGGCCTCGATCTGATTGATACGAGTCACATCGGACGGATGGGTCGAAAGAAATTCCGGAATGGCCTGTTGCGAGCGGAAACAGAGTTTATTGATCATGGCGCGCGGACAGCCGCTCATCCGTTCCCAGAAAGAAACCGCTTCGCGCGGGTCGTACCCGGCTTCGGCCATCAAGCGCAGGCCGATGAAATCCGCTTCCGATTCCTGCCGGCGGTCGAAGGGCAATGAAACTCCGACCCCGTAGACGGTCATGGCTGCCATGGCCGCATCCGGGCGACCCGCGGCCGCGCCGGCGCCCAAGGCCGCCAATTGTCCGATCTGTTCAAGCACGCTGCGACTCATCCGTTCCGCTCCGTGACGCTGCAGGGCATGCGCGACCTCATGGCCCATGACGGTCGCCAACCCGTCTTCAGTTTTCGTGACCTTCAAAATTCCGGTGAATACCGCCACCTTGCCGCCGGGAAGCGCGAAGGCGTTGATCGTGCGATCGTCCTGAATGACCGCGAACTCCCACTGATACTCGGGCTTATTGGCCGCCTTGGCGATGCGATTCCCGACCCGGTGCACCATTTCGTTGAGCTCCGGATTTTCGCTCAAGGGAGCCTGCCGGAGCACTTCTCGAAAGGCCGAGAGGCCCATCGCCATTTCTTTTTCTTCCGAAATATAGATGAACTGCTCTCGCGCGGTGCCGGGCGCCCGCTGGCAACCCGCAAGCGATTGCATCAGGCCTGCCGCCGCGCCGAGCCCCAACGTCGTCGAGAGGAGAGAGGCGGCGCGGACTCCCAGGCCCAAGGCCGCCCGTCTTCCCATCGGGGTGTTGAGTAGGGTGTCGATTGAATGTCGGCCTGATGGATGCAGCATGTCCACTCCATTCAATCAGCACCAGGCGCGGGATGCAACTCACCGCCTCAGGGCATCCACAGATACATGAACTGGGGAGACCCGCCTCGCACGACCGAGAGCACATCGATGTTCGCCAGGCTGGCCAGGCTCGGCGTCGGCGCGACCAATTGCGAGTAGACATTGTTCTGGTATTCGCCCGGTCTGCGATAGGTCACCACTCGCGCTTCCGTCAGGCCGGCTTTCTTTTTCGCCAGCTCGATGGCGTCCTCGAGATACCCGATCTCATCGACCAGCCCCGAAGCTTTCGCCTGCTCGCCCGAATAAATCCGGCCGTCGGCGAGCTTCTTAATGGTCTCGCCGTTCATGTTCGGGCGACCGTCCTGCACGACCTGGAGAAACCGCTGGTAGAAGCCGTCGATGACGCCTTGGAATATCGCGCGTTCCTCCGGCAGCATCGCCCGGAAGGGCGAGCCCATATCTTTGCGCGGTCCGGAGGTGACGGCGTTGGTCTCCACGCCGACCTTTTCGAGCAGCCCTCTGGCATTGACGGTCAACATGATCACGCCGATGCTGCCGGTGATGGTCGACGGATGAGCGAGCACGGTATCGGCTGCAGCCGCAATGTAGTACCCGCCGGAGGCGCCCACATCCATGATGGAGGCCACAATCGGAATCTTCCGGCTGGTCTTGAACGACTTGAGTTCGTGATAAATGATGTCGGACGCGGTGACGGTGCCGCCCGGACTGTTGATCCGGAGCACGACGGCCTTGACGCGCTCGTCCTTCGTGGCCCGTTCCAACTCCTCTTTCACGGTGGCGAGCATGCCGGGCGAGGAATAAAACCCGTCCTTATTTTCGGAGCTGATCACGCCCGACACGTCCATCAGCAGGACTTTGTCTTTACCCGTCCCGCTGACTTTATGTTCTTCAAGCGCCCCCGGGCCAGGCGGTAAATTGATCGTGACACAGGCGGCCTGCATCAAGGCCAGGACCAGCACGGCAAAACCGGTACAAATGTGCCAAGGGCTATGCATGGTGTGTCTCCATCAATGCGACAAATTGTTCAAAGAGATAGGCCGAATCGTGCGGGCCCGGCGCCGCTTCAGGGTGATACTGGACGGAGAAGACCGGGTGGTCCAGGCACAGCATCCCTTCCACCGATCCGTCGTTGAGACTGGTATGGGTCAACTGCACGCGCCCGAACGGCGTGTTCACAATCGGCATGTCCTCTCCTTGCGCCGGTGCCCCGATCGGGAAGCGCACGGCGAAGTTATGGTTCTGCGAGGTGATCTCGACCTTCCGTGTCCGGAGATCGATGACTGGGTGATTGACGCCATGGTGGCCGAACTTCAATTTGTAGGTGGAGAAGCCAAGCGCCAGGCCGAGCAATTGGTGACCTAGGCAGATGCCGAAAATCGGGAGCCGGCCGATCAGTTCCCGAAGCGCGTCCATGGCATAGGGCACTCCCTCCGGGTCGCCGGGTCCGTTCGAGAGGAACAATCCTTGAGGATTGAGCGCCAACACGTCCTTCGCCGGGGTGGATGCGGGCACCACGGTGACCTCGCAGCCGACATCGACGAGCCGCCGGAGAATGTTCTGTTTGACGCCGAAATCATAGGCCACCACACGCCAGGTTTTTCGTGCTGCCTGCGCGGCGCCGGACGCGGGCATCGTCAGCTTCGGCGCCCAGTCGCCGGTTCCGGCTGTCCAGGTGTAGCGTCGCTCGCAGGTCACGGTCGCGGCCAGATCCCGTCCGATGATGCTCGGCGCCTTCCGGGCTTTGTCTGCGAGGCGACGCGGATCGAGATCGATGTGCGAAATCACGCCCGGCTGGGCGCCCTTCTCCCGCAGATGTGTGGTGAGGGCTCTGGTATCGATGCCCTCGATCGCCACGATATTCGCGGCCTGCAAATATTCCTGAAGCGTCGCCTTGCTGCGCCAGTTGCTCGCCAGCCGGCTGGACTCCTTGACGACGAATCCTTCCGCCCAGATCCGGGTGGACTCGATGTCTTCCGGTGTCACGCCGTAGTTGCCGATATGCGGACAGGTCATGGTGACGATCTGTCCCCGGTAGGAGGGATCGGTCAACACTTCCTGATAGCCGGTCATGGCCGTGTTGAACACGACTTCACCGCCGGTCTCTCCCTCTGCCCCGAGGGCTCGTCCTTCGAACCAGGTTCCGTCGGCCAGCGCCAGAATCGCTTTCTTCACGATGACTCCTTATCGGGGGACCCAGGATCGTACGCGCACGGCCAGCAGCGCGATTCCGAGTCCGACATTCACGATATACAACGCCCGTACCGGTTTGTGCAGTTGAAAGAATGCTTCGAACGCCGCTTTCCGCGCCGCATCTCCTTTGGAGGCAAAGGCCTGCGCCTGCAGGGCTGCCGCCTGGGGATGCAGCACAAACGTGATGATTCCCGCGGTGAGCAGCATGGCTCCGAGCAACAGCCATTCGGTTCTGGTGATCTCACTATCCGCCAGGCCGCGCTGGACCAGCCACGCCCGCCACAGGACTCCCGAGGTCAGGATCGCCGCCGAGCCGAGCACCAGACGATTGTAGCCGTCAAAGGCGCGGGTGAGAAAAAAGCCGCCGGTGTCCTGTCCGCCGAACGTATTGAACACGGCCGGGATGACGGCGGCAACGAGCACCAAGAGCCCACCGATCCAGACCGCCAGGGCCAGCAACTCACAGGTGATACAGGCGATCAGTCCTTGGCGCACCGTCTCGAATTCCTATGCCTGTCGCTCTGCGCGATCGAGTTCGAACACGACGCGACCGGAGACGATGGTGGTCGTCACCTGTCCCTTGACCTTCCAGCCGGCGAACGGTGTGTTGCGGCTCTTGGAACGAAACCGCGCAGGATCGACCTGCCACTCCCTGTTCGGATCGACGATGGCGACGTCAGCCGGCGCGCCGACCGCCAGGGTTCCGGCATTGAGACTGAACGCTTTGGCCGGCGCGGTCGTGAGTTTGTCTACCGCGGATTCGAGCGTGAGCACCCCTTCATCCACCAGGGCCAACGTCAGTGAGAGGGCGGTTTCCAGGCCCACGATGCCGAAGGGCGCTTCGGTGAACTCCTGCTGCTTCTCTTGGGTCGCATGCGGGGCATGGTCGGTCGCGATCACGTCGATGGTTCCGTCGCGGAGTCCTTCCTTGATCGCCTGAACGTCCTGCATGGTCCTCAGCGGAGGATTCATCTTCGCGTGGGTGTTGTACCCGCGTGTCAGTTCTTCGGTCAGGGTGAAGTGATGCGGACAGGCTTCAGCGGTGACCTTGAGTCCGCGCGCCTTAGCTTCCCGCACCATACGCACCGAGCCGGCCGTGCTGATGTGTGCGAGATGGAGGCGGGCGCCGGTCAGTTCAGCCAAGGAGACATTGCGGGCCACCATGACATCTTCCGCCGCGGAGGGAATGCCCGGTAGGCCGAGTTCGGTCGAGACCAGCCCTTCGTTCATACACCCGCCTTCGGACAGGTGCAGATCTTCGCAGTGGTCCACGACCGGCACGTCGAAGGCGCGCGCGTATTCCATGGCGCGTCGCATGACGAGGCTGTTCATCACCGGTTTTCCGTCGTCGGAGATGGCGACACACCCGGCGCGGCGCAGATCGCCGATTTCCGCCAATTCTTTGCCTTCCGATTTTTTTGTGATGGCGCCGATTGGATAGAGGTGGGCGTTACCCGCTGCCTTCGCCCGCTCGAGCATGAATTCGGTGACGGCCTGATTGTCGTTGACGGGATTGGTGTTGGGCATCGCGCAGACGGTGGTGAATCCACCCGCGACGGCCGCAGCCGTTCCGGACTGGATCGTCTCTTTATACTCGAAACCCGGCTCGCGGAAATGCACGTGGAGATCCACGAATCCCGGCAGCACTAATTGCCCCTTGGCTTGAATGACTGTCGCGCCAGCCGGCGCAGTCAGTGCCGGTCCGACTGCCGAGATTGTTCCGTTGTCGATCAGGACATCCGCCACGCCGTTCACGCGTCCGGGGTCGATCACATGCCCGCCTTGAATCAGTAGTGTCATCGTTCACTCATAAAAGAAAAAGGTAAAAGAATTCACTCAGTCGCTGCATCCCGCTCAGCCGGCTCCCGACATGAGGTACAAAATGCCCATGCGCACGGCCACGCCGTTCGCCACCTGATCGAGAATCACGGACGAGAGACTGTCCGCCACGTCGGGCGCGATTTCCACCCCGCGATTGATGGGGCCCGGATGCATCACGATGGCGCCGGGCTCGGCCAGCTTCACGCGCTCGCCGGTCAATCCATAGTGTCGCGCATATTCCCGGATCGTCGGAAACAACGCGCGGCCCTGTCGCTCTAGTTGGAGCCGCAACATCATGATCACGTTGACGCCTCGCAGCGCTTCGTCCAAGTTGTGGTACACCTGCACTCCGAGCTGACCGATCTGCAGGGGGATCATGGTCGGCGGTCCGACGACCCGCACCTCCGCCCCGAGTTTCGTGAGGGCAAAAATGTTCGAGCGGGCGACGCGGCTGTGCGCCACATCGCCGACAATCGCGACGCGCAATCCGGCGAAGCCCATTCGCCGGCTGCGGATGGTGTACAGGTCGAGCAGCGCCTGTGTCGGATGTTCATGCCACCCGTCCCCGGCATTGATGACCGATGACTTGACGCCCCGCGCCAGGGTCTCTGCCGCGCCGGCCGAGGAATGTCGCAGGACGATGATATCGGCCTGCATGGCTTCGATGTTCCGGGCCGTATCCAGGAGCGTCTCCCCCTTCACTACGCTGCTGGAAGAGGGGGAAAAATTGATCACATCGGCGCTGAGCCGTTTTGCGGCCAATTCAAACGACGTTCTGGTTCTCGTGCTCGGCTCGAAGAAGAGGTTGACGACCGTCTTGCCTCGTAACGCCGGCACCTTCTTGATCTCCCGGCCGGAAACTTCCTTGAAGGAATCGGCGGTTTCCAGGATCAGCGAGATGTCGTCCGCCGACAGGTCGGTCAGGCTGAGCAGGTCTTTCCGTTTGAGCCCCACGACAATGTCTCCGGTTACGTCCTGAGGATGACGACGCGATCCTCTTCCCCGTTTTCTTCGAGATGGACCTCAATGGCCTCTTCTCGTGACGTGGGAATATTTTTGCCGATGTAATTGGCTTTGATCGGCAGTTGCCGATGGCCGCGATCGACCAGTACCGCCAGCTGAATTTCCGCCGGTCGTCCCAGGTCGATCAGGCTGTCCATGGCGGCACGAATGGTGCGGCCGGTGAAGAGCACATCGTCCACGAGAACCACCTTGAGATCGGAAATTTTAAACGGCACCGAGGTCTTGCGGAGGATCGGCTGATCCTTTCGGAGCGACAGGTCGTCCCGATAGAGCGTGATGTCCAATTCGCCGATCGGAATCTGGGTGCCCTCGATGTCGTGGATGCGCCGTACGAGGCGATGCGCTAGGTGCACGCCCCCCGTCCGGATGCCCACCAAGGCCAGGTCCTTGATGCCCTTGTTGCGTTCCAGAATTTCATGCGCGATGCGGGTCACGGCGCGGGCGATATCGCCGGCGTCCATCACCACACGCTCCTGCCGGTTGCCTGTTGTGGGTTCGGTTGTCATAGGTGGTGGAGTCGATGGGGACATAAAAAAACCTTCCCACCGGTTTGGATGAGAAGGTACGGGCTGTCGGACGGCTGGCTGCCGTGTCGTGTGGTCATGATCTCCTTACCCACCTCACAGGATGAGCGTTAAAGGCGAGCCGATCTTAACGAGTTGCCCCTACCGTGTCAAGAATTCTGTGCGCCGAGTGGCCTGTGTTGCGCGACGACGCCTTCATTGACTCCCTGCATGCCATTTGTTAGCTTCGTGCCGTTGAGAGGCGGTCCGTCTCTCTCACTGATCATCCAGTCACCCGGAATTTATCAGCTCCCATCCTGAAAGGATCGCGCATGACTGCCTCTGCTGCCTCTACCGCCACGCCTGACCTTCTGACCGCTTTGGCCAATAAGGCCACGCATCTTCGCATGGACAGTGTGAAGGCGACGACTGAAGCCGGGAGCGGACATCCCTCCAGCTGTTGTTCGGCCGCAGACATCGTCGCGGTCTTGTTCTTTTCAGTGATGCGGTACGATCCGAAGAATCCGAAGTTGCCCAATAGCGATCGCTTCGTCCTGTCGAAAGGCCATGCCGCGCCCCTGCTCTATGCGGCCTGGGCGGTAGCCGGTTTATTCCCCAAATCCGAATTGCTCAAATTACGCACCCTCGGGTCCGATCTCGAAGGCCATCCGACTCCCCGCCTCTCATTCGTGGATATGGCCACCGGTTCATTGGGGCAGGGATTGCCGGCCGGAGTGGGTCTCGCATTCAATGCCAAATCGATCGACAAGACCGACTACCGGACCTATGTGCTGATGGGCGATGGCGAATCCGTCGAAGGCTCCGTCTGGGAAGCGGCGGAAGTGGCGCGGCACGCGGCGTTGGATAATTTGTGCGCGATTGTGGATGTGAACCGGTTGGGGCAAAGCGACCCGACGATGCTGCAGCACGACATGGAAGCCTACCGTGCCCGATGGACCGGCTTCGGCTGGCATGCCATCGTGGTGGACGGTCACGATATCGGCGCCCTCGTGGCAGCGTTTGAGGAAGCGGCGCGGACCAAGGAGCGGCCGACGGTGTTGTTGGCGAAGACCTTCAAGGGGCGCGGCATCTCCTTCATGGAGAATCACCCGGACTGGCATGGGAAGCCCTTGAAGAAGGGCGAAGAAACGCAAAAGGCGCTGGATGAATTGACCCGGCAACTCAAGCCTAACTCGATTGAACCGCAGATCCCGAGGCCCACAGTCCCGAAGCCTTCCGCCCCCGTCAAGGGAACGATGGCGCCTCCGCCGTACAAACTCGGTGACTCAGCGGCGACACGGGAAGCATTCGGAGCCGCCCTTCTGGCGCTCGGCGAGGCGAACTCGCAGGTGGTCGCGCTCGATGCGGATGTGAAAAACTCCACCTATAGCGACAAGTTCGGGAAACGGTTTCCGGACCGTTTTCTGGAGAACTTTATCGCGGAGCAGAACATGCTGGGCGCTGCGGCCGGTATCGCCGCCTGCGGAAAGATTCCCTTTGTGGCGACCTTCGCCGCGTTCTTCACGCGGGCCTACGACTTCATTCGCATGGCGGCGATCAGCCAGTCGAACATCAAACTGGTCGGGACGCACGTCGGTGTGAGTATCGGTGAAGACGGCCCCTCGCAGATGGGGCTCGAAGACCTGGCGATGATGTCGGCGCAGCCCGGTGTGACGGTGCTGTACCCGTCCGACGCGCTCTCGATGTACAAACTGGTGGAAGCGGCGGCCGCTCATAAGGGCATGGTGTATCTCCGCGCCGGTCGCCCCAAGACGCCGGTGATTTATGGTGTGGACGAGCAGTTCCGGATCGGAGGCTCCAAGGTGGTGAGGCAGAGTGCCGCCGATCAGCTGACGATCGTGGCGGCCGGTGTGACGTTGTTCGAGGCCTTAAAAGCCCATGACCAATTGAAGGCGGCCGGCATCACGACCCGCGTGGTCGACCTCTACAGCATCGTGCCGGTGGATCGGGCTACGTTGCTCGATTGTGCGCGGGCGACCGGCGGACGATTCCTGACGGTCGAGGACCATTATGCACACGGAGGCATCGGCGATGCCGTGTTGAGCGCGCTCGCCTCAGAAGGGGTGCGGGTGCACAAATTGGCTGTTCGGGAAATTCCGCGCAGCGGGAAGCCGGATGAGCTCGTCGATCATTTTGGAATTGGAGTACGCTCGATTGTCGAAGCGGCCAAAGAAATCGCTAAAACAGCCTCCCGCTGAACAATCCGGTGAAGGAGTTCCTGCCGGGTTGGACCGGAACCCTCTCCTCCAGATCCTCAGCGCGCATGATCGCCACAAGATCCTGCGCGAGCTGACCGAAACCCGTTACGGGAAGGGGCAGTACATCTTCCGCGAAGGGGATCCCACCGAATATTTCCACATCGTCAAGGAAGGCACGGTCAAATGCTTCAAATCCTCTCCCGGCGGGAAGGAATGCATGCTGAAAGTGCTCATGCCGGGTGACCTGTTTTGTTGCGATGCGGCGACATTCGACGGAGCCTACCATCCGGGGACCGCTCAGCCCATGGGGGATGTCAGCGTGTTGCGGATGAGGAAAGAGGCCTACTTCGACATGCTCCGCCGCAATCCGGATGCGGCCATGGAAGTGATCCGTCATCTAGGGCATCGGCTGAACGAAGCGCAGGAAAAGGCGAAGGTCCTCGCGCTGGACCGGGCCGATCAACGGCTGGCGTCGCTGCTGGCCAGTCTCGCCGAGCGAACCGGGTTGCGGGAGCCGCAGGGCATCCGTCTCTCCGTACGCCTGACCCGCCAGGATATGGCCGATATGGTGGGGGTGACGACCGAAACCGTCATCCGTATCATGGCGCAATTCAAAAAACTGCGCCTCGTGTCGGGAACGGCCTCCCGTCTCGTCATTTGCGACCTGCCTCGGCTGAAGCTGCTCGGTTCCACGTAATTTTTTCTGCGACATCCCGATATTTTTCTCGAAACATGACAAATGTCATGTTTCACTGGCGTGCTTTGCCGTATGGTGTAGGCTGATGAGCGTCATTCGAGCGCGGCGAATGACACAAGAGACAGCGGAACCGGAAAGCGCGAGGACCATTTCACAGGAGGCAGGCATGCAAGAGCAGAAGGGTGCACAGAATCACGGGCGCAGTCGGTGCAAGACGGCGTCGTTGTTGGGCCTGACATTGGGGTTGGTTGTGGGCATGGGCCTCTCAGTAGAGGCGAAAACCCATGATGTCAAGATGACGGCGGTCGAGACGGACATCGTGATCGACGGAGGCGGCGAGAAGTATGCCGCCTGGACCTTCAACGGACAGTTCCCCGGTCCGGTGGTGCGGGTCACGGAAGGCGATATCGTCAACTTCACATTGACGAACCCGGCTACGAACAAGAATCCCCATGCAATGGATTTCCACGCCGCGGAAGTCGATTTCCTGAAGAACTATCGGGCCGTCAATACCGGCGAGACGCACAGCTTCTCGTTCACGGCGAAGAAACCGGGGGTATTCTTCTACCACTGCGGCGCTCCGCCCATGATTCAGCACGTCGCGCGGGGCATGTTCGGCGCGATCATCGTGGACCCCAAAGACGCCAAGGTCTGGCCGAAGGCGGACCGGGAGTACGTGTTGGTGCAGTCCGAATATTTCAAGAATCCGAACGACGTGCAGGCGATGTTCGACCGCAAGTACGACGGCGTGATGTTCAACGGCGGCATTTTCAAATATCATCCTTTCGTGACCGGCGGGGGAAAACTCGATGCCAAGCCGGGAGAGCGGGTGCGGATTTATTTCGTCAATGCGGGTCCGAACGAATTTTCTTCGTTTCACCCGATCGGCGAGATTTGGGACAACGTCTATGAAAGCGGCAATCCTGCAAACAATCTGAAGGGTGTGCAAACCTACGTGGTGGGACCGGGCAGCGCGGCCACCTTCGACGTGGTGGTGGAATCTGCCGGCGCCTACCCGCTGGTGACCCATTCACTCACGGGGGCGTTGCGAGGAGCCATTGCGGTGTTACTGGCCGGACCGGATGCCAAGCCGGCGCCGTTGATGCCCATGGTGCCGTGGGAATTACCGGCGAAATAACGCAAGTCGGTTCATCGATGTATCCGGCCGGCTCGAAGGGGTCGGCCGGATATCGCGAAAGAGACATCATGACCAATCAATTTGTCCAAGGCTTGTGGTTTTTAGGAGATGCCGATGCCATTTCGTGGGATGACGCGGTGCTGCTTGCTCCTGTCCGTCGGATGCCTAGCGAGCCCAGTCAATGCCGACACCTCACACGAGCGCGTGGCGCTCTTCTTGTCCGGCCAAGACTGTCCCTCTTTCCGCCGGAGTCTCGCTGCGGAGTTGGCGCAGGTTCCCGGCGTCACGCGCGTGGAGCCGGAGAGCGTCCCTGATCATGTGCTGATCGATGTGGTCAGCGGCCAGGTCGCACCGGAAGACCTTCTGGCGGCCGCGCGCCGTCACGTACGCCCCGATACAGGTTGCCGGGTCGAGATCATGCAGTCCTGTATTTCGGCCGGTCCCGTTTCGATGTCCAGGTAGCCGGCGGTTGCGACGTTTGAACCGTTCGGCCAGACTAGGCTCCGCCTGTCCGACACCTTCTGCGAAGAGTACCGGCATCATGCCCCACAAATGGATCGCCCTGTTGTGGAGCGCGATCGCAATCGGAGGCTGGTGTCTGGCATCGGCCGCGTCGCTGCGTGCCCAGGAGGCGATGCTCGAATTTCCCATCCGTCCCTTCAATGTCGATGTCATGCTTCGCCAGCAAACGTTCGCCCCGGACGACCGCGAGATCGGCGTGCAACTCGGGATCACGGCGCTTCGCTACGGCAATGTGGAGGTCCGGACCATCTACCAATACTTCAGCATCCATTCCCAGGAATTCCGGACCGACCAACATTCGTTGTTTCTCAATCCTCGCTGGAACAACTTCATCGACATCCTGGATTTTCCCACACACAAACCGATCAGCCGCCTGCTCCGTCATATCCTGTTCGGTCCCTTGGAGGATCGGGCGGTCCCGTACGTCGGGCTCCTGGCCGGAGGTGTGCTGCCTGGTCCGGGGAACCATGCGCCGGGCCATTTGATCGGAGGTCAGCTGGGCGTGCGATTTCCTGTGGCACGTAGTCTGTCGGTCGATATCAGCGTGCAATATAGCCAGTACGGCGTGGATTTTCGCGGCGAGGCGGGGCAGGCGCAACAATGGGTCTTTCTCACAGGCGTTCGGTTTTGATGGGGACGTCACGGGTTCGCTTGGGATGGATGGCGGTCCTCTGTCTGTGCCTTCCCGGGTGCGGGCTGTTGATCGACGCGGTCGAGCACGTCTGGCCCGTGTCAGGCAACAAGGTCGGTATCATCTGCGAACGTGAACGGGTGCAAGTCGGCCTCGCGATGGAGCCCTTTCGTCCGTTTGTGTTCCCGACGATCTGGACCGATGAAGGCGCTCGGGTCACCGGGCTCGACGTGGAACTGGTGCGGGCGATGACCGACGAATTGTCCCGACGGTGCGGACGCGCGGTGACCCCTGTCTTGCACCTGGTGCGGTTCAGGGATTTGTTCCGGCTGCTGAATGAAGGGCATCTCGATTGGTTCATGTCTGCCGTGGCGATCAACACACCAGCGCCGGCCCGGGCCGGTGTGGCCTATTCCCTGCCCTACTTTTACGGCGGTGGGATCAGCGGGATCACGACAAGTCCTGCGGTTCTTGAGCGAGTCCGCGCAAATGTTCTGGAGCAGGCGATTCATCCCAGTCCCGACCGGCTGGCTGCGACCAGCCATGCGCTGGACGGATTGACGATCGCGGTCCAGGACGAAACCAGCGCCTATTATTATGCCGAGGCGAATCTGAGTCCCCGCCGGTTGATTCTCTGCGATTCGCTCCCGGCCGCGTTTGAGTATGCCGACTCTCAGGCAGAGCCACGCATCGACGTGATTCTCGGGGCGCAACCGGTGCTGGAGTATATGGTCAAACGGGTTCGTAAAGACTGGTCGCCGTTGATACGCGAAAACGGCCGACCGTTGTTTTTGACCAAGGCAGATTACGGCGTGGTCGTGGCCGAAGAGAGTTATCACCTACGCTGGTTGTTGAACGACCTGCTGTTGAAACTCGATGAGTCGGGCCGGCTCCGTGAGATGCGAACCAGGTGGCTTGATGAGGAGTACGCCTTTCCTCGCCGGGCTTCTCTGGAGGGGTTGTCATTTGACGTGGAACAGATGGCGACCCATTACGCGCAAGGGACCTGTCGCCTCAAGGTCGAGCCGTAACATCCCGGAGAGGAGAATAGTCATGAAAACGTACCTGTTCTGCATCCTGGCGGCGGTCCTGTTGGTGCTCGCGCAACCGTCGATGGCCGGTGCGGTCGAACGGGCGGAGGCAGAAGAAACGGCGCGATTGTTGGCAAAGCTCCTGCAATCCGGCCGCATGGTGATCGAACGGAATCAGGCGTTGATCGATGATCCCCACAAGGGTGAGAAAGGGTTCACGCCGGAACTGTTCGAGCAGCAACTCGTGCGGGAGTTTCTGGCCAAGACCGGGATCGATCTCACCGCGCTGCCCTCCGCGCCGGTGTCCATCCTCATCCCGCCGTTGGCGAAAGAACTCTTGCCTGCGCTCGTGCAGGCCAGCCGGGAAGTCGTGCGGGATGCTCAAGTCGTCATCAACCAGCGCGGCATCGGCTACAAGAATTTCATCCCGGCCACGTACGGGAGTCAGGCCTCGGCCCGCTTCTCCAAGTCGGCGCACGTGCGCCTGAAACAGACGGCCATCGAGCCCCGCAATCCGAAAAACGAGCCGGATGAATATGAGGCGTCGGTGCTGAAATGGCTCTCTGCCAGGCCACGCGCGGAAGCCTATGTCAGCGAGCTGACGGAAGAGGGGCGGACCTTACGGGTCGTCATGCCGATCTATTACGCCAAGGATTGCCTCGCCTGCCACGGCGAACCGAAGGGGGATCTCGATATTTCCGGCTATCCCAAAGAAGGGCACAAGGAAGGCGACCTTGCCGGGGCCATCACCGTGACGGCCCCGCTGACGATCCGAAAATGAGGCGGCATGCGTCGGTCGGGATTTTGAAAACAGGAACGAACACCGATTGCCGAACGGCGGTTGTCGATTGTCAGGCCTGATTCGGCGCGACGAAGACCAGGACCTTTAGCCGTTGGGTCGTGTGATTCTTCACCCCATGCTCATCGCCTGCCGGGGCCATGGTGCCCTGGCCAGGTACCAGCACCTGCTTTTCTGAGCCGACCTGAAACGTCCCTTCCCCTTCCAGCACGATGTAGACCTTATCCTGCTCGCTGTGAATGTGGCCCTTCTGTTCCTGGCCCGGTTCAAAGCAATAGATGTCGCAAAAAAAACGCGGGGTCTGGAAGAGGTTATTCTTCTTCATCTTCTCGGAACTGAACTGCTGAAAATCTGAGAGCGTGAGTACCTTCATGTTGTGGGCTCCACGGGTCAGGATGAATGTGTGGTGTCCGGCGTGTGCAGGCGCGTGACGATACGGTCGACCGAGATCAGGTGGCGCGAGAGCCCCAAGTCCTGCGCGGGGAGGCCCATCGCGAGGCCAAGCAGCTGCGGGAGATGCAGAATGGGAAGATTCAGCGCCGTCTTGACGGCTTGCCCTGCCCGTTCCTGGTAAATGTCGAGGCTCATGTGGCAGAGCGGACAGGGGGTCACCATGAAGTCCGCGCCATGGTCCTTCGCGTCCTTCATATTGGTGCCGGCCATGGCCACCGCGATCGCTTCCTTCTCCAGAATGATAGGAAAGCCGCAGCACTTTGTCCGCCCTGCGTAGGCGACCGGTTCCCCGCCGACGGCGCGAATAATTTTTTCGAGCGAGCTTGGATTCTCAGGATCGTCGAACCCCAGTTCCGAGGACGGCCGGAGCATGTAACATCCGTAGAAGGGGGCGATACGAAAATTACGAAATGGAGATTGGACGGTGTCGGCCACGCGGGTGAGCCCGATATCCCGCACCGCGATCCAGAGCAGATGTTTCACCTGGACCCCGCCCCCGTAGCCGATGCCGTCTTGCGCGAGGATGGTATTCACCCGCTCCAGGGTGCCCGGTTCGTTCTTCAGGCGGCGGTTTGCCGCGCTCATCACCCCCTGGCAGGTGCCGCAGATGGTCATGATGTCCAGCCCAAGCCGCTCCGCCTGGGCGAAGGTTCTGGCGTTTAATGCAAGGGCCAGATCCGGATCGGCCTCCCCGATCACGCCGGCGCCGCAACAGGAAGAGGCGGCGAGTTCGACGACCTCGATGCCTAAGCGGCCGACGATGGCCATCGTGGATTGATAGAGTTCGGGGGTGGCGCCTTTAGCTGCGCAACCGGGATAGAGGGCAAATTTCAGGGGCATAGAGTGGGTCGCCTGTTCGTCCGGCCTGTCTTTCTCAACATAGCGTATTTCACCCCTCGATGAACAGACGGAATCGGGATTCTCTCGGGTGCGTGAGCCATAGGTAGGATCAGGGAAGTTTTGAAACGGTCTCCTTATAGCTTTTCTTCAGGTCCTCGACGGCGGCGTTCATGTTGTCTTTCAGTTTGCTCCACGCCGAGCTGGTCGATTCATTCATCGCGTCGAGCTCTTTTCGCGCCTCGGCTTTTTTGTGTTCCAGCTCCTGAAGAGCCTTCTGCATTTCAGTGCGGGCTTCCGCGGAGGCGGCGTTGGTCTTCTTTTGGAGTTCCGCAATTTTGACCTGCATGTCGGTCAGTTCTGCCTGTACCGCCTTCTGGAAGGTCTCCTTTTGCTGAAGCGTATACTGTTTGGTCGCTTCGACGGCCTCCTTGGTATCCCGGATGACCCTGTCGGTTGTAGACGGTTGCGGCTGGTCTCCGGCGGTCGCCCGAGGGATGAGCGTGAGGGAGATGCCGATGATGCACAGAAACGCCAGCGTTCTAGCGACGGCCATGCGGTGACTCCTTGTTGTTTTCAGATGGGATGCAGCCATTCGGCCCAACGCGCTCACATTATACTGAATCTCCGATATGTTCTGTGCCCGTCGATCCCCTCCCGGACGGTTAAGGTTTTGGGAAGAATGAGCCGAAAAGGATCTACAAGGCAGACAATCCCGCAAGCTTGACGTGTGGTGTAAGCCCTATGAGCGCTGAACTTCCCAAAGCGACGGACGTGGCCTCGACGGACGCGTTGGAACAGCATCTGATCGAGCGAATCCAGCAGGGCGCGATCGAACTCCCTCTCTTGCCTCAAGTGGCCTCCAGAATTTTGAGTATGGTCTACGATCCGGATGCGGAGGCGGCCAAGCTTGCCGCACTCATTCATCAGGACCAGGCCCTGGCAGCCCATGTCATCCGGATCGCCAACTCTCCGGCCTATATGACGCGCAATCCCGTCGTATCCTTGCAACATGCCGTCTCGATGCTGGGCATGAACCTGATGTCGGAACTGGCGTTCTCCGCTTCCATCAAAGGCAGTGCGTTCAAGGTGCCGGGGTGGGATGATGAAGTCAAGCGCCTCTGGCAGTATTCACTGGCAAGCGGCGCCTACGCCAAAGAAATTGCCCGCGTCCGCCGGTTCAACGTCGAAAGCGCCTATCTCTGCGGACTCCTGCACGGGATCGGCAAACCGGTGGTGTTGCAGACTCTGGTCGCGCTGGCCAAGGAGCAAAATCTCACCCTGACGCAGGAGGTGTTGCATCAACTCCTGCAAGGCTACTACATCCAGGTGGGCTTGCTCGTCGCCGAAGACTGGGGTCTCCCGCCGCCTGTCGTGGAATCGATCGGTTTTCACAGCGATTACCAGTATGCCAAGACGGCCAAGCAGGAGTGCATGACGACCTGTCTGGCCGGGCGATTGGCCACCCATTTTCTTGATCCCGTGGGCTTCGATGAGGCGATGGTTCGCGAGCATGCAGTCTTTGCCGATCTGAACCTCTATCCTAAAGATATCGATGCGCTCTTGGCCCTGAAAGACAAGGTGCAAGCCGTCGTGGAGGCGATGCCGTTGTGATGCCCCCCAATGCCTATGACATCGTGGTGGTGGGGAGCGGTCCGGCCGGCCAGAAGGCTGCCATTCAAGGCGCCAAGGCCGGCAAGAAAGTCGTCCTGATCGAACAGGAACAGGGCATCGGCGGCAACTGTGTGTACCGGGGCACCATTCCGAGTAAGACGCTGCGCGAGACGGCATTGCAGTTCGAGCGTCTCAAGCGCTCGAGCGAAGTGTTCGAAGGACGGCTGCGGCTCGATGTGCCCATGTCCGTGCTGCTGCACCGCCTGGATGAGGTGGTAAAGGCGCACGAGTGTTACATCGCCGACCAACTCACCCGCAACAGTGTGACCTATCGGCACGGACGTGCGCGATTCCTCTCGCCGCATGAAGTGGAATTGGAGACCATCGACGGCGCCTGCCAGGCCTTGCGGGCCGACACGATCGTGCTGGCGACGGGGTCCCGGCCGCGTTCGATTCCCGAAATTCCCGTCGATCATGAACATGTCCTGGACAGCGATTCGATCCTGTCGATGATCTACCTGCCTCGCTCGTTGACGGTCTTGGGCGGAGGGGTCATCGCCTGTGAATATGCCTCGACTTTTGCGCTGCTGGGAGTCGAAGTGACGCTCATCGACAGGGCCCAGCGTCCCCTGTCGTTCATGGACGCGGAAATCGTCGAGGTGTTTCAGCGCAGCATCGAACGGCAAGGCGGACGGTTTTACGTGGGGCAGACCGTCAAGGAAGTGGCGTGGGACGGCGTGTCCTCCGTCGTCGTCAGGCTGGCGAACGGCATGGCGGTCAAGAGCGAAAAGATGCTGGTCGCGCTGGGGCGTCAACCGAACATTGAAGAATTGAATCTTGAGGCGGCCGGGCTCACGCTGGACGAGAAGGGCCGAATTCCCGTCAACGAATACGGGCAAACCCCCGTCCCGCATATTTTTGCCGCCGGCGACATGTTGGGTCGTCCTCCGGCCTTGGCCTCACAAGCGATGGAGGATGGTCGTCGGGCGGTCAGTCACGCCTTGGGCCTTCCAGTCGGCGACTCGCGCAATCAGGTGCCGATCGGGATCTATACCATTCCGGAAATCGCCTCCATCGGACTCGATGAGGAACAGGCCGCAGCCCGGTACCGTGGCCCGCTCGTGGGGCGCGCGCGGTTTACGGAAATCGCCAAGGGGCAGATCACGGGATCCTGCGACGGACTCCTGAAGCTGATTGCCGACCCGTCCGGTGAACGATTGCTCGGCGTGCAGATCGTCGGCGAGCATGCGACCGAATTGATTCACCTCGGCCAGATGGCCTTGCAGGACGGGGCGACCATCGACCGGTTCATCGATTCTATTTTCAGCTTTCCCACGTTTGCCGAAGGGTATCGCGTGGCCGCGCTCGATATTCTGGGCCAGCGCCGCAAGCGTCAGAGCACCACTCAAGCGGCCTAGTCTCCCGCCCCCGCCGTCTTCCCCTCTTTGACCCCCAGGCCCTATGTGCGCTACTCTCCGGGGCGACCCGTAAGGTCACCGCTGGAGGGATCGTCGTGAATCGCAATGAGCGCCGCCGCGATGAAAAATTGTATGGGAAACAGGCCGGAGGGGCCGATGTCTCAGCGATGCTTCTGCGCGAGGCACAGCTGCATCATCAGGCCGGACGGCTGGATGAAGCGGAACGGGGCTACCGTTCCCTCCTGGAGCGGACACCGGCTCAACCGGACGCACTTCATGGCTTAGGCCTCCTCATCTACCGGCGCGGCGATCTGAAAGACGCGCTCGGTTGGCTGGCGAAGGCTTGTGCCGCCGGTCCTCGCAATCCGGTCTATTGGTTCAATCACGGCGTCGTGCTCCAGCGCGCCGGACGCACGACGGATGCGGTCGACGCCTATGGCCAGGCCATACACTGGAATCCCCGCTACATCGAGGCCCGCACCAATCTCGGGAACGCCTACAAAGAACTGGGACGCCTTTCAGACGCGCAAGCCGCCTATGAGCAGGTGTTGGCGCTCAATCCGGACCATGCCGAGGCGCACAACAATCTCGGCGTCGTGCTGAAAGAACAAGGGCGGTTGGATGAAGCCGCGGAGTCGTATCGGCGTGCCATCGCCTTGAAGCCGACCCATGCGGAGGCGCAGAACAATCTCGGCCTGGTGCTCCTGGAACAGGGTCGGTTGGACGATGCCATTCGCTGCTTCGAACGCGGGCTTCAGATCGTCCCCGGTTATGGAACCGCGCTCTACAACCTCGGTATTGCCTGGATCTGGCGGGAGGATAGGCCGCGGGCGCTGCGTTGTTTTGCCGAAACCGCGCAAGCCAAACACGCGCACGGCCGCCCGGTGACAGAGACGACCGTCTTTCGTTCCCGGCTCAAGCACGATGCCGAGCAGCTACAGTATCTTCGGGAAAACGGTCTGTTGGGCGCTGAATGGAACCCCTATCACGAGGCACTCACTCGCCTGTGCGAAACATTGGAACACTCAGCGACCGCTGCGACTGGATCGTCAAATCGCGTGCCGCTGTCCACTGCCGAGATTCAGCCCCTTGCGGCCTCGTATAACCGGCTGATTCATATCGCTCCTTGCGAGGCGATCGAGGGAGGGGCGCTGGCTGCGGATCTGGACAGCGCAGCCGTGGAGGTCCGGTATCTGGCGATGAATCCGGAGGTGACGTACGTCGACGGGTTGTTGACGGACGAGGCGTTGCAACGGTTGAGACGGTTCTGCTGGGCGTCCACGATCTGGAAGAAGGACTACGAGAACGGCTATATCGGGGCTTTCCTCGGCGATGGATTCGCCTCTCCCCTGCTGCTTCAAATTGCCGAGGAGTTACGTCGCCGGTTACCCCGCATCTTCGGCACCCATCGCCTGACACAGGCCTGGGCATTTAAGCACGACAGCGCCAGGCGCGGCCTGAACATTCACGCCGATGCCGCGGCGGTCAACGTCAATTTCTGGATCACGCCGGATGAGGCGAACCTGAATCCTGACAGTGGTGGATTGGTGGTGTGGGATAAGGAAGCGCCCAGAGATTGGGATTTCAAGACGTACAATAGCGACAAGGCCCGGGGTAAGATTTACGAGTGGCTGAACGCGCAGGGAGCAAGGGAAATCAAGATCCCCTATCGGGCGAACCGGGCGGTGGTGTTCAACTCAGATCTGTTCCACGAAACCGATGACATTGCGTTCAAGGAAGGGTTCACCAACCGCCGCATCAATATCACGCTGCTGTACGGACATCGGCATCGCCCCTGAGTAATTTCTCAAAATCCTCCGCGCAGACGGGCCGGCTGAACAGGTAGCCTTGCACCTCGTCACATCCCTCTTCCCGTAACCGTGCCAACTGGCCTTCTGTTTCCACTCCTTCGGCTAAGACCGAGAGATTCAGACTGTGCGCCATCGCGATGATCGCCCGGGTGATCTTCACGTTGTTTTCGTTGGTGAGCAGATCGCGGACAAACGATTGATCGATCTTCAATCGGCTCAGGGGAAAACGCTGGAGATAACTCAGCGACGAATAACCGGTGCCGAAGTCGTCGATGGAGAGACGGACGCCCATGGTGCGGAGGCCTTCCAGCATGGTGACCGATGCCTCGACGTCCCGCATGGCGATGGACTCAGTCAGTTCCAGCTCCAGTTGCGATGGATTCAGCCCGGAGTCCCGAAGCGCATCGGCCACCGTGGCGGGCAGCGTCCGTCCATGAAACAGGGAATTGGACACGTTGGCCGATACGGTGATGGGCGGCAGGCCGGCCGTTTCCCAGGCTTTCGCCTGGCGGCAGGCCTCGCGAAGCACCCATTCGTCCATCGGGCGGATGAGGCCCGTGTCGATGGCCGCATTCAAGAAGACTCCCGGCGGCACCAGGCCGCGTTTGGGATGTTTCCAACGGACGAGCGCTTCCGCGCCCAGTATCTTGCGTGAATGGATGTTTAGTTTCGGCTGATAGAAGACGACAAACTCTTCCCGTTCCAAGGCGCGGCGGAGTTCGTTCTCCAGGTCGAGGCGTTCGGCCGCGGCGGCGTTCAAGCCGGACGAATAGAACTGGCAGTTGTTCCGCCCCTGCTCTTTCGCGTGGTACATCGCGGTGTCGGCGTTCTTGAGCAATGCTTCCACGGTGGCGCCGTCCGAGGGAAAGATCGAAATGCCGATGCTCGCGGAAATAAAAATTTCATGCCCGTCGATGCTGAGGGGGTGCGCCAATGCCTCCAGTATCCGCCGGGCCACCCGGCCTGCGTCTTCCGGGGTCGGCAAGGCCGTGAGCAAAATGGTGAACTCATCGCCGCCGAGCCGCGCGAGGGCATGGGTGGGTTCGTTCACGGCGTTCCGGCCGACCGAGTCGCTCTGACGGACCGACTCGCTTAACCGTTCGGCCACATGCGTCAGCAAGCGGTCTCCCACCGTGTGCCCCAGTGTATCGTTGATCACCTTGAACCGATCCAAGTCGATAAAGAGGGTGGCCAGATGCTGATGGTGGCGTTCAGCATAGGACAGGGCGTTGGAGAGGCGATCTTTGAACAGCACACGGTTGGCCAGGCCCGTCAGGCTGTCGTAGTACGCGAGTTGATGGATGGCCCGTTCAGCCTGTTTGCGTTCGGTGATGTCCTGGGCGGTCCCGATGACCGTCAGCTCGTCCGTCTCTTCTTCGCGCACGCCTTCGGCCTGAAGATGAATGATGAAGTCGGTTCCGTTCGGCAGCACGATGCGGTGGTCGATGTCGCAGGGGGTCTGCTGACCGACCAGTTTCTCCAGTGCGCCGTTCACGGTCGGCCGGTCGTCCGGGTGAACGAGACTGAGGAAGGCTTCAAAGGTGCCGGCAAAATCCTGCGGGCGCACGCCGACCAGGCGGCACAGTTCATTGGACATGGTGAAACGATTCGTCCGGGGATTCCAGTCCCAGTTGCCGATCCGGGCGATGCGCTGGGCCAATTCCAGCCGCGATTCGCTTCGGATGAGCGCGTGCAGCACGTTGTTGGTTCTGAGCATGTACCGGACATGGTGGCAGAGAATCGTGGCGTTGACCGGTTTGGTGATGAAATCCGTGGCGCCGTGCTGATAGGCCTGCGCGATGGAATGCGCGTCATCCAATCCTGTGAGGATCAAAATCGGAACGCGTTTGCCGCGAGGGAGTGTACGCAGCCGGGAACAGGTCAGATACCCGTCCATGTCCGGCATCATAATATCCAGGACGACCAGATCAGGCGTCAGGGCCTCGAATTTCACCAGCGCGTCCTGCCCTCCGGTGGCCTCGGCCACGGTCATGCCGGCCGGTTCCAATGCGTTCCGGACAAAGAGCCGTGACAGCGGATCGTCGTCGGCGATCAGGATCGTGGGACGGGTTTGAGTCATCGTATGGTCTTCTGGCAAACGTGGTTATGGCGAGGGCGCACGTGGGTGACGTCCTTCCCGTTCAGGGCGAGAGCGTCCGGAGCTTCCGACAGGTCTGCCTGTTTGGCGCTCGTGTGAGAGTATCAAACTTCTGAATAAGCGCTACATAATTAGCACTTGTTGAGCAGCGGAAAGGCCGCTCCCCTGCCTGGGTGAAAGCCTGAGTGCGAAAGGCTTACCGCGGGAATGTCCGTGCCGGTGAATCAACCCCTGTCCGGTGTCTCGACAGCATTCCCGACCGGGACGAAGCGCTGTTCCCCGGCTTCCATGAGGATGCCGGCCAAGAGCGCGCGAACCCGGCTCATGAGTCCTCGCATGGTCAGGGTCAAGAGGATGACCATCACGAGGAGCAGCGGTCCGATGACCAGGGCCACGTCCCGCCCCAGATCCTCCTCCGAACGAAGGACTGCGGCATCCGGCGGGGTTGCGACGACCAGTCTGATCCATCCTGCGATACGGTTGTCCTGGCGGAAGGGCTCGACCACGATCATGACCGGCCTTCCCTTGTCTACCCCGTGAGTGATGGAACTGCTCTGACTGTTGCGTGCAGTCGGCCATGCGGCATCCTGTATCGGAGTGCCGATGGCGGCCGCATTACTGGCGGCCACGATCATGTTATCCGTGGTGATGACGGCGGCATCGAGCAGATTGGCCTGGCCGGCATGTTGTTCCAGAGTCTGCTGAACGGCCGCCAGTTGCTCGCCGCCCAGCGACTCACTGAACCAGGCCAGGGTTCGCGCCAAGGCGCGTGCGCTCTGCTCCGCCGCCATGAGCATCGCCGCATTGCGTTGCGTGACGAGCGAACGGTCGTGCTGAGCCAGGAGCGCATAGAGCGCCGCCGCGCAGCAGGCGGAGACGATCACGCTGACGAACACCGCCGGAAGCCAGGTGCGAGGCAATCGGGACGCGTGAGCCATGCTGTATCCTCCTCAACGGATCAGGGTTGTGACGTGCCGGAACCGTCTTGCCGGTCGTTGGCCCGTTCATAGGGTTGGCGCGTGAGTTCTTTGACAATGCCTTGGAGGCGAGCCCATTTGTCCGGTTGCAGGGACACGAATTCGAGGCCGATGCGGCCGTCGCGGCACCAGCGTACTACGGCTTGCTGAATGGTCAGCGGGGCGGCATCGCCGGCGGGCTGGATACGGAGTTCAAGGGTGGTGCCGGGATGCACGGCTGTCGCGCTCAGGATGCCGCAGCCCCGCAGGGACAGATCGACGACATGGCCGTCCCCGCCGACGCGGTTGACCGAACTGAAGGAACTTCGAAAGTGAACGGGAAAACGAGGATGATGGCGTTGGTCCATGATCGGCTAGCGCTGGTATAAGGCTAGCCCTTTATATTGCCGATTGGTTTGAGTTCCGCTACTTTTTTTGTGATTCCCGCGTGGTCCACCGTCTCGACGACATCGGAAATGTTCTTGTACGCGAACCCGGCTTCTTCAGCCAGACCCGACATGGATACGGCTTTGACCAGAATGCCGTGCTGTTTCATGTCGCGCATGAGCTGCTCGCCGCGCACCGTGCGTTTCGCCTGCGCGCGCGACATGGTCCGGCCGGACCCGTGCATGGTCGAGCCGAACGTTTCCTGCATCGCCCGATCGGTGCCGACCAGAAGATACGAGCCGGTCTCCATGGAGCCGCCGCAGATGACCGGCTGGCCGATCCCCCGATAACAGGCCGGGAGTTCGGGACTCCCGGGCCCGAACGCCCGCGTGGCGCCCTTCCGGTGCACGAGCCACTCCCCGTCCCGGTAGCGTTCGACCTTGGCGATGTTATGCGCCACATCGTAGATCAGCTGCATGCCCAGGCGCCGGGCGCTTTCGCCGAACACCGCTTCGAAGGCCTCGCGAATCTGATGCGTGATGACTTGCCGGTTGGCAAACGCGGTGTTGGCCGCGCAGTTCATCGCGCCGAAATAGTCCTGTCCTTCCGGTGAGCGAAACGGCGCGCAGGCGAGCTGCTGGTCTTTGACGAAAATTCCGTATCGGCGCATGGCTTTCTCGAACACCTTGAGGTAGTCGCTAGCCACCTGGTGGCCGAATCCGCGCGAACCGCAATGAACCATCACGACCACCTGATCGCGACCGGTCAACCCCATGGCCGCGGCGGTCGCACGGTCGTAGATCCCCTTGTCGGAGAGCACCTGTATTTCCAGGTAGTGGTTGCCGGATCCCAGGGTGCCGAGTTGGTTGATGCCGCGTTCGATGGCGTAGTCCGTCACGTGGGTGGGGTCTGCGCCCTCCAGACAACCGCGCTCCTCGATGCGTACGAGGTCTTCTTCCCAGCCATATCCTTTGGCGATGCACCAGCCGGCGCCCTGCCGCATGACGTCGCGAAAGTCCCGCCTGGAGAGATTCACGAAGCCGCGCGATCCGACACCGGCCGGGACGCGACGGAAGAGTTCCGTCATCAGGAGTTCCAGTTTCGGTTGCACCTCCGAGAGCGACAAGTCGGTACGGATCAAACGCATCCCGCAGTTGATATCGTAGCCGACGCCGCCGGGAGAGATAACTCCATCCTCAGGGTTGAATGCCGCCACACCACCGATGGGAAAGCCGTACCCCCAATGTCCATCCGGCATGCAGAGGGCATACCGATGGATACCGGGGAGACAGGCCACGTTGGTGACCTGATCGAAGACGCCCCGATCCATCGCACCGAGAATCGCCGCGCTGGCGTAGATGCGAGCCGGGACCAGCATGCCGGGTTTTTCAGAGGGCGGAATTTCCCAGAGGTAGTCGTTGATCTTGACGACCTGCATGTCGGTGTTCAGTTTCATACGTCCAGCACCACCCTGGCCTTCCAGCTCGTCCCCTCTTGTGTGACCGCATACAGATGTTTCGTGACGCCTTTGACGTCCGAGCGCAGGTCCTGTGTCGCGGGATCGACCGGTGCACCGGTCAGTTCGGCGTGGAGGTGCCAGGCTGCGCGGGCATCATTCTGATTCAGCGACAATGTCGCCCGATGGAAGACCACGCCCTGCGCATCTTTTAAATAGACGAGCCGTCCCAGCCATTCGAACAGGAGCGTCTCGATGTCCGCCTCTTCCATGTCCACGCTATGCTGCCAGGTTTCGGCGATGGTGACCGGATCGGCCAGGCTTTCGATGAGGGCTTGCGTCGCGGCCTCGAAGAGGGCCGGCAAGGACTCTCCCTCGGCGTCGAATGCCATATCGGCCAGCGCGATGTCGTCGAGGAATCGGAAGGAGCCCGGCATGGGCGTCAGACGCGAGGAGCCCGACGGCGCGCGGCGGCAAAGATGGCCCGGACCTGTTCGATGCCCGGAATGGTGTGGCCGAACGGCAACGGTACCTTTCCTTTGAGCCACATGCGCAGGCCGAGCGGCATGACTTCGAGCACGCGTCGAAGATTGAACCCGAGGACTTTCAACGGCATCAACGCTTCATTCAAACGTCCCTCGTGGCGGACCAGGTCGACGAAGCCGGTGATGTGACGGGCGCCTTCGGCCGAGGTCAATCCATGCCGGAGGGAGGAGCGGCGCAATCGAATGATCGCCTCCATCGGCTGCACATCTTTCGGGCAGACTTGCACGCACATGTTGCAGCGGGTGCAGTCCCAGATTCCATGGGCCTCCTGGAGCGCCGTGAGTCTGGCCTGTTTGGCCACGGCCGGTTCGCGCGGGTCCGCGACGAATCGCGCGGCTTTCGCGAGCGCCGCCGGGCCGAGAAAACCCCGTGAGACTTCATGCGACGTGCAGGCGGCCACACAGGCTCCGCACATGATGCAGGCATCCACGTTGTGAAACTGGTACGACTCGGGCCGCAGCCGAAGTTGTCCGGATGACCCGTATCGTTTGGTGGGATGGGTTTCGGGCGTCAGCCAGGGCGTGACGGCCCGGATTTTCTCCCAGAACGGCGCCATATCGACCACGAGGTCTTTGATGACCGGGAGGTTGGGCAAGGGCTCGATCGAGATTCTGCCGTGGCGTTCGAGTTCTTTGCGAATGGAGGTCCGGCAGGCCAATTTTTCCGTGCCGTTGATATGCATGGCGCAGGAGCCGCAAATGGCCGAGCGGCAGGAATACCGCAGCGCCAACCGGCCGTCGAGTTCGTTCTTGATGCGGATCAGGGCCTCGAGCACGGTCATGCCGCGTCCGATGTCGAGGCGATAGTCTTCCCGGTGAGGCTGTTGATCGGTTTCGGGATTGAAACGCTGGATGGTAAAGGTCAGGCGCATGGACAGCCTTCAGTCTTCAGCAGTCAGCCATCAGCAAGCTGAAAGCCGATCGCTGATGGCTGATCGCTCACGTTATCCCAGTTCGAAGACTTTCGGGTAATTCGTCAAATTCCGGCAGCCGTCTTTCGTCACGAGGACCATGTCTTCGATACGCACCGCGCCGAGGCCCGGGTAGTAGAGTCCCGGCTCGACGGTCACGACATGTCCTTCCTGCAGCAGCGAACCGGTCCGGCTGATACGGGGCGCTTCGTGAATATCCAAGCCGACGCCATGGCCGGTGCCGTGAAAATACCCCTGCATGCGGCCGTTGACCAGACCGGTCTTGTAGCCCGCCTTCTCGAACCGATCGCAGATGCCCTGATGGATGGCAGCCCCGTCGGCGCCGTCGCGAATCTTGGTGATGGCTTCTTCCTGCGCGTCTTTGACGGCGTGATAGAGGCGCGTCAATTCCGGCGAGGCTGTGCCGCGGACGACCGTGCGGGACATGTCGGCGAAATACCGTGAGCCGGCGGATCGCGGAAAGACATCGAAAATAATGCTGCGATGAGCCGGCAGCGGGCCGCTGCCCTCATCATGGGGATCGCAGGCCTGCTCCCCGCCCGCCACGATGGTATGTTGCGCGACGCAGTCACATTCCATCAGGGTGACGTTGATCAATTTTTTGACCCGCTCGGAGGTGAGGATCTCGCCGTCCAGCCAGAGGACGTTGTCGCGAATCTCGGCGCGTCGAAGGGTCTGGTGCGCGGCGGCCACGGCTGTTTCCGTCGCTCGCTGGGCAGCTTCGATGTGCCGGACCTCTTCGTCCGATTTCATCACCCGCTGTTCGTAGAACGGTTCGCGTTTGGTGCGCAACCGATAGCCGAGTTCCTGGAGGCGGCTCGCATGGAGAAAGGGAAACGTCGGAGGCACCAGGATGTCTTTCAGACCGGCATCCTGCAAGACCAGATGAATCACATCGATCGTACCTGGATCTGTGACGCCCTGCGATTTGGCGCGCCGCTCCAACTCGGAATAGGACAACACGCGATCGACCGTCGCCTGGTTACGCGCCCGGTCCACCTCCAGGTCGCTCATGACCATGAGCCGTTCACCCTTCACTTCAAGGTAGATGAAGGGATCCGGCGCGATGAAGCGGGTGGCGTAATAGAGATTGGAATCGGTTTCGCTGGCGGCGATGAAGAGCGTCGCGCTCTGCTCGGGACGGGTATTGTGCTCGGTCGAATGGCTCATGAGATGGATGCGTTCACGTCATGCGGATGCTATCACGCGGTCCGGAGGTGGTCAAGGCGTGGCCGGTGTCGGTGCCGTGGGTGTGGTCTCAATCGACGGCGCGGCGGCCGGCGGCGTTTGGATCTCCAGCGCCGGATCGAACACCGGATCCTTTTCTTCCTGCGGCGACAAAATGTCGATCGGGAGCATGACCGTATTTTTCAGCAGGTCGAATGCGAGCTGTGCGACTCCGGTGAGACCCGTGGTAAAGGATTTCATCGGGAGGTAGGTCACGTCGGGATCGTCGATGGAACCCTTCACCTGGAACAGCGCCGTCGCCAGGCCCTTGCGATCCCCGGCCATCAGCCGCCCGAAGAGTGGAATCGATTTCAGAAATTGCGAGTAGGATCCGAAGGGACTCACCGCCCAGATCATGTCCAGCTGATCGGTGGGCATGTCATAACTGCCGGCGGCGGAAATCTTCAACACGGGACTGTCCAGGACGATATTTTGCGTCTTCACCAATCCGTTTTGAATCGTCAGGGTCGTGCTCGCCCGGTTGTACTGCAAGCCCTCTTTCTCCAGATCCACCTTGCCCTGCAAGACCGCAGGCAGGTTCAGAATGGAGAGAATTTTCCAGATGGCGCGTTTCTCCGTCTTCAGGATGCGGCCATCCTGCATCACCAGTTCGACTTTGCCGTTGAGGGTCGGCAGGACTCCGTGAGGGTTCCGTCCGTGCCCGCGGATGACACCGGTCAGTTTCATCTCACCGGTCACCGGCTGATCATGGGCTCCGAGCAACGACAACAGGGATTCGACCGGGATGCCCGTCATCCTGAGCGAGGTTTCGGTTTCGGCCGGTTGTCCCTTCGGCAGGCGGACGACCATGCGTCCGGCGGCGTGGCCGGTTCCTGATTGGGCGACGACGCGGTCGAGATCCAGCATGCCATCCTGGATGGTGAGTCGTCCGGACAGGCCGCCGAACCGCAGATGTTTGTAGAGGCCCTTTTCAATCGTGGCGGTCGCGCTGACCTGGCTGGTCGAGGCCAGGGTTTCAAGAAATTCCCGGATCGGTGAGCGGTGCCCCTTGGGAATCAGCAGGTCGAGATCCATCTGGGACGATTCGATCTTCACGGCGATGACCGGTTTCGTCGTCCAATTCTTCAGCGCGCCGGAGAGACTGACATCGCTGTCTTTGATACGGAACGAGAGCTGTTTGATGTCGGCGATGTTCTTGGAGAATTTCAGCCGGAGGTAAATGTCCTCGACCGGGCCGTCGACACCCTTCACCGACATCAGGCCGTTGGTGAGCGCCAGCCATCCCCCCGTGCGCCAGTTTCTCCATTCGGCATCCGTGCCCTTTACATCCATGGAGACTTCGAGATTGCCCGCCTCGAACCCGCTGCGGTAGATCCATTCGGGAAGGCTCGACAACGACACCGTGCCGGAGGCGAGTGAGGCATCGATCGAAAATTGATCGCCCAGGGTGATGTGTCCTTTTAACGGCAATCGTAGCGGCGGTACCACGAGTTCCATGCGAGAAATCACGAGGCCGACTCCCCGCGTGACATCGGCATCGAGCTCCAGGGAGGCCGGTGAGCCGAACGGCTTCTCCCCGACCATCGGCAAGACGAGTTTGGCGTCGTTCAGGCCGATTTCTCCACGCAGATGAGGTGCACCCGAGGCGCCGGATAACTGGACCTTCGCGTTGACCATGCCATAGAGAAGATCGTCGGGGAAGGTTCCGGCGGAGACCATCTGGCGGAGCTGCGTGGCGCTGCCCTTCGCGCGGATGACAAAATCCTGAAAGACGCTGGGCGTGCCGCCGCTGATCGTGCCGTTGAACTGCAGTTGCGCCTCGCCCACGTTGGCGGTCACTTGGTCGAACTGCGCGCCGCCGGTTTGGGAAAAGAGGATGCGCCCGTGCATGGCTGTGAGCCGTTGCGGCAGGGAGGGATTCACCAGGCTGACCTGCTCGGCCAGCACTTCCCCGCCTGCGAACGTGATGCCTTCCGGCTTATCCAGCGGACCGACGAGACGGAAGGTCGGATGGGTCTGTCCTTCGATCTCGCGCGATTGCGCAAGCAATGACGTGAGCCGGTCCGCGCGGATCGTCTTGGTCAAAAACTTCACCAGATCCGCCGCCGTCATGTTGCCGCTGATGTCCAGCTCCATCCAGGGCCCTTCATCCAGGAACGACACCACGGCTTTGCCGTCGGTCATTTGGAGGGTCCCGTAACTCCCCGTCACCTTTCCGACGCGGATGCGACCCGGCTCCACGGAGATGATGGCGGACAGATCCTGCGTCGGCACACGGTCGTTTCCGATCAGCGCCGTGCCCTTCTCAACCCGGAAGTCACCCGTAAGCGACAATTGCGGGCTGGGTGCGGTGGCGCCGGTCAGCGTGGCCGAGACGATTTCGACCGTCCCGCCCAGCTGGCGCTGCTCGACGATGCCGGGCAATTGGGGATGAATCCATTGTGGCGGCATGCGGGCGAACAGCGTCTTGAGATCGATGGTGGGCGACGCAAAGGTGATGGAGAACGTGGGTTGCGAGGTCAGGAGTCCCGCCATGTTCGCCTTGCCGGTGATCGCCAGTTCATCGACATTGGCGGCGATCTCCGTGAGCACCACGTCATACCCGGCCACGCCGGGCGCCACGCGGATGCGGCTCTGCAGATTGGCGCCCCCTTGCAGTTGAGCCGGTACGGGGCGCGGTCCGAAGAAATCGGCCGCTTCACGCAGGCGCAGGTTGGTGGTCTCGATCTCGCCGTCGAACTGAAACGCGGGATGGACGGAATAGGGCTCTTCCGCCGCCAGCGACGAAGAGGATTCGCTCAAGCCGATGGTGCCGGTCAGGGAAAACGACGAAGGGGCCGCTTCTGCCGGCAACGAGGCGGAAATGTGCAGGTCGCCCTGGGCCTTGCCCGGATAGACCTTCAACGCCATCTCGACCGATTCCAGCTTGGTGGTGCGGACGCCGTCCGGACGGGCCTCGTCCGTGATCGTGATGTGTCCCTGCTGAATCGTGGCTTCACGGATTTGCAGGAGGCGGCTGAACATCTGATAGGCCGATTCGTCTTTGGCCGCGGAAGGGAGCCCGGCCAGCACATTCCAATGGCCGGAACGATTGCGGATCAGCGTCACGGTCGGTTCATTGAGAAAGATCCGTTTGGCCACGACCTGCTTCTTCAGCAGCGGCAAGAGGCGCAAGACGATATCGATTTCTTTGGCCTGGAAGACGACGTGGGTCGGATCGTCGTGCCCATACACGCCCACATTGGAGAGTTCGAGCCGGATGCTGGGGAGCACGACCAGCTTGATCCGATCGACCTCGATCTTGCGCCGCAGACTGGCTTCGAGTTGCTGGAGGAAGAAATTCTTGATGACGTCGACGCCGAACAACTCGCGCGAATAGAGGAGAAGGAGCGCACCCACGACCACCAGGCCGAGCAGCGATAACACGACAACGCGCGGACGAACCCTCACTCCACCTCCACCAGGTAGGTCAAACTCTAAGTGTACTGGATGCATGAGAGGGAAATCCATACGGCAGAGAGACGCGAGGGGGCGTGAAACGTCAGACGTAAGACGTGAAAGGTGAAACGTGAGGCGTCAAACGTGAGAAGGAAAGCGGTCGGATGAGACGCGTATCTGTAGCGGACCGTATCTCGTTTGGGATCTGAGCTGATGGCTCATGGCGGGAAAGAAGAGCATATGGCACCGAATGAAGGCGGAGCGCCACGGTTGCTTCGTTCTCAACCATAGGCCATAAGCAATAGGCTATTTGCTCCCGCTTTGCACCGGACGACGAGAGACGAGATACGAGGCATGAGAGCCGAACGACGATTGTGAGGCCGCTGCAAATAACTTTCGTCGGCTGGCGCGTGCCGGTCTATAATGCCTCGCTTTTGAGCCTGACGAAGGGAAATCGGAGGACTAAGTGGCAGTCGGTAAATCGGCGACCGCACCGCGATGGGGCATTCTCGGCCTCCTGTTCGCGATCAGCGCCGTGACCTACATGGATCGGGTCAACATCTCCGTGACGGCGCGACAGATGATGCCCGCCTATGGCCTGACCGATCAGGACATGGGCTACATCTTTTCCGCCTTCGTGTTCGGCTACGCGCTCTGCCAGATTCCAGGCGGCTGGCTGGGCGATCGCTGGGGCGCTCGTATCGTGTTGGCCGGTGCGCTGGTGTGGTGGTCGTTCTTCACGGCCTTGACGGCGGTGGCCGCAACGCTGCCGTTGGCCGCCATGGTTGGGACGGTCGGTGCCCTGATCGTCGTGCGTTTTCTCCTCGGTGTCGGAGAAGCGGTGGCCCTGCCGAACTTCAATCGGGCCGTCGCCGATTGGATTCCGCCTGCGCAACGTGGACTCGGCATCGGCATTGCCATCGGCGGTATCGGCATCGGCGCCGCGATCACCCCTCCCCTCGCCTCCTGGGTCATGGTCAACTATCACTGGCAGACGGTGTTCTACCTCTCCGCGTTGATCGGTCTGGTGGTGGCCCTGTTGTGGGTGCTCTGCTCCCGCGAGCAGAAGGCGGCAGATGGCGCGGCGTCGATACAAGCGCGCGTGGTGGTTCCCTGGCGGCAGTTCGCGGCTTCCTCATCCCTGCGCTGGCTGGTGTTGAGTTACGCCTGCCTCGGGTACGTCGCCTACATTTATATGTCCTGGTTTTATCTCTACCTGGTAAATGTGCGCGGCATCGATCTGTTGCGTGGCGGCTGGCTCGCGGCTGCGCCCTTTGTCGCGATCCTCGTGTTCTGTCCGCTCGGCGGCTGGACTACGGATCGTCTGGTCTCGACCCTCGGTCTGAGGGAGGCCCGTATGATCGTCGGCATGATCGGCATGGGGCTGGCCGGTGGGCTGATTGCCGTCGGCGCCTGGGCCGACTCACAGACCGTAGCCATCGCCAGCCTTTCACTCGGCGCCGGCTGGCTCTATTTCACCGTCGGCGCCTACTGGAGCGTGACCACCGATCTCTCCAAGACGCATGCGGGCACGCTGTCGGGCGTGATGAACATGGGCGCCAATGTGGGCGGGGTTATTTCACCCAGCCTCACACCCTGGCTCGCCGATCACTGGGGCTGGACGGCCTCGTTACTGATGGCGGCGCTCATCGCCCTCTGCGGCGGCATCATGTGGATGAAGATCGATGCGAGCGAGGGGTTGGGCAGGTAGCAGAACTAGTTGGTTTTGGTAAAGAGGCTTTAGTAGAACCTCAGGTTACGGAGCTTTGCCGCGGGTGCATGCCTTAGTTTGCCGTGGTGGAATGAACCGATGTCACGCTGTCATGAAGGTTCAGGATGGGAAGGTGCGGGACGAACACGGATGCGGCCAGGCTCAATCGTGACAATGGCTCCGGCCTGTAGTTCGAGCCCGTACCGTGCGAGAACCATTAAGCAGAATCTTGCCTGCTGGACGGCAGGTAAGATCGCGAGTCGAATAATTCCTGCATGCGCCTGCCCGCGTACCACAGCGAGTTCACCAAAATCTTTGTCCAGCGTGATGAGAATTCGACCTTCGTGATGAGCTAAGGCCATGATCTCGTCATCGCCGGGATCCGTTGGCCAGTCCCCGGCCCAGACGACATCGTGCCCTGCGGATTGTAGTGGGCCGACGGCGCCACCCCAAATGCAGGTATCGAGAAGAAGTTTCACGAAGCCGATTCGAGAGGCAGTGGCTCGATCCGCTCATGGCCCACGAGTCGATGAGCATAGGCAAGGCAGGCTTGGATATCTGCCGGCTCCAGCCACGGATAGCCATGAAGAATGGTTTCTGGCGTGTCACCGGCGGCCAGCATCCCCAGCACGTGTTCGACGGCCAGCCGCCGACCTCGAACGATAGGCTTGCCGGAAAAAATCTTCGGATTCACCGTGATACGTTTGAGGAGCAGTTGTTCATCCATGGCAGACCTCGTTTGTCCGCATGATAGCGTACTTGGATAGAGAAGAAAACAGATGCTTCCGTGATAAGGCCGACTCGCGGTGGAGCAAGATTCGGAACCCCTTTCATTGTAGTATCCTGTCCTGACTACGCGGAGGTATATGGTTCGTTCCTAATGCAGTGCGGGAAAGTTTGTTCATGGAGCAGAGGAGGTTGGAATGAAGGCACGTCTCGTACAAATCGGAAATCCTCAGCACCGGCCATCGGTCCATTCGCTCGGCATCCAAACCGCGCGCCGGATGGGGTCAAGCGTGTAGGAACGATCACTAACGTGACACGCGCACAGGTCCTTACTCTGCTTGCCGAACTCTTTGCCCCGTAATCCTTCGACGGTCTCATTTCCCTCAGCCTCACACCCTGGCTCGCCGATCATTGGGGCTGGACGGCCTCGTTACTGGTGGCGGCGCTCATCGCCCTCTGCGGCGGGGTGATGTGGGTAAAGATCGATGCGAGCGAGGGGTTGAGGGAATGAGGCCGACGGCGAGGGATGGGCGTGGCCCATAGCGAACGCGGATACGGTACAGTTTGCCCTCGCCGCTCATCCTCTGCTATAGTATGAATCGATATCACAATTGGATGGTAACTGGAGATATCTATGAGTACCATTACAGTGACATTGCCGGACGAATTGCTCAAGCGCTGCACACGCTACGCCGAATCACTCCACGTATCGAGGGCGGCGTATATCCGACAATCCTTGGAACGCATGAACCGCGAAACCGAGCGACAGCTTCGTGCCGATCGTCTCATCCAGGCCTCGCACAAGGTGCGCGGTGAAAGTATGCGCATCAACGCGGAGTTTGATGCCATTGAGGCAGACCTTCATGCGTAAGCGCGGCGAGATTTGGCTTGCCGACTTGAGTCCTCGCCGTGGGACGGAACCGGGAAAGACCAGACCCGTGCTCATCGTCCAAGCTCAAGCGTTGCTCGATGCCGGACATCCCTCCACCCTGATCATTCCCCTCACCACCCAGCTCATCGACGACGCGGAACCGCTCCGTCTCAGAATTACGGCCCAGGGCAAACTTCGGAAAGACTCCGATCTGCTCTTGGATCAACTCCGCGCGATCGATAACCAACGATTGATCGAAGGTCCGTTAACCCGCCTCACCACGATCCAACTCAGGACCGTAACCCACGCCCTCAAAGAGGTGATGGATCTCGGTTAGTTCCAGAAAAGACTCCAAGTACCTGTTCTATTCCCCGCCTGCTTGTATATTACAGTCGGCGCCTACTGGAGCGTGACGACCGATCTCTTTGGGCGGGGTTATTTCACCCAGCCTCACACCCTGGCTCGCCGATCACTGGGGCTGGACGGCCTCGTTACTGATGGCGGCGCTCATCGCCCTCTGCGGCGGCATGATGTGGATGAAGGTCGATGCGAGGGAGGGGTTGAAGGAGTGAGGAAGGTTGGAAAGAATTACTTTTGGAAACACTGTGCTCGATGAATCCCTGTTACAGCCTGCAGCATCAGAACTTCCTGCCGATCCCGCATGTTCAAACCCTGCATTTCAAATGCCCTTCCCTGTTTTCCTACGAAGCCTTGGCGGTCTTGAGATGCAGCTCCGCCTGTACTCGCTCGAGTATAAAAAGTTTGAGCAGCGTCTGATAAGGAACGTCACGTTTGTTAGCCAGCGTCTTAAGTTGCTCCAGCAGAGATTTTGGTAGCCTGAGTGAAATCGTCTCCGTCGATGGTTTGAGCCGTGGAAAAACCACTCTGCGGCTTTTCGAGTAATCGATATATTCCGTTGAGTCGTACGACGCCCAGAAGGCGGCTTCCTGCGCTTCAGTCTTGAACGTCGGCTTCTGCTTTAACTTGCTCATGATACTGTCTCCGTTCTTTCGTGCTCATATCCCGCGCCGAAATGATGCGAATCCTTCGCTTGCGAATGGTGAACACGAGAAAGAGCTTTCGCGATGCGTCGGTGTGCCCCAGAACGCAGCAATATTGTGGGCAGGAGTCCCCATATATCCCGGTGCGTTGCTGAATCGTACTTCCAGCAGATTGGTTTCAGGGTCGGGCCACTTTCTGGGCCATGAACCGACCCAGGAGGATTCGGAGGGCTAGGTAGGAAAGGTCGGGTTACGCGTCATCCGGTTTTCGGTAGATGAAACTCCGCAGTCACCGGCAATTGGAAGGTCTCCCCTTTGGCAACTCGGGAAGAGAAAAAGAGGATTTCCAGATTCTCAAGATCGCGTGTTTCCGGATTGAGTCGAGCCACGACCCCATAGCCCAATTCCTCGGAGTCCTGTTCTGGATAGGGCTTGGTCTTTCCTAGATAGAGAATGTCACCGGTCTTGTCGTATTCAACTGTCAGGGACGTTTCCATGTCACAATTCCTCCTGAGAGTTGCCGTGCCACATACGCGGTCACTACCCAGTAGCGATCGGGGGGAGAGGGATCGGCAACAACGACTACCACGACGAATTTACCTCCTTTGAGGTCAGGAAACCAGTGGGAAAACAGCAGGCTGTTTGTGAATCGCGGGTCCCTTCGTACTTCCTCAGGATTACGAACAGTTTGCGACAAATAGTCATGATGAGCGGGCAAGAGATCCGGATGCTTATCCCGAATATGCGCTTCGCGCTCTTCGGTCAGTTCAACGTGAGTGTTCAGGTAAGGACAATCCAAATTCATGAAGATGATTCCTGGAAGATGTGGCTGAAAACAAAAACACTATGAATGTTTTCCCTCAAGCATCCGTGGCAGGATACATCGACAGGGATGGTTTGGGAAGTGTCGGTTTGCGTGGTCGTGTGAGGTAGAAATGGCATTGAAGTGGTAATGTGGCAGCCGGAGAACAGCCATTTGGTCAAAGGGTATGTAGCTCTGATAAATCATGCTGCAGAGACAAAAAGAAGGGCTTAGCAGCAGCTTCCTCGCTTCCTGGCTCGCCGATCACTGGGGCTGGACGGCCTCGTTACTGTTGGCGGCGCTCATCGCCCTCTGCGGCGGCATCATGTGGATGAAGGTCGATGCGAGCGTGGGGTTGAAGGAGTGAGGCCGTAGTGTGAATTCTTGACCGAGCGCAATTACACAAGCGTTCGGCGCGGTCATTGAAATTCCTCTCGAACCCTCGCGGCCATCGACGCGACGCGTGCGACGTCAACACTCATGACGATGTCGACTGAGTCCAAGGTCTCGATCGGAAACCACTCCGCCTCCAACGCATCACCGGCCGCCTGTGGGACGCCTGAAATCCACTCGCATAATACGGCGATCAACACATAATGGGTCACCAACTGTCCATTCGCGTTCCGATGGAAGGCGTCGACCGCCGTGAACACGTGCAGCGGACGCACGACGAGACCGGTTTCTTCCGCCACCTCCCGTGCCGCGGCAGCCTGGATCGGTTCTCCCGGCTCGATCTTGCCACCGGGAAAGCCCCACTTCCCCGCGTCCGGCTGATTCGCGCGGCGGACGAGTAGAACCTCGCCGCCTCGGAGCACCACGCCGATCGCCGCGCAAACCGGCGTGACGGTCATGGCCGGCAGCGAGCCTTTTTGTGCCTTCGTCTTGCCATGGTGACTCATGTGATGATTCCTCCAATCCGACCTGTGCTGGGCCGCGTCCGTGTCGCATCCTTGTCGGGCATGCAGTAGATAAAGGATGGGGCCGGGTCGTTTTCGAAAACTCTTCAGACCTTCCACCCTCCATAAATCCCCCGGGACACCGGACTGAAATACGGCGCCGGGACCATCGACGTCTCCCTTACTCCGGTGGGAAGCGAAGTTGGCAGCCGGAAAGTGCAAGGGGCAGCACCCAGGCTAGGCAGTCTACCTCACACTGTCAAGCAGGCCCACATGGGATGCTCACCGACCGGCGCCGGTCTTCGAAGCGGCGGCGATGGCGTGAGTGACCAAAAGTACGTTGAGCGGTTGACCGGCCTCACGAAGAGCCATGCGATCAGGTTGTCGTGCGTGATGTGGGTGAAGATCGATGCGAGGGTGAGGGGTTGCGCCATCTTCACCCCGGTCCAGGATACAAACTTGCTCCGCGATCCCCATAGGTTTCGTAGACGTGCTCAAACACTGCGGAGCATTTCTGTTGATACAAGTCAGGGGTGTACGCACGCGGAAGGCCCTGGTCTAGAAGATCCTCGATAGTGAGTTTGATCTGCGAGCGGGCCGAGGCCTTCTGACGCCAATTCAGCACCAGAAGTTGCTTTAATTTCTGCAGCATGTCCCGGGCGACCTTCTTTACATCAGTCCGTTCCTCTGCAGACAGATCCGGTGCCGGGCGCGTCAGAATATCGAAGACCACGAGTTCCTCTTCGGAGAGGCGCTCTCTGACGTGCCGTTCCTGTTCGTCGTTTAAACTACGACTAAGCGCGAGGAGTTCCTTGAACAGTTCGTCGATGTTCCGGCTACCCGCGTTATAGGATTCAATCAGCTCTTCAAACTTGGTGAGATAGTCAGTTCTGGTCCGGTTCAGACGGACGAGTTTGTCCAGGTGAGCACGGATTGCCGCCTTAAGTTGCTCCAGATCGATATTCTTGGTCTTGGACTTCCCAAAGCGCTTGGCCAAAGCCTCGAAGTCGATCTTCGTCAGATCGATCACGCTATGACCAGATTTTCCTTGTGGGATGTGAAACCCATCCGCGGCCACAGATGCATCCAGAATCTGATTCAGGTCGGCCATCACGACTGAGATGTCTGCCGGTCCCTCGCCCGTTCGTTCACGGATGGTCTCGGCTATGGTCGTCAGGCAGGCGACGCGCGAGGCAAACTCCAGCACGGAGGGGTCCGGCTTCACAGCTTGGAAGAGGGTCCGCACCAAACTTTCCTGCCCGAGAAAGTCCTTGCGAAGGGGGTCCGGAGAAATCAGGCATTCGACCGCTTCAGCAATCTTCGTCAGCCGGTCGAGAGTTCCTGCAGGTGTCTGTTCAATCTCCAGTAAACCAACTCCATGCGCACGGCAGAAGGCTTCTGCCCCCGCGATCGCTTGGCGAAGACCTTCCACGAGCTTCTGCTTGTCCCGGATGGGCTGCTCCCCACCACGGCCTTTGGCATAGATCGCCAGAGCCTTCTCCAACGAGGCAAAGACGTTCGCGTAGTCCACGATGAGGCCGCTATGCTTGCCGGGGAATACGCGGTTGGCTCGCGCGATGGTCTGCATCAGCGTGTGGTTCCGCATGGGCTTATCCAGATAAATCGTTGAGCAGCTTGGCGCATCGAAACCGGTCAGCCACATAGCGCAGACGAAAACGAGGCGCAGCGGGTCGTTCGCCTCCTTGAACTTCTCGTCCAGCGCCTCATCATTCATCCGCTTCCGGTGGGGCGCGATGTCGAGACCCTGCTTCTTCATCTGCTCGATCTCATTTTGAGCAGGCGAGACGATCAGCGCCATATCGGTCGTCCGAATCACATCCAGCCGTGCCTTGAGTTCCCGGATGCGATCAGGATAGCCGGCCTTCGCCCCGTAGGTCATGAGCCTGGCCAATTCCTGCTCGACACGTTGCTCTTCGACCTTCCAGTGCACCCGTACCTTGTCGTGCATCCGCAAGGCTGTGGCCTTATCGATGGAAATAACCATTGCCTTACCCTGGAAGCCACGCCCGAGGAAATGTTGCACGATATCCTTGGCAATGGTCTCAAGCCGTTCATCGCGGGTCAGTAGTTGATATTGCCGCCCCAGCTCACGTTCCAATCGTTTCTCTTGGTCATCATCCAAGCCGGCGGCTTCGATCAAGTTGTAGATATCGTCGTTGAGATTCGGATTCTCCAATCGGAGTTCCGGCGTCCGGTTTTCATAGAAGAGCGGGACCGTCGCGCCGTCTTCAACCGACTGCTGGAAGTCATAGATGGAGACATAGTCGCCGAACACCTCGCGGGTCCG
>CAKKRE010000008.1 GCA_919902505.1 Nitrospiraceae bacterium
TTTGCAAATGGCGCAACGACTTGTCCCAGAGTAAGATTTTAGATGGCGCAATACGCCACGTTGCCTTCACGCGGTGAACCGAGTAGGCTGTGCCGGTTCAATATTGAGCCAACCCTATGAACCACCCACAAGCCGCTCCCAACAAACTTTGGTTCCTCAAGCACATTCGACTCTTCGACGGGATTTCTCCTTCCGAAATGCAGGAGATGGAGAAGATTACCCGCATGGAAGAGGTTAAGAAGCGGCAGCCCCTCTACCTTCCCGGTGATCCGAGCAGCAATGTGTATCTCCTTAAACGGGGACGCGTGAAAATCGCCAATACGGCGCCAAATGGGAAGGAAGTCACCTTCGACATCCTGGAGCCGGGAGAAGTCTTTGGTGAGCTTGACGTGTTGGAAGACGCTCCCCGCTCGACCTCGGCGGAAACCCTCGATGACGCGGTCATCTGTGTCATCCCACGAAAAGATTTCGATCAATATTTAGCCATGCACCCGACCGTGATGTTCAAGCTGACCAAGCTCATCGGCCTGCGGCTCAAAAAAATCCAAAGCCGCGTCGAAGATCTCGTCTTTCGTGATGTGCCGGCCCGCCTCGCTCACCTGCTCTCGGAGTTGGGTAAAACCGAAGGGGTCGCGGATACGCGGGGAATCCGTCTCAAGGTCAGATTAACCCACCAGGAAATGGCGAATCTCATCGGCTGTAGCCGTGAAACCGTGAGTGCCACCATGGGGCAGTTCAGGGATGACGGCCTCATTCAGATGGTCGGACGAACGATCACTCTCGTGAATGAAAGGGGGTTAGCCGAACGTCTCGGCTGATCCACCGGTGCCTCGCCCTGTAAGTCTCTGCCTTCCCCTGTGTTCCGACGCTTACTCCTGGATTGCCCTCGCCCGTTTTTGTAAGTAGGCATTCCGCACCGCCGCATAGAGATCGAGTGTCGCCTCTTCCACTCCCTGAAATGTTTCCAGATTGAGCGCCCGGTCGTTGGTGACTTCTGCAACACGTCTTCCAAGCTGCGCAATGGACGTCGTCGTCCGGTTCTGGTGCGCAATCGCCGAGGGCACCCCCTTGACCTCGATCAGCGGTAAGACCAGCCAATTGATCGGATCGAGCAAAATATCCGCCGCATATCCGAATCCGTCGCGGAGTGTGAGCGGCGGCATGAGCGGAAGGACTAGATAGGGCCCCGGTGAGACACCGTAGAAACCAAGCGTCTGACCGGTGTCTTCTTCCGGCGTCTGCAAATTCATGCGTGTGGCAACGTCGAGGAAACCGGCGACGCCGAATGTCGAGTTCACGAGAAATCGGCCCATCTCCACGCCGGCCCCGTTGAGCTTTCCTTGAAAGACGTTGTTCGCAAAGCGCGGTACGAAGCGAAGATTGTGGAAAAAGTTGCTGACGCCGACTTGTGCCGCGCCGGGCATGACAAAATTGTAGCCTTGGGCGACCGGTTTCAGCACGAACCGGTCCATCTTGCGGTTCAATTCGAACATCGCGACGTTGAAAGGCTCCCACGGGTCGTATTCATCGTCCGTCGCTTTTTCCGATGTGGCAAAGGGATCGAAAAACTCATCGTGGTCCGATGCTGCACCCGCCGACGAGTCTGCTTTTTTGATCGGAGCAGGTCGCGTCTCCGAGACGGCGGACCGGTTCGCTTGATCACTGGGTTGAAGAGCCGCAGGAATCGTGCTCCAGCCTGTGATCCCCAGGCTGATCGCTACAACAAGGGAGAGCTCCCATCTTGCGACCAGCCACCCACGAACGCCATGCACGATCCTCATCGCTTGGATCGTCCTTCGACGCGCTCGAGCACCCGCCGTTCGGCCTCGGCCCAATGTTCGAGATCGTGGCCGTGCTCGTAGCCGCACAGGCAGTAGAGTTCGTACGCCAACTTCTGAATCTCCTCCTCCAAAGGAGCCCGATTCGCTTGTACAGGCTGCACCGCCGCAGATTTCTTATGGGTGGCTGCCATTGTCTGACCTCCCTTCATGAAGTGTGAGCCCATTGACTGGGCCATGGTTTGTTCGAGCGTGCCTCAGGCTATCACTCGTGCATCTTTCACTCTGTTACCTGGTTCACACTTTGAAGGTTTTTTGATGTGATGGACGGTCTTTTCAGGAGATTCTGTTCCAGAGCCCGAAGCTGAGGGTGTCTTACGGCCTCGGAAGCGAAGTAGGACCTGGCGCCTGTCGGCGATGCCGGGTAGGCACAGAAGGCTGCTGGTCAGAGATGCAGCTCGGTGAGGGAGAGTCCGTCGTCGTCAGCGCAACGGTCCGCCGCAGGAATCGCATCGGGAGACGAGGCTTTCAACTGCAACAGCAGGTTGGAGGGACGGAACCGGCACAGGAGCTTCCGCCGGCATCTCGCCGCGGAGCAGGCGAACCCACCGTGCGGTGGGATAACGGAGCACCAGCTTGGGAATGAGCAGCATCATGCCCACCATCGCCAGACCGGAGAGGATCAGCAGCCATGCGCCCGATACCACCTGGCTGCCCGCATAGGTCAGCGCCAGGGTCGGCGGAATCATGCCGACAAAGGTGACTGCGGCGAATGTCCGGAGGGACATGTTCGTCAGGCCGGCGCCGTAGCTGATGATATCGAACGAAAAAAGCGGAACCAGCCTGGCTAGAAATACAAAGATTGCCAAATGGCGATCCGAGCAACGTTCACAAAAGGCGACGTTGGTACGCAGGAGCCGGGTCAGAACATCCCGGCCCAGCGCCCGGCCGATGAGAAAACTCGCAATCGCTCCGATTTCTGCGCCGATAACCGCATAGGCCGTTCCCAACATCGGGCCGAAGGTGGCGCCGGCCGCGATGTCTAGCGGTAAGCTCGGGATCGGACTGATCACCACGGCAGCGGCCATGAGGGCGATGAAGACGATCGGTCCGAACGGGCCAGCCTCTCTCAGCCAGTCGGCAACCAGATGCGGCTGGAGGATTTTGGGGAGATCGAACCAGAAGGCCGTGGCCAAGGCGGCGAATGTCAGGGCGGTAAGGGCTCCGAGCTTTATCCAGCGGGTGTTGATGTTCATGTTCTTGCGCCTGTGGTCTCAGAATACTCCGGGTGTAAAGAATGAGATGCCGATGTACGGTAGCACTCCATTGATTCCGGTATTTCTGTCGCCGAGATTCGAGTTGGAAATGTGATGTAGCCGCACGCCCATTAACCATGTCATCCGGTCCGTCACAAAATACTGCAGGCCGGGACCGGTCTCCAGTACGAACTCGAACTGGGTACTTTGTTCAGGAATCCGCGGTGCCAGATTAGTCCAGACCATCCCGGCGCCCACGTCCCAGAAAGGCATCCACCGTCCGAACGAGAGAACATTGTATTTCAGGACGAACGACCCTCCGACCGCCTCGGCGGCAAACGGTTTGGTAAACCGCGCAACCACCGGCTCAATCATCAGTTCGACATTGCCCTGCCACCAGCTCCTTCCCAAGGGCTCAGTCAAGATCATGCCCGCGCGCGGCATCACAAAGACGGCGCTCCTGTTCGCCGACTCAGCGGCACCGATCGCCGTGGTACCTTGCGCGTATCCCACCGCCCCGCCGAGCTCGAAGACGCCTTTCCGCATGACCTCGCGAGCGTCAAACGACGATCTTTCCCCCGCGACCCCGGGTGAAGTCCACAGCACAATGCCGAGGAACATGGCAACGAGGAGCCCGGCCTGCGTAAGGCGGTGCTGCTTGCTCATTGTGGCCTCTCGTTGCCGGTCCTTTCGTGTCTCCGTCCTCCCCATGATGCCTCACACTGTCCTTTCTATCCGGCGATAGATGATGACAGGGTATCGCGCAGGTGCCCCGAAGATCTGTGACGGTTCTTACAAACGGCGGACAATGTTTGAGGAACAGAGGGTTGAGAGAGAACCATTCGCGGACCTATTCGGCGATCGTCGCTTGCGGGGCATCCCCCATTGGGACGACCTCGAAGGTCTTGGTCGGAGTGCGATGGGAGCAGCCCAGCTTCGGAAGGAGGACTTGGTGCTTGCCGGTCAGCGATCCGGCACGCCGTCCTGCCTGTGGTGTGACGCACCAGGAGCGCCACAGCCCATGACATGCATGACGGTGGGAAACAGGCGTGCGATGGAGATGGCTTGGGCCAGCTCAATGATGCCCACCTCGCCGTAGCGACGCATGATGGCTTCACGCCAATGGTCGTCTTCACCGCTTCCCCTCGCGACGGTTTCGGCAAAGAAATAGACTTCCGCCAGCTCCGGCGGCAACGCGCAGGGAGATTCGCCGAGCACTGCATGGAGGAGCGGAAGTCTGACTCCGGCATGTTGTGCGAGCCGTATCTCCATCTGAAGGCAGGTTCCGCCGTGCTCGTGCCGAGCCGTCACGATGCGGGCCAGGTGATAGGCCTCCGGGGGCAGAGCGCGCCGAAACCTCGTAAGCGGCATGATCTTGATGAACGTCAAAAAATGGGCAGGCGAGACACGAAGCATCTGGCGTAGATAGGACAGTGGGCTGCCTTGGTCATGTTCGATGGCACGCAGGCGCTTCTCACCAAGCCAACGGGTCACGGAGATCATGGGGAGTTTCCCTTCGGATGCGTAAATACGTGCGTGTCCGGATGAAACGCGTACCAGGCAAACCAGAAAGCCATGATGGAGGGGAGCGGTGTGCCGTCGGCGTCGATGACGGATGCGCTGCGGGATTGCTGGTTGAACCGTACCGTGATGGCCCGGCCACCGACTTGATCGCCGACGGGCGTGCCGGCCTTCTTGAGATCTGAAAAGGGGTAGGCTTTGGCGATCCCGTCGATCTCCACCCCGACGACCCACTCCTTGGGATGGTAGCTTGGATCGAAGTGCGTGGTGTCGAACATCAAGTCCCGACGCTCGGCATAACCCAGATACGGATCGTCATCGTAGTTTCGGAAGGAACCGGTTCTTGTAGACAGGACGAGTGTGGCGGGATGGGCGGCTCGCCATTCCGACCAGGTCGTATGTTCCAGAAACATGGGCGCCAGCCGCTCTCCCGTCAACGGCCCGGCCACCGCATGCATGCCGATTTGCGACCAGAGGCTTTCCGTCTGATGATCGTACATGAGCAGATCGCTCTGATAGAGGAGGCCGGAGACGCCGAATGTATGCGGGTTCCCTCGCACATTCGCATCGAAAGCAATCCCGGTTCCGCAGAGCGGACAGTAGGTGACCACAACGGGCTTGCCGCCGACCACATCATTCACGATTTCGTGCCAGTTGAGAATCTTGATCGGATAGGCCTTGGCGTCGGATTCCCGCTCGAGACCCAGGACTCGGTCGGTGGCTTGGAGGAACGTGGCATCTTCGGCAGAGATGAATCGTGGGGTTAAGATGGCGGGGATTCCATCCTTGCCCGGTCCTCCGTCTACGATCTGATCCAGTGGCACGTTGTGGCGGGTTAGGTCGAACGTTGTCGTCGGATGTTTCCCTAGTCCTAGCCAGGCCGCAAGAATCAGGATTGCGCCGATTGCAAGGAACAGCGTCCAACGCCAGCGCAGAGAGGTGAGCTGCCGATAGAACGTTTGGCGGGAAACCGTAGCGGGAAAGAGGTCTGGTTGAAGCGCGCTCATCGGAGGAACCAGTAGATGCCCACAGCACAGGAGAGTAGGGCGATCGCGATGATCATGCCCCCAATCCCGGCGGCCGCGCCCTGGCTCTCTTCTCTTGGGATTGCAGTATGGCTGACTCGCGTCGCTTCATCACCCAGATATTCTTCACGCAAATGATCGTTCACGAACGTGACGGCGTCCGGGACATCAGCCGGCATGATTCCGGACAGGTATCGATCGAAAACCTTGAAAAAACGAATGGTCGACCAGATTTTGTCGTAGGTGGCTTGATCGAGCGCGTTCAGACCGAATGCGCCAGGCATGGCCGCGATGAAGAAGGTTCCGGCCTCGTTCGTCGAGACCGCTAAGGCGATGACACGCTTGGTTCTCCGATCCAGACATTCCAGGTTCATCTCGTCTTTGAAGAGCGTCCACGTCGTGTCTAGATACGACGGCCGATGGCGCATGCCGTCGAACAATTCAGGCACAAACGAGATGCCGAATGTCCCGGTGATGTCCTGAAAGAGGGTCTCTAGGTTGGTATCCCGGGTGATGTCAGGATCAGCCGGCGATGCTTCATCGTTTTCCGTCGATGGGTGAGCAGGACGAACTGCGCTGCGTTGGGCAACAGAAGACCGATCCCTCATCGCTCCCCCCTGTCCCAGGCGCGCAACCGGTCCACCAGCCAGTCCTTCTTCGGGACCCCTGTGGCGAGGACGCGTCCGTCCAGCAAGAAGGCTGGAAAGACTATGACTCCGGAGAGGTCCGGATCACCAGCTACTGCAGTTTTGACGGTGATGTCCCAATGCGGGAGTTCGTGCCGGATCTCCTCCGCCAGACTTCGAGCCGAGTGCTCGGACAGGCACCCTCCATGAACGAGAATGTCGAGCCGTGCCATGGGGCCATTCTAAAGGGAGCGCCCACAGCAATCTGTGAGGGGGATTACAGTTTCCATAAGCACCAGCGTGCCTCATGAATCCGGTCACGGGAGGCGCGGGTCCACGCTCAAGTGAAAGAAGTTCCTGGGCGTGTCCGTCTGGACGACCGGTGATGGAGACTATGAATCGTCAGGGGGCAGAAGGTTGTGTGGATAGAGGATCGACAGTGGCCGAAGGCCGGGCCGGCAGGAAGGAACGGACAGGATTGGGAGGCCAGGTTGTTACGAGCAATGTATCGGGGTCGGATCAACCGGTTGCTCGCCGACAGGTCGTTGTTACGCACCTGTCAGGTCTGCCCGGTGTAGCCATTTAGAGTAGGGCATAGCGGGGCGACCGCAATGGCCGCCCCGCCCTGGTTCTGAAAAACACCGCATCGATTACCGCATCGAAGCCATCGGCTTTTCGACGATGTCGCCCTTCATCGGACCCAAGGCGCCGAGTAGTTCGTTCTTCTCCCGTTCGGGCACTTTAAACTTGTTCAAGGTGGCGACGAGATCTCCGACCAGCGCGTCGAAGTCGCTGCTGCTGACGCCCATACCGGCATGGGTGCTCTTCATGTCTCGCCCGGTATAGGTACAAGGCCCGCCTGACGCCTGACAGATTTGATCGACCAGCATGGATTTCAGGCGCGGGATATTGGCGTTGGCGAACTTGCCGTTGATGCGGGTGTCGGCGGCCACGCGACCGACGAAGTCATCTACTACGGCGGTGATGGCCGTTTTGCCACCCAGCCGATCGTAGAGCGATTTTTCCGCCGTTGCGTTGCCGGTCGGACCTGAGCCGACCGTATTGCAGGCTGCGACCGTCAGCGCGAAGCCAAGGATCAAGGAAAGAGATGCCATTCGTTGCGACATGGGAATACCTCCTGGTTATGGGTCAGTTTGTTGGGCCGGGTTTGCATCGATATCGACCGGCTCTCTGTCTCGAACTACGAAACGGAGCGGCAGTTGGATTTCCCGGGAATGAAAAAACTGCGTTGTGCCACGATCATTCCGGTGCTACAGTTTCGCCGAATCGGCGCGGGAGCGGGAATCTAATTCACCGGGTAGACTCGTAGATCTTGACGAGGATGCCCATGATGCAATCACAGGCTGTGGCACAGGCACCTTCGATGCATGAGCAGGAATGGACGGGACTTCTCGCGCGCATTGCCGCCGGAGACCAGCCCGCGCTTGCGGAGTTCTATGATGCGAGCAGCGCCAAGGTATTCGGCTTGGCGATGAAAATACTCGGGGAGCGCACGGCTGCCGAAGACGTGACGATGGATGTGTATACGCAAGTGTGGCGCCGGGCCTCGACCTACGACGCGGAGCGAGGCACGCCGGGGAGCTGGCTGATGACGCTGGCGAAGACCCGGGCCATCGACCGGTTCCGGAGCAGCTACCTGGAACGGGGGCGGCAAGTCCCCCTGGATCAAGTCGCGGAGTTATCGGGAGATGCGGACACGCCGGAGCAATACAGCGCGGGGCTTGAACGGCAGCGGTTGGTGCAGGAGGCCCTGGCGTGTCTCTCCACCGAGCAGCGCCAAGCGATTGCCTTGGCCTACTATTGGGGGTTGAGTCAGAGTGAAATCGCCGATCGCTTGAAACTGCCGTTGGGGACCGTGAAGACACGGATGAGACTGGGTATGATCCGGTTGCGCGAAGTGCTGGCTCCACACGGGGAAGGGTTGCGGTCATGACCGATCCACGCCACAAAGACGAGCTGTCGGAGCTGGCGGTACTCTACGCCCTGGGGGCTCTGGGTGACGATGAGCAGCGGCAATTCACGCAGTCCCTTGCGACGGCTCCTGCGGAAGTCCGGCAGCAGGTCGCAGCGTTTCAGGAGGTGGTGCAGGAGCTGGCGTTCAGCGGTCCCGCCATCTCGCCTCCGGCGTCGCTCAAGGCCACACTCATGGCGCGCATCGCGCAGGAGCCGCAGGAGCGACAGGCCGCCGGGGATTTCACCGTTGTTCGATCCGCGCAAGTGGCCTGGCGGGATTTGGGCCCGAGTGTGTCCATGAAAATGCTGTTCAACGATCCGGCCGGCGCGCGGGCCACGATGTTGCTGCGGCTCGCTCCGGGAGGAGAACTGGCGGCGCACCGCCACCGGCAGGTCGAAGAGTTCTACGTGTTGGAGGGGAGCTGCATCTGCGCCGGAGAATTGCTCCAGGCCGGGGACTACCACCGCGCCGAGGCCGGGAGCGTTCATCCCATTACGTCGAGCGAGCAGGGGTGCCTGGCCCTGGTGATGACCTCGACGCAGAACGAACCAGCCGGGTAGTCCATACACGTCTAGCAGGCTGCGGAAATACCCGGTTGGCATGCGAAAACTCAGATGATCCACATCGAGTGGCAGAGCAGAAGCATACCCCGCAGGATGCGCAAAATGGCCGTCCAGCAAGGCCGCAGCAAGCGAAGAGGCGAATCGTTCATTCGTACCTGCCCACCCCGAGCCTGCCAAGACAGGCTCTTGTCCCGTGGCCGTACGGTGAGCTTCTGAGGTTCAGGACGCGCGGAATAACGCGCGTCACGTTTGTGAACGCCGCCGAGCCGGCAGTGTCTTGCGAGAACGCCGCTGGCGGACTTTTTGCGCATCCTGCTATTGCCGTCGCCTCGACGGTTGTCCGAAGACCCACCAATAGATCGTCACGTTCACCAGCACCACCACGGTCCCCAGAAGAATCTGAACGTTGCGTGTCAGCCCTGCCGGATACATCAGGGGCAGGAGGTAGTGGCCAATGAAGTCGGAGTCATAGGCTGACTCTCCGGCCATGGCCCGCAGAGTTTGTTCAATCGGGGTGAGCGAGCAGATCCAACCGGTGTACTCGACAACCGCTCCCCAGATCGCTGCCGGCAGATGCAGCCAGGCAAGGCGAGGCCATTTCAGCAGTAAGAGCCCGCCCGTCACGACGAAGAACACAAAGGCCAGGTGTAGCAGCGTCACGAGATCCGCGCCGATTCGGTACCACATGTGCGGCAGTCTGAAGAAACGGCGCAATGAAGGCAAATTATGAGACGGCGAGCGTAGCCGTTCGCCGCGTGCCTACATCGGAGCGGGCAGGTCGTAGCCCTGCGGTGTGGCGGAGAAGGGAAGGGGCAACTGCGCGGTTGGTAATGTCACGGCATAACGAGCCCAGGCAGCCAGCTCCTGCGGGTCCTCCAGAATATCCACCGGCACTTCGTAATACTGTCTGAGTGTTTGTTTGGCGTTCGGGTGGAAGGGTTGCATGCCGCGTGAGGCGTAGGCCGGTTGTGTCAACGCATTGGTTTTGAAATAGAGCCGGCCCTTGTGGATGATGCCGAAGAACGTTGCCCGGTGGTAGAGGCCATACCCGCCGAACATGGCTTTCCCTGTGAGCTCAGGCATCTCACCGAGTTGATCCAGCACGAAGTCTTTGAAGCTGTCGTTTGGCATCGGTTGAACGTGACGACATTCGATGCAATGCCGTGAGTGGCTGTTCACGGTGAGTGTATCGAGTCGGTGCACTGTGCACCGATGGCCGGATAATTTCAACGCCTGTCGAGGCAGCTGCGCCGTTCTGCAGAGTCTGGCAGGTGGGCACCCGGAGAGGAGGATGAAGAGCCTGAACGTGCGGGCGGCAGGTTGTTCCTAGTGCCGCCCGCAGGAGCTTAACGTGGCTTGCGCGCGCTCACGATCCTCACCGCAATCGGCAACGAGACCCCCTGCGGCCCGCGATATTCGTTCACGGTCTTGATGATGCCCCGTTCCGCCTCGGCCTGTTGTTCCTTCGTCAGTTTCGCAAACAGATTTTGAATCGGGGCGGCGATATCCATCAAGCCGCGAAAGAACTCTTCCGCCGTGGCATAGGTCACTTCGGCCGTAAACTCCTCGTCGCCCAGAGGTGTGAGGCCGGCCCGTTCAAACATGCCGGCCAGGTCGCCTGGCTTAGCAAGGCGGAAGATTCCCGGTGCCTCGGGGTCTGGTGGGGGCAGGGGCATGATGGTTTTGATCACGTCCATCGGAATGCGAATGAATGGATTCTTATCCGGCACAGACCAGACGGCGGCGGCGACATAACCTCCCGGTTTCAGTACACGCGCGATTTCCGCGGCAGCCTTGGGAATCTCCGGCAGGAACATCAGGCAGAATCGGCTGATCACGGCATCGACCGAGCCGGTCTCGAACGGCAGCGAGGTCACATCCCCGGTGCGAAACGTCACGTGCTGCAGGCCGAGCGTCTTGGCTTTGCGTGCCGCCACCGCCAGCATGGATTCAGCGAGATCGATTCCGACCACGGTGCCATCCGATCCCACCACTTCACCGGCCAGGAGCGCCGGATAGCCGGTGCCCGATCCAAGATCCAGGACCCGAAGCCCGGGCCGCACCCGCGCATCGGCCACCAGCCGGTGGTTGATGAAGGCCATGTTGCGGTTGAAAAACTGATCCCATTTGTCCCAACCGGCGGCCACACGATTCCAGTCCTGACGCTGGGCTTCGATCACAGCCTCTGGTGTTTGTGACGGCATCGGAACGACTCCTTGTTGAACAGCGTGGGGATGACGGTTATTTCACGCGCTCGAAGGTAAACACCTTCGGCACGTCTTTTCCTGCCTTACTCAAGGTCCAGGTCTGAGTGAAGTGATCGTGGTCTTTGACGTCGATCGAGAGCTGGCGCATATGCACATCGGTCGGATTGGTCAGATTTGTCGCATCCACAAAAGAAAAGGTAATGGCCTTATCGCCCTCTTTGATCGCGGCGGCGCGCATGCGCGGCTGGTTATTGAGGGAGCAATAGTGCGTCAACATCAATTGCTCGCCGTCGCTGTAGTACATAGTGGTCATGGGTGGGCTGTCGAGCGGAGTGAGCGTTTCGGTCAGACTGGTGCCTCCCGAACTGAGGGCAAAGGCGATCTTGTGGGCCTTCCCTTCCGCGTCGGCCCCCTTCCATTCTCCGACGAGGAACTTTAATGGACTGAGACTTGTATCCGGGATATCGGCGGCTTGGGCTGAGATCGGTGCAAGGAGTAGGACGAGACCACAGAGAGTACGAAGAATTCCATGCGGCATGCAAAACCCTCCATGAAACAAGAAGATGCCGAACACAAGTCAGTCAAGCATGTCTCCAAGGTCGAGATCAAGACTTTTTCCGCCGCTGTCGCAGAACGGAACAGCACAACCGTCGGAGTGAATCAGAAATGCACGTATAATAAATTCGCCTGAAGGGAAAAGCCGGAGGTTCAATCGGGTGGGAGTAGCTATCGCGCGCGTGCGACGGAGGCCGGGAAAACCGATGCCGAAAGACTCCGGCGCCCGATCCTGAAGACTTGTCACCTGCGACTCGTGCCTCCATCTGCCGGTCGGTGTGAAGAATGATCGGCGCCCTGTAATGTTTCCCGTCTTGCTCCGTCTGTAGGGGTGAACGGCTGATTTCACCACTCACAGGGAGGATTCTCATGATGAGCCATCAATCGGCGACCGCCACCGTGCGGCGTCACGCAGCGCCACGAAATCACGATCACCATACGAACGGGCGTGACTGTGTGCAGGCTCACGGCGATCATCGTGGCCGTCATCAGCCTCACGAGCATCAGGAAGCGAACCACCAGGCCACCTCGCTCAATCGGACGGCGATCATGGCCACCTTGCATTGCTTGACCGGCTGCACCATCGGCGAAGTGCTCGGGATGGCGATCGGCACGGCGTTAGGATGGAGCAATTGGCCGACGGTCGGCCTCGCTGTTGCGCTGGCCTTTCTCTTCGGGTATGCCATGACCTTGTATCCGTTGCGGCGGGCGGGTATAGCTTGGAGAACGGCGCTGGGGTTGGCCTTTGCGTCCGATACCCTCTCCATGACCACGATGGAACTGGTGGACAATGCGATCATGGTGATGATTCCCGGTGCGATGGACGCCGGGGTGCCGGATCCGCTGTTCTGGGGCAGTCTGGTCTTGTCCCTTCTTCTGGCCGGAGCGGCGGCATTTCCCGTCAACCGCTGGTTGATCGCGCGGGGCAAAGGGCATGCGCTGGTGCACGGGTAGCACTGCCACTGAGACGGTTCGGCTGTAATCGTCGATCCGCTGCTGCGACATGCCTGGCTGCTGATGATTCAGGAGCGATTCAGCATGACGATTGGGACATATATGCGCATGCCGGCGTTCGTGGCCTTGGTCACGCTCGCCTTCGCGCTGGCGGGGTGCAGCCAGTTCGAGCCGCGCGACAAGCGTTTCTATTACCGCGCGCTGTGGAATTTCTCGTTGCGGGAAGATCTGGCCGAACTCGACAGTGAGTTCAACGGCGTGGATTTCGGCCATTCCAATCTGTACGAAAATCTGTTGCTGACCGGCGGTCAGGACGTGCCGGCCATCGAGGAGCGGGCCCGCAAGCAGACGCTCGCGTTTATCGCGACCAAGCCCAGGCTGAACCCGAACGAGGAGGCGATTGCGCCGACCTACATGAGGCTGGCCTGGCGCGCGCAGAACACGTTCGACGAAGCGCATGCCCTGCACCGCGCGACCTACGACATCGTGGTGTCCGACGAGCCGGACAAGGACCGGGCGCTCCGCAATGTGTTGGCCTACTATAAGGAGAGCGCGTATGCGATCACGTCCAAGCGGCTGGATCACCATCGACTGGATCAATTCCCCTATTCCAAGGCCTTCAGGGCACGCTTCCCGCTGTTCAATGCGACGATCTGGTCCTACCATTACCTGCAGGTGGCCGTGTATGACCCGTTGCAGGCCGCGCGTGACCTTGCCGCCAAGACGCAAGCGATCCGGCCGATTCTTGCGACCTACCGGCGGTATCTCGAACAGCCGCCGGTGCACTGGACCTTCATGCCGCTCACAGCGGAACTGAGTCCGCAGTTTGCCGCGGGGTATCCCGAATTGGCCAACATCTTCGATAATCTCCATATGCTGCACGACAACATCAGCGACATCCTCACCAGCGAGCGGCTCCCGACCTGGGAGGCGAAGCGGGCTGAAATTTATCGTGTGCTGAATACCTACTATCTGGCGAGCGCGGATGCGACCAATCCGATGGTCGTCCAGGGCCAGGAGCATCACCATTGAAGCTGAGAAGCGGGCGAGTCCTTGCGTTCGTGATCGGCGGGGCTCTCACGCTGGCGACTGCACCGTTGTTCGCCCTGGACCATGACAACCTCGATCCCAACCGGCCGATCGGCATGGAGGACGCCTATGCCATACCCAAAGGGGAAATCGGTCTGGAGGGCGGCGTGCGCTTCAACGACCGGCGAGAGGGCCGCACCCAGGTCACATTTCAGCCGCAAATTATCTACGGCGCGTTCGCCAATACGCAGATCGAAATCCAGGGCGATCTGTTCACCGATCCGCGTGCCATCGTGGGCGCGAACAAGTCCGGCGACCTGCACCTGGGGGTCCTGTACAACTTCAATACGGAAACGCTGAGGCTGCCGGCGTTCGCGGTCCGGGTCGAGGCGGATCTTCCCACCGGGGTGAATTCCAAAGGCGTGGATACGCAGCTCACCGGCATCCTGACCCGTTCATTCGGGCGACTGCGGGTGCATCTCAATGCCGGTTATACCGTGATCGGGTCGCCGCAAGGGCAGGAGCGACCCGGTGCCTATCGGGCCGTCGCCGCCGTCAGTTACCCGCTGGGCTATCCCACGAGCTTTCGCGACACGTTGATCGCCAGCGTCTATACCCGCCAATCGGACCTGCGCGGGCAACAGAACCACACCGGCGTCGAAGTCGGCGTCCGGCATCAATTGACCTCGCGCGTCGTGCTCGACGGCGGGCTCGGCACTGAGTTTGTCGGGCCGGCGGATCGTGCCGCGCTGCTGGGGACGATGGGGGTGTCCGTCGGGTTTTAACTGCTTACCTTGAGCGCTTTACTTCCTTATGCTAACGTAAAGCCGAATATAGGAATCAATGGCGGGGGACACCATGGCGGTCCAAAAACTCAGCAGCAAAAATCAGATCGTCCTCCCGAAGGAGGCGAGGCAGGCGATGGGCGTCCGAGGCGGTGATGAATTGCTGATCGTCGTCAAGGATGATCTGACGTTAGTCATGCCGAAACCCAAACGGTATGCGCAGACTCTGCGAGGGCTTGCTAAGGGCACCTACCCGTCAGGCTATCTCAAACGAGAGCGACGGTCGTGGTAGCGGGCTCCACACAAGGGTTTCCCCTCGAACGCCAACGCATCGGACTCGATACCAACTTGTTCATTTATTTCTTGGAAGACCATCCTAGGTATGGGGCATGGTGTGCCTCGTTGTTCGATTTGATCGAGCGTGGCCTCAATCCGGCTGTCACATCAACCGTGACCCTCCTGGAGTTGCTGGTCCAGCCGTACCGTGACCAGAAAGATGAGCTGGCTCAACGCATTTTTGCTCTTGCCGGCACGTATCCAAGGCTGGAATGGGTTCCGGTCACAATGAATGTGGCGGACCGTGCAGCCGAACTCCGTGCCTGTTATCGTCTCAGCACACCGGATGCGATACAGCTGGCCACCGCCATCTTGCACAAGGCCGTGCGCTTCTACGGGAATGATCGTGGTTTGCGGAAGGTGAAAGAAATTGAGTGTGTCATTGTAGAGGAGTTGATCTGACCTCGTAGACTCCTGCCCCGTTGTTCCGTTCCGCCAAAGTCTCCCCATCTGGCCCCTGCCGTGTTCAACGCAGCGTGAAGCTGCCCCTGTCGGAAATCGGAAGCCGCTCCGATATGTTCTTCCGCAAGCCCCTCGCGGTACGAAAAAGGTCTGAGGAATGCTGTCCAAGGTTGTGGCGCGAAGACCGCCTCTCGACCGGTGCTACCGTTGCAGGCTCAGTGTTGCCATGTGCCAGAGACTCTCTGCCAACCAGCGGCTGTCTTTGAACAGATGGGCCAATTCGGAGGTGAGGATGAAGAAGGCCGGGTAAAACAGGTGTGGGCTGGTTTTGCTCCAGGCCAGGGCCGGTTCCACGAGTTTCGCAAAGACAGCACGCCACTTCCAGATCACGGCCACGGCCGTCACCCCGAGCAACGCGCCCGACAGGATGTCCGTCGGAAAGTGGAGGCCGACGTAGATCCTGGGGAGGGACACAATCACCGCTGCGTGGAGAAAGGCGAAGGCGCCCACCAGCGGGGACACCAACCAAAGGCCGGCGGCCAGGGCAAAGAAGAGAGAGGCATGGTCGCTGGGAAAGGAACTCCACCCGGCCAGAAAATCTTCCGGCATGGTGTAGGGCAGGGTGAAATTCAGTCCGGCCGTGTGGACCGGGCGCGGGCGGTAGGGCAGGACGAGCTGAAGCACACGAGCGACCGCCATCGCCGAGAAAGCCGCGAGGATCGTCAGGAGAACGTTTCGCCGGTTGTCCTCACGATGGGGGTCGCGAAACCAGGCCCACCAAATGAGCGGCAGCGAGAGATACCCCTTCAGTGCATCGCTGTCGCTGATCGTCATGATCAGGCTGTCCACGGCCCAAGACCGTTGGGCGAATTGGTTGAAGAATCCTAAGACGGTCGTGTCGAATTCGTGCATGTGCGCGTCATCTGCAGGGTGGAGTCCCTGTCACGTGAGTCAGAGGTCATGAGGCTCGGCTCATGCCGGGGCGCAGGTGCGCGGCAGCGGCAAGATAGCGGAGGTCAGGCCTGTTGTAAATGTTTATAAGCCAGACCGGTGAAAATCGAAACATGTTTTCGTCATTCGGGCGCCCGACGTGAAACTCGCGTCCGGAAACGGCCAGGGCCGATGTGCCCTGCTCAAAGCCGTCTGTGAGAGATTGGGACTGCTCGTGGGATGGGGTCGATCACCGCCTTCTTGACGGCCATTCGGCCCTAGGCAGATAATGCGCCCGTCGCCAGGAGGCAGGCATGGGACGGGCCGGCCGGATCGCACGCGGAATCATGGTCCTTGGCGGTGGGCTGCTGGTCGCTGCCTGCGGCGATTCATTCAACGACGCCTATTGCGAAGCGAACAACCACCGTAATCAGCAAACCCGCGACCACCTCACCAACGTCATCGAACAAAAACGCAATCAGCCCGGGCTCTATCTTGCGCGCGCCCGCTGCCACTATTTTCTCGGCGCCTATGCGCAAGCCGTGCAAGACGCGTCCGAGGTCGTTCGCCGGCTGCCGAATAAGGCCGAGGCCTATCTCATTCGCGCCAAGGCCGGGAAGATGCTCGGCCGGATTCCGCAGGCGCTTGAGGACTATAGCGCCGCCATCACACTCCAGCCGACCGCCGAGGCCCACTATGGTCGCGGGTTGACCTACGTGCGGGAATACCAAGGAAAAGATCGCGAAGCCCTGGAGGATTTCACCGCCGCCATTCGCCTCGACGGCAAACATGTCGGCGCCTATAAAGTCCGTGCCGAGATCTACAGCCGCCACGAACAGTTTCAGAACGCCCTTGCGGATTCGGAGCAGGTGCTCACGCTCGATCCCGCCACGCCCAACGCCTATTGCAACGTCGGCTTTGCCCACTATGCCCTCGGCCATGACGCCGACGGCCGGAAGTTCCTCACCACCTGCTACCAGAAAGATCCCGATCCTCAGACACGCGGCTATTACGAAACGGAAGTCAACAAGGTGCTGTATGCGCGGAAGCCGAAGCGAAACTTCGGCGGGAATTACGTCGCTGAAGGCGGGCTGAAGACGCCGTACGATCGGGAAATGGAACGGCAGCAGAATGTCTACGAGAGCCTGCGCAATTCAGGATTTAACGATCGGGCGGAGGCTTGCCGGGTGGATGGGTCGAAGTGTTGAAAGAGGGGCGGGGTGGCGTGGGGTAAGTGGAAGGAGCATTGGATTTTGACGCGCGGCCTCGGAAGGCCCTCGTTGGACGACGCGCACTGGGAGACCCGCAAGGTCACCCCTGAGGTTAAGTGCGGTGAAGCCGTGAGAGTTGAGATAATTCTTGCCGGATTTCGGTCGAGAGTAGGTGAGAGATTTATTACAACAGATTTCCGACCCGGTCGAATTTCATCGGGCGGTATAGCTAGGTGCTACGGCTGCCGAGGAAGGTGACGACGTGGCCTCTCAGTGCAGCCACGAACCGCTGAAAGTTAAGGTCATCCGCTGGCTGCGTGAGTTTGGTCGCCCGTGAGTTTGTGGCCATCATGAAACAGGCTGAGGTATAGAGCCGCTCTAGTACCAATCGTCGACATAGCAGCTCATAGCGCTTGCTATAGGAAACGCCTCGATATCGTCGGTGGACCGCTGTATCCTTGAGATGCGATTCTCCCCGAAACTCGGGGTCCACGGAAAAGTATGGTTCTTTATTAGCGACAGGAATTTTGACGTTATCGCGATCCTCGAGCAGAAACAAGTAGCCCAGAAATGGAGCCGGCGATTTGCCGAACCGACCTTCTCGGAATGCGGTCCAAATATCTTTGGCGCTACCCACCGCTTCCTCTGAACGGTTGTTCACATTGTTACCGATCGATTTTCCTGCTTGGGACTTGAACTCCATTGCCAGGACCAGTGCCCCGTCGGATACGACAATCAGGTCCCATTTTTTTGTAGCTCTGAAGTAACCGGGTAGCTCAAGCGCGGTTCGAGTGCGGACATCGACTTTTTTCAGTCCGGCTTCGCAAAGGATGTCCGAAACCAAGACTTCCAGGCCACCCATCTGGGTTCCTCCTGTGACTTCACCTCGTGTCCCTGCATCGATTTTCCCTGATTTGACCTGCTTTTCTTTATTTTGCCTTCGGGCGTTCCAGTAGCTTTGGACGGCGGTTTGCAGTCTCTTGTCAACGTTCAAGGGCTGCCTCCAGAGTGGCAAAGTTAATCCCATAGATAGCCACAGCCACTTGGGTTGCGCGGTGCTTGTCACGATGACGGAAGGCGTCTCTCAGTTCATTGGACTGTCTGGCTGTTAAGGTCGTAGGAAGCGGAACTCGAATTCGGCGCAGATACTGGGCTTGAAAGCGTAAGTAGCCGCCTCGCATGCGGATTCCATAAGATTCGATGAAAAACTGTCCGACCTGTGACAGGAGCAATCCACCGAGCACTTCCAGGTCCCACTCGTCGGACTGAATAAAGTACAGGTTATGGTGCGGATATGTTTCACCCCGATCCAGGACCGGTTCAAGTGTGTTCTTAATATCCGGGATATAGAGTTTGTGTGTGCTGGTGAGTGTATGGTTGACGCGGTCGATCGTCTTGTACCACTTGCTGCTGCTCTTCTCTGCAGTGTGACGCTTCTTCAGCGTTGCCGCATGTTGCTCGTAGTAGGCTTGTAATTTCGGGTAGGCCTTCAAATTGACCAGCCCGTCGTGGTTCCATGGATTCACGAGATAGTGTCCGGACCAACGCACGGTTCCATCCGACAGGTCTTTCGCGAGTGCAAGCTTTAGCAGACGGGAAGACTCTACCAGCTCCGCGTCTGTTGTGATGAAGACACGGTCGCTTCCGGTGGCGACACCTATTCCCACTTTGGCATTCAGCTCGAGAGGCGGAAACTGATCTTCCAGTTGCCGGAGGAGCGCCAATTGTTCTGGTGAATGGCATGGCCAGGGGGCATCCCCTTTAAACCATGTGTTCACCACTGCCCGATGGATACCTTGGGGCAGACTGTCGTGGTTGTTTGTTTGGAGCATCGTGGCCAATAGTTTTGGCTGAATATTTTCAGCATCCTGATCGGCACGGGCTACAATGGTCGACTGTTGCTCGTTCTGTCGAATTATCGTGATCGCTGGATAGGCATCGACTTCATCGTCAAAGGCGTTAGCGTGGTGCATGCTCAAGAGCATCTCGACGCTGTATGCCGAACTGATTAGTCGCCGCAGCTCCGCTCCATATTGGTTTCGCATCCATCGATCTGCGCATATAAATGCACATACGCCGCCGCGTTTAAGCTGCCGTAGTGCGGCCTCGAAAAAGGCCACGTAGAGGTCAGCCCGACCACGCATAGTCGGGTATGCATTGCGGTAGACCGTGGCCGTTTCGTCCGGGATTTCTTCAAGACGTATATAGGGAGGGTTCCCGATAATAAAATCAGCCTGCGTGCTATCAGGCGCTAGAAGATAGTCCCGGTTCAATACCCACGCCTCAGATAATCGTTTGGCTAGGGGGCGATTCACTCCACGAGTCGTCAGGATCTTTTCGACGACAGCCCGCGCTCGCGCAGCGCTTGTCTCATCTAATTCGTATGCGATTATGGAAGGTTCACATTCTGATAAAGACCGACCGAGATTCTTGCACGACTCCATCAGTCGTTCGATCATGGGACCGAGAAATGCGCCATCACCAGTTGCCGGTTCGATGGCCAGGGTATCCACGAGATTTTTGTCCGAGCAGTAGCCGCTCAAATCAAGCAGTAGTTCCACAACCCATCGTTTTGTATACACGACGCCTTTTGGCTCGACTGCTGGGAAAGAACAAGGGCGTTTGAGCGGCGGGATCAGCTGGAGCTGGATGCCACGAGTGCCGGTTGCTGAGATGGTTTGGTTGTCCGCCATGCGGGCCTTCAACTCTCCGACGGGGTCAGTGATACAGCAAGCGGTTGATACTAACTTGTATGCTGCGATGGTTCAAGATTCACTCACCGGCAGAGGTTTATCTACTCACGTGCGACGCTAGAAAGGAAGGGAGCTAGGAACACTTTTGGAGCACATTGGCTGCAGGCCGTGGTGATGGTGACTGTGGCCGAGAGAATTAGTTTCTTGTTGGAGTAATCTTCATCGACAGCCATAGTTCCCGGTTGACAGTTCTCCGCAATCATAGGTAGTCTCAAAACATCGGGAGGGTTTGTGATGGCACTTCTTCTCGCGTTTTACCTCATCTTTTCCGCAGTCATTCCCGCATCAGCGTTAGAGGATTCTCCGGCCACCGCCGAGTTGGTCATGAAGGCCGATGTTTTGTATTGGGAAGAGGGCGAACTGGTCGTGAAAGAATTCTCCGGTCACGAAGAACGTCTGAAGGTGACGCCTGAGACCAAAATCGAAGGTGTGGTGGGCGGTCGCTTGAAGACCGGCGACAAGATCGTGGCGCAGATCACCGATGACCGGCGGGCGCTCTCCATCAAGTTGCAGGTTCCGGACGGCAGGTAGGGTCCTCCCCTCCGAATGTTCCGATGTAGGATGTTCAAAATAGCCGTCCAGCGCGGCCGCAGCGAATGAAGGGCCGAGGCGTACCCGTGCGGTACGTTGAGGGCCTGAATGATGCGAGAACAAAGCTGGCGGCCATTTTCAACATCCTGCTAATCGAGGATTGAGAAGGCGCCGATAAAATACGGCCCCTTCGCCGCCTGCGCGCCTCGGATCCGCACTTCGGTCACATCGAACACCCACCCGCCGACCAGCCAGGGATTGGGGGCGAGGTTCGACCAGTACCACCAGCTGCCGTTCGATTTCCTGAACCAGAATTGAATCGGCTCGGTGCCGGTGACTCTGATGATCGGCATGTCGAACACCCGGGGCTGGTGCGTCACCCGGTCTTCCATCCAGATCTTGATCCAGTGATCCTTCCCATGCGTGCCGAGGGTTCTCGGTTCATGAATCCAATCGGCGGCGACGCAGTCATCGCCGACGTTCCGTCCAAAGCCTGCGCCGGGCCCGTCGCCGGGATCGACAAAACAGGGGGTGAGCAGACTCGGACTGTCGAAGACCAGGTGGATGTGGCCATAGGTCATGTCGTCCACGTTGATGTAATTGCCGAAGCAGCGATGGCGGTAGGTCCAGCAAGCCTGGTGGGTGGCCGGGTTGCATGGCTGCAACTCGCCTGAATTGTCGATGCCGGTAGGGTATCCGAAGTTCCCTCTTGCCTGCCCGTAGATATAGGTCAGCGCAAACGTATTATCGAAGTCGACCACGCAGTCACCCAGCCAATCGTGGGCTTCGGCCGGTGCGGATGTCGGTAAGAGTCCGCCCAGGATGACGGTTGTGAAGAGCAGCAGCGTGCCGAGTGGTATCCGCTTCATGGTCCTTTCCTTTCTCGCTCAGGTCGGGCGCCGTTCACGGTCACTTTCCGGTGGCGTCTCGCAATCGTTGAAACGCCTGCTCGCGCTCGGCTTCCGGCAGAAGCAGGGCCGCATGGTGATACCGATCCACCAAATGCTGCTTCTGCCGAAAGTGTGTGGCTTGGGTAATTTGGGTAAGCAACCCGTTCAAATCGATAGGCCCGGAGGGATTCTGGTGATGCATCGACGATTCCGCCAACATGGCGCGGACTTCATCATCGCTCGCCTCTCGGGGGCCTCGCGCGGTTTGTCCGGCTTCGCCGAGCGGCCCTCCCGGTACGAATTGGTGAGGCGGAGGTGGAACACATCCGTAAAGAAGCAGCATCAGCAGGGTGATCCGGCGCATCGTTCCCTCCTTGTCTTCTGCTGTCGATCCTGGAAGCGCGGCCAACAGGCTCGCCCGGTAGGAGAGTCGGCCGACAGCGATAGAGGACGCAAACTTTGCGCCATGGAAGTTGGACGGAGCCTCTGCGCGTAATAACAATCGCTTGGGTACAGCGGCTGAACGTGCTGGATTTGTGTGAGGCTGGGGCGGTATCGCATCGGATACAGCTCCGTATCCCATCCGATACCACTACGTAGATGTGCGCGGGAAGGCGAGGCGGGTTCCTATCGTGGACTGGTTATGGGTGATGAATCAGGACTTGCTGAGAACCGAGGCCGGTTGGCGGCTCGGTTGGATGGCGTTCTGTTCGGCAAGGGTGGAAGTGCGGCGTTAGCGCCGCCTCCGCACTCGCACGGGCTGCCGCCGCTGGATCCAGTCCCAGATGAGGGTGCCGATGATAAGGACGGGAAGCGCCAACAGCCAGACATACCAACTTGTCCAGAGTGCGGGGTCGTGCATGATCGTTCCTCCAGTGTGTCTGGCAGGGGATAGAGCAAGCACCATACCATCGTTCATTGTTCCGAGGGATTGCGCGGCAGACAGCCAAACCTTCGGCTATTCGCACGGATAGGATACAGGAGGGGCAGCTCCCTCTGTCGCAAAGCGCGCCAGGTAAATTTTGCCGTCGCAAAAACCTCACAACGCGTGATGCAGTTCCCACAGGTGTTGGATTGAGGCGGGGAGCAACCAGTCACGGTGGCCACATGTATTGACCCTGCCGAAATTGATGACGTGCGGGGGAGGTGGTTTGTATCGGGCATGCTCCCGGTGACGGGCTGATTGCCCTATCCGCAAGCGGCTTCTGTAGAACCCCCCTTGTTCACCTCGCTCGCAAAGAGTAGCCTTTTACGAGTCGTTCCCGTGACGATCGACGGAAGGGCGGGCGATGAGGACTCTTTCCACGCGTTGCTGCATTGCCGGCGGCGGACCAGCCGGGATGATGCTGGGCCTCCTGTTGGCTCGCACCGGGGTCGACGTTGTCGTGCTGGAGAAACATGCCGACTTTCTTCGTGACTTCCGCGGCGACACGATCCATCCCTCGACGCTCGAAGTCCTGCATGAACTGGGACTCTTGGATCGATTCCTTGCCTTGCCTCACCAGAAAGTGTCCCGCATCAACGGACAGTTCGGCGACCTGAGGTTCACCGTCGCCGATTTTTCGTCCCTCTCCACGCAATGCCGATTTGTGGCGTTCATCCCGCAGTGGGACTTTCTGGCGTTTCTCGCCGGGGAAGGTGCGCGTTATCCGACGTTTCGGTTGATGATGCAGGCTGAGGTGATCGACCTCATCACAAGGGGAGACCATGCCATCGGGATGCGCGTGTTGACTCCGGAGGGTCCGTTGGAGGTGCATGCCGCTGTGGTGGTGGGCGCGGATGGGCGGCATTCTGTCGTGCGCGCCAGGGCAGGCTTGGCAGTGGAGGAGTTCGGGGCGCCGATGGATGTGTTGTGGTTCCGGCTCTCGCGGCGATCAGGTGATCCGGCAGACCCGATCGGCCGATTCGAACGGGGGCGCATCTTCATTATGTTGAATCGCGGCGACTATTGGCAGTGCGGGTTTGTCATCGCCAAAGGCACGTACACTCAGCTTCAGGTAAAGGGGTTGGCAGCGTTTCGTGAACGCGTGGCGGGGCTGGCGCCGTTCGCGGCCGATCGGGTCGGCGAGATACAGGAATGGGAACTCATCAAATTGCTCACCGTGCAGGTCGATCGGTTGCAGCAGTGGTCGCGGCCTGGTCTGCTCTGTATCGGTGACGCGGCGCATGCCATGTCGCCTGTCGGGGGTGTCGGGATTAATCTCGCCGTTCAGGATGCCGTGGCGGCGGCGAATCTCTTGGCCGCTCCGCTGCGTGAGGGGCGGTTGACGTTCGCCCATCTCCGTCAGGTGCAGCAACGGCGTGATTGGCCGACCCGAATGACGCAGCGCCTGCAGCTGTTCATGCAGGATCGCGTCATCAAGCCGGTGCTGGGGGAGGCGGGGCCGCTGCATCCTCCGCTGCCATTACGCCTCTTGGCCCGGTTTCCCTCCTTGCAGCGCATTCCCGCCCGTCTCATCGGGATCGGGTTTCGACCCGAACATGTGCGAATTCCCCTCGCATCGAATGCATGAATGGGGGGCGGTTGCTACCTCAGCAGCAACAGCACCAGCTGTGGCAGCCATGGCAGCAACGCCACGCCGACGCAGATCGACAGGGCGACAATCGACGTGACGAGGTCTTCGTCCAATCCTGTGTCGGTTGCGAAAATGACCGCCGTGACAGCGGACGGCATGGCGGCGACGAGGATGACGATCGCCCGTTCCATACCAGTGAGGTCCAATAGGAATGCGGCTCCGAAGCCCAGGAGCAGCCCGCCGCCCATGCGCACGAGCACGCCCAGTAGCGCCAAGGCCAACGCGCGGCGCACCACGGAGAAACTGATCGACAGGCCCAGCACCAAGCTCGCCAGGGGTGTTGTGGTGAGGTGAACGGGCGTGAGTCCCTCGCGCAACCAGGTGGGAAGAGGGAGCCCGAACAGGGAGAGCGTGAGGCTGATGCAGAGCGCCCAGAGCGGCGGAGACGACACAAACCGCAGCATGGCTGATCGAGCGGTGGCGCTCCTCGCCCCGTGCCAGACCGCCAGCCCATAAATCACCGTGAGTGTCAGCGTCGTTTGTCCCAGGTCGAACAGGATCGCCTGCGCCAGTCCCTTGTCACCGAGGGTTGCGAGGACGACGGGATAGGCGAAATAGACCGAGTTGATACAGCCGGTGGCCAGGAGGAATCCTCCTTGCGTGGTGCGGGGAAGCTGCAGTAGGCGGGCGAGTTGCCAGGAACAGAGTAGCATCGGGACGGTCACGACGCAGGCGGCCAACGGGAGCTTCCAGGCAGTGGGTGCAAATGCCACTCGATCCAAAGACACCAGGATGGTCGCCGGCAGGCTGATCGAAAAGACCACAAAGGCTAGACGTTCCGCATGGATTTTCCCGAGCAGGCCGGACGACCGGAGCAGCGCACCGAGCAAGAAGATGGCGATGAAGGCTTGGAGGGTGGCGGGCATCGCGGGAGGGTAGCAGAAAACCCGTTCGAAGAGGAGGCGCATCGTCCGACTGATCCCGGCGTCTTTTTCTATGCGCCTGGACGGCGGGCCTGCTACCATGGCGCATCCCATGACGCACCTGCAGAGCGCAACATCACCGCGACAAGCGGCGGTCTTCTTCATCCTTGTCACGGTCGTGCTCGACATGTTGTCGTTCGGGATTATCATTCCCGTCTTGCCGAAACTGGTCGAAGAGTTTCTCGGCGGCGATACCGCGCACGCCGCGGAAATCTACGGGCTGATGGGCACGTCCTGGGCTTTGATGCAGTTCGTCTGTTCGCCGATTCAAGGCGCGCTGTCCGATCGCTTCGGGCGGCGTCCGGTCGTGCTCTTGTCCAACCTGGGGCTCGGTCTCGATTTCATCCTCATGGCGCTGGCGCCCAGTCTCGCCTGGCTCTTTGCGGGCCGGGTGATCTCCGGCATTGCGTCATCGAGTTTCAGCACGGCCGGCGCCTACATCGCCGATGTGACGCCGCCGGACAAACGCGCTGCTGCATTCGGCATGATGGGGGCCTCGTTCGGCCTCGGGTTTGTGTTGGGTCCTGCGGTGGGTGGGCTGCTGGGCGCCATCGATCCCCGCTGGCCCTTTTGGGGCGCGGCGGCGACGAGTCTGCTCAACGCCTGTTACGGGTTTTTCGTACTGCCGGAATCGCTTCCGCTGGAGAAGCGGGCGCCGTTCCGGTGGAAACGGGCCAATCCGGCCGGTGCGTTGATTCTGTTGCGCTCACATCACGAGCTGTTCGGCCTGGCGACGGCGAACTTCCTGATGAACCTCGCGCACGGGGTGTTGCCGAGTGTGGCGGTGTTGTACCTGGGCTATCGGTATGGCTGGGGGCCGTCGGCGGTGGGGTTCACGCTCGCGGCGGTCGGGGTTTGCGCCATGATTGTGCAGGGCACGTTGGTCAGGCCGATTACGGCGCGGCTGGGAGAGCGGCGCACGTTAATCACCGGGCTGCTCTGCGGGGCCACCGGGTTCGCCGTCTATGGACTCGCGCCCACGCCGTTCATCTATTGCTTGGGCATTCCGGTAATGGCGTTTTGGGGACTCGCCGGGCCGTCCGCGCAAATGTTCATGACGCGCCGCGTGAGTGCGTCCGAGCAGGGACAATTGCAAGGCGCCATTGCCAGCCTGACCGGCATCGCCGGCTTAATCGGTCCTACGCTGTTCACGCAGACTTTCGCCGCATTCATCGGCCCGCAGGCCGACTGGCACCTGCCTGGTGCGCCCTATCTGTTATCGACGCTGTTGTTGCTGATCGGGGCGGGTATCGCCTGGCGAGCCACCAGGGCCGTCTGACGGGCTACCGGTTCCCGTGTACGAACAACTCGCGGTTGCGGTAGATCGCCAGCGCATGGGTGTCCGCTTCTTGAGACTCCGTGGCCTGCCCCAGTTGCCCATAGAGGTCGGCGAGGAGCGACCAGGCCTCCGCCTCGGCGGCGGTGTCGTGGACCGCTTGCGCAATCTGCAGGGCGCGTTTCCCTTGGGCGACGCGATCGTTCAGGGATGCCTTGTCCGCATCCAGTCGCGCGAGACGCAGTTGCATCATGCCTTCGAACGGCAGGTGATGTTCCGCTTCCGCCAGGCTGAGGGCGTCGAGATAGGCGCTGCGCGCGTCACTGGTGTGACCGAGCAGCCAATGGGCATCTCCGAGCGCGACCGTGGCGGTGAACTGTTGGTCCACGTGCCGTCTCGTACGGGCCTCTTCCGCGGCCTGCTGCAAGGTGGTCAGTCCCGCGCTGTTCTCTCCCTGTGCGATCTGTAACAACCCCAACTGCACCATCGTGTCGTTCCATCCCCGGGCATTTCTCACGCGCGTGAAGAGGGCGGCGGCCTGGGTGAGGGCGTCACGCGATTCGTCGGATAGCCCCAACTGCGCCGAGACTCGACCGATGGCGAGCAGCGACTCGGCATGGGCGGATCGATCCGACGCCTTGGCGAACAGCGACACCGCTTCCTTGAGTGAGGTGTGGGCCTGCTGCAGATGACCCTGGCGTTCATTGATCCGCGCGATCTTCACCAGCGTGGTGGCGATGCCTTGGGGCTGTCTCTTCTCCCGGAATTTCGACAAGGCCAGGTGGTAATACGTCAACGACTCCGGGAAATGTTCCTGCTGATCATGGATCGTTCCGATGCGAAGCAGTTCATGGCCTGACAAGGTATTGGGAGACGCGGCCGGTGTGGTCGGTTCTGCGGAGAACGCCTGGTCCGCAAATTGGCCGGACAGGCACCAGAACAGGAGAAGCGAGCAGCTGATCGCAATGTGGCGAATCAGGCCTGGTCCCGAACGGTGATGGAGTGCTGACCGGTGATACATGGCCTAAACATGCACGTGCCGGTTGCTAAGGTCAAGTCGGTGCGGCTGCATGAGCCCGGCGCTTGCCTCGCCTGTTCCGGAGGGGTAAGATCGGACATCCCGCCATACAGAGAGGAGGTGCCATGTCTACGACACGCGCGACTCCCAAACGAGCCCGGATCTCCCTCGACCGTAACATCGAGCGGTTACGCAAGCAGTTGGCCGATCTGGCCGCCTATCTTGGCAGGGGCCTTCCCACCCGCAGCCTGGAAGAGTTCGATCAGGACACCGAAAACCTCATTGCCGAATTGCTCGGGGATACCTCCGAGCTGCTTGAGGCGTATGAATATGCCGAGTTCGGCGAAGCGGCCGGCTTGGTGAATCTGACAGATGAAGCGCCTGAAAGCGCCGGTGTGGAGAGTCAGCGACAGCGCCTCTTGCAACGCAGTCGGGTGCTGGAAAGTTGCATTGCCGAACTCGAAGCCCGACGCGCCGCTGAACCGAAACAATCACAAGCCAGCCGGCAGACCCTCATCGGTCCTCAGGTCGCCGAGCATATGTCGTCTGAGATCCGCAGCCTGTCCCAGGACGCCAGCCTCAAGGACGCTGGTCAGGCCATGGAGAAATGGAAACTGGGCTCGCTGCTGCTCACCGACAATCAGGCCTATGTCGGGTTTATCACCGATTCAGACCTCGCCCGCGCGGTGGTGGCCAGGGGGGTGAACCCTGCGACGGCGGTGAAAGGGCATATGCGAAGGCCGGTCGTGTCGATCGCCGGCGACCGTCCGATTATCGAGGCGGTGCGCCTGATGAAAGACCAGGCGACCAGGCATCTGGCGGTCACACAGGATGGCTCGATCATCGGTGTGGTGTCGGTGTCCAATATTTTACGGTACTACTCCGGCGTGGTGTAGCCGGACGAGCAGAGCGAATAGCCTATGGCCAATAGCTGATAGCAAGAGCTGAAGCGACGGGAGCTCGCGATACCCAAGGGAGGTCGGAGATGGGACCCACCAAAGCAATCGTGAAAGGACAAGCCCTCTACGAAGTTGTGAGCGGCAAGCTTATCCATGACGGATTTGCGAGCCATCAGGCCATGGAAGATTATGTGCGGCAGCACTATGTCGCGATGCCGGTGCTCGACAACGCCGGCAAGCCCTGGCAGCTCGACGGGAAACCGGTCTACTGTCTGCACGGCGTGCAATACGAAACGGTCGATGACCAGAAAGTGCACCTGGCACGTTGCCCGGATTGCGGCGGCATGGGGGTCAGGGCGGATGAACTCACGGTCGAGTCCGACTGCATTCGCTGCACGGCTTGTGGCCATGAATTCGATGCGCGGCTGGAGATGATGGAGACGTAGCAGGCTGCAGAAACAAACCGTCCTCATCATCCGTCGTTCGTGAAGCGTGAAGCGTCAAACGTAAGACGTGAAACGTATCTCGCGGGGAATAAGAGCGGACGAGAGACGAACGACGCTTCACGCTCGACGCTTCACGATTGATCTGCCTTCAGGAGGAGCAAGAAGAAATTCAGCGACAGGAATGAGAACCGGTTATACTCAGCGCCTGCTCCTCATGAGGGGGAGGCCACGTGGGTCAGCCTAGAATCGGAAAGGGACGAAGGACATGGCAGGTGCAACGGTGACTCGGCAACGCAAGAACGCTCCGCAGCAGAACAAGAAAGCGCCTGCGAGAAAACCCAAGAAGGCTCGTGTGCAGGAGCCGTCCGGTGCGGTGATCGTGCTGTCCGGAGCCACGCCGCTTCGCCGGCAGAAGGCCGCGGAGGTCTTGGCCGAAGAACTGCAATTGGACCTGGCCAGCGTGGATCTGTCGGCGGTGGTGAGCAAGCACGCCGGCGAAACTGAAAAAAATGTCAATCGCGTGTTCGACATGGCAAACCGCCATGGGTCGATTCTTTTCTTCGATGAGGCCGACGCGCTCTTCGGCAAGCGCACCCAGGTGCAGGATGCTCACGATCGATATGCCAATGCCGAGATGTCCCATCTCATTCAGTGCATCGAACACCACCAGGGCCTCGTTATCCTCACGAGTAATGGAAAGAGCCGCATTGAAGAATCCTTCTCGCCCGAGAAGCCGGTGATTGTGCTGGGTGGAGCTTCAAAGAAAAAGGCCACCACCAAGTCTAAGCCCAAGCCGACAGCCAAGACCGTATCCAAGCCCAAGAAGAAGGCGGCGAAAAAGAAGTGAGGCGGGGCACGAGGTGATCACTGTCACTGCGGCATTCGGCTGCCGTGCAGAAGCGGCTTGGTGCGTGTAAAACCTCCCCCTGAGGAATCACGACATCGATGCGATCAGCGCGACCTTTCCCGCCCGGTCCAGTGCTTTGATTGCAGCTTCACGTTGCAAGGCGGCCCCTTTGCTGGCGAGTGATTCGGTATACCGCACCGTGAACGGCCCACGGCGTTTCGTGTATTTCGCCCCCTTCCCGTTTGCATGCGCCTTCATGCGCCGCTCCAAATCATTCGTGATCCCGGTGTACAGACTGCCGTCGGTACATTCGAGGATGTAGACAATCCATGTCGCAGGTTGCTGCATCGTTTGTTCTTTGCCTGTTCACTCCGACCGCCGGGCGGATGATAGCGAATCCCCGGCAAGGGAACAATGTGGCGGCGGCGCCCATCTCACAGGGCGTTCGTGCGTCCTCCTGTCCTCATTGACAGCTCCGTCATGAGCCACGTAGCGTACCCGGTCATGTCGCATGTCACAATGATCGATCGAGCACTCGCCGCGGCTGAAGTTGCGTGGACACGAGGCCATGAAGGCAAGGCGCGGGTCTGTGCGCGGTGTGCCGTGGCGTATTTGCGTCGGATTCAGCAGCAGGAGGCCTTTCCATTGGCTGTCCGGCAGGCGGCGGAACGACTCACCACCGCTGTGACCAGGCGGCATGAGGCACCCTTCACGAGTGATCCGATCGGTGACGCCAACCTGATCATCGCGCACCTGGCCGCCGATGCGTAAGCGGTTCGTCTCGCCCCGGTCACTCCTGGACATAATGCGCGTGTACCGTCTGAATCTGCCCTTCTCCATTGACCGTCATCATTTCCGCTGCCAGTAACCCTTTGACGCTGCGGTAGTACAGTAACAGGCTGTCGACCCCTGTCAGCGTGCGCAGCAATTCAAAGTGCAGGTCCGGATAGGCTTGGAGTCCTTTCCGGAAATACTCCTTCAATGGCTCGCGGCCATGGATGGTTCCGGACGGCTCACCGGATAGCGCCTGCACAAACGGACTGGTACACTCCACGTCCGTCGCGTAATGGTGCACAATGGCGTCCAGGTCGTGCCGGTTCCAGGCTTCGATCCAGGCCCGGGCCAGGCTGTTGGCCTGTCGGTCGTTCATATCGGTCGCCCCTTTCGCGAAAACATGATACGGCTCTACCTAGCCTAGCGACATGGGTGCGACGGGCAAGGGGCTATTGAGGCTTGCTGGAAGATGATGCGGTTCGATCCGGCCGTGCCAGGGTGGTGGAAAACGGCATGATCCCATTCATGACGCAGGCATCGCCCCGGAGCGGCCTGGCGCTGATCGCCCTGTTCAAACTGGTCAAGGGTGTGATCCTGTTGCTTGTCGGCGCTGGGCTGCTCCGATTGGTGGATCCCGAGATCGCCACTTTCCTGGTTCCGGCGGTGGATCTCTTGCATCTGCACGGCCATTCCCGCCTGGTCCATGCGCTGCTGCTCAAGGTCGGTGTGTTTTCCTCCCAGACCCTGTTTCTGATGGCCTATGCCAGTCTGCTCTATTCAGTCTTCCTGCTCATTGAAGGCTGCGGCCTGTGGCTCGAAGCTTCCTGGGCGGGATACATGGCCGTGATTTCCACCAGTGTGTTTCTGCCCGTCGAATTCTACGACGTGCTGAAGCAGATCTCGGTCATGCATGTGACGATGCTCCTCCTCAATGTGGCCATCGCGGGGTACCTCCTCCGTCAACTCGGAGAGCAGACGTTCCGGTGAACGAACGGAAGATGGCGGATGAGGGCGACTGTGCGGTTGGTGTCAGTGGCCCGGCTCACGAAGGGTGGCGAGGTACGCCACGAGGTCGCGGATATCTTCGTCCCGGAGAAGTGTCTTTGGATACATGGCTGTGCCGGGGTGGCCGCGTTTGATCGAGCGGTAGCGGTCTTCGTCATTCTGCGATTTCAGCGTGGCAGGGTCCCGGAGGTTGGCGGGCGGCGCCGGAAGCGCGTCAAGCCGTTTGATCAGGTCAGCCGACATCGGCGGTCGTCGATTCAAATGTCCTTCGATTCCATGGCAGATCGCACATCCCCCGAGTTCATGATAAAGCTGCCGTCCGCTTTTGGCATCACCCCGCAGCGAGGTGTCGGGCCGAGGGAGTGCAGCGGGTGGCGGCATGGTGCCGCGGATTGAGGCGAGGTAGGGGAGCAGCGCAAGAATCTCTTCGTCGGAGAGGGCGTCCTTCGAGAGCGGGTACATGGCGGTGCGGAGATGCCCGTGCCGGATGGCCTCGACCCGTTGTTTGTCCGTGGAGAGGGAAAGCGTGGCCGCCTGTCGCAGGTCGGGTGGCGCAGGCGAGAGATGTTCGATATTCTCCCGGATGTTTTTACTGAGTTGCGGGGGGAGCCGGTCTCTGTAGCCGTCGATGCCATGGCAGGTGGAGCAGAGGCCCTTGCCGTTGAAGATCGCCCGGCCTTGCTCAGTATCCGCCGTTCCGTTGCCCGGCTTGGTCTGTGACGGCGATCCAGCCCAGAGCAGTGAAGCGGCAATCAACGAGGCTGCAAGACAGACTGTCCCAGTGAGGGCAATTCCGGGGCGGCCTCTTCGAATCGGTGGCTGATGGGAGGACGTCGGCATGGTCAGTGTCCGGGTAGCCCGGCTGTCGGACCTGTTTCACTGCATCATAATCGAGGAAGGGGGTGCAGTGCCATGCCTGATTGCGGAGAAGAGTCATGGTGCTTCGTGCGGGGGCTGGTCAGGCGGCTCAGGATCCCGGTACAATGCGCAGCAGTGAGGGACGCATGATGTACACGGCGATGAATATGACAGACCACCGTCACTGTGCCGCCCTGTCGGGCTGTTTTCGCGGCAAACTCTGCGAGCAGCTCATGAACAGGCCCGGGCGTTCCGTGGGCAAGGGCGAACTCGTCTACGGCCTCGGCGATTCGGCACAGAGTGTCTTCTTTCTCCGGCGGGGATTCGTGAAGTTGACCTCTCTGACCGAGGACGGCCGTGAATTGATTTTGCGCCTGCATCAAGCCGGGGAAGTATTCGGCGAGCTTTGCCATTGTACCGGGGAGCGCCGTGAACAGGCCGTGGCGATGGAAGACAGCGAGATCGTCGAACTGAATTTCGATGAATTTGTGGCTCATCTGCAGAATAATCGTCCCGCCTTCCTGTTGTTTCTTTCCAACGTCGCGCAGCAACTGTCGGCGGCCTACGACCAGATCCAGACGCTCTCGTTCAGCAGCACCATGGAGCGCCTGGTGCGGACGCTGGGCCGGCTGGCCGATGAATTCGGCGAGCCGGACGGCGAATGGGTGCGGCTCACGCATTATTTCCGGCAGGACGATCTGGCGCAGATGATCGGCGCGCGCCGGGAAGTGGTCTCGACCCTCTTGAACCAGTTGCGTGACCGGGGTCTGATCAATTACGCGCGGAAGGACGGGCTGTTGCTGCATCGTGCCGGGCTCGACGGATTTCTGGTTCCCGCCGAAAAGTCTCCTGCCAATCTCAGCGATTCCGGCTTCTAACAGGCTGCGGAAAAACTCAGTTCTTGCACCCTGTGCAGCGATCAGCGACTGTAAGGTGTCAGCTTGAAACAGTACGCAGGATGCGAAAAAAGGCCGTCCAGCAAGGCCGCAGCGAGCGACGAGGCGAATCGTACTCGGGCCGTACGGTGAGCCTTGGCGCGATGCGAGAACGCCGCTGGCGGACTTTTTCCGCATCCTGCTAAGGCCACGTTTCTCCCCGCACTGTTATCCCGCTAACTTACAGGACTGCTCCCGTTCTCTATCCTTGCCTATCGATGCTACTGCCGGTGTCGGTTGACCCGGCGCGCCACTACTATTTTCCAAAGGAGAGTTGCCATGCAGAAGCTGGTTCGAGCGTTGCCTGTGTTGATGTTGACCCTATCCCCGATTGCCTGTGTCCATTCGACTGATGTGCCTGCAGCAACGGCGTCCCCGTCCGCGACGGCGCACCCGGCCAAGGTGGCGGAGACCAAGGCCGTGCTTCGGGATCTCTGGCTGGGCCATATCCTGTCCATTCGAAATGTTGCCGTGGCGACGATGGATAAGAATGCGTCTGCGCGAAGCGCGGCCGAAGCGGGTGTGGTCGCCAACGCCGAGCAGATTGCGCGGTCGATCGAGCCGTTCTACGGCAAGGCCGCGTCCGATAAACTCTTTACCTTGTTGGCCGGTCACTACGGCGCCATTCGCGATCACTTGGATGCGACGGTGGCAGGGTCGGCGAGCCAGCAGGAGGCGGCCGTGAAGGCCCTCACCGCGAATGCGGCGGAGATTTCGACGTTTCTCAGCGGCGCCAACCCGAATTTGCCGAAGGATACGCTGATGGGACTGCTCATGGCCCATGCCGCGCATCACCTTACGCAGTTTCAGCAGTTGAAAGACGGGGACTATGTGCATGAGGCGGAGACCTGGACGGGCATGAAGCAACACATCTACGTGGTGTCCGATGCGCTGACGCAGGCGTTGGCGGCGCAATTCCCTGCGAAGTTCTAGCAGGATGCTCCGATACCCGCACGATACATGCGCTGATACGCGGTGTATGGCGCAACACGTGAGTATGTTCGTCGCCGGCTAGAACTATGAATAAGGGGTATGGCCTCAGCGTTCCCCTGGTGCGGCTGTGTATCACACGCGGTGTTGTCTCGGAGGCCGGATTCAGGCAGTCAGGTAGCGGGGGCTCCGCTCCTGGCTGCCCCCGCGTTACTTCTTCACACCCGCCGATCCTGTTCAGCCTTTTCCCTTCCGGCCCTCAGTTTCTGCTCGCTCAGGGCGGGATCCTTCCGTTGGAACTGCTCAATACTACGTGCTAGTGGTTTTCTCTGCTCCTGCTATTTGAGTGGTCATGCCGTCTCAGTTTGCGACAATAATTGGAGCCATTCTGTGTTGCCGGAACCGCACGCTTTTTCTTGAAAACGGAAGGGCCACTTGCCTAGAGTGCACCGTGTGCAGATTGTTTCATCATCATAGGAGGACGGTATGCGCAGGAATCGTGAGCAGTATGTGTTCGGTGGGGCCATGGTGCTGGCCCTGGCGATGAGTCTGGTCCCCGCGTTCTCTCAGGCCGCCGAGTGGGTGCACGAGGGCATGGCCGAAGAGGGGAAAGTCACGATGGGCTTTCGAGTGGGTCCGAGCTTCACCACGCAAAGCGCCGGTGTGTCGACAGCCGGTCCGGCGCTGAACTTTCAGGGCATGTATGGACTAAACAAGTGGTTTCGTCTGGGTATGATGTTGGAGTGGGAAAATCACGGGATCGATGGGCCTCGAAGCGGGTCCCTTAACACCATTACGCTGCTGCCGGTGAACCTGGAGTATCGTCCCGGGCATTTCGGCAACTTCATCCCCTACTTCACGACCGGTCTGGGTGTGAACATCAATACGAAGGATGTGAAGGATACGTTCGCCTGGCGGATCGGCGGCGGCATCGACTATGCGTTGACTAATCTGGTCCAGAGTGCGCCGAAGGGGCTGATGCTGAATATGGAAGCGGCCTGGAAGCGCAACCATCCCGACAGTGACGGGTCCACTATGGGTCTGCTCTTCGGCGTGCGCCATACCTTCTAGCAGGAAGCGGAAAAAGTTCGCCAGCGGCGTTCTCGCATCGTTTCGCGGCTCACCGTACTGCACGAGTACGATTCGCTGCTTCGCTCGCTGCGGCCTTGCTGGACGGCCTTTTTGCGCATCCTGCGGATGATTCTGACACCGACACCGAGCACGAGTTAATCATCACGCAACAATCGAGGGTTTCAGCAGCCTGCTAATCCTGACCTCGAACGTTCCAACGAGCCCCCGAACGGGAATGATGCCATACCAGGGCAGTCAGTAGGGGTTCAGCCGTTGCTGGCTGCTCTTCAGCTCCTTATTCGAGCGATCACCTCTGCCAGGTTTGCAGGCCTCCGATGACCGTGCCCACTCTCTGCTGAAATTGCTGCTGATCATCTGAGGGGTGCGAGAAGAGCTCCGGAGGATTGTGCCCTGTTCTGCATTAACGGGAGGGCTGAGCGGTGAGCCATTCAAGCGGTCATTGTGGGTGGTCGCGTGGAACGTGGCATGACTGGAATCTCCTCGCGATCAGCACCCGGTGGGCTTACGCCGAAGATATTCGCGGAGGAGATCCCGCCAGGTGATGATGCCTTCGAGAAGTCCCGCCGTTGTGACAACGGGGAGGCAGGACACGCGATGCTCAAGCAGCAGTCGTGCCGCTGCCTCCACGGTCGTGTCGGCTGCGACCGTGATGAGTTTCCGGCTCATGATTTGATGGGCGCGTTTGTTGAGCGTCGCCCGATCGCGATCGGTTTCGGACAGTGTCCCGATATTGGGACTCACCGCCTTGAGCAGATCGCGATCTGAAATGATGCCGAGCAATTCCCGACCTTGCACGACCAGCAGGTGGTGGAAATGATGTTCATTGAAGAGCTCTCGCGCTCGAGCGAGGGAATCGTCCATGGTGACGGTGACGGCTCGTGTCGACATGATGGCACGAACGGTCGGCTGTGCGATGGTGTCGGAGGGGACGACTGGGGGAGGCATTGTCGCGGAATCATTGGGACCTGGTTGGGACATGGACGGTCCTTATGGACAGAAATTGGAAAGTGTGTGCCGGTCTGCCTTCCCGCTATGCTTCCCTTATCGGCGGGCGGGAGACCATTCTTGAGAGTTTGGCGCGACTTGCGCGCGGGGCTGGAAGGCCGGATCGAATGGCCGATTGCGAATGGATGTGGAGCGGGACGGTCTCGCCCGGGCGTCCCGTTTCTCGTTCGGATGAGGCGTTTCTGCTCGTCATGTGTATCCGCAGGGCGGGAGTTCCTGATGGTTTCGGCTTGATGGCGAAGTCGGTCTGTCGTCGGCGCGGGAGCCGACCACGGCCCCCCCTGCTGTTTCATTCGGCCGCAATGTGTTATAAGCTGTCTGTTTCTCTCGCCGATCGATCATGTTTCATTGCAGTGGTTCGTAGAATCAATCCAGACCTTCGGGGATCGCACGATCGTCAGACCGTCAGTTCCGGGGGGCTTCACAGGGGGAATGAATTAGGATGAGCAAGAAGGAAATCGATGCAGCGCGGCGACTGATGAGCCTGATGTTCAAGGCGCATCCGTGGCACGGAGTGTCCATGGGCGACCATGCGCCTGACTTGGTGACGGCCTATATCGAAATTGTGCCGACCGATACGGTCAAATATGAGGTGGACAAGGCCAGCGGGTTTCTCAAGGTCGACCGTCCGCAGCGATTTTCCAACTACTGTCCGTCCTATTACGGGCTGATTCCGCAAACCTATTGCGGCGAGCGTGTGGCAAAACTGTTCGGCGCGCGGGCGGGCCGGCCGGACATGATCGGAGACGGCGATCCGCTCGATATCTGCGTGTTGACCGAGAAGACGATTCCGCACAGCGATATTCTGTTGACGGCCCGGCCCATCGGCGGATTCAGCATGGCGGACGGCGGCGAGGCGGACGACAAGATCATCGCGGTCATGCGGGACGACGCCGTCTACGGGTCGTTTACCGATCTCAAGGAATGTCCGGCGGCACTCCTGGATCGGCTACACCATTATTTTCTGACCTACAAGCACGCGCCGGGATCGACGCAGCACAAGGTCGAGATCACGAGCATCTACGGCCGCGATGAGGCCATGAAAGTCATTCACGCCAGTCACGACGACTACAAACAGAAATTCCCTGAGTTGGAATTCATGTGGCCCGCCAGCATGAACAGCTAGTACTACCAAGAAAGGTTTATCCCCCCCTGATGAAACACACCACGACGCATTCGCAGACGGAGCCGACGGCCAAGGGATTCTCTCCCGGCTTTGCCGCGCTCGGATTAGAAGCCTCGCTGTTGACCACCCTGGAAGCTTTGGGCTACGAAGAGCCCACCCCGATTCAGCGTGAAGCCATCCCTCCGCTCCTGGAGGGACGCGACCTGCTGGGGCAGGCCGCCACGGGAACCGGAAAGACGGCGGCGTTTGCGTTGCCGCTCCTGCAGCGGATCGCCCATGGCCCACGGCAGCGGCCCACGGCATTGGTGCTGGTGCCGACCCGGGAACTCGCCGTGCAAGTGAGTGAGGCGGTGCAGCGGTACGGGAAGGAGCTGCAGATCGGGGTGCTCGCCCTGTACGGCGGTCAAGCGATGGGACCGCAACTGCAGGCGCTCCGGCGCGGGGTGGAAGTCATTGTCGCGACGCCGGGTCGGGCCTTGGATCACCTCCGCCGCAAGACCTTAAAGCTGGCCGATCTGCAAGTCGTGGTGCTCGATGAGGCGGACGAAATGCTCGATATGGGCTTCGCCGACGACCTCGATGCCATTCTCGAACAAACTCCGGCCAGCAAGCAGACCGCGTTGTTCTCGGCGACCATGCCGCCGCGGATTGCGTCCATCGCTCGCCGGCATTTGAAGAATCCGGTGGATGTCACGATCGCCCGTGAGCCGGTGAAGGCAGGCGCCGCGCCGCGTGTGCAACAGACCGCCTATGTGGTGGCGCGACAGCATAAGGTGTCCGCGCTGGCCCGCGTGTTGGATATTGCGACGCCCAAGTCGGCGCTTGTGTTCTGCCGGACCCGGTTGGAAGTGGATGAAGTGACGGCGGCGCTGAACGGTCGCGGCTATCGCGCCGAGGCGATCCATGGGGGTATGAGCCAGGTGCAGCGGGATCGCGTCATGCAGGCCTTTCGCTCCGGGCAAACCGAACTCCTCGTGGCGACCGACGTGGCCGCGCGCGGGTTGGATATTCCATCCGTCTCTCATGTGATCAACTACGACCTGCCCTCGTCGTTGGAAGTCTATGTCCATCGGATCGGGCGAACGGGCCGGGCGGGGCGCGAAGGCGCGGCGATGACGATCATCGAGCCGCGTGAACAGCGATTATTGCGCGCGGTCGAACAGCATACCAAAGCGAAAATTACGATCGCCGCTGTGCCATCCCTGGGTGATCTGTTGGCGAAGCGGCTGGAGCGGACCAAGGCCTCCATTCAAGAAACCTTGGAGACCGGCGAGCTCGAAGATTTTCGTCGTGTCGTGGAAGCGCTGTCGGCGTCGGCAGATCCGGCGGATATCGCGGCGGCGGCCATCAAGCTGGTCTACCGGTCCCATGGCGGTGAACGGGCGGAAGAAGAAATCCCGGCAGTCTCCACCAGGGCGCCGGAGCCCTACAGGCCGTCGCGTCCCGCATACGGTTCTGCTCCTCAGCAGGGGGATCGCGCGCGGGCGCCACGCAGTGGTCCGAGTCGCGGCGGTCGGGCGGCCGGAACCGTGCGGGTCTATGTCGGGGCCGGTCGGGCGGCGGGCATCAGGCCGGGCGATCTCGTCGGGGCCATCGCCAACGAAGCGGGTGTGCCGTCGCGTATGATCGGGGCGATCGAAGTCGAGGAGCGATTCTCCCTGGTGGATGTGCAGGAAGAAGCGGCCCGGCAGATCATCGAGGCGCTCGGACGGACGCGCATCAAAGGGCAAAAAGTCGCCGTGAGATTGTTCCGGGATTAAGCAGTAAGGCGGGCCGGCCGATGACGGACGTCACGACCGGCTCACCGCTCGATCCTTGAGAGCCTGTCTTGTGTCAACCCCGTTGCCACCGTCGACTCCGGCCGGTCTATCCCCCGCGCAGGATGACCCATCAACACCGTTTCGGCTCGGCATCGTCCTTCTTGGCCCTTGTTGCCTGACCGGTTTTGCGCTACCATCCCGCACAGACATGATGCGTCTCACCCATACCGTGTCGGCCGCCTCGCGATCGTGAGGGTGTGCCGACAGAGTGTGCGTCACACCTCATTACCAGATCAGTGACAGGCAGACAGTCTCTGTGATTCCTCGCACCGGCGAGCCATTGCGGAGAGGGGCTGGCGGCGTATGACGTGTGGTGGCGATCCAGGGGGATGGCGAAGGAGTGAGACCGGGTTCCGATGATGCAAGCCAACGAAAAGGATGTGTGTTGAGATGGCGGTGACGCTCGCACCATGGAAAGCCGTGCTGCGGGATTGGCAGGCGAGGGCGGTCGCCGATGTGTTGGCGCAGCAGCGGGAGGACTATCTCGTCACCGCGACGCCTGCGGCCGGGAAAACACGCTTCGCGCTCCGGATCGCACATCAGTATCTCGCCGATCGGGCCGCGAGTCGTGTCCTGGTGATCTGCCCGACGAATCATCTTCGAACGCAGTGGGCTTCCGCGGCGGGGCAGGTCGGCATTCAACTCGATCCGGCCCTCTCGAACGAGCAGGCCTGCGAGGCGCGTGACTATCACGGCGCGGTTGTGACCTATCAGCAAGTCTGTCTGGCGCCGGAAGTGTTCCGGCGCGCCTGCCGCAGTCGCAAAACTCTCGTCATCCTCGATGAGTTGCACCATGCCGGTGACGGCAAGGATTGGGGCAAAGCGCTGCGCGAATCCTTCGGCGAAGCGGTCTTTCGTCTGGCGCTGTCCGGCACTCCCTTCCGTTCAGATAACAACCCGATTCCTTTTGTGCGCTATGAGCAGGGCGAAAGCCAGGCGGATTTCACCTATGGGTATTCGCATTCGATTCGTGACGGGGTCTGCCGTCCGATTCTGTTCCCGAGTTACGAAGGCGAACTGACCTGGTTATCGGACGGGCGCGAGCATCGGGCCACCTTCGAAGACGGGTTAACCTTCGAACGTCAGCGTGAACGGCTCAAGACCGCCTTGCTCCAGGAGACATGGCTGGGTCCGGTCTTGAGTGATGCCCATGCCGAGTTGCAGCGGCTGCGCAAGCAGGAGCAGGCGGATGCGGGCGGGTTGATCGTGACCATGAATCAGGACCATGCGCGGCAGGTGGCGGATCTGGTGTTGAAGCTCACCGGCACGCGCGCGCTCGTGGCGGTGTCCGACGATCCATCCGCCTCGAAGACCATCGAAACCTTTGCGCATCACAAGCAGCAACAGTGGCTGGTGGCGGTGAATATGGTGAGCGAAGGCGTCGATATTCCTCGCCTGCGGGTCGGTGTGTATGCGACCAACGTGTTGACCGAGATGTATTTCCGCCAGGTCGTCGGGCGGTTTGTGCGGATGCAGGATAAGGTGCCGAAACCGCAACGGGCCTGGCTCTACCTGCCGAAGGATGCCACGCTGGTGCATTATGCCAAGCACATCAAGGTCGAGCGCGATCACGTCCTCGAAGAAATCATGCCGGCGGTGCAACGGACGCTCTTCGGTACGGCAGCGACCTCGTTGAAGGAATATATTCCGCTGAATGGCGTGGCCAGGCTCGATGCCTTGATCGGCGCGGACGAGGGTGATCCTGCGGGGGAAGGCAAGGGGCAGCCGGAGCCGGCGGTCGCGTTGCATGATCAGAAAAACACCTTGCGGGACAAACATCGTTCTCTGGTCGGGGCGGTGGCGCGGAAGTGCGGGATGGATCATCGGCAACTGAATGCGGAGTTGATCAAGCGGACAGGCGGCCGGGTCGATCAGGCGACCATCCCGCAACTGGAGCGACGGATCGCGCTGCTGGAAAAGTGGCGGGATTCCGGCTTCGACAAGAAGCGCTGAGTGGCTGAAGTGTGGTAATGATGGCAGGCCCCATCGGCGGGTGTGCGATCTCGTTGAATATTGATGTGAGAGGAAGGCAAGCATGGCTGGGAAACAAGTGGCGCGCCGTACGAGTGCGGTCGCCAAGAAGATCACGAAGCAGGCGGTGAAAAAATCAGGAACGAAAAAAGCGGCGCCCGCGCGCCGCGCAAAGACGACTCGCGCCAAGCGTCCGTCCGTGGCGGTGGTGGTACTGTCCGGTTCCACACCGCTTCACCGGAATAAGGCGGCGGAACTGGTGGCGGAAGAACTGCAATTGGATCTGGCAAAGGTGAACCTGGCTTCGGTGGTCAGCCGGCGTGTCGGCGAAACCGAGAAGAACATCAACCGGGTGTTCGATGAGGCTGAGCGGAGCGGATCGATTCTCTTCTTCGACGGCGCGGATGCGCTGTTCGGCACGGGCCGGGCGGGCAAGGCCGGCGCCAGTCACGCGACCGCTGCCGGAGCGGCCCATCTGCTGCAACGCATCGAGGACCATAACGGCCTGGTCATTCTGACGACCAACGGGAAAAGCCGGATCGATCAAGCCTTGTCGCGGCAAGCGAAGGTGTCCGTGATGGTGGGCATCAAGAAGAAGCCAAAGAAGAAGACGGCCTGACGAGTCGGCTGTCCCATAGCCACCTAAATGGAAGGGCCAAAAGAGCTTATGGCGTATAGCTTATAGCGGAAGGCAAGAAATCGAGAGTAGGCGTACTTGCTATCAGCCATAAGCCATACGCTCTTACCCCCACGAGATACGTTCACGATTCACGGATCGGCGAGCGATGCCAGAACGCGGCTGACAGACTTTTTCAGCATCCTGTGAGGATTATTCCGTTTCTTCGCTGGCCTCCAGACACTTCGTGCACTGTTCCAGATCGGGTACGCCATGGGCGCTGCAGAAGTGCCGATGGCAGAGGCCGCAGAGCATAAAGGTCATCTTGATGCGGTCTTCCGCCTCGCAGTAGTAACAGTTTTTTGCGGTTCTTGCCTTCGGCATGGTCCTTCTCCTCAAAACGTTTGTCGGTTCAATTGTCGGTCATTGATTGAGTGCACGAGCCGGGTTCTCTCGGCGTCAGTGCGCTTCGCCGTTCCATGCCGATGATCGAGCATGAGGGCGGCAGGACCTGAAACCATGACAGGGGGCGGGCAGGGCACCTAGGCCGAGTTAGCCTGAGGCGCTAAGGGCAGTTAGAGGTGTGATCGTGCTCGCGTTCACCATTCCACAGGGTCGGCCGACACTCCCGTGGACCGCTGCTCGTTATAACACATTTTGAAGATCATCGTGGCGTTTCCCGCCTCGGCCTGTTGTGGCGACGCGACGAGGTCAGATGTTCGGCAAGAGCCCCGGCCGCTGGGATCTTTGTAATGCGCGGTGAATGGCTTCAGCCGCCACACGGTTGCCCTCGTCCGTCCAATGCGTATCGTCGGTCAGGTATGTGGGAATGCCGGCGCGCGATGCGGCTTTCAGCGCCGGAGTGAGATCGACATGCTCGATGCGTGAGTCCAAATCCGCCAGCAGCCGCTGCATGTGCCCAGGCAGATCGGTGACCTGCCATCGGCGAATCGCTTCCGTCGCCAACGTCACATTGCCGAGGTCATGGTAGACCCGAAATTTCTCCGGAACAAAGGCCACGAGGAAGCGGATATTCCGGTCACGGCAGAGTTTCGCTGCTTCGATGATCGGAACGACAGCCTTGCGAAGAGTCAGGTCTGATATCCGCTCCACTTCGGCGGAGGCGAAAAATACGGTTGTCGTCCTGTGCGTGGCGTCGAGAAACTCGGCTCGGAGTTCCTTGAGGGAATCATCCGGCGTACATTGCTGATCCGGGCGGAACAGGAGGGCCGAGACATTTCTGCTCAATGACCGAAACCAGAAATCCTGCCACCAGCCGGTGCCGGACCGGAGCGCCTTCTCTTCGTATTTCTCCGCATCGGAAAAATCATTGCCTTCAAAAAACGCCCAGATCACGGTCTTGGGTGCGAGTGGTAAGCCGAACCGCCGCAGGACGGCCAATTCCTGCTGAGGACCATATCCTGAATGCCCCAGATTGGCGACAGACTTGCCTTGCAGTTCACTCAGCCGCGTCGTGATTAAGTTTTCGTCCGGCGTGAAGTACCCTTCCATGTACGAATCTCCGATCACCACGATCTCGGCCGATTCGAGGTCGCGGGCATTGCGAAATCCGTTGCGATCGTAACGCACGGCCACCGTTCGCGCCGGATCGGGAGGAATGCAGAGCGCCGCGCCGATGTTTCCCTGGTACGGCGCTTCGTACTGATAGTGCGGATCGTGCCGCCACAAGAGTTCCTTGTCGAACCGTCGTCCCGCCACGCTCAGGGCCGTGCCGGATTCGTACGAACCGAAGAGGGCCCGGTAATCAACGAGGTCGATCAGGACGGCTCCTTCTGCGAGCACCCAGCAGAACACCAGCGAGCCCGTCGTGAGAAGGAAGCGTGTGCCTGTTTCCGGGAGGGGTGTCCGCGCAAACATGCCATACAATGCCCAGCCCAGCAGATAGGCCGAGATGACATTGTCGAGGAGGTGCCGGATAGTCGTCACCCCCGTGAGGAAGAGGATGCCATATCCCGCAAGGAAGACAGCGAGGGTCAGGCTAACCACGATACTTCTGTGCATCTCCGATGGCATGACAAGCTCACATTGTGGTGGCGTGAATAGTATGCCGGTTCGCAGCGAATCATCCGTTCCGGAACAGGACGTGCGCCGCATGGTGATCGTCGCGGTCCGAGTGTCCAGTATTACTGGACACTCAATCTGCTGTCAACACAGCGTGGACCGACTGACCGTTTCCGGCAAAGCGGGTTGACGGTTCAAATCCCAATAGCGATGAGTCATTAGGATGGATGGTCGTTGAGAATCCTGAAGAACGAGCTTGAGCGTAAGCTCGTTTCCACGGCAGTCGAACGAAGCAGTTGTCCAGTATAGCTGAATTGGTCGGAGATACGATAATCACGAAGAGGGCAGGGCTCGGGAATGTCAGGATTCCACGTCCGCCGGTCAGTCTTCCGTCCCGGCCACTTCTTCCCGCAACAGGAACTTGATGGACGGGTTCGATTTGATGCAGTAGGCCAGCAGGTGTTCGGTGGTGAACAGCATGACGCCGCGGCCCTGCTGATCGACGAGCCGGATGGTGTCGGACGGCCAATAGACGGCCGAAATCGTGGCAGGATCGCCGACGATCCAGCGGGCCCGCGCATGGGGCAGGCGCTCCACGGATGTCTTCACCCCGTATTCATTCTCCAGGCGGGACATGACGACGTCGAACTGCAATTCACCCACCGCGGCCAGCACCGGTTCGCGGCGCACATGGTCGGGTGAATAAAAAATCTGCATAACCCCTTCTTCTTCGAGCTGCTTGAGCCCCTTCTGAAACTGCTTGTGCTTCGAAATATCCTGCGTGCGCAACAGGCCGAAACATTCCGGAGGAAAGTGCGGAATGGGATCGAAGGTCAGCGCGGGATCGGAAGTCAGGGTGTCGCCGATCGTGAACAGGCCGGGGTTCACCAACCCGACGACATCGCCGGGGTAGGCCTCGTCGATCGTTTCGCGGTCGCGGCCGAACAGGCGATGGGGGCGTGTCATCCGGATCTTGCGGCCCAGGCGCGCATGATGGACCATCATGTCTTTTTCGAAGCGCCCGGAGCAGATGCGGAGGAAGGCCATGCGGTCGCGATGCTGCGGGTCCATGTTCGCCTGAATCTTGAACACGAAGCCGGAGAACGCTTCGTCGGTCGGTTGTATCAGGCCCTGGGCCGTCTGGCGCGGTCCGGGAGGCGGCGCGAGTTTGGTAAAGGCATCCAGGAACGGCCCGACGCCGAAGTTGGTCAACGCGCTGCCGAAGAAGACCGGCGTGAGTTCACCCGCGAGGAACCGGTCGCGATCGAAGGAGGTGCCTGCGCCCGTCAACAGGCCGATCTCTTCCTGCAGCGGCCCGTAGGCCTCGCCGAGCGTCTCCGCCAGTTTCGGATTGGGAAAGGCCTCGACCGTCATCGGAGCGCGGCGTTGATTGTGCGCCGTGCGCTGGAAGAACAGCACCTGACGGTGTTGAAAATCGTAGACCCCTTGAAAGCCGGACCCTTCGCCGATCGGCCAATTGAAAGGCACCGCCGTCATTCCCAGCGTCCGCTCGATTTCATCCAGCAGGTCGAACGGATGGCGGCCAGGCTGGTCCATCTTGTTGATGAAGGTCAGGATCGGGATGCCGCGTTTGCGGCAGACAGCAAAGAGTTTCTTGGTTTGCGGTTCGATACCCTTGGCGCCGTCCAGCACCATGACGGCGCTATCCACCGCCATGAGCGTGCGATACGTGTCTTCGCTGAAGTCCTGGTGGCCCGGCGTATCGAGCAGATTGACCCGCGCACCTTGATAGTCGAACTGCAGCATAGTGGACGTAATCGAAATGCCGCGCGCCTGCTCCAATTCCATCCAGTCGGACTTGGCTTGACGTTGGCTGGAGCGAGCTTGCACTGCGCCGGCCAGGTGGACAGCTCCCGCGTAGAGCAGGAGTTTTTCCGTCAACGTGGTTTTTCCGGCGTCCGGATGGGAAATGATGGCAAATGTGCGCCGTCGCAGCACTTCTCGTCGCAATTCGTCGGACGCAGATTTCTCAACCGGCAGGGACATAGAGTTTCTCTTCGTGGTTAGGGGAGGCCAACGGGACAGGGGATCAGGGCATCGCCTGGCGTCGCTGGGTGATAACTCTTTCTTTTATCAGTCGGAGTGGGGTGGCGGCAAGGAGGGGGAGGCGGGATGGGGGCTGGTTGATCTCCTGTGCTCGCGCAACGCGCGGCCTAGGAAGGCCCTCGTTGGACGGCGCGCAGTGG
>CAKKRE010000009.1 GCA_919902505.1 Nitrospiraceae bacterium
GTGTGGAGCCTCGATGGCTTTTTCTCTTGCCCAAGTCGTGAATTATTCAGGCTAGACCGGACCATGCATGAATAATCCGGGCTAGCGCCTCCTGCGCCTCCAATCCTCTCGTTTCCTTCTTGCGCATTATCCATTTGGATACGCACTGTATCCACGTCGATACATTGTCCTACGTACTGTGCACAGCACTGTGTCAAAAGCAGCCGATTTCGTTTGGGTCCAACCATCGGGTAAGTGGCACAGTACATGCTGAATTACCCTAGTGGTTAGGGGGTATGCCTAGGAACCTCACGTTTGGTGGAGGTTGCGCATGGCGTTCAAGGGTGACGATTCCACCTTTTCATTAGCCACCACAGTGACCCTGGCCCTGGCCGTGGCGGCCATGGTGTTTGTGAAGGAGCCGCTCAAGAGTTCGCGACCAGTAGGGAATAGTGTCGGTCTGGGGGGAGCGGCCAGTGAATTGAAAGCCCGTGCGAGGCTATGGGAGGACCCATTTGCGGCGGTTGAGAGGGATCGAGAGGTCAGAAAGAAGATTTCGGTCGCACAAACAGGCAAAGGCAAGGGGCCTCCGGGAGCGGTGACCGTATCCGTGCAGTCGGGGGACGTCGATGGCGAAGGCCTGGACAGCTTGTGGAGAAAACTGAGGAACGCTGTTGAGCAAAAGGAGCAAGTCACGGCGCTCGTGGTAATGACCGGGAGCGGATCGTCGGTCGAAGCCGGCGAAGCGCGCATCCGGGATCGGTACGCGGTGGGCGCGGCGCTGGAGGTCGGCTGTTTTACCCCGGACAAGGGAGAATCTATTTCCTACTTCACGTGGAGCTTCGCGACCGACTTGGGTGCTCACTCGCAATACACACCGTACGAATGGTACAGCCGCAGCAAGATTACCCCCTGTCGCACGTTCAATGTACAAGCTGGACAAGCACCAGTCCGTCAGGTGCTGGTGCTCTGGGTGAAGGCTGAAGAGTCCGAACAAATCATCCTCGCGCGCATCCATGCGCTGCTCGCAAAAGTTCGTCCATCTGACCTCGAACGCCGCATTCCAGCAAAACTAGTGGGGCCCCGCAGCTCCTCCGAGTTTCGAAGCATCCTCCAGGAAATCCAGAGAGGGGGTAACGGCAACACCGGCGCGGGTCGACAAGATCCACAGAAATCGAAGCAATCCGGGCGAAAGACGAACGAGCCCATTGCCCTGTATTCCCCTTGGGCCACGGCCATGCCCGGCCTCCTCTCCTATGGAATGGCCAGCGGAAGCGGAAACAATGAGGGCGGGTGCCGATCCTATCTTGCGTGCAAGCAGGTGTTTGTTGAACTGCTGTCCGAGGCCGGTCTGATTCTTGAGCACGGTATCGACAGTGACGCGGTACTCTTCGAGTCCCTGTTTGATGAACTCAATCGCCGGCAAGTGACCGTGGGAGTGGACCCGATCGCCCTGATCGGAGAGTGGGATTCCTTCTATGCCCGCGCCCTCCCGCTCACGTTCAGCGCGGCAGCCTGTCGGTACATCACCGATGCGAACGCCAACAAGGACCATCCTCCCTCCAAGGCGCTCGTGGACCGATTACGTGGGAAATGTGACACCACGGAGGAAGGTATAGATCCATTCAAGATAGGCGACCTTTCGCCACACACTCTTCACATCAGGAAGTACAGTTATCTGAGCGGGCTGGATGGGGAAACCTCAAACGATTCCTTGGGAACATCCAAACTCAAAGACGCCGAGAAAGAAAAAGACAAGACTGACGGCGGACAGGCGAAGCTTCGCGATATTGCTTCGTATGAACGGCCTGAAGGGCCTTCGCAACTCGACTATGTTCGCCGATTGGTCGCTCGCATCGAGACTGAGGACCAGGATCAGGCCGCGAACCCCGAGGGCAGGAAGGTCAAGGCCATCGGTATTCTGGGGCGAGATGCTTACGATGCGCTCCTCATTCTTCAAGCGGTGCGGGAGCAGTTTCCGAACGCATTGTTCTTCGCCACGGATCTGGATGCACGGTACTTCCACGAAGATGAGCAGAAGTGGGCGCGCAACCTCATCGTGGTGTCCCATTTCGGCTTGCAACTGGAGTCGTCTTTGCAGGAAGCCATCCCACCTTTCCGCCACTCCCTCCAAACGTCCACGTTCTTTGCCGTCTTGCGGGCCATCGACCGGGTGGGCTATCAGCCGCCGGGGACCGGACAGAACCGCGATTCTTCCCGATTCATCTTGCCAGGCTCTCACGGCATCGCGACGGAGTACAGCGTTTTGATTCGTCCGCGCCTCTTCGAAATTGGACGCCATGGCGCGGTCGATCTGAGTGTGGACAAGTCACGCAGTGGGGAGAAGAGCATCCATCCGGCGCGAACCGATGTCGATGGAGACACAGGAAGACTCAAACTGCCGCCGAGAATCGCCTCCCTCTGGATGGTCGGCCTACTTCTGGGTTTCCTGGCTTTGTGGGGGTATGGACGGCTCTGGAACTGGTTGACGGCTCGAGACGAACTGGATCCGACAGAACAACGCCTCGCACGGATCCGTCGCTCAGCCTGGGTCTTCATTCCCGTCATCGGAGCGCTTTGGTTTTGGTGCCAGATCGTGCACTTCAACTATGCCGAAGATGAGCCTTTTTCCTGGTCCGACGGCATGAGCATTTGGCCCACGGAAGCCCTGCGGGTATTCGCCATCTCCCTGTGCCTGTTCTTCCAGATTAAGGCCAGCGCCGATTCCGCTAGCAATATCGACGATCTCACGAAGTCGTTTTTCCCCGATGTATCCTGTCAGTCTACCGCCGGCGGGTGGCGGAACGCCTTGAAAGGATTCTGGAGGGACTTGGACTGGATTTTCCATGGGTCCAAGCAGGACCATCCGGGCGAAGCGAGTGCGCTTTGGGGGCGCTACTGCCGAGCCCATAAATTTTCCCCGCGCATAGGGCGAGTCGCCTTGGGATTAGCTGGCTATTTCGGTTTGATCTTGCCCCTGTGCCTGTTTATGAACGATGGAGAGCTCCGTCTCTTCGTGCCCTGTCGCGGCACGTTCAGCTGCTCCGCCGACAGGGTGTTCATTATTTTGAGTGTCTTGTCTTTCCTCATTCTCAATCTAGCCGTGCTGGATGCGGTAGTCCTCTGCACAAAATGGGTTCAGGAGATGCCGGCCACCGCCGGGTTGAGTGAGATGACGCAGATCCGCCTCATCGTCGAGCGAACTAAAATCGTGAATCGACGGATTCTGTATCCCTTCCTGGCGCTCTTCCTCTTGATCGCCGCCCGAAGCCATTACTTCGACAATTGGGATTTTCCGCCGGTCTTGATCCTAGCTCTCACGGTCAACAGTCTGGTGGCTCTCGCCAGCGCCTGCATGTTATATCTGGCCGCAGTGGGAGCCAAGCGGAAGGTGCTTGCACCGCTTCAGCTGAAAGTCGATCGTGCCCTGACTCAGCAGGAGTGTGCCGAACCAGGCGTGGATCCGGGACCGTCGAGTGATCACCTGCGGCAGATCATCAGTGAGATTGAGGCTGTGCAACAGGGAGCCTTTGTTCCCTTCTACCAGCAGCCGGTCGTTCAAGCGACGTTGGTCGCCGCTCTGGCCTTCCTGCAATATTGGTATCTGGGTCAATAGGGTCTCGCCTTCCCGTGACATCAACGTACCCTCCCAGAGAAACACTCTGCTAGCGGAGATGCGAGTCCATGCGTATCGATAAGCTCGGCGGCCTCACGGTCCGCCTGACGGGCGGCACTGACGATAAGGGTGGGGGCAACGGCCCGCTGGTGGTGCTGCTCCATGGTTTCGGTGCGCCGGGCGACGACCTCGTGCCACTCAGTGAGTATCTCGATGCGCCTACCGGCACGCGCTTTCTCTTTCCTGAAGCCCCGATTTCCATCCCGATGGGTTTCGGCGATTCGCGCGCATGGTGGATGATCGACATGGCCCGCATCCAGGCGGATCGGGCAGCGGGCAAAGTCCGCGACATGTCCGGCGAAATTCCGCGCGGGTTGCCTGAAGCGCGGGAGCGCATGACGGTGCTGCTGGATGAGATACACAAGAAACTCGGCGCCGATCCCAAGCGCACGGTGTTAGGCGGCTTTTCGCAAGGGGCGATGCTGTCTTGTGACGCATTGCTCCACAGCAACCAGCCCTATGCCGGACTCATCCAGCTCTCCGGGACCCTGGTGGCAAAACAGGAGTGGGCGCCATTGCTGGCAAAGCGCAAAGGCCTGCCGCTGTTTCAGAGCCACGGCACGCAGGATCCGATCCTGCCCTACGCCATGGCCGAGCGATTGCGCGATGAATTTCTCCAGGCCGACGTGGCAGTCGATTGGCAGCCGTTTCGAGGCGGCCATGAAATTCCTGAACCGGTCTTGCGGAAGCTGGGCAGCTTTTTGTTGAAGACGGTGCGATAGGCTCACGATGGATGCGTTCACACTCACCGGTGCAGACGGCACCATGCTCCGTGGCGATCGCCTCGAAGGCAAGGATCGTCAGATTCTGTTCATCACCGGGTTTTTGTCCAAGCGGTGGGGCAACAAGAGCAAGGCGCTGGCGCAATGGTGCCGGGAACGGGGCTGGGGCTTCTGCTGCTTCGACTTTCGCGGCTGGGGCGATTCGGGAGGAGCCTGGGGCGAGTATCGTCTGCTGCAATGGTTGGAAGACGCTGAAGCCGTCACGAAAATGCTGAACGATGGTCCAGATCTTACCCACCCTCCCCAGGCGCGCCGAGACACGCCTTCTCCCCGGGTGACGATTGTCGGCAATTCCCTCGGCGGATGGCTGGCCTGGCTGGTGGCACAGGAACAGCCGGCGGTGGAAGAATTGATCCTGATCGCCCCGGCGTTCAATATGATGGACCTGCGCGCGTCGCAGATTTCCGCCGAGCGGCGTGAGCGGTGGCAGGCGACCGGGTCCATGCCCTGGGACGACGAGCCCATGCATCGGGATGCGCCGATTCCCTGGCATTGGGTCGAGGACAGCCAGGCGCTCTGGAGCCGTCGCTTCACCATGCCGCGTCGCGTCAAGGCGACCATTCTGCATGGGCTACAGGATGCGGTGATCAAACCAGACGGAAGCTGGGCCTTCGTGCAGCAGGTGCTGTCGCAGGATCCTGAATTTCCCATCGAAGTCCTATTCAAAACCGGTGATCACCGTCTGAGCAGTCCCGACCATTTGGAGACCGTGCGACGGCTTGTGCTGAGAGGTCGATAGCACGGGCTGGCTGTTGATCAGCATGGATGGTCAGTGTTCGCATCGCTTGATGGCATGCCATGTCTGCGCTATACTGAAAATCTGAAACTGTCTGAATATCGCACATTTCACAGAAGGAGGCGCTGTGCCAACCGTCAAAGTGTGGGGGAGGGGGCAGCTGACGATTCCGGCCTCCATTCGAAAAGAGCTCCGTCTGGAAGAAGACGTGTCCCTGACTGTCGTCAAGGTCGGAGAGGTGTTGCTCCTCACGCCGCGGCCGCTCATCGGAGATGCCGTCGCGAAAAAGGTCGCGCGGGCGATGAAGAAAACCGGACTGAAGCTGGACGATCTCTTGGCGGACCTTAAAGAACAGCGGGAACGGTACAATCGGGAGCGAAATGGAGCGTAAACGATGGCGTGTCTTTCTCGATACGAGCGCACTGATTGCAGGGGTCGTGTCTCCGACGGGCGCAGCCAGGGAAGTGCTCCGACTGGCCGAAGCAAGAGTCATCGAGCTGGTTGTATCCAGACAGGTTCTGGTGGAAGCGGAGCGGAATCTCGCGTCAAAACTTCCGTTAGTGCTGGATGACTACCATCTGCTGCTCCGCCGTCTGGAGCCGGTGGTTGTCGAAGATCCTCCTCGTGCAGCCGCGCAAGAGGCCGCTCGCGTCATTCATCGGAACGATGCGCCGATTCTTGCGGCGGCGCGCATTGCGGCGGTAGATTATCTTGTCACGTGGAATACGCGGGACTTCCTCACAGACCGCGCGCGGGATTGGGCCTCGTTTCCGGCACTGACACCCGGTGAATTCCTTCGAGCGTTTCGAGACGTGCTCGGCAAGGAAGGTTAACTCCGAGAGCCGTTGGACGCCGATGCGGAGCTCGGGATCACCGATTGAGCAGCCCGGACCATTTGGAGACGTTTCGTCGGGTGGTTATGCGATCACGATAGGGACGAGCCCATGCTTGTCTTGATCCACAAAGAATGCGGTGGCCCGGCGCTGGACGAATCGCCGGTCGGCGAAGTGTGCGCGATTCCGGTGAGTCAATTCCCGTTTTCCTGCTTTACCTGCTTGGAAGACATCCTCGATGAATCTGAAGTGCGGCTCACCGAAGATCTCGGCATCTAGCAGGATGCGGAAAAAGTCCGCCAGCGGCGTTCTCGACACCCGTGAAGCGTGAATCGTGAAGCGTATCTCGCGAGCATGTCGCAGCCGATTCTGCAACGAGAGACGAACGACGTTTCACGAACGACGGACGAGGGGACGGCCTTTTTGCGCATCCTGCGGGTTATTGTCCAATCGACACGGCGCATGAGTGGATCGTCATGTATTGCGTACCAATCGAGTGTTTCCGCAGCCTGCCAGGGGCAGAGGCCAGGCGTCGCTCGGCTCTCGTTCCTTCTCGCGTTCAGTGGAAATTCCGGAAGCATCCAGGTAAGGTGTCGCGCAGCTTATTGCACAGAAAAGAGGCATCGTTGTCATCCACGCAACAACATAACAGCGGGCCGGATTCCGACGGTCCTGAGGTTCCTGAACCCTCCCATGCCGAGCGGGCGAAGACCCTGGTCTATCTGCAACAGACGGGCGGGCTCTCGACTATTTCGCGCAAGCAGCCCGGTTGGCCGTTCGGCTCGGTGATGCCCTATGGGTTGGACGACCAGGGGCAGCCGTTGTTTCTCATCAGTACCATGGCGATGCACACGCAAAACCTCCTCGGCGATCCTCGCGCCAGTTTGCTCGTGACGCCGCCGGAAAGCAGAACCGATCCCCTGGGCGCTGCCCGTGTCACGTTGATGGGGTCGGTGACGCGTGTGCCGAAAGAAGAGAGCGCCCCGGTTCGCGAACGGTATCTGGCGCGTCATGCCAATGCGGCCTATTGGGTGGACTTCAACGACTTCGGTTTCTTTCGCATGGCAATCGCAGATATCTATTTCGTCGGCGGCTTCGGTTCGATGGGCTGGGTCGCGCCTGCGGATTATGCGGTGGCCGCAGTGGACCCGCTTGCCGACGAGGCATCGGGGTTGATCCGAGACATGAATGAGCAGCACACAGCCACGCTGTTGCTCCTGGCCCGGGTGTATGGCAAGGTGGAGGCGCAGCAGGTGAGCGTGACCCAGCTTGATCGGCTGGGCTTTCATCTGCGGATCAAAACGGCCGAGCGGATGCAAGGGGGACGGGTGGCGTTCACCAGCCCGGTTCGCAACGCATCGGAAGTCAGGGCCGGGCTGACCGATTTGGCCGCTCAGGCGAAGGCCGGCGCCGAACTCATCCATTCGCTGTAGCGACGCGCGGACAATATTTCGTGAACGATCCTTGGGGATCGTATACTTCTCAACTCAGCAAGATCATTAGATAGGGGAGCGCATGGCGACGAACGATAAGCAAGTAATTTTTTCACTGGTCGGTGTCGGCAAGGTCTATCCGCCGAAGAAGCAGGTCCTGCGCGATATCTATCTGGGCTTTTACTACGGCGCCAAGATCGGCGTGCTGGGCTTGAACGGATCCGGAAAAAGCTCATTACTCAAAATCATTGCCGGGACCGATCCCAACTACGTCGGCGAGATCACTCGCTCGAAAGGCTACAGCGTCGGACTGCTCGAACAGGAGCCGCAGCTCGACTCCAACAAGACCGTCAAAGAAGTCGTCGAGGAGGGGAAGAAAGAGCTGGTGGCGCTGCTGCACGAGTATGAAGCGGTCAGCAACAGCATGGGCGAGGCTGGCCCCGATGAGATGGAAAAGCTTATCGACAAGCAGGCGCAGCTGCAGGAAAAAATCGAAGCCGCCAACGGCTGGGAACTGGAGAGCGAACTCGAAATCGCCATGGATGCGCTGCGTTGCCCGCCTGCCGATCAGAAGATCAGCGTGCTCTCCGGCGGTGAGAAACGCCGCGTGGCCCTCTGCCGCCTCATGATCCAGGAGCCGGATATCCTGCTGCTCGACGAGCCGACCAATCACCTCGATGCGGAATCCGTGCAATGGCTGGAGCAGCACCTGCAACAGTACAAGGGCACGGTCATCGCGGTGACGCACGACCGGTACTTTCTGGACAACGTGGCGGGCTGGATTCTGGAACTCGACCGCGGCTCCGGCATTCCTTTCCAAGGCAACTACACGGCATGGCTCGAACAGAAACAGGACCGGTTGGAGAAAGAGGAGAAAGCCGAATCCAAGCGCAAGAAAACGCTCGAACATGAGTTGGAATGGATTCGCATGTCGCCGAAGGCCCGGCAGTCGAAGGGCAAGGCGCGTCTCAATCGGTATGAGGAATTGGTCAACCAAAAGCAGGACCAGCTGGCCGCCGATCTGGAAATCTATATTCCGCCGGGACCGCGGCTCGGGGATCTGGTGGTCGAGGCCAAGGGCATCAGCAAGGCCTTCGGCGACAACGTGCTGTATGAAAATGTCGAGTTCAGCCTGCCGAAGGGCGGCATTGTGGGCGTCGTCGGTCCCAACGGCGCGGGCAAGACCACCATGTTCCGCATGATCATCGGCAAGGAGAAACCGGATACCGGCACCATCCGCATCGGCGAAACGGTCAAGCTTGGCTATGTGGATCAGGATCGCTCGCTCGATCCCAATAAGACGGTGTACGAAATCATTTCCGAAGGACAAGACACGATCATGCTGGGCAAGGCCGAAGTGAACGCCCGCGGTTACTGCGCCCGCTTCAATTTCGCCGGCACCGATCAGCAGAAGAAGGTGAAGGACCTCTCAGGCGGTGAGCGGAACCGGGTGCACCTGGCGCGCATGCTGAAAGAAGGCGCCAACCTCATCATCCTCGACGAACCGACCAACGACTTGGATGTGAACACGTTGCGCGCGTTGGAAGAGGGGTTGGAGGGATTTGCCGGCTGCGCGGTCATCAGCAGTCACGACCGCTGGTTCTTAGACCGTGTCGCCACCCACATTATGGCGTTCGAAGGCGACAGCAAAGTGGTCTGGTACGAAGGCAACTACAGCGAATACGAAGCCGATCGCAAGAAGCGGCTCGGCAAGGAAGCCGACCAGCCACATCGCATACGCTATCGCAAACTGACCAGGAATTAGCAGGCTGTTGAAAAAGGGCTGCCGGCGGCGTTCTCGCGGCGCGAAGAGGCTCCACGTACCGCAGAGGGTACGCATCGCCTCTCCGCTGGCTGCGGCCTTGCCGGACAGCCTTTTTGAACAGCCTGCGACGGCCACTGCGCGAGTCTATGAGTCTTTGAGAGTCACATGGCTGCTGTATGCTCGTACGGCGTCAGCATCCTGTTAGCGTCCGCCCCAAAGCCAGGATTTCTTACTAGAGGCACATCCATTTTCCGCATTCGGCCGTAGATTCATCCATGAGCATGTTACGGGGACGTACTCTAAGCCGCTGGTTGGCGGTGCTTGCCCTGGCCTCCGCCTCCTGCACGGCCATTGATCCTCCCCCGGCATCGCCTCCCGAATTTCGCCCCCTTCACACGAGAGCCACGCTGCACTTGGGAGAGAAGGAACTGGCGGATGGCCGGTTCGTCGGGCTGGCCTTCTCCGGGGGAGGGAGCCGTGCAGCCGTGTTCGGCGCGGCGGTGATGAAGGAATTGGACCGCCTGGGCTTGCTGCAGCAGGTCGATGTGTTGTCCGCGGTGTCGGGAGGTGGGTTGCCCGCGGCGTCCTATGCGCTGGAGGGCTACCGCGACTTCAGTTTTCAAAACGGTTTCGTGGAGCAGATCGGGCGTGATTTTCAGGGGGCCATCCTGGGCCCCTGGTATGCCATGCCTCAGAACGCAATCCGGTATGCGTTGACCGACCGGATTCCAGCCGAACAGATCATTCAGGTGTTGGACGACCGCCTCTTTCGCGGCGCAACCTTTGGGGATCTCAATCCGTCACGACCGATTCTCCTCTTGAACGCCACCGATGCCCTCACCGGGGATCCGCTGATTATTTCCAGTGAACGGTTTGCTGCGCTGGGCCAGCCCCTCGCTCCCTTCAGCATCGCGCGCGCGGTGTATATGTCCGCGGCTTATCCCGGCGTGCTGGAGCCGCTGGCGATTCCTTATGGCATGGCAAACGGCACGCCATCCGGACAGCCCCCGCTGCTGGCCTACGACGGCGGGGCGGCGGACAATCTCGGTATCCGGACGCTGATGCAGGTGGTGAACGACGCGCTGTCTGAGCAATCGATGGCCGATCGGTTTCCCCGCGGGTGTCTGGTCGTGTCGATCGATGCGACAGGCCGTCAGCTCAATGAGCAGCGTAAACCGCTCTCCGCAGCGGCGGCGCTGCTCAGAGGCCATCGGCGCAATGTGTTGGAGCTGGCCGGAATTCCTGTGTCACAACAGGATGCGTCCATGTTCGGCACCTTTCGGGTAGGGCTGAACGGAAACGGAGGAACCTGCCTGTTCTGGCACATTGCACTACGCCAGTTGCCGGCCAGCGATCCGTTAGGAGATCGCGCGACCTACATTAAGACCAATCTCGGGTTGTCGGCGGAAGACCAGTCGGCCCTTGTGACGGCAGCGGCCCGGCTTGTGGCGAAGGGCCGCGAAGAGATGCCTCAAGCGGACGGCTGGGCCGACTTCACGAGCGCCCGGCCCGCCCTTCTCACGCAGCCATGACGACGTCCGTCCCAACTCGTCGAGTGTTTGTGACCGGCGCAACCGGCTATCTCGGCGTGCGGCTCATTCCACGGTTGCTCGCGCGCGGGCATCATGTCACTGCGTTGGCCCGTGCCGCCTCTGTCGGGGCTGTTCCGTCCGGGTGTAAGGTCGTCGTCGGCAATCCGCTGGAGAGCGGCACATTCGTTGAGCAAGTGCGGGGCGCCGATACGCTTGTGCAACTCGTCGGTGTGCCGAAACCCGCGCCCTGGAAAGGCCCGGAGTTCCGCGCCATCGATGGACCTTCGGCCATGGCGGCGATCCGTGCCGCACGTGAGGCCGGCGTGCGACAGATGGTCTATGTCAGCGTGGCGCATCCGGCTCCTGTCATGCGGGACTACATTGCTGTGCGCAGCGAGTGCGAAGCGGCGATTGCGGCAGCGGGGTTGGTCGCGACGATCCTCAGGCCCTGGTATATTCTCGGCCCCGGTCATTGGTGGCCATTGGCGCTGCAACCGGTCTATCGGCTGATGGAGCAGTTCCCGGGAACGAGAGCCGCCGCTCTGAGGCTTGGTTTGGTCACCATTGAGGAGATGCTCGTGACGATGCTGTGGGCGATTGAACAGCTACCGTCCGATAGTCGGGTGATTGAAGTGCCGGAGATCCGTCGCCTCGGCCGGAGTCACGCATGAAACCGACCGTCTTGATTACGGGTGCCGGCGGGCTGATCGGCGGGTACCTCGTCAGCACTGCTGCTCGGTGGGCCCCGCAGTGGAATGTGCGCGGAGTCACCAGGGCCGAGGCAGATTTGACCGACCTAATGCAGGTGCAGGAACTCTGGGACCGATCGAGACCGGCTCTGGTGATCCACTGTGCGGCCCTGAGCCGAACCGGCGCCTGCGAGCAGGACCCGGCGCGGGCCAGGCGAATCAATGTCGATGCGACTCGCGCTCTGGCTGCCGCCGCCCGGGACATCCCCTTTATCTTTCTGTCTACCGATCAGGTGTTTGACGGCGCGAAGGGACAGTATGTCGAAACGGATGCCGTGCATCCCCTGAATGTGTATGGACAGACGAAGGCAGAAGCGGAGCAGGTGGTGCTCGAGAATCCGGCCCATTCGATCGTTCGTATCGCCCTCACGGCCGGTACGTCGTCGACCCGTGATCGGAGTTTCGTTGAAGACATGTTACGGACTGCGGCCAAGGGGACGAAGTTGACGCTCTTCACGGACGAGTTCCGCTGCCCCATTCCAGCCGGACCATTGGTACGCGCCCTGTGGGAGTTCGCCGCGCAGCCGCGGGCGGGCCTTTATCACCTGGGTGGGAGCGAGCGCTTGTCTCGATGGGAAATCGGCGAGTTGCTGGCGAAGCGTTATCCGGAGCTCCGGCTCTGGATTCAGCCCGGGTCAGTCGCCGACTATCACGGCCCGCCTCGTCCTCCGGATCTCTCGATGCGAAGCGACAAGCTGCAGGCGCTGCTGTCCTTCCGCCTGCCAGGTTTTCGTCAATGGCTCACCAATGGTTCGTCGGAGGGCGACGATCCTTGGAACCACAGCTCCCGGTGACCGGTAGGTTAGTGAGGCAAGGTGCGGATGTAGGCCAGCACATTCCGAATGTCGCGTTCGGAGAGCAGGCCTTTCCAGGACGGCATGTTCGGTTTGCCTTCGTGGATGGTTGCCAGCAGGGCACTGTCGGATTTTTTTCTGGTCGCCGGTGCCGTGAGATTCGCTGGATCGGGCCCAAGTAGTTTGTATCCATCTCCTTTGCCTTGGACTCCGTGACATCCGGCGCAGTGTTTGATGAAGAGTGTCTTGCCCTTTGCAGGGTGAGCAGCTTTCGGCGAAGCATTGTCACCGGCCTCAGATGGGGCCGGTACCGCAACTGCAATGGCCATCGCGACGATCAGCGCTTTGACGAAACACACGTTCATGACGGTCCCTCCGGTGTGATGTGACGGCGCTCGCCCAGTGCTGATGGTGAATCATACCTGCCTCTGAATCCGAATGCCATGCTACCCCGGCGGCCCTGTCTTGATGGAAGCCGTCATAGTACAATTGCTTGATTCTGTGCGGTGAATCCGGTTCGTGTGCAGTTCATGTCCGGTAGCTGATCGCATGACGGCGAGAGATCCCCTGTCCCTCCTCATCACCGCCTGGGCTGCTTCCGCAGCCTTGATGGTCCTGCTGTGGTTGGTCGAACGTCGCATGCGTAACCTTTCCATCGCCGATGTGGGCTGGTGTTACGGGCTGGCGTTGGTGGTGTGGTGGTACGCCGGCTCCGGTGCGGGAGAACCGGTCAGGCGATTGCTGGTGGCTTCGATGATCTTCCTCTATGCTGTCCGTCTCGGCACACATGTCCTCATCGACCGGGTGTGGCACAAGCAGGAGGATGGGCGATACCGCGCGCTACGCCGCCGATGGGGCGCACACGAGTCCTCGCGCATGTTCTGGTATTTCCAGCTCCAGGCCGCCGCCATTGCGTTTTTTTCTCTCCCGCCGCTCGTGGTCATGCAGAACCCCCATCCGCCGTTTCACTTTTGGGACCTGATTGGATTTCTCTGGTGGGCTGTAGCAGTCACGGGTGAGGCCGTGGCCGATTGGCAGTTGGCTGCGTTTCGCCGCAAGCCGTGGAATACAGATCGTGTGTGCCGGTTCGGTCTGTGGCGCTATTCACGCCATCCCAACTACTTTTTTGAATGGTTGCACTGGTGGAGTTATGTGTGGATGGCGCTGGCGATTCCTACGGGAGGGTGGGGCCTGACGCTGATCGGCCCGATGGCCATGGGTGTAGCGCTGCTGAAGGTCACCGGCATTCCCTGGACGGAAGCGCAGACCATGACGAGCCGTGGGGAGGAATATGCGGAGTATCGGCGAACCACGAACGCCTTCTTTCCCTGGTTTCCGCGCCGGGGAAGCGTAAAACGTGAAACGTGAAAGGTACCTCGCGGGGACTCAGAGCATATGGCTGATGGCCCTCTCTTCGGACCATACGCTCCTCTATCCGGATGAGAGACGAACCACACTTCACGAACGACGGACCAAGGTGACGACCTTTCTACGCATCCCGCGGCGATTCCAGGAGAGATATATAACGGGGGCTAAGGTGTGGCGGCCAGTTCAGACAGTCGCGCACGCGCCGTTTTGGCGGCGGGGCTGTCTGGGTAGTGACGGAGGATCTCTTCGTAGAGTTCTTTAGCGTGCGCTCGATTGGTCTGGCGCTCTTCGAACTGGGCCGTCTCAAGCAGCTGCGCAGCCTGGTCGGGACCACAGGCGGACAGGACCAGGAGGAGACTCGGGATGATCCAGGCAGCAACTCTGTTCATGCGGCGGTCCTTTCGGCTGACATGTCGCGCAACGTCGTGACGGGATGAGGCATCTGTGTAGTCTCGCTCAAGACATCAGCGGGTGCAAGAAGGCAGTCCGGTGTCATATTACGCGCGGCCTTCCTCGCGGATGCCGAATCGCGGGGAGGTAATGGCTTCGCTGCGGCAGCGCGGGCAACGGCTGGGACGGGTGAGTCTGGTTCGCTCGCGGAAGACGTACGTGCAATCCTGGCATTCCGACGGTTCGAGCAGGAATGTCCGCGCGGGATCGCGCGACAGGGTTTTCACGATGTGCGTCAAATGGTCCTCCACCTGGCGTTCCGGCATGCCAAGGAGCTGGGCTAATTGATGGGAAGAGAGCAATGTGCCGGTCAGCAGCTCGATGATTCGCCGTCGCGGTGTCTGTTCGGGGGAGAACATACGGCGAGCATCATAGGTGAACGGCCTGTCGATGAAAAGGCAGGAATCGGCCCCCGCGATCTTGTTATACTACGCAAGACTTCCTGGGCCTCCTTCCGCAACGAGAGATGCTGCTATGAGTGGACCGCTGTGGGACGAGTTGGCCGAACTGGCGCTGTCTCGTGTGCGCGCGGCCGGGGTCGAGTATGCGGATATTCGTCTGCTCGATACGACGACCCGGACGATCAGCGGTGAAGACCGGCGCATCGCCCACATCCGCGAGAGCACCGATCGCGGGTTCGGCATTCGGGTGCTGCATCGCGGCGCCTGGGGATTTGCGGCCAGCTCCGTCATGTCCCTCGAAGAAATTCCACGTGTGGCGGCCCTCGCCGTAGAAATTGCCAAAGGATCGGCCTCGCTCGCCATCACGAAGGTACATCTGGCGCCTGAGCCCGTGCATCGCGATCGTATCGTCACTCCCTGTCGGCTGGATCCCTTCGCGGTTCCCCTGGAAGAACAAACGTCGTTGCTGCTGAGCACGATGGATGTCATTCAGCGACACCAGGGCGTCGTCAGAAGCCACGCCAGTTTCTGGGCCCAACGTGACCGCAAACTCTTTGTCTCCACCGAAGGCTCCCATCTTGAGTTCACCTTGCTGGCGGTGCAGGGCGAGTGCAGTGCCACAGCGGTTCAGGATGGACGTTTTGCCACGCGTTCGTTCAACAGCCCGCATTTACGCACGGGGTATGAGTTGATCCGCGACATCGACTTTGCCCGCGAAGGCGCGCGCATCGCCGAGCAGGCTGTGGAGAAGGTGCGGGCGCCGGTGATCGAGGCCGGGCGATACGATCTGGTGCTCGATCCGGAGCATCTGTCGTTGACGATGCACGAGTCTTGTGGGCATCCGAGTGAATTGGATCGCGCGCTCGGTTACGAGGCGAATTATGCCGGTACGAGTTTTCTGACACCGGATAAACGCGGCACCTACCGGTATGGCTCGTCTCAGGTGAATCTGGTGGCCGACAACACCGAGCCGCAGACGCTGGCGGCAACGGGATACGACGACGATGGAGTGAGTTGCCAGAAGTGGGACATCGTGCGGGAGGGACTCTTCGTCGGATACTGCACGAACCGCGAGGTGGCGCCGCGTATCAACGAGGACCGTTCTCGTGGCTCCAATCGGGCCGATAGTTGGGGGAGCGTGCCGATGGTGCGTATCGCGAACATCGGGCTGGAGCCGGGCACCGCCACTCTCGATGAACTGCTGGCCGATGTGAAGCGGGGCATCTACATCGAAGGTCACGGCTCCTATAGTATCGATCAGCGACGGTACAATTTTCAGTTCGGGGGCGATGCATTCTGGCTCGTAGAGAACGGCCGACGGACGCACATGGTGCGGGATGTGATCTATCACGGCATTACCCCGGAGTTTTGGGGGCGGTGCGACGGTGTTGCCGATCGCAGCCATCGCCGCCGGTATGGATTCATTACCTGCGGCAAAGGCCAGCCGGGCCAAGCAGGCTGGATGACCCATGCCGCCTCCCATGCCCGGTTCAGGCGTGTGGACGTCATTGCCGGAGAAGCGAAGGCCAACGAATGACGTCGTCGATCACTCCATCGTGGCCGAAGTTGACGGGCCGGCAGGAATTCGAGTTCCTGGCTGAGCTGGTGATGAGTCACTCGACGGGTGACCACACCTATCTGTCGTTGCGCGATGTCCATGGCGGCACGACTCGCTTCGCGAACAATCAGGTCATTCAGAATGTGAATCAGCGGCGCGGCGCCCTGTCGATTACGGTGGCCTTCGGGCGACAACATGGCACGGCGAGCACGACGGATTTTACCGCCGGGGCGGTGCGGGAAACCCTCAAGCAGGCCGAGTGCATTGCCCGCATCTCTCCCGAAGATCCCGAATATCTTCCCCCCGTCGGGCCACAGACCTATCTGTCGCTGCCGACCTCGCGTCCCGAAACGAGTGCAGCCGGACCGGCGCGGCGGCTCGATTATGCGCGTGAGGCTATCGGCCAATGCAAGATGGAGAATCTAAACGCGGCCGGGACGGTGTCGTCCAGCACGGCGATCGTGGGGCTGGCGGCTGACACGGGATTGCGGGCGTACGAGGAACGCACCGAGGCTCGGTTCAGTCTGACGGTGCAGGCCGGCGAAGCTACCGGCTGGTCGGCGGCGGCCCATCGATCCATCGATCGTTTGCATGTGCAGGAGCGCACGTTGGCGGCCATCATCAAGGCCAAACGAGGGGCGGACGAACCGCAGGAATTGCCGCCGGGTCGGTATACGGTCATTCTGGAGCCGGCGGCCGTCGCCGGGCTGCTGAGCTGGATGATCTGGATGTTGGATGCGAAATCCTTCTACAAGGGAACGAGTCCGTTCAGCAGAAAACTGAACACTCGTATCCTCGACCGTCGGCTGTCTTTGTTCAATCAGCCGGCCCATGCCGACCTTCTCGGCCATGGATTTACGAGTGAGGGGCTCCCGGTCATCGAATCCAGCTGGATCGAGGCGGGTGTGCTGAACCAGTTGTTGCACGATCGGTATACCGCGCAGGAACATGGGATCGATCCACTGACGACGCTGGAGTCTCCCTACTTATCCGGTGAACGTCCCGTCGGCACAAGGGTGGACGACCTCATCCGCACGACCCAGCGAGGCATCCTGGTGACGAATTTCTGGTACATCCGCCCCGTCAATCCGTCCGACCTGACACTCACCGGCATGACGCGGGATGGCACCTTCCTCATTGAAAACGGGGAGATCACGTCGGCCGTCCGGAACTTCCGGTTTCACGAGAGCCCCCTGCGGGCCTTCAACCAGGTGGAAACCTACACCGCCCCGGTCGAAGCGGTCACGTCGGAAACCGGGAAGTTCCTGGTGCCCGCCATGCGGATTCACGACTTTAATTTTTCAAGCGTCACTCGGTTCTAAGCCTGGTTGAGGTCACGGGAATCCGGGGGCTCCGGAGGGCAAAAAACCTGTTCCGGCCATTGACTCAGACTAGTGGAAAGAGTAATGAATGAACGAGTACCGACCAATAAGATATCGGTGTCCTTATGAAGCGTAAACAGCAGCGTTTGGCCGAAAAACCGATTCATCTCCTCACCTTCGCCCCGGACAAGTCCGAGAAGGGCGGCGTGAATCCATTTGCGCCTTCGCCGTTGCGCGCGACCATCAGCAAAGTCTTCGTGAAATTGGAAGATATGACCGAACGGTTCGAGGATTGGTGCCAGTATGGCCGATCCGAGGAGCGGGCGGTGCAGCCGCTAGGACAGCGTGTGTCTAAATGGTTGGGAGCACCCGTTGCCCGGCATGTCGAGCAGGCAGTCGAGGCTGAAACCGGGCTGGTTCCGGCTCGACGCTGGGAAGGCTCGGTCGGGGATGCGATTTTCCGGCTTCGTGACCGGGCGGGCTTTGTCCAACGCGCGTTGACCGCGCAGGCTCGTGAGCTCAAGGAGTGGGTGATCGAACATACCCGGTCCACCCAGGCGGAAGTCGATCAACTACGTGAACAGGTGTCGACTCAACAGGCCCAGGTCGAGGAGTTGACGGCGCAGCTTCACGATTTGCGCGCCCTGGTCACCTCCCAGCAGAAGGTCTTGATGTATATGGGCAAGGACATGGAGTTGGCGCAGCCTGCCGAGCTGGAGCTTTCCCTCGTGCCGTCACGCGCGATTCCGTATCGTGAGCGTGACAAAAAATCTTCGAGAGACCGACGGGAGGCTTCTGCCGAAGCGTCCCAGGTTCCCTACCTCAACGCCTAATTCTTGCCGATCGAGCAGGACGCTGAAAACGACCGCCAGCGTTGTTCTCGCATCGTTCAGAACCTCAACGTACCCCAGCTATTCCAACCCATCTTCTCTTGTCGACGTGCTCCGACTAGCAACTTCTCGACGGGACTGCTAATTTGTGTCGTTCTGTGGGGTGGTGGAGTCGTCGCAGGATGACGGCGTTGTCCGTCTCACCTACGAAGAACCGAGCAGGAGAGGGGGCCATGGTCAAGGGGCGATATGCGAGGGCGCTGGTTCACGGCTTGATGGTCGTGGGTTTGGCGCTGCCTGGTTCGGGTGGAGTCGCGCGGGCGGAGGTCACGCTGTTCGAGAATCTCGGCTCTCTGCATCACGAGATTACCACCACGTCGGACCTCGCTCAAAAATTTTTCGATCAAGGGCTCCGGCTGGTCTATGCCTTCAATCACGAGGAGGCGATGGCGGCCTTCGCCGAGGCCTCCCGTCTCGATCCCGATGCGCCCATGCCCTATTGGGGTGTGGCGTTGAGCCTGGGGCCGAACATTAACGCGGCCATGGATCCCAAGGTGGAACCGCGCGCCGTGGAGGCGGTTCAGAAGGCTACTGCGCGTCTGTCGCTAGCCACCGCCGGGGAGCGAGCCTACGTGGAGGCCCTTGCCGCTCGCTATTCGGTTAAAAAATCAGTGACCCGCAAGGCGAAGGACGACGCCTATGCCAACGCGATGCGTCAGGTCGCGCGGGAGGCTCCCGATGATGCTTCAGCCGCGACCCTGGCGGCTGAAGCCATGATGGTGCTCCGGCCATGGGACTACTGGCGCACGGATGGGCGGCCTCAACCGGGGACGGAGGAGATCGTGGCGACGTTGGAAGCGGCGCTGCGGCAGCATCCGGATCATCCGGGTGCCTGTCACTATTACATTCATGCGGTCGAGGCCTCGCCCGACCCTCAGCGCGCGCTCGACTGTGCGAAGCGGTTGCCCTCGCTGATGCCGGGTGCCGGACATCTGGTGCATATGCCGGCGCATATCTACATGCGGCTGGGGCGTTATCGGGAGGCATCGGAGCGTAATGCGACCGCCGCGATGGTGGATCATGAGTATTTGTCCCGTCACCCCCTTGAGGGCAACTACGCATCGGGATACTATGCGCACAACCTCCATTTCCTGAATGCCTCCTTGATGATGGAAGGCCGAAGCACGGAAGCCCTGCAAGTCGCGCGGGATCTCCTGGTGAAGGTTCCGGCTGACGAGATTGCCACGGAGCCGTCGCTGGAATGGTATGCGCCGACGGTGCTGCTGACCATGGCCCGCTTCGGCCAGTGGGGCGACCTGATCAGGCACCCGCCGCCGTCCAAGAGTCTGCGGCTCACCACAGGTCTCTGGCATTTTTCGCGCGGGTTGGCCTTCGCCGCGACGACACGATTCGGGAGCGCCGAGGGGGAATTGTCGAATCTCCGGAAGGCGATGAAGCCATTCGCTCGCGCCAAGACGGCGGAAGGCAAGATCAGTCGTACGATGTTGAAGGTGGCTGAGCGGGTCCTGGTCGGGGAAATGGCCGCGCGGCGCGGGCAATACGAGGCCGGAATTCAGGCCTTGCGCGAGGCGCTGCAGTGGGAGGCGTCGTTGCCCTACAGTGAGCCGCCGTTCTGGGTTCAGCCGGTGCGCCACAATCTGGGAGCGGTTCTGCTGCTGGCGGAACGTCCGGCCGAGGCTGAAGCCGTGTATCGGGAAGACTTGCGCCTCAACCCCGAGAATGGATGGGCGTTGCACGGACTGATGCAAAGCCTGCGGGCTCAGAACAAGGATGCGACCCAGGAAGAAGCCCGGTTTCGTGCCGCATGGGCACAGGCCGACGTCACATTAACGGGATCGAGATTTTAGAGTTCCATGCCGGTGGCGCGCATCTGTGTGCCGGACAAAGGATAAGAGATGCTGAAGACGGACTACGTGTTTCATGCCACTGAAGGGGATCGCGAATTAGAACGGTTGCAGATGCTGGAACGGATCTTCGATCCGGGCACGCAACGACGAATGTTAGCCACTGGACTGACCACCGGGTGGCACTGCCTGGAAGTGGGAGCGGGAGCCGGCTCCATTGTGCGTTGGCTGGAACAGCGGGTCGGGCCATCCGGCAAGGTGGTGGCGATCGACACGAACCCGAGGTTCTTGCGCGGGAGCGGCAGCTCGACCATCGAAATCCGACAGGGTGATATCTGCGAGATGGAGCTTGCGCCCGCCACGTTCGATCTGGTGCATGCGCGGTATGTGATGATCCATATTGCGGATTATCAGACGGCGTTTGAGCGAATGCTGCGGTGCGTCAAACCGGGCGGGTGGGTCGTGATCGAAGAGCCGGATTTTCAAGCGGCTCGCGCCGTGGCCGGACCGGACGAGGCCCGGGCGGCATTCGAGCGAGTGAGCGGTGCGATCGAACGGATGTTCACATCGCTGGGGATGGACCATGCCCTTGGCGCGAAATTGCCCGTCTTGTTTCAGCGCCATCACCTGGATCAGGTGACAGTGGAACACGAGGGACATTTGTCCGCAGGCGGCGACCTGATTCCGCAGATGATGAAATTGTCTGCCGAGCAGCTTCAAGCGAAGTATGTGGCGACAGGATTGGTGACGGAGTCCGATATTGAGCAGTATGGGAGGCTTGCCGACGATCCGGACTTCTGGGCCATTTATTACGCAACGGTGGCGGTGACCGGCTGGTGGCAGCCGCAATGCGGCGGGCGAACCCAAGGATAGGCATGCGATACATTGTAGGAGTCATGGGGCCGGCCAAGGCCAGGAAAAAAGATGTCGACAATGCTCGCGTGCTGGGCGAATTGATTGCGCGACGCGAGTGGGTGGTGCTGACGGGCGGTCGTGACGTCGGCGTGATGGATGCCGCCTGTCAGGGTGCCAAGAAGGTTCCCGGCAGCCTGACGATCGGGGTGCTGCCTTCGGCTCGTGAACGCGTGTCCAAGTATGTCGATCTGGCTATCATCACCGAAATGGGCAATGCCCGCAACAACGTCAACGTCATGTCCAGCAATGTGGTGGTAGTCTGCGGGCTGATGGGGGCCGGCACCGTGTCGGAGGTGGCGCTTGCGCTCAAGGCGGGAAAGCCGGTGATTCTGGTCGGGGCCACGCCGGCCGAGGAGAAATTTTTCAAGAAACTCGGTGGGCGGCTTATCGCTTCCGTGGACAGTCCGGAAGAAGCCATCGGGCTCATGATGAAGCAGTTCGAACAGCAGCAACCGGATCTTGTGCAGGGGGCGCGCTCCTGGGGCGGAGTCTAGCCCGGACTCTTCATGCAGGCCTGCTGCGTCGTCCGATCCCTTCGCCCGGCGGGGCCGTTCTCGTTCGGCCTCCTCGACGGACTGCAAGTACGCCTGCGTCGGCCTCACTTGCGAGCAGCCCCGGCGGGCTTCGGTCTCGAACGCCTCGCGACGGCCTCCATGAAGAGTCCGGGCTAGCAAGCGGCTGAAGAAGCCTGTCAGTGGCGTTCTCAACGCCCATGAAGCGTCAAACGTAAGACGTGAACGTACCACGCGGGGACGTAAGAGCCTATGGCTGATAGCCCTCTCTGTCAGACCATACGCTACGTGCTATACGCCATCAGCTCATTGATCCGGAAGAGAGACGAACCACGCTTCACGAACGACGAATGACGGGGGCAGTCTACTCAGGGAGCAGCGGGAGAGCCGGATAACGCGCCTTTTTCCAGCAGCACACCGGAGCTGTCGAAGGGGAGGCGGCCTTCCTTGGTATGCAGCACGCCCGTCACGTGGTAGGTGAGCGGCTGGTCGCCGGAGAAGGCCAACAGCTGGCGGACGACCTGTAAGGTCGAGGTACTTGTTTCGACTGATGTGACGGAATCGCTCAGCCTGGGGACGACCAGTTCCTTATTACCAAGCCCACGGACCAACCGGTTACCGTTGAGATCGAGCCGGAAGTCGATGCCGGTGACGGCGAGATCGAAGTCATTGGGGTTCCGAATACGAAGATCCACCTGAAGTCGCTGTTCGAAGGCACTCGCCTCCAGCGGTGTGACGTTGGTCACCAGGACTTCCGGTGCCTCCCCTTTCATGAACCAGGAGGCGCATCCGGAAAGCGTCAGCGCCGCCACCAGTCCCACAAGCGAAGCCAGTCGTTTCATCGTATCCATCATACAGAAACATCCGTTCGATTGCGACGCTCGTAGATATGAGGGACCGCTCCGGCACTCCGATCGCAGCAGCTCACGTGCTTTGGTAAGATGAACAGCGAGGAGTCGGGTCAGTTGCAGGGAGGACTCATTCCATGAACATCATGACAGGCAGAGGCATGTGTGGGTGGCTGGTGTTGTCGATGGTGCTGGCGGGTTCACTGGTTTCGACCGGGCAGGCCGCTGGTCCTGCCGGTCCTGCGAAGGCGTATTTTGCCGGAGGGTGCTTCTGGTGTATGGAGGAAGTGTTTGAGAAAGTTCCTGGCGTCACAGCAGTGACCAGCGGATACATGGGCGGGCGGGTCGAACACCCCAGCTATGAACAGGTCTCTGCCGGTGGAACGGGTCACGCTGAGTCTGTCGAAGTGGTGTATGACCAGGCCAAAGTGAGTTATGCGGCACTACTCGATGCCTTTTGGCACAACGTGGACCCGGTCACGCCGAATGCACAGTTTTGCGACCATGGCACCCAATACCGGGCTGTGATCTTTTACCAGGGCGAGGAAGAGAAGCGCCTGGCCGAGGAGTCGAAACGCGCGATCGAACAATCCGGGCGGCTCCCCGGACGGATTGTCACGGAACTCACCATGGCTTCGACGTTTTATCCGGCCGAGGACTATCACCAGGATTTTTATACGAAGAATCCGGTCCGGTACAAATTCTACAAATATAGCTGCGGGCGTGCGCAGCGATTGGAAGATCTCTGGGGGGCTCCATGACCGGTGAGGACTCGCAGGAGTGGCTCGTGCGGCTGATCCGCGAATGCCGGACGATTGCCGTGGTGGGATTGTCGTCGAATCCGGCCCGACCCTCATACCGCGTGGCTGCCTACATGCAGCAGCAGGGCAAGGTGGTAATCCCGGTAAATCCGCGGGAGTCGGGCGTGTTGGGGGCGCGGGCTTATCCGGCACTCTCTGCTGTGCCCGGTCCGGTCGATCTGGTGAATATTTTTCGACGCTCTGAAGAGGCAGGTGCGGTCGTCGACGAGGCCATCCTGGTCAAGGCCAAGGCCGTCTGGCTCCAGGAGGGCGTGATCGACGAGGCAGCGGCTGAACGTGCGCGCCGGGCCGGATTGCAGGTAGTGATGGATCGTTGTTGGCTGAAGGAGCATCTTCGTTGCGTCGGCGAGAACGGGCCGGATGTCAGCCCGGTGGACGCATGACCGTGGATCGTTCCCTTGTTCGTCTGATCCTGGTCATTGGATGGCTGAATGGGATGCATACGCTCGACCACTTGATTCGGGGAGACTTCCACTGGCCGCTTGATGGGCAATCGGTGGGTTTTGTGCTCGTCGTCGCCGCCATCTACCTCGTGATTGGAATGGGATTACGGCTGTCCCGCAGAGGGGTTGTCGGGCCCCTGTTCTGGGCCATCATCGGATGCGGAGGGTTGGTCTTCGGATGGCTCTCTCACTTCAGTCCCTTCACCGACCAGCCGTTGCACGTGATTTACGGGAGCTACCACAATGCCACGGGTAGCGCCCTCGCGGTGTTGTGTCTCATGCTGCTGATGGGTGTGGTGCTGACGGCGACGCTCTATTCGGCCTACCTGTGGCATCACCAACGTAACGTCATAGTGTCGCGTCCCACTTCCGGGTAACCGCGTTTCCAGACCGTCCATCGATTTCCCTCGGAGTCGATTTCTGTCATTTTCTTGAGCATTCCGCCCCTCCATGGAATAGTGACGTGACGGTGCGCAGGCCTCTCCTGCACCGGCTTCCCTACCAATCATCCCTGGAGGTCACAGCCATGATGCCCTTGCTCACGGTGTGCGGTCGTTTGTTGTTCGTCCTTCCCATGGGGCTCTTCGTGATGGGCTGTACACAGTCGGCCCTGCAGGCTCCTTCTCCGCAGGAACATCTTGGCATGGGCATCGTGACGGGAACGCTCGGTGCGCAAATCCCGGTTGCGGCCACGGCCGGGTGACCAGCCGGGCGGGTCGTTGGTCGGTCAGGTGCAAGCCGTGGAAGGCGGAGCGTATCTGGTGCGCGATGTTCGCGGGCAGGAATATCGTATCCCCCATGATCAAAACACGAGGATCGATCGGCCCGCTCATGTGGGCGATCGTATCCAATCCTGGTTCGATCGGCAGGGGCGAGCCGTGCTCATCAGAAGCCTCGATGAGGAGGCCCGGTAGGACGAGCCTGGCCTACGTCGCTCGAGTCCTCGCACGATCATGCAAGAGCCGGAATGGAATTCTCGTTGGGAGCGCGTGGCCCGCGTGCTCTGCCCATTTGTGGTGGCAGGGTGCCTGGTGGTGATGATGCCTCCGGTGAGCCGGGTCGCGGTCGATTCCGGCATGCGGGATGTCCCGTTTCCTCGCGCGCCCGAATCGATCGCCTCGCTCATTGCTCGCTCCGCCGCGCAGTACGGACTCGACCCCGCCCTCCTGCGGGCCGTGATCAAGGTCGAATCGAATTTCAATTCGGAAGCGGTGTCGTCGAAAGGGGCCATCGGGTTGATGCAACTCATGCCGCTGACTGCGGCAGCGCTCCACGTGCTGGACCCGTTCGATCCGAAGGACAATATCTATGCGGGTGCGGCGCTGCTTCGACGGCTCCTGAACCGGTTTGACGGGGACCTTTCCTTGGCGTTGGCTGCGTATCATGCCGGTGAGACGCGAGTCCGGCAGACGCTCGGCACGCCGGCGCTTCCTGCGACGCAGCTCTATGTCGAGCGCGTGCTGGGTCATTACCATCGATTCCGTGCGGAGTCCCATCAGACGGCTGCACATTCCAGGACGCGTGAATCAGGCGGCGAGGCGTTTCCAGCTTCCCCTCGGGAACGTGAATGAAGCCGGTCTGTGCATCGACATTTGCCCCGTGGCAGGCATGCGGCGCCGGTTGCATTTTCCGGTAGGAACGGGTACGGGATTCTGGCTCGCGCCATCGAGGCGAGACGGCCTCCGGCCGCTAAGCCGGTGGAAACCAGACCACGATTTTTGAGGTTAGTGATGAAGAACAGCGATCGGACCGCTCGGTTGGCTCAATCGGATATCCGTGCCATGACCCTTGCCTGCGCAAAGGTGAACGGGATCAATATGTCTCAGGGGGTCTGCGATACCCCCGTTCCTCAGGTCGTGGTGCAGGGCGCGCAACAGGCCATGGCGCAAGGGCATAACATCTATTCACGCTTTGACGGCATTGTGGAACTGCGGCAGGCCCTTGCCGACAAACTCGCTGCCTACAATCGAATCACGGCGGATCCGGACGTCAATATTACCGTGAGCGCCGGCGCCACTGGATCGTTTCAGGCCACCTGCATGGCGTTGCTCAATCCCGGCGACGAGGTGATCCTCTTTGAGCCCTTCTACGCCTATCACATTCAGGCGATCGTTGCGGTCGAGGCCGTTCCCCGCTGTGTGTCGATGCGACCGCCGGACTGGACGGTGGATTTCAAAGGCCTCGAGCAGGCGATCACATCCAGGACCAAGGCCATCGTGGTGAACACTCCGGGAAACCCTTCCGGAAAGGTCTTCACACGACGGGAGTTGGAACAGATTGCGGAGATGGCCTGTCGCCATGACGTGATGGTGATCACAGACGAGATCTATGAATATTTTGTGTTCGAGGGGCGGGAGCACGTGAGCATGGCGTCTCTCCCCGGCATGGCCGACCGGACCATTACCATCGGGGGTTACTCGAAAACGTTCAGCATCACCGGTTGGCGCATCGGCTATAGCGTGGCGGAGGCCACGTGGGCGAAGGCCATCGGCGCGATGAGTGATGTGTTGTACGTCTGCGCGCCCACCCCGCTGCAGCATGGCGTCGCCGCCGGGATTCGTGCGCTCGGTCCCTCGTTTTACAGCGACCTGACGAAGGAGCATCAGCAGAAGCGCGATCGGTTTTGCGGAGCGTTAACCAAAGCGAGACTGCCCCCTGCCGTACCGCAGGGCGCCTATTACGTGCTGGCAGATGTGTCCCGGCTTCCAGGAACGACGAGTCGCGAACGCGCGCTGTATTTGCTGGACAAGACCGGCGTGGCGGGCGTGCCGGGCGAAGCGTTCTTCGAAGGGCCGGAGGGCAGTCGCTTTATGCGGTTTTGTATGGCGAAGACCGACCAGGACCTGGAACGAGCCAGTCAGGCGATCGAACGATTCAGGTCCTGAGTTAGCAGGATCCGGTAGAAGGCGGTCAGGGCCGTGCTCGCACAACGCTGTCGCCGGCAAGCCGGGCCCGTTTCAGCGTTACCGCGCCTGCCAGGAGGCGGTCCTCGTCATCGCTCCCCAGGTGGCCTTTTTCCCGACCATCCAGCGATACAAGCCGATCAGTTTCCACACCGAATTCAGTTGGCGGAATCCGAAATTCTCTAGGATTGCGGCCAGGAGAAGTTTGAATACGTCGCGTTGGTCGGGATAGACGTGAAAGGACATTTCTTCCAACAGCAGGGCACTGACCGAGAGCAACATCCCGAGCCCGATAGCAGCGAGCAACAGGATCAACCAGGCCTGCACGGAGACAAATCCCATGGTAAAGCCGAGCGTCAGAAAACAGTAGCCGAAGACCTCGATCGCCGGGCCGATCCACTCGAAGATCGCCATGAATGGAAATGCCAGCCAGCCGATCGTGCCGCCTTTGGGGTGGCAGAGAAGATCGAGGTTCTTGGTGAGGCTCTCGCACAATCCGCGTTGCCAGCGAATGCGTTGGTTCTTGAGGGTGCGAAGATCTTCTGGGGCCTCAGTCCAGCAGACTGAGTCCGGAACAAACGTGATGCGATAGGGCTTCTCACTCAGGCGCAGATGGCGATGCAGGCGGACGACGAGTTCCATATCTTCCCCGATGGTATCGGATCGGTACCCGCCCACGGTCACCACGGCCTCTTTGCGGAAGATGCCGAAGGCGCCGGAGATAATCAGCATCGCGTTCATCGGTGACCAGCCCAAGCGTCCAAAGAGAAAGGCGCGAAGATATTCGACGATCTGGAACAGCGCGAGAAAGTTCGCAGGAAGTCCGATCTTCTTCAGAAAGCCATGCTCCACACGGCAGCCGTTGGCGATGCGCACGGTCCCTCCGCTGGCCACCGTGCGATGGTCGTCCAGGAACGGCTGGACCGCCCGCCGCAAACTATCCGGCTGGAGAATCGAGTCCGCGTCGATACAGCAGAATAGAGGGTACAGCGACAGGTTGATCCCGGCGTTCAGGGAGTCGGCTTTGCCGCCGTTCTCCTTATCGATCACGCGCAAGTTGGCGTGAATGGACGAATGGTAGATCGCCCGGATCTCCGCCGTCGGCAGTTGGGTGTTGTAGGCCTCCGGAAAGGGAAAGAGCTCGAACTCTTTTCGTAGCACGTCGATCGTCTCATCCTTCGAGCCATCGTTGACCACGACGATTTCGTATTCGGAGTAACTGAGCTGCAGCAGCGAGCGTATGGATCCGGCAATCGTGCTGGCTTCGTTATAGGCCGGGACCAAAATGCTGATCTGCGGTTCAAAACCCGTATAACTTTGCGGCAGGCTTTCGAGCACGCGTTCCTGCAGGTATTGCCGGAGGTGGAAGATGGCGATGAGGTCCAGCATCAAGTATCCGGCGGTCAGGCCGAGAAGGTAGAGCAGGAACAGCCATTCGGAAATTGAAATGAGTGTCTCGAGCCACATCGATCAGCGTTTCTCCATCGGCACTGGTGTCTGCCCGAATAGCACGCCCCGGGTATCGGCGCAATTCACGCGCGACAGGTCCCGGCGCACGGATGTCCTGACGATGGCCTGGCTGTCGGGTGTGTTCGTACTGAGTGCCATGCTCCCTCTCGCACAGGCCGATGACATTCCCTTGCCCGGGCCCATTCCCTCGACCGTGTATGAGATTGAGCTCACCTATGTCGGTGAGCGCACCGCCCCCGCCGTGACGTTGAGTGGCCCCCCTCAGAGTATTCCCCCTCTTCCTTATCGACCGTTTGCGCCCATTCTTGAGCTGATCTCCGGACTCGGGGAGGCCAGACGGTTCGGTTCCTGCCAGGGCGAGGTCCTCAGGGCAGACGAGGGTATCGATCTCAAGTGGACGGCCGAGGGGACCGGGCGCTGTGGACAACGCATTGCGCTGCACCGGGACGGATTGCCGACGGACCTCCTGTCCTACCAGCGGTTGCGGATACGTGGTCGCGCTGAGGGTCGGGTCGTGGTGGCAGCGGACGATCTGGCCGGTTACCGAGGGGAGAACAATGTCCCGCTGGCGACGGTGAGCGGCGCCTTCGATATCACCGTTCCCCTGCAGGAAATCGGTCGCCGGTTGGACCTCCGGTATGTGATGGCCCTCGTGGTATCCACGGAGGCAGGGAGCGCCCGCATCAGTTTCGACCGGATCGAAGTGGTTCGGGAACCGGCAGAGAACAGACAGTCCGGCGGGATCGGTTTCTGGGTCTGGCGCTACCGTACGGCGATAGAGAATCCGGAGACGATGTTAGCGACCTGCCGTGCGCAGGGTTGTTCCCGAGTTCTCATCCAGATGCCCTCGCAGTCCGACGATGAGACCCTCTGGCGCCGGTATGCCCGGCTGTTGGCGACAGTGCGGGAGAGCGGGATCGAGGCCCTAGCGTTGGACGGTTACCCCGAAGCCATTCAGGAACCTTACGCGTTAGCCGATAAGATACGGAGATTGCTTGATCTCGTGGAACCCGGTCTGTTGTTCGGCGTGCAGCTCGACATCGAGCCCTATCTCCTGCCGGGGTTCCTTGAGGATGAGACGCAGCTCCTTCGTTATGTCGAGACCATCGAGATACTGAAGGGCGCCGTCGCGGGACGAACCAGGCTCTCGATGGTGATGCCCTTCTGGTTGACCGGTCCGACGATCGCCGGCCGGCCTCTGGCCTTTGCCGTCATGGATCGCGCCGATGAAGTGGCGGTGATGAGTTATCGCACCGATCTCGACGAAGTGCAGGACATCGCCGAAGACATCTTGCGGTATGGCGAAATGAGCGGAACGCCGGTGTGGTTGGCGGTTGAGACGACGGTGTTGCCGTTGGAGCACCATGTGGTGCTACGTCGGGAGACGCGCTCCGGCCGGGGCGATGCCCTGGTGGACTACGATCAACAGCTTCTCCGATGGGCGCCCATTCCTGAGACGCAGGCAGTCTCAGCCCATCGGGACTGGTTCCGGATCCATCGTCGATTCACCGTCAGGCCTGAGCGTCTGAGCTTTGCCGGTCGCACGCGGGCGGAGGTGTCTATGGCTGTCAGGAGGATGCTGGCCACGACCTCGCAGCGCAGTCTCGCGGGGGTGATTATTCACGATCTCGACGGATTCCAGACCCTGGCCGAATAGGGTCGCGGTATAGCCCGGGCAGGGACGTCACGGATGAGCGATCCCATGGTACGACGCAGTCGACTCAGACCCGTTGCGGGACTTTTCCTGGTGAGCCTGCTCGCCGCGGTCTGGCTGTCTGCGCCTGGCACCGGGGACCCGGCAGTGGCCGAGGAGCCATCTCCCCGCTACCTCCTGGAACGAGCCAGGGTATTGGAGGAACAGCAGCAGTATGCGGAGGCCCTCGTCGCGTACCGGCAATACCTGGCGGCGCGACCGGACAATGATGAGGTCCGGGGCAGTGTGGCCAGGTTGCTCAGCTGGCAGGGATCATGGGACGAAGCCGTTGCCCTCTACCGCGACGTCTTAACCCGCCAACCCCTCGATTCCGACAGCCGTGTGGGCCTTGCCCGGGTCTTCTCCTGGCAGAAACAGTTCGATGAGGCGCGGGAGCAATACGAGCAGATTCTTCGCGATGAGCCGAACCATGCCGAGGCCCTGACAGGGCTCGGCGATGTTCTGTTGTGGAGCGGCCGTCAGAACGAGGCAATTCCCTACTATGAGTCGGTTGTGGCGGCGACGGGTGATGCGGCGATCGCGGCGCGCCTCCGGACGCTGAAAGTTGAGCCTGTAGCACCGGATTCCCTTCCTGCCAAGTCAGCCGATCCGATGCCGGTGGACGGAAATTCAGCCTTGGAGCGGGGGCGCCGACTGGAGATCATGCGCCAGTCTGTCGAGGCCGCATCCGTCTATCGCGAAGGGCTGCAGCAGGCTCCCGACAATGACGAATTGCGCGGCGCGCTGGCGAGGGTCTTGTCGTGGCAAGGCGCCCATGCGGAAGCCACGTCGCTCTATCGCGAGGTGCTGGTACGTCATCCCGAGGACCAGGATATTCGAGTCGCACTCGCGCAGGTACTCTCCTGGCAGCAGCAGTTCGATGAGGCTCAGGATCTCTACGCGCAGGTGCTGGAGGCTGATCCGAAACAGATCGAGGCCCGGCGGGGACTGGCCGAGGTGGCGCATTGGCGGGGCCATCGGTCGGAAGCCTTGCAGCGGTACGAGGCGTTACTCGCCGAGACACAGGATCCTGACATGGAACGGCGGCTCAGCGCCGTGAAGTCGGAATTGCTGGTGTCGCCACGTGCGGCAGTGGGGCAAGGTCTGACGGGGTTGCGCCTCCCGTACCGGGACTATGCCAAGATTGGATATGGTCACTACTCCTATACCAAAAATCAGCCGGATGAGCGCGATCTGCTGTTTGAAATCGCTAAACCCTTCGGCAATCAAACGCTGGTGTTTCGGGCCGAGCCGATCAACCGGTTCGGGTTTCACGACACGCCGCTGTCGGCCGAGTTGTATAGTCCGCTGTGGCAGCGGGCCTGGGGCTATATTGCGGCGCAGGGGACGATCAATCCCCATTTCTCCCCCAACTACTCTTTCGCCGGCGAAATCGCGCAAGGACTGGGGGGACTGCATGCATCGTTAGCGCCGTTTGAAGTGTCGTTCGGCTATCGACGCCTGAATTACAAGCAAGACGATATCGATCTGTTGATGCCGGGATTGACGATCTTTCTGCCGTTCAATCTGTGGCTGACCGAAAAGGTCTATCTGATCCCGAACACCGGTGCCGTCACGCTGTCGTCACAACTGACCTGGCGGCCGACGGATCGATTGCAATTCTTTGCGTCCGGCTCGTTCGGCACGTCCGGTGAACGTATCGTGGCGGCGCAGGACTTTACCCGGGTGGGGAGCCGCACCATTCAGGGCGGCGTGACCTTCCCCATCAATGAGCGATTCTCGGCGGAAGCCTCCGGCTACTACGAAGACCGCGGCATTCTTTATATCCGTCGGGGCGGCAATTTCAGCCTGATGTATCACTGGTAACCGTATGGAACGAGCCACCACGATTCGTCTGGTCAGCGCCGTCCTTGTCCTGCTGGGCCTCGTGGCCGGGGGCTGGATCCTCTTCTGGTCGCACATCGAGCGGCCGATCGACATTCCCGAACAGGATTTTCACCGGTTTCCCGGGGTGGCGGGTCCGAGCCATGTGACCGTTGTGCCGCCTCCGGTGCCGGCCTCCTGGACGAGCTATGGGCAGGGCTCCAAGAGTCGCATGGCGATTCTGCTGACCGATTCAAACTCTTCTTGGCTCGGACTGGCGCATGGATTGAAGTCGATCGGCATTCCGTTTCGCATCACGCGCGATGTGCGTGAAGCCCTCACGCATCAGGTCGTGCTGGTCTATCCCATGATCTCAGGAAAGCTGTTGTCGCCCGCAGAGCTTCATGCGTTGGGGGATTTCCCTAAATCGGGCGGCACGTTGATCGGGGTGCAGGTGCTGGGAGGCGGGTTAAATCGGGTCTTCGGGTTCCGCGACGCAGTCGCTTCACGGAACCGGTATGACCTGAGATTGGCGTCGGCTGATCCCCTGTTGGCGCAGTTCACCGACCCGCTCGAACGGCGGTTGCGCATCGGCATCAGAGAGAAGGAACTCGACGTGATGGGGACCTATGGGTACACCGAGAGCAGCGATCCGCTAGCGCGCTTCGATGACGGGACGGCCGCCATGACTCAGGTCTCCTACGGCCGCGGCCGGGCTTATGCCATCGGGTTGGATCTCGGGTTTCTGCTGCTGAAGGGGTACAACAATCGCGCGGATGAACTCGTTCGCAGTTATGACAATCAGTTCGACCCGGCACTGGATGTCTGGCTGCGCCTGCTCAAATCCATCTATCGTACGGCGCAGGACGGGGCGGTGACGGTAGGGACGGTGCCGTTCGGGAAGTCGCTCTCCGTGATGCTCACGCACGATGTGGATTTTACCCGGTCGATCAAAAATGCCGTCGATTATGCGGAGTATGAGAAGAGTCAGGGGCTGGTCGGCACCTATTTCATCCAGGTGAAATACATTCGCGACTTCAACGACGATATTTTTTTCAATGATGAAGGGGTGAGGCATCTTGCCCGGCTTGCGGAACTCGGGATGGAGCTGGGTAGTCACACGATCGCTCATTCGAGGGTCTTCGATCAGTTTCCGATGGGGACGGGGCGGGAGGCCTATCCCTCATACGCTCCCTACGTCAGAAGCCGCACGAAGGCTCAGAATGCGAGCATACTCGGAGAGCTACGCGTCAGCAAATTCCTGATCGATCACTTTTCCGGTCAGGCGATCGTCTCCTTCCGGCCCGGCGAGTTGTCCAATCCATACGGTCTCCCGCAAGCGCTCCTGGCGACGGGGTTCCGGTACAGTTCGACGGCCACGGCGAACAACTCGCTGACCCATCTGCCCTATCAACTGACCTACGACCGGTTGACCGAGAGTGAAGTGGAGATCTTTGAATTCCCGGTCACCATCGAAGATGAAGAGTTGCCGAAACTGGGGGACCGGCTCCCGCAGGCGTTGGAGGTTGCGAGACAGATCAGCCGCTACGGCGGCTCGGTCGTCGTGTTGATTCACCCGAATATTCTCGATCACAAACTCGCCTTCGAGAAGGGCTTTGTGGAAGGCGTGCGGCCCTATGCCTGGTTTGGTTCGGTGCGTGAGTTCGGCCGCTGGTGGGCGGCCCGCAATCAAGTCGGAATCGATGTCACGCGTGACGGCGCGGGCATGCAGGTCACGCTGACGGCGCCACAACCGATTGCCGGACTGACGATCGAGGTGCCGGAAGGATGGACACTTGGTCGGGCCGAGTCGTCAGCGAAGGGCATCACGCAGCGGGGCGGCGTCATCGCTTTCCCGGAATTGCAGGGCACGCTCACCGTCTTGTTCAGCGCCCCTTCGGAGTCAGTTGCCTTCCGACAGCCTTTGTCCGAGCCACGCTAGTAATCATCGCGTAGCGATCTCGCCGGGTCGGTCTCCAATCCCACCGAGTTGAATGAGAGCGGCCGGATACCGGCTACGAAGCTTGAGCGCGGGGGTGAACTGACGGCAACGGGCCGGCTTTCCTGACATTCGATCGGGCCATGAAGGGAAGCATGTGCTCCTGCGACTCGATCGTGGACAGCTCGCCGCACAGTTGAGTCATTCGTTCGGCGGTCATCCAGGGGAGATTCGACAAGGCTTCAGCGGCTCGATAGCGTACCCACCAGTGTTCATCGTCGAGCAGTGTGATCAGCCGCGGTTCGTCTTCCTCGACGCCCATCTTGCCCAATGCGGATGCCGCTTGAAGGCGCACATACCACGTTGGATGGGAGATGTGTGCGCGAACCGTTGCCACATCCCGCGGGTCACTGCATTCACCGAACAGAAACAGGCAGGCGGCTAGAATGTCATCGGACGTCGTTCCTTCCCGCAGGAGGGCCCGGAGCGGAGGCAATCCTTGCTGACTTTGGGTTGCCGCCAGGTGGCGGATCAGGCGCGAGCCGATTTCCGGCGAAGCCTGGCAGGCGGCTTTCGCAATCGTGTCCGCGGCAATGTCTGCGCCCACCGTACCGAACATGGCCACAACCTTGAGCGGGGACCAGTCGTTCCGCCGGCTGATGACCGGGATGAGGAGGGGAACTGTCGCCGGAGCGTCGATGTCCAGCAGCGCCTTCGCCGCAATCAGCGACAGGAAGGCATTGTCGGCCTCTAGCATGGCGACGAGCTCGTTCCAGATCGACCGCTCCTGCAGGTGTCCCAGCGTGACGATGGCCAGGAGTCGCCAGCGGAGGCGTCTGGCGCGCAGGAGTTGTTTGGCAAACTCATCGCTCTTGGTCCGTCGCGCGAGTTCGTTCAGCTGCGCCCGTGCATCTCCCCGGATCGATTCGTAGCAATGATTCCAGAGATACAGGAACACGAGATGCTCTTGAGGTGTGAGTTCGGGAAGCGTCTCCGGCACCTCGACGACACATTGGGCGAGCAAGGGACGCCAGATCTCCGTGACCTTCCGGCGGCGGCGTTCCTTCGCGAGGCGGATGAACCGGAGGAGGAGAATCCCCGATAGGAGGAGGATGACGGCGGAATAAATGCACAAGACCGCCATGCTGCCCAGTCGGAGCGTGAGATCGGAATGGTTAAGGGCAAGCACGGGACCATCTTCTCCGAAATTGCCTAGGCCGCTGGCGCCAGAAAGCGCTTCAGTCGGCTGGTCAGCTCGCGAGGGTTGAACGGTTTCAGCATGTAATCGTTCGCGCCGCTCTCGAGCGCACGTTTGATGTCGTGTTCGCTGCCGTCGGCCGTCAACATGACGATGGGTACCTTCTCCCATGCCGCGTTCCCCCGAATATAGGCGAGGACTTGCAGGCCGCTTAGGAAGGGGAGCATCACGTCCAACAAGACGATGTCCGGAGTGGGGAGGGTGTCGACGAATTCCTGTGCCTGCCGGCCGTCCTTGGCATGGACGACGGCGTAACTGGCCCGCTCCAGAAGAAACTTGAGCAGACTGGCAGTATCTTCCTCGTCCTCCACCATGAGCACCGTGGGTTTGTGGTTCGTGGCGGGTTGCATGCGAGACTCCATCATTGGGGGATCGTGAGGAGGAAGGCCCTCATGCCCGTCAACAGCCGGTTCAATCGAGTCGCCAGCCGCGTCGGACTCACGGGTTTGAGAATCGAGTCGTTGCCTCCGAGTCCTACCGCTTGTCGAGGATCGAGAGTGTCGGCATTGGTCGTGAGCATCGCCACCGGAATCCTGTGCCAATGCTCCTGGGTCCGCATGCACGCGGGAAGCTCGAGCCCCGTCGTGTCGGGGAGCGCCCTGTCTAAAAGGACTGCATCCGGAGGATTGATGGCGGACATCACACTCTTGGCGTGGGCTCCATTATTGGAGTGAATCACGCGGTACCCGTTCTTTTGTAGCACGAATGCCAACAGACACGCGGTAACTTCTTTATTTTCAACCAGGAGAACGGTGGTCCTGCCGAGCCCTTGCTGCCGGTCATATGGTCCTTCCTGTTCCTTTCGCCAGTCCATGGTCGTATGGCTTGCTCTGGAGGCTGGTCACGATTCTTCATACACGATGGCGACCCGATCCAGGTATGACGCCAGTGCCGTGAGGTCCCGATGGATCGAGCCCCTGTCGGCGATCTTGGCGGCCTGTTCGAGCCGGGCCGCCGCGGCGGTCATGGCGGGAAAGCCGTAGCTTCCGCTGACGCCCTTCATGCCATGGGCCACTTTCCGGATCGTGTCAAAGTCGCGCTGGACCATGGCCTCCGTCATGGTCGCAATTTCCTTCCTCCGGTTCGACATGAATTTGGGAATCAGCGGCTCGAAGGAGGCGTCAACGTGCGCCACGGAGGGCCAGGATTCGAGGTCTGGAGACGCGGGCGTCATGTCACTCATCAGACGGCCTCCTCTTGCGGCGGGATGGCGGCGTAACGGTGAATGGTTTCCAGCAGCGTTTGCTTCTTGATGGGTTTCGTCAGGTGGGACGTGAAGCCGGTCGCCTGGCTTTTCTCGATGTCCTCTTTGAAGGTATTGGCCGTCAGGGCGATGATCGGCGTGGGTGCTCGGCCATGTTCCCGTTCCCACGTCCGGATGGTGCTCGTCGCCTGGTAGCCGTCCATGACCGGCATCTGGATATCCATCAAAACCAGGTCGTAAGCGCCGGAGTGAAATTTCTCCACCGCGACGGCTCCGTTTTCCGCCGTGTCTAGCCGGTACGTCGTTCCTTTCAGGAACAGGGTAATCAGGAGGCGATTGTCCTCCATATCGTCGACGAGCAGGATGGCGATCGAAGTATGGATTGGGGCCTCAGAGTGGATCAGCACCGGTGTTCGCGCGGCGGCTGGTGTCTTGAGCGCGTCGACTCGCTGGGGTTCGTTGTCCGGAAATGGAGCGATCTTCATCGTGCGATCAATACTTCGTTGGCCTGATGGTTGGTTGCCAGGTTGGCGAGAGAGCCTGCGAACCGCCTATCCACGGATGTACGCAAGACGATGTTGTCTCGACGCCTGGCGCCGGGCAGAGTTTTCCCACCCTCTCTCCTTATCGGTTGAGGAGGGCCGATCTTGAGACGCTTTGGATGGAGGTCGGGAAGCAGAGTTTGGCTTCACTGCCGGCCCACCCGCTTGCTCGAAATGGTTGCGCGGTCGGCTGGTGGTGCAATGTGGGACAATTTCAGGAAGTGGTTGAAATAAACCAAAAGTAACATGGGACTTGAGGCAGGCGGGTATGCGTGGTATGTAAATTGTTTGTAGGCAACACGCAGAAAAGAGTGCATACGGAAACACTCGGGATTCACACGATGAAGTTAAAGCGTCTGTCGTTTATGTCGATCTGTTTCGGTGCGTTGCTGTTGCAGGCCTGTAGTCATGCGCCACGGCCACAGGAGGCTTCCCGGGCGGAGCCTGTGTCGGGGGAAATTTCCCTCCATCGCGGGGAACATGCGGTCCTGGCGGGCGAATGGGAATATGAGGAAAGCGGGATGGTGGTGCCGTTGAGATTGGATCAATTCGGCAACGGCTCGTATGACTTTAAGGATGGACGGTTTCGGACGGATGCCCTCTCCGATCACCGTTGGGCCGGGGCCTGGGCTCAACGGGAAAACGATCGGGAAGGCGGATTCGAGATCACCCTGTCCCCCGACTACTCGGAAGGCGAAGGTCGTTGGTGGTACACACGCATCGAGAGTGATGCCGCGCCGACCAAGGCCGGTGGAACGTTCCACGTGATGAAGGTGCAATCGATTGTCGAGAACCAGCCTGTGCCCTCCGCGCACGCCTCGCAGTAGAGACCAGAATCACTGGCCAGCAGCGGGGTCCACCCGTTCATAGAGCGCGGAGTAGTCCGCATCTCCCAGCCCCAGGGCAATGGTGTCGATGAGCAGTGATCGGACGCCCGGAAGTCCGCCGGGAGAGAGCTGGGCGCTGTCTGCGGCGGCGAGAGTCAACTCCACATCTTTCAGCAGGTGTCGGGTCGAAAAGTTCGGCCGGGCATAGTTGCGTTCCGCCAGTCGAGGCAACTTCTTATCGAACGTCGGCGCATACAGCGCACTCTTGCGTAACACCGCCATAAAATTCTCCACATCGACCCCGCCACGGCGAATGAGTCCCAGACTGAGGGCGAACGCTGCCGTTTCTGCGGCAATGAGTTGATTGAGCGCAAGCTTCATCACGGCGGCTTTGCCGACCGGGCCGATCAGACGCACGTCCGAACTGAGGGCCTGCAGGAGCGGCGACCATGTGGCATAACGCTCCGGAGTCGCCCCGACCATGATCAGGAGAGTGCCGGCTTTGGCTTCCGCGATACTTCCCAGCACCGGGGCCTCCAGGTATTGCCCGCCGAGGCGCTCGATGTCTTCTCCGATCGAGCAACTTTCCGACGGGCCGATCGTGCCCATTTGAATGATGGTACGTCCGCGAAGGGCCTCGCTGGTGGAGGGATCGAGCAGCACGGCACGGATGGCCATCGCGTCTGCCAGCAAGAGGATGACCACGTCTGCGGCGGCGATGGCGTCTCCCGCAGTCGAGGCGATGTGAACACCCTGTTGCCGCAGCGCCACGGTCTTTTCAGAGGTACGATTATAGGCCGATAGGTGATGACCGGTGGCATGCAGCCGTTCGGCCATCGCCTGCCCCAGCAACCCTGTGCCTAACAAGGCCACATTCATGGGAAACCTCCATCCTGTATGCGAGACGGTCATCGTACAGAGAAGCGGCCGCGGTTGAAAGGGTCAAGGGAGAGGGGCGCGAAGATCCAGACTTGCGGCACTGAGTTGAATGAGGTGTGTGCGCGTCGGTGTGGTCAGGTCTGTGCCGATGGCCAAGGTGCCCTTCACCCTGGGGTCGGCGCGGTTGAACGTAAACGGATGGCCTGCGGCCGTGGTGGCGCGCCCTCCGCTTTCTTCGATCAACAGGACGCCGGCGGCGATGTCCCACTCATTACCCCCTTCCAGCGTCACGACGGCATCGGCCTGCCCGGCTGCGACCAGGGCGAGGGCATAGGCAATCGATCCGATCGGACGGCAGTGGAGATGGGGCTCAAGGGGCTGAAAGCGGCCGACCCGGAGTTCCCATGGATTCACCAGCGCGAGTGGACGCTCACTTGGGGTGAACGGCGGCTGGTCCGCATCAGACAAGCGGTCGACGCAGATGCCCCGGCCGCGAATGGCCGAGAAGAATTCACCGGTTGCGGGATTGAAGATGGCTGCAACGGCCGGCATGCCCTGCTCAACGAGCGCCACTGAGAGGCAGAATTCCGGCAGGCCTCGCACGAATGAGCGTGTTCCATCGATGGGATCGACGATCCACACCCGTGATCTGGTCAGGCGATTGTGGTTGTCCTCGGTTTCCTCCGACAACCAGCCGTCCTCCGGAAATGCCGCCGACAAGTGGTCTCGAAGGATCTGATTGACCGCCAGGTCGGCAGAGGTGACGGGTGACTGATCCGGCTTGGTGTAGGTGTCGAATCCGGTGTCCGCCAATCGAAGGGCTTCACGCCCGGCCCGCCTCATGGCTTCCGACAAGATGCTGAGTTCATGATCCATCGTCACAGGGGCTCCATGTTCCTAGGGAAAGGTGATGGTTGTATCGCTTCACCGTACCAGGTCTTGGTTCGGGAACAAAGCCCGGAGTGGCGTGGCACCGATCCCGGCTCTTGACCCTCCTGCCGGTTCCGCGTACAAGCTGGAATGACGATGAAGTTGAAGCACAAACATTCCCGCAAAGCGGGATTGCCGCCCGGCACGCTGGTCCATATCGGCGAAAAAAAGTCCGAGACGGTCACGATCTCGGTCTATGAATACGGCGAAGGACAGTTCCAAGAGCGAGCGGTGTCGAAGCCGGATGAGATCGCGATGACGGGGGAGCCGACGGTCCGATGGGTGGATGTCGGCGGCATCCACAAGATGGAGGTGCTGGAGAGTTTCGGGAAAATGTTCGGCCTCCATCCCTTGCTGCTGGAAGATATCGCGAATACCGACCAACGCCCGAAGCTCGACGACTACGGCTCCTACGGCTATGTTGTGCTCAAGATGCTGTATGAAGGGGACCGGGAGGGCGACATCAACGTCGAGCAGGTCAGCCTGGTCTTCGGGGAGAACTTTCTTCTGTCGTTTCAAGAGAACGGCGGGGATGTCTTTCAAGGTGTGAAGGAACGGCTTAGGAACGGGAAGGGCCGACTACGTCATGCCGGCGCGGATTATCTCCTGTACGCCTTGATGGATTCGATTGTGGACCGGTATTTCGTTATTCTGGAGACGCTGGGCGAAAGAATTGAAGCGCTCCAGGATTTATGCGTCACGAACCCCGGTCCGGAGACATTGCGCGATATCCACGACCTCAAGCGGCAACTGCTGTTTCTGCGTCGCTCCGTCTGGCCGCTCCGGGATGTGATGAACAATTTGTCGCGCTCGGACGGCCAGTTTCTGCAGGGGTCGACGAAGGTTTTTTTTCGCGATGTCTATGACCACATCATTCAGATCGGCGATACGATCGAGACCTTGCGCGAAATGGTGTCCTCCATGATGGAGGTGTATCTCTCCAGTGTGAGTTATCGCTTGAACGGCGTCATGAAAGTGTTGACGATCATCACGACCATCTTCATGCCGCTCAGCTTTATCGCCAGCATCTACGGGATGAATTTCGAGCACATGCCGGAATTGAAATCGCCCTGGGGATACCCGGCCGTGCTCGGCGTCATGGCCGCAACCGGGCTGGCCATGCTGTATTTTTTCAAGCAAAAGAAGTGGCTGTGATGGCGTGCCGAATGGGGTCGTCAATCCAAGACTTCGGCGCGATCCACAAAGTAGGCGGTCTCCCCGAAGCAGGTGGTGGGGATATAGCGGAATTCCTTATAATGGAGGACTACTCGCTTTCCCATTTGCCCGTCGAGTTTCTTGGCCACGGCATCATCCCACACGCTAAAACTCCATAATACCGGTGCGACGCCGGGCACAGTCGTCATGGCGAGTTCGCCTTCCTGGGTCTTGCAAATCCACCCCTTCCGAGAAAGCTTCTGGAGATAGCCCACGCGGTCTCCGTCGGAATAGCTCCAATTGAAGATGATCAAGAGATAGGCGGCGCCGCCGAAAAAGAGCAACGTGAAGAGAAGTTTCGGTCTCCACAGCCAGGCTACCGGAAACAGAATGGTTTCCCACCACGTCATAGGGCGCTCCTTTCCCGACGGTTAGCGCACGTCTTGAAACAGCCAGGGGGCTTGTGTACGGCGGCGTTGTTCGTATTCCGTGATCCGACCGGCATGTTGGAGCGTGAGGCCGATCGCGTCCAATCCTCGATACAGACAATCTTTTCGGAACGGATCGATCTCGAAATGGTAGGACGCGCCGTCCGGCATGGTGACTTGCTGCGCCGCCAGGTCCACCGTCAGCTGATAGCCTTCGCGGGCCGTCACGCCCTCGAAAAGGGCCTGGATTTCTGGCCCTGTCAGTACCACCGGGAGAATGCCGTTTTGAAAGCAGTTGTTGTAGAAAATGTCCGCGAAGCTGGGGGCGAGGACGCAACGAAACCCTTGATCGAGCAGCGCCCAGGGCGCATGTTCGCGCGACGATCCGCAGCCGAAGTTGTCCCGCGCCAGCAAAATCGTGGCCTTCTGATAACGAGGCTGGTTCAGGAAAAAGGCGGGATCCTGTGAGCCATCCTTCCGCCGCCGCCAATCGTAAAACAAGCCTTCCCGCAGGCCCGTCCGCTTGATGGTCTTCAAGAACTGTTTTGGAATGATCTGATCGGTATCGACATTGAGCCGGTCCAACGGAGCGACCAGTCCTGTGATTGTGGTGAATGCGTCCATAGATGTCCTCGTGTGTCCTCTTCGGCTTCGTACCTGACGGGCACCGACTCCATCGGGCCGCTGTCAGATCCGGAATGTGTCCTGGTCTACGACCAGTGACGGATATCGACGAAATGTCCTTCGACGGCGGCGGCCACGGCCATGGCCGGCGATACCAGATGAGTTCGTCCGCCGGCTCCCTGACGCCCTTCGAAGTTTCGGTTGCTGGTTGACGCGCATCGTTCCCCCGGCTGCAGAACGTCGGCGTTCATCGCCAGGCACATACTGCAGCCCGCTTCCCGCCATTCGAATCCCGACTCCTTGAAGATACGATCCAGACCCTCTTGTTCCGCCTGCTGCTTCACCAGTCCCGATCCGGGGACCACCATGGCATGCACGGTACTGGCGACTTTTTTCCCCTTGGCGAAGGAGGCGGCCAGGCGGAGGTCTTCAATCCTGGAATTGGTACAGGATCCGATGAACACCTTGTCGATCTTGATGTCGCGGATCGGCATGCCGGGCAGCAACGCCATGTATTCGAGGGCCCGTTCCGTCGCCTGGCGGAGTTTGTCGTCCCCCATGGTGCGAGGGTCCGGAACGTTCCCGTCCACTCCAGTGACCATCCCCGGGCTGGTGCCCCAGGTGACTTGCGGGGCGATCGTCTCGGCTCGCAACTCTACGACGGCATCGTATTTCGCGCCGGGATCGGTGGCGAGTTGCCGCCAGGCCGTCACGGCCTGATCCCAGAGGGCGCCCTTGGGAGCCATCGGGCGGCCTTCGATATAGGCAAAGGTAGTGTCGTCCGGTGCCACCATGCCGGCGCGTGCTCCACCCTCGATCGACATGTTGCAGAGGGTCATACGGCCTTCCATGCTGAGCGCGCGAATGGCCGACCCGGTGTACTCGATCACGTACCCGGTTCCGCCGGCCGTGCCGATTTTTCCGATGATGGCCAGAATGACATCCTTGGCGGAGCAGCGGGGCGACAGTTGCCCGTCGACACGAACTTCCATGGTCTTGGGGCGTTTCTGAACCAGGCATTGCGTGGCCAGGACATGTTCGACTTCGCTGGTGCCGATGCCGAACGCCAGTGCGCCGAAGGCTCCGTGGGTCGAGGTGTGCGAATCGCCGCATACGATCGTCATGCCCGGCAGCGTAAACCCCTGCTCAGGGCCGATGACGTGTACCACGCCCTGCCGGATGTCGTTCATGCCGAACATCGTGATGCCGAACGTCTTGCAGTTATCGTCCAGCGTCTGAATTTGTTTGGCGCTGATCGGGTCGGCGATAGCCACGCGGCGGTCGGTCGTCGGGACGTTATGGTCGGGGACGGCCAGCGCGGCGCCCGGCCTGCGCGGAGTTCGGCCCGCCACGGCCAACCCTTCGAAGGCCTGCGGTGAGGTCACTTCATGCACTAAGTGGCGGTCGATATAGAGCAATGTGGTCCCGTCCGGTTCCGCCCGAACCACGTGGTCGTTCCAGATTTTTTCGAATAACGTCTGTGCAGCCATGGCGATACTCCTTGTAGACCCGCGCCGTTGCAAGTGATTGAAGGCGCAGGCGCGATGCGGACCTATTATATATGCGAGCAGGCCTATGGCATCAAGGGCAAAGGGGGGCCGGAAGAAATTGCCTCTTTAGATTTTAAAACCGGGGACCGATAAGGTTGGCATGGAACAGGAACCGGTCGACGCCGAACGCATCACGATTCCCCGCTGGACGATCAAACGCGATCCCCGGGCGCTGGGTTGCACGATCTGCGGATCGGCGATCGTGAAAATTACCGCCGAATGGCGGCAGGTTTCGTTCTGTACTTGCCGGTTGATCGAGTATCGAGTGCTGCCGCGCGCTCCCAAAGCGCTTCCCGCCCCGTCCACGGCGGCAGACGTACGGAAAGAACCCTAATCTCGCTGAGTGTCTGACAATCTCCGATCCCTGCCAGGCTTGTCTTCGGGTAGGCTCCGGGCATGGGGCCGGAGAGATCATTTCTGAAACGGAGGATCGTATGGCACGATGGCTCGGAGCGTTCGTCGTGGCGGGCTGTCTGGGTGTGGCCGGTTGGTGTCCGGCCGAGGCGAAGGACCATCCTGTGGCAAAGTCGCTGACGCGAACAGGACTCGCCACTCACGGGCACTCGTCCCGGGCCTGTGCGGGCGACGATCTGCTCGGAAATTGGCACCTGGTTGCCTTCGACTCCTCGTATCGGTTCAGAAACCCACAGGCTCCGTATCTGTTTCCTCACCAGGCCTTTCAATACTCGCATCGCGGCGGCGCCAAATCGGCCCACTCGCTCCAGCCGCTCTCCGGGGATCCGGACCAGCTGTTTGAGGCGGTGCCGTTGGACATGACCTATCGAGTGGAAGGAAAAGGCCGCGTCGTGCTCAGGGCGAGGGAGCAGGCTGAGACGGTGGAAACCTGGACCTGCAAGGTCATCACACATGTTCCCGAGGCGATGAGTGAGGGCCCTACGCTGCAACGCGGCGATCTGGTCATGACCTTGATAGGCAGCAACGGGCAGGGGTTGTTTGTCCGTCATTTGAGAAAGCGTGCCGCATAACCTGCTTGGCATGGCGCGGGGAGGCGTGCTACTACCGGCAAGTCAGTCATGCGTCGGGCACAACGCATCGACCTATTCCGCCGAGGAAGTCATGGACGATCCGAACCAAGTGTGGAGTCAGCCGTCGGTCGTTGAGTGGTCCCAACTGCTGTTGAACAGTTATCGCCACTGGGTCGGACGGGATTTGATGCCACGGCCCGGCGGGCCCGAGGAGCAGGCCCATGCGTTGTTCATGGCGCCTTTTGTGGTGGTCTCGCACGGTGCGCAGGAGGATCCGATCCTTAATTACGGATCGCATCTCGCCCTCACCTTGTGGGAGACGACGTGGGAGCAGCTCCTGCAGACTCCATCCCGCCTGACGGCCGAAGCGGTCAATCGTGCCGAGCGGGAGTGGATGCTTGAACGCGCTCGTGCGCAGGGGTATGTGGATAATTACCGCGGGGTCAGAATTTCGAACAGCGGGCGACGGTTCCTGATCGAAAGCGCGATTGTGTGGAGCGTGATCGACCAAGCCGGACGTCGTCAGGGACAGGCCGCGACCTTCTCACGCTGGACCGTCCTCTAACCGTCGGAATCGAGGGACGACGGTCTGGCCGATGGTCACCGATTCGAGAAACATTCCCAGCGGTCTGATCCACAGCCCGCCTGCTCCATAGAGTTGCCGATAGACGACATACTCCTCCTCGGTCTCGGAATGCCGAGCCACGCCCAGCACCTCATAGTCGTTCCCTTTGTAGTGCCGATAGCGACCGGGTTTCATCATAGTGTATCCTTGCGGGTTCATGCCTGCGAGACAGTCTATCGGACCGGGAATGTCATCACAACTCTCTCACATGCCTGAACGGCGGCACGATGTCGTGGTGATCGGTGGCGGATCGGCCGGTTATGCCGCCGCACGGACGGCTCGCGACGCGGGCGCCGATGTGGCCATCGTGGATCAGGGTCCGCTCGGGGGGCTGTGCATCCTGCGGGGTTGCATGCCGACCAAAACGATTCTGCGGTCGGCTGAAATCATGGCGCTGATGAAGCGCGCGCGCGAGTTCGGGCTGAGTCCGGTCACTGCCCAAGCAGATCTGTCGGCTATCGTCGATCGCAAGAACCGATTGGTTCAAGAGTTCGCCGACTACCGTATCGCCGCACTGCGAAACCCGCGCTTCACCTTGTATGAGTCCCGCGCCGAGTTTCTCGCCCCGCACGAACTTCGTGCCGGAGATGTTCGGATTCGCGGCGGCGTATTCGTCATTGCCACCGGGTCGAGTGCGGCCGAGGTGGCTATCCCGGGGCTGGATGAGGCCGGTTATCTGACCAGCGATGAGATGCTCGATATTCGTCGCCAACCGGCGTCGCTCCTGGTGTTGGGAGGCGGCCTGGTCGCCGTCGAGTTCGCTCAATTTTTTGCCCGAATCGGCACCAAGGTCACCATGCTGCAACGTAGCACGACCTTGTTGTCCGACATGGATGAAGACATCGGTCAATCTCTGGCGGCGGCCTTTCAGGATGAGGGGATCGAGGTGATGACCGGAGTGTCGTTCCAACGGGTGACCGCCACCCCGTCTGAAAAAACCATGCATTTTCTGCAGGGTGGGGCTGTCCACACGCGATCGGCCGAGGTTATTTTTCAAGCCCTCGGTCGTCGTCCCAACCTGAAGGGGCTCAATCTGAAGGCCGCCGGAGTACGGGTGATCGACGGCCGGCTGGAGGTCGGCGGGGATATGCGGACGTCTCAGCCGCACATCTTTGCCGTGGGCGACGTCAACGATTTCACTCCCATTGTGCATCTGGCGATTCAACAAGGCGAAACGGCTGCGTTTAACGCGACGCATCCGAATGAGCCTGCGCGGGTGATCGATCACCGGTTGGATGCCGAAGTCGTGTTCACCGAACCTCAGGTTGCGGTTGCGGGAATGAGTGAACGGCAGTGCCGCAAAGAGGCGATGCCTTATCTGGCGGCGTCCTATCCGTTTGCCGACCATGGGAAGGCCATGTGTCTGGGCGCCGTGCATGGATTTGTGAAGCTGCTCTGTCGACCGGACGACGGCGCATTGCTGGGTGCCCAGATTGTGGGGCCGGAGGCGGGGGAGTTGATCCATGAGCTGATCGCGGTGATGTATTTTCACGGCACCGCACAGGACCTGCTGCGCATTCCCCACTATCATCCGACGCTCGCGGAGATTGTGACGTATCCGGCGGAGTCCATTGTCGAGCAGATGGGTCGAGCATGAAACGAACCGTTGCCGCCGGTGCGTCGGCGCTTCTGCTGCTGGTGACTTTGGCCTGCGGGCAACAGACGTGGGATGCTGCGATGCAGGCAGGTGAAGCGGCCTTGCAGCGAGGGCAGTATGAGCAGGCGGAAAAAATTTTCTCTGCCGCCGTGCATAAGGCAGAAGAGTTCGGCCTACACGATCGGCGGGTCGCGGTGACCTTGGCCCATTTGGCCCAAGCCTATAGCGCGCAGGGGAAATTCGTCGAGGCTGAACCGGTGTATCTGGAGGCGCTCAAGATTTACCAGGATGTGCACGGTGAGAACCATCTCGATGTGGCGGCCATGTTGAATAACCTTGGTGTTTTGCATCGGAAGCACGGACAATATGCCGATGCGCAGCGCCTCCTGACACGGGCGCTCTCGATCAAAGAGAAGCTCCTGGGAACGGACCATCCGGAGGTGGCGCTGGCCCTGAGCAATTTGGCCGCGATGTATCTGGCTCAAGGTGACGGGGCGCAAGCAGGGGCGTTATTTGCGCGGGCCTTGGCGGTGCGGGAGAAGCATTTGGGGGCCGACCATCCGGATGTGGCCAAAAATCTTGAGGACTATGCGAGTGCGCTGCGCAAACTGGGGCGGGTCGGAGAGGCAGAGGGGCTCGAGCGGAGGGCGGGCGCGATTCGGGCAAAACCGAAATCGTGATGGCGGGGGGCGCAGAGTTGAACCGATGGGATGCGCCGGTGTAGCGTACAGGTTCGCAAGGGCGTGAGGGCGAAGGATGTCTGATTTACGGACCAATGCATTGATTGCGCGCGGCATGGGGATTGTCTTCATTGCCGGCGGCTTTATGCTTGGTATTTACGGCTTGGAATTTCCCAACACCATGTGGCTTCAAACTGCGTTGGGGCTGCTCGTCACCGGGATGATGGCACAGGGCTATGCGATGTATTGTTCAATCCGGCGGGTTCGAGACCAGCGTGATTCGGAACGGTAGCCAGTTGAGACGCGAGACGGACAAGACGATGCTGTGCCCGGGTCGATGGAGTACTCTCCTGCTCCTTTTCTGTGTCGTAGTGTTGTCCGGTTGCGGCGGGCCCTGGCGTGATCGGTACTTGGACAAGGGAGTCAAGACGCTCACGCAGGACGATATTGCAGAAAAATTCGGCCCTCCAAGTACGGCCAAGACACCGGTGCTGGGTGGTGACACCGTCTGGACCTATCGCGTGCCTATGGGGGATCGAGAAGTGCATCCCTGGGATCCCGGTAGCCTGACCGCCGGCAAGAAAACCAAAGCCCCGCCCTCGCCCTCGCCGTTCGGGAAAAGCCTGGCCGGTAATGACGAACCGTACCGGGAGCCGCTCTATTGTTATCGATATACGCTGTCGTTTGATGAGGCCAAGTTGCTGAAAGATTGGAAACGGGAAGAATGTGTTCCTCGCACCAGTGAGGATGAGACCGCATCCCAATAAGGCGGACACACGACATTATGCGCGAACTGTTGCCGGTGATCGGATCGAGCGTTTTCTTCGACCTTCTGAAGTCCCTCCTCCTCCTCCTCATTCTGCTCATCGCACGCACGGTTCTGGTCCGTTGGATCAAAGGCAATCACACGTTGCCCATCGACGCGAAGCGACGATGGATCGTGACGGCGCGCAACAGCATGGTGCTGGGGCTTTTTGTGGGGCTCGTTGTGATCTGGGCCCACGAGTTGGAAGCGTTTGCTGTGTCTCTGGTCGCGCTGGCGGCTACCGTGGTGCTGGCGACAAAGGAATTGATTCTCTGCTGGAGCGGGGCGGCGTTGCGTGTCGGCGGGGGGGTGTATGGTGTGGGTGATCGTATCCAGCTGGGCACCTACCGGGGCGTTGTCCTGGAATACGACGTCTTTGCGACGAAGCTGTTGGAAATCGGGCCGGGTCAGACGTCGCATCTCTACACCGGTCGCACCGTGGTCTTTCCCAATAGTCTTCTGTTTGGAAATCCCTTGATCAAAGAGAGCCCGTCGCAGGAATACGGCCTCTACGTGTTGTCGGTTCCGCTTCAGAGCACGGACGATTGGCAAGCCGCTGAGCAAGCTCTGCTCAATGCCGCAAAAGTCGAGTGCGCCTCCTTCATGGATCAAATGGGCCGGCAGATGAAATTGCTGGAACAGCGAAACCTGCTGGAAGCGCCGTCTCCTGAGCCACGTATTACCATCCAACTCCCTGAGGCAGGACGTATTCATCTGGTGCTCAGGTTTCCGGCCCCCGACCGCGGTCGTTCACGGGTCGAACAAGCCATTCTCAGGCGCTATCTCATCGCCGTGCGGCCGTAAGGTTTTGCGACGATCCTTCCAGTCTCGTACCGACTTCTGTGCCGCCTCTGCCGCCGGCTTGTCCTGCTGGGATGCGCGGTCTCGGCAAAAACCGGCAAAACAATTGGCAAACTCGCCCCTTCACGGTATTGATGAGTCCTGCATGCCGGCCGGTTCGCCATAGAGCCGGGCACCATATTTCAACCAAGGGGGAGTTGTTGATGAGAAGGTCAATTGCTGTGTTGGTCGCCGTCGGATTTGTGGGAATGAGTTCGTTTGCCGTGGCCGATGATATGGGGCTGGGTAAGATGTCCGAGGGGATGAAGCAGGACATGAGCGGGCTGTCGAACGATCTGAATGCACAGAGGCAGGATCTGTCAAGCGATCTCAAGGCCAAGAAAGAGTCCGTGAAGAGCGAGATGAAGTCAAAGCGGGATGAGGCCAAAGCAAAGAAAAAACAGGCCAAGGCCGACATGAAGGCGAAGAAGGAGCAGCTCAAGGCCAAAGGGAAGGCGAAGCGAGACGCGGCTCATGCGAAGGCGACCGAGATGAAGGGTGCCGCCGACGATGCGGCTCACGAGGCCGGCGGGATGAAGAACGACGTGACGGGGGCGATGCGGAACTAAGGTCGGCCGGTTGGCTGAGAGCTGGGTAACGCTGATATTCGACAATTGCGGCCTGTGATCGGGAAAGGTCCGATCACAGGCCTTGTTGTTCTGTATGCTTCAGTTGTTGCGGCGGGTGGGCTCTGCTAGAATCGCCGCCGTATGAAAGTCGCCACCTTCAACGTCAACTCGCTGCGCAAGCGCCTCCCAATCGTGCTGCAGTGGCTTGAACGCCATCAGCCTGATGTGCTCTGTTTGCAGGAAACAAAAGTTCAGGACAGCGAATTTCCTCTGACTGCGCTCGCGACCTCCGGTTATGAGATCACCTTCCGGGGCATGAAAGCCTACAATGGCGTTGCGATTCTCAGCCGCACGAAGCCGGAAGCAATCTCGTATGGATTCGATGACGGGGGCGAGACGGAAGATGCACGTCTTCTGCGAGTGGTGATTCAGGGCATCCCGATCATCAACACGTATGTTCCGCAGGGTTTCGAGATCGATTCGCCCAAGTACCAATACAAACTGGGTTGGTATGACCGATTACGGAAGCATTTCGAAGCTCATCTCTCTCCGAAGGAGCCGGCGATCTGGTGTGGAGACATGAATGTGGCCCCAAGACCCATTGATGTCCACAGCCCGGAGAAACATCTGAAACATGTCTGCTACCACGAAGACGCGCGCAATGCCTATGGGAAGACGGTTGCGTGGGGCTTCGAAGATGTGTTCTGCAAACTGTATCCAGATCGCCAGCAGTTCACGTTTTTTGACTACCGTGCACCCAGTGCCCTTGCCGCCAATAAAGGGTGGCGGATCGACCATATTCTGGCAACGCCGCCCTTGGCTCAGAGGTGTCAGCGCGTTGATGTCGATCTAGAGCCACGCCGCGCGACCGATCCCTCTGATCACACTGTCCTCTGGGCCGAGTTCTCCACCTAGCAATGCATTGAACAGGCTTGCCGGATCGGTCCTCGCCTCGTTCGGACATTGAACCTACTGAGTAGGTAATCAGTTCTCTCTATCTTCATCGTCGCTGCGGCCGGTTTGAAGGCCGCAGCGACGATTCGACTCGTCCACCGCCGCCGCAGGACCGGGGCGTTTGTCAGGACGGTCCTGCGACTCCCCGATTACTGCAATACTGCGACTGGCTCCAATAACAGTTGTTCAGCGAGCCGAGTTCGACGGTTTTGTTCAATCAATGGATCGACAATCGATCCGCAATTAATGCAACGCCACACAAACGTTTCCGGCGAAAAGTCCGGCCTCCACTCATCGACCATCAACCCTTTGCATCGTCCGCATGTCATGGTTCCCACCTCCTTAGGATTGCGCCCTTATTGTCTAAAGGCCGTGCCCATGTGAGGAGAGAGTAGCAACGCGAGATTAAAGAGGTGTTAGTGAGACGTTAAAACCATTTAATCCTGATTGTGTCGAAATATCAGGGTGTTCACATTTCACGGTTGGACAAATTCGGAGCGAAGGGGAAGAGTTCTGTACAAAATGAGGTGTGCGATGAGCGGTGTGGTGCGATGCACGCTCTGAACATGACGAATCACAGGGTCAATTCGGCGAGCACCGAAATCGGCAGATCTACGCTGACTGGCCTCTGAAAAGAGAAGCGCTTATCAGTGAATCGGCCTTCCTTCTGGAGCGAACCGTTGAGTTTCTTGACAGAACTTCTCCCATCCTTTATCGATTGAACTGACAGCGTCATTCCGCTGCGCCTACGACCGGTGGTGTACAGACTGAGGGAAGTTGCTGTGATCTGTGTCCGCGGTCGGTTTTGCCTCAAGGCCATCTGTGGCGAGTATTCAGGTGGAGCCGTGACCGGCGTCCGGCAGAGCATCTTGTATTCGGGAGAGCGGCGCTAACACCCGCCGATCATTCAGCATGACCCAACCTCTCACGTGTCCGCAGTGTGGCCAAGACAATGTGTTTCGTTCACGCTGCTCCACGCTGATGGAGCGGTTGCAGTCGCTGGCTTGTATTGCCCCGTTCCATTGTCAGTCTTGTAGCTTCCGTTTCCAGGCCTTTCGATTGGGGCGCCGTTATCCGGCGCAGATGCTCGATCGGCGAGAACATCTGCGTATTCCCGTGCGCCTGTTTTTGTCCTTCTCTGGCGGCAAAGTCAGAGGCGAAGGAACCGTCTTGGACATTTCGAGGGGCGGGTGCATTATCGAAAGCCAAGCTCCGGTGCATGTGGACGATATCTTTTATCTTCAGATCGCGATTGAGAACGACCAGACGCCGCTCGAAGTGGCTGCGATGGTCCGGTCTGTGAGTTCCCGCGGCATTGCGTTCAAATTTCTTCGGTCGGCGCAAGAAAATAAGCGGCTTCTCGCGTTTGTGCATGCCAAAACTGAATCTTCCGGAGCCGGTTCCGCCGGCTAGCTGTATCCACCTGCCTATTTCCTCAGGTGCTCCGCTCCAGTTTTCCAAGAGCCCTGCCCAATCACGTGAAAAGTCTGCTCGTCGTACGTCAGCGAGCAACTTGCTGCGTGCGAAACAGCGTTCTCTTCAATGTTCTGTTAGAGTGGAGTTTCCCAGGCGGAGGCCTGGGGATACTCAGTCGTGAGGCGGTCGTGTTCGGTGTGGTCGAAGGGTTCCACGATCAGGTCTGGGCGGTTCAATGGTTCGGGGCATGCCGGTGAGGACAGAAAGTCGACATAGTCCTGCGCCTTCGCCTCGGTGGCAAAGCGACAGAGCCCGTACTCCGGCATGTGAGAAGATGGGTGCCAAAAGGCCAACCCGATGGAGCTGCCTTGAAACACTCCCAGCGTGCGGTGCCGGACTTGAAACCCTCCCGGAGTATTCGTAGAACGATCGAGTGCCATGCCGATTTCCATTGAGTGCTGATCGACTAAGAGTGGGCAAGTATAGCAAGGTTATAAAGGAATCGACACCTCGCGGGCTCCGCCGGTGATTGACTTCGTCGGTGAAAGCCTTACGTCCTAAGAATGCGTGGTCTGCTGCGACCGGCGCGAAGGAGGAGAGCATGGTCATGTCATTGATGCGTTCGATGGTCGGAGTCGTGCTGCTTGCGGCGGTGTTGGCCCTGTCCGGCTGCGGCTATAACGACTTGCAAGGTCTTGATGAGGATAGCAAGGCGGCTTGGAGTGAAGTGATCAACCAATATCAGCGGCGGGCCGATTTAATCCCGAATCTGGTGAATACGGTGAAGGGATATGCCGCGCATGAGAAGGAGACGCTGGAAAGCGTCGTGCAAGCGCGTGCCAAGGCTACCAGCGTTCAGGTGACGCCGGAGTTGCTCAAGGACGAAGCCGCTTTCAAAAAGTTCCAAGAGGCGCAGCAGGGTCTCTCGAGTGCGCTGGGGCGGTTGCTGGCCTTGGCCGAGAATTATCCCAATCTCAAGGCGGATCAAGGATTCCGCGACCTTCAGAGCCAACTCGAAGGCACTGAGAATCGCATCACCGTGGCACGCAAGCGGTATATCGACAAGGTTGCAGAATTCAACAAGATGGTTCGCTATTTCCCCACCAATCTGACAGCCAAGTTCCTTCTGCATCTGGATGAGAAGGCCAATTTTACCGTCGCTGACGAAAAAGCGGTAGCTAAGCCGCCGGAAGTAAAATTTTAAGATCGGTCTGGTAAGGCAGGGAGCGATGGCAATGCGGCTGATGGGGCGAGCAGGGTGGGGGCTCCTCATCGGGTGGCTCTGGCTCACAGGGGTGGCGAGCCTCCCAGCTGCGGCGCTGGATGTGCCGCCTCTCAGCGGGCGCATCATGGATCAGGCGCATGCCTTGCCGCTTGCCGTCGCAGAGCGACTCTCTGCCGATCTGGCAGCACACGAAGCCAAAACCTCCAATCAGGTCGCGGTCCTCATCATTCCATCGTTGGAGGGTGAGCCGCTGTTTGATTTTTCCCATCGTGTGGCGACCACGTGGAAGTTGGGCCGCAAGGGGACCGACAACGGAGTCCTCCTTCTCATCGCAATCAAGGATCGAAAAATTCGCCTGGAGGTCGGCTACGGATTGGAAGGGGTGCTGACGGATGCAAGGTCGGCTCAGATTATTCGAAACGAGATCGTCCCCCGATTTCGAGCCGGCGATGTCCCGGCCGGCGTGACGGCCGGTGTGCAAGCCATCTTGCGCACCATTGAAGGGACGTACCGTGCACCGGAACGTCCGGCGGCTACTCCTTCTTCGAGCGATGCCTTCGCCAACGCAGTCTTCGCGGTGATTCTGGGTGTCGTCGTCGGGCTCTTGTTCTCACGCGCCCATCGAGTGCTGGGGCCCGTTGTCGGGGGAGGCTTGTCGTTTCTCGCTGCCCCATGGGTGATACCGGCAGTGATCGCCGGGGCCGTGAGCCTGGTTCTGGTCGGCCTGCTGGGTATGCTGGGGCCAAGCAGCGGATCACGCAGGCGGGGAGACGGCAGTGCGTTTGACGGGACCTGGTTCAGCACGCAACAAGGCGGATGGGGAGGCGGTGGCTTCTCCGGCGGTGGCGGCGATTTCGGAGGAGGAGGCGCCAGTGGCAACTGGTAGACGGCCGACGCTGACAGATGAGGAGCGTGCGCGGGTTGAGGCGGCGGTGCAGGCGGCCGAGCAACAGACCAGCGCCGAAATTGTGCCGATGATCGTCGGGCGATCCGGTTTGTATCGTGAGGCGCACCATCGTGTCGGCCTACTGAGTGCGGTACTCGTTCTGATGGCCCTGCTGATGATCGAATCCACCTGGCTCCCGTGGGGGTGGCATGCGGCGAATGCCGTCTGGTTGCTTGGAATGACCATGCTGGCCTATGCCCTCGGAGCCTGGGTGGGGACCTGGCCTCCGGTGCTGCGACTCTTCACCTCCCGCGAGCGGATGCATCGGAAGGTGCAGCTGCGGGCGAAGTTGGCCTTCGCTCAGCATGGTCTTACGCGGACCCGCGAGCGAACAGGACTTCTGCTGCTGGTCTCCCTGCTCGAACGGCAGGTCTCTGTGTTGGCAGACCAATCGTTGCGCGATGGGATCTCGGATGCGCAGTGGCAGGAGGTCGTCGCCGTCGTCGTCGAACGACTGAAGGTCGGCGATCTGGTCGGCGGCCTCTGCTGCGGCATCGAAGCCAGCGGAACGCTCCTTGCGCGCGCCTGTCCTGCGCGTGACGGCGACAATCCCAATGAGCTGTCGAATCAGGTGATTCAGGACACGTGATCGTCGGTTCTTGGCCGACAATGGACGGCTCCATCCTGTTTCGCTACAATCGCCGATAATGTCGGATCCCGCCGTGTCCGTTGAACCATCTCGACCAGCTCCGGATGAAACCCGCTCCGTCGTCAAGGCGGCGGGCCTCATCGGTGTGGCGACCTTGTCCAGCCGCATCCTCGGTTTTGTCCGCGACATGGTGTTAGCGAGACTCTTTGGCGCGACCCCCGCGGCCGACGCGTTCTTTGTCGCATACCGCATCCCGAATTTGTTGCGGGAACTATTTGCCGAAGGGTCGATGTCCGCCGCCTTCATTCCGGTCTTTACCGAATATCACACGCTTAAGACCAAGCGGGATGCCTGGGAGCTGGCCAGCGCCACCTTCACGACGCTGCTCACCATCGTCACGGCAGTGACCCTGTTGGGCATTCTGGCGGCACCCGGGATTGTCTGGCTCCTTGCCCCGGGTTTCCGCGGAAGTCCGGACAAGCTGGCGCTGACGACCCTGCTGACGCAGATGATGTTTCCCTATCTGATCTTTATCAGCCTGGCAGCCCTGGCGATGGGGATTCTGAACTCGCTGCGCGCTTTTGCCGCGCCGGCCTTCTCGCCGGTCTTTTTCAATATTTTCACCATCGCCTGCATGTTGTTCCTCTCGCCCTGGTTGCCGGAGCCCATCATCGGTGTGGCGGTCGGCATCGTCGTCGGAGGAGTGGCGCAGTTTGCGATGCAGCTGCCGGGGCTAAAAGGCCGGGGGATGTTGTTCGGCCTGCGGTTCCAGCCCGGCCACCCAGGCGTGAAGCGCATCGGGTGGTTGATGGTGCCCTCGTTACTAGGATTGTCGGTGACGCAGATCAATATCACCGTGAGTACGATCCTGGCCTCGTATTTTGCCGGTGGCCCGACCTATCTGTTTTACGGGATGCGGCTCATTCAGTTTCCGCTCGGCATTTTCGGCGTGGCGCTCGCGACGGCTATTCTTCCGACGCTCTCCGCGCAGGCCGCCCGCGGGGCGTTGGATGAGTTGCGGACGACGATCGGGTTCGGTCTTCGAATGATTTTTTTCATCATTCTTCCCGCGATGTTGGGACTGATCCTCTTGCGGCATCCGATCGTGCATCTGGTGTTCGAGCATGGGTCGTTTACCAAAGCCGATACATTGGCGACGGCGACGGCGCTCCTCTGTTATGCCGTCGGGTTGTGGGCTTTTGCCGGGGTGCGTATCATCGTCTCCGCGTTTTATTCCCTACAGGATACGAGGACGCCGGCGGTCACTGCGGGGATTGCGGTCGGGGCAAATATTCTGTTGTCCTTGTGGTTGATGACACTGCTGGATGCCGCGGGGTTGGCTTTGGCCACGGCACTGGCTTCCATGCTGAATGGGAGTATCCTCGTTGCCGTGTTGCACCGGCGTCTGGGGCGTGTCGATTGGGGTTCGATTGTACGGTCGGCTTTTCGAGTGCTGGGAGCCTGCATTCCGGTCGCAGTGGTGTGCCTCTGGGTTGCGAATGCGTCCCTGTGGGACCAGGACGGTGCGTGGGTCGTGAAATCCGCAGCCTTGTTTGGTGGAATCGGAGTCAGCGTCATCGGATATCTCGGGGTGCATATTATGCTCGGCTCGGAGGAATTGGACGTGGTGTTAGGAATGGTGAAGCGGAAATTGGGACGGGTCGCGAAGAAGTTTGGGGCAGCCTGACATGACGCACGCAATCACGTTTCAGACCGCTTGGGGCTTGATCAGGATTACGGCTTCCGAGAAGGGCGTGACCTCCATTGATTTGTCGCCGTCGGATCCTGCTGCCCGGCAGCAACCGGCTGAGGCTGGCGGCGCAGCCGCATCGATCGTAGAAGAGGCACAAGCACAGCTGCTGGCCTATATCGAGGGCACGCGTCGCGAGTTTTCTTTTCCGGTGGATTATTCGGCCGGCACGCCGTTTCAGCGGAAAGTCTGGAAGGCGATCGCACGGATTCCCTACGGCCGGGTGCGGTCCTATCAATGGGTGGCCATGCGTGTGGGCGGAAAGCAGTATGCCAGGGCGGTGGGGATGGCGCTCGGCGCCAACCCGGTCCCCATCGTGGTGCCCTGTCATCGGATCATCTCGCACGACGGTTCGCTAGGTGGATTTTCTTGCGGATTGCCGTTGAAGCGCCGCCTGCTGAATTTGGAAGGCACGTTGAATCAATTACGAAATGCACAATGAGTTGCGCCTGGCCATCGGTCTGTGAAGGATGATGCATGAAGGCTGTCATTCAACGGGTCACACGCGCGTCAGTTGAGGTGGAGGGCGGGATCGTTGGCCGGATCGGCGCAGGTCTACTGGTGCTGTTGGGCGTCGCGAAGGGGGATGACGAGCGCGACCTGCTGTATATCGTTGAGAAGCTTCAGACCCTGCGGATCTTTGGCGACGAGCAGGGGAAGATGAATCGTACGCTCACCGAAGTCGGCGGGGCGCTCCTGCTCGTCTCGCAATTTACGCTGCTCGGTGATACCAGCAAGGGCAGACGTCCAGGGTTCGCCCTAGCTGCTCCACCGGAGGAGGCGCGTACATTGTATGAGCAGGCGGTCGGTCGGTTGCGGGCGGATGGTCTGACGGTGGAACCCGGGGTCTTCGGGGCGCACATGCAAGTGGAATTGCTCAACGATGGCCCGGTGACGTTCCTGTTGGACAGCCGGAGAGGAGCATCGGCTCCGACTCTCAAGTCTTGATCGCGGATGCCGATAAGGAATCAGGGAGAAAGCCTGCGTGGGTTGAGCATGGTCTGCTATACTATTTTCAAAGGGCAGGGATTGCCCGGGAGGTCGAGATGGGAAGTCCCGTTTCTCGCAGCCATCCACTCCGACAGCTCTTCGGAGCGTTGACGGAAAAAAGCTTCACCGAACACCTCGGGTGGCCCGATCTGAATGTCACCGAGTACGTCTCCAACCTGCTCGTCGAATTCGCTCACACCGACCAACTCTACAAAATCCAGAATACGCAGGGCCGCGCCGTCGATTCCGTCGTCGAGATGCTGTTCGAATCCGAAGTGTTGTTGGAAGCGCAATCCTTCGAGCGGGAGCGCGAAGTGCACCGACATATCGGCGACTTCACACTCTTCATGACCGGCCTGTTTCCAGAGTATCTCCGCCGCCTCAAGAGCGTGGGCCGCATCTACCATAAAGATTTCCTGGTGGATTACGTGAAGACGGGCAAACGCTCGTACGGGTTGGTCGCCGAGTACGGCAGCTACGACCCTGAGCAGGATTCCCCGTTGTTCCGGAAGCTGTCGGAGAATTTCGAGCTGTGTGTGACCGGATTGGGGTTTGTCCGGTCGGACTTGGATCGTATGCAAGACCCTGCCTGCCGCCGCGTCAAAGATCTTCTTCTCAATTGAAACGATCACGACCGACTCTGCTCATTCACGGTGGCGCGGGACGCCGCGCCATGACCGTCGCTCAAGCAGCCTGCGTCGAGGCCGCCCTGAGGGAAGGCCACCGACTACTCATGGCCGGAACCCCGGCGCTGTCGGTCGTGGAAGAAGCCATTCGCATGCTGGAGGAGTCTGGACTGTTCAATGCGGGGCGAGGCTCGAACCATCAGCTTGACGGGGTGCGGCGCATGGACGCATCGATCATGGAAGGGCTCGACCTGCGGGCAGGGGCTGTGGCCTCCATCGAGGGTATCGTCCATCCCATCACCGCCGCGCGGCTGGTGATGGAAAAAACGGCCCATGTGTTGCTGGCCGGGCAATCGGCCTCCCGCTTTGCGGACTATTTCGGATTGGAGCGCGCGCCCCGTGCCAAACGGCCAGCAGGGCCGCAGCCCAAGCAATTGAGGCCGCGGGCCGGACTGCAGCACACGTTGCGTTTGCATCAGGCGATCATGCAGACGGGCCGTCTCCGCGCGCGGAGTTTGGGCAAGGAAACCGTGGGCGCAGTGGCCTTGGATCTCGCCGGGACGGTAGCGGCCGGCGCATCCACCGGCGGGGTCGATGTGATGTTGCCGGGCCGGGTCGGCGATACGCCGTTGATCGGATGCGGGGTCTATGCCGATAATGAGGCCGGAGCGGTCTCCATGACGGGATTAGGGGAGAGCATCATTCGAGTGGCCGTTGCCAAAGAGATCAGCGATTTATTGGCGAGCGGCTGGAGTCCGCTGCGGTCGGCGAATCGGGTACTGCGGAAGGTCGTGGAGCGTATTCACGGCGCGGCCGGGGTGCTGGTGCTCTCGCCGGATGGCCGGTTCGCCATTCGACACAGTACGCCGAACATGGTGGCCGGTGTGATCGGGCGCGACGGCCGCCCGCACGTGAAAGGGCGGTTTGCCTAGTCGCGCAAGAGGCTGATACAGTGACTAGAGGTATCAGTGTATGCTGGCACTCTTTCACCTCGCCTTCCCTGTCCACGATCTCGCCGAGGCCAAGCAATTTTACGTCGATGGTCTCGGTTGTGTGCTGGGTCGGGAATCCTCCTCCGCCGTCACCTTCGGACTGGCCGGGCACCAGTTGGTCGCCCATCTCTCCACCCAGTCGCCAGTGCCGCAGAAAGGCGTCTATCCGCGTCATTTCGGGCTGGTGTTGACGCAGGAAGAAGAATGGCAGGCGCTGGCCGATCGCGCCAAAGCGAAGGACCTGACGTTTTATCAACAGCCCAGGCGGCGGTTTGCCGGCACCCGCATCGAACATCTCACATTTTTCCTGCAAGACCCTTCCCGGAATCTCCTCGAATTTAAATACTATCGGCACGAGTCGGCGATTTTCGGGGAACGAGACGTGGCGGCGGTCGGGGATGCTGAGTAGCGAATGCTCTCCGCAGCATCGCGCGGACCGTGCTGATGAAGTTATGGCTCAGTCTTCAGAAGGGGCGAGGTCGTGCGGCTCCGGTGCCTGTCGGTTCGTCGAGAGTGAGCCGGCTCTGCGTCCGTTGCCCCGTTCCAGCCATCGGACGATGTGGTGCTGCCGTCGATTTAAGTAGGCGGTATGGCGGATCGGGTCATACCGGCGCGGGGAGGGAAGAATCGCTGCCAGTAACGCCGCTTCGTCGATCGTCAGCTCCTTGGCCGATTTCCCGAAATGGTGCCGCGCCGCCGCTTCCGCGCCGAATACGCCCTGCCCCCATTCCGCGACATTCAAATACAATTCCAAAATCCGTTCCTTCGTCAAATGATGTTCCAGGGAACGGGTGATGAGGGCTTCGCGGGCCTTCCGTAGCAGGGAACGTTCAGACGAGAGGTAAAGATTCTTTGCCAGTTGCTGCGTAATGGTGCTGCCGCCGCGCTTGAACTCGCCGACTTCCAGGTTGTACAAGGCGGCATCTTTGATGCCTTCCCAATCGAATCCCTCGTGGGCAAAGAAGGAGGCGTCCTCGGCCGCCACCACGGCTCGTTGGAGTGCCGGCGCGATGCGTGACAACGGCACCCAGACGAATTGCGGATGCAGCGCGCGGCCTTGTTCCTTGGCCTGGGCACGTCGTGCCTCCATCAAGGCCGTTTCCGTGGGGTGATGTTTGGCCAGGTGCGAGACGTCCGGCAGCGTCACCAGCCAATACAACGCCAAGGCGGCGGCGGGGAGACCGACCAGGATGGTCGCCCACAACAGCATCCGGCCGAACAGGCTGCCAGTTGACTTGTTCATTCCCGACACTCTATCTATGACGATACGAGGTGTTGCACCGGTCCGGCCCCTGTCTCCGGAGGTGAACGTACATCCCGCACGTCGCTACGCGGTGGATCACCATGAAATTACTCAGCGCTGAGTTTATCAAAAGTTCGGTCTCCCCAGAACAGTTTCCTCCCGATCGGTTGCCGGAGATCGCGTTCGTCGGCCGATCCAATGTCGGGAAGTCCTCGTTGATCAATTCGCTGCTTCACCGGAAGAAGCTGGCCAAGGTCAGCAAGACGCCGGGGAAAACACGTGCCGTCAATTTTTTCACGGTCCGCACCTCGGATCCGAAGCTCTCCCTGCTGTCGCTGGTCGACCTGCCCGGATACGGTTACGCCAAGGTGTCGAAAGCCATGCGGGCGCAATGGGGGCCGATGATCGAGCAGTATCTCGAACAGCGCCAGTCCCTCGGGGCGGTGATTCTGTTGATCGAGGCACGGGTGTGGATGCCGCAGGATGTGATGACGGTGCAGTGGGTCCAGTCTCTGGGGTGCGGCATGATCATCGTCCTGACGAAAGCCGATAAATTGCGGCAAAGTGAGCGGGCGCCCAGCCTCGCTGCCGTGCGGACTGCTTGCGGATTGGGGCCCGAGGTGCCGATTGTGCTGTACTCGGCTGAAACGCATGAGGGGCGGGACGCCTTGTGGGGCGAGATTCGTACGCAGTTTAATAGACTACGGAAAAACGAATGTGGCACGAGAGAACTTTGATAGTACGCATGTGTGACATAGCAGGAGAGCACTCCCGCAGGATGCTCAAAAAGGCCGAACAGCAAGGCCACAGCGAGTGAAGGGCCGAAGCGTACCCTCGGGGGTACGTGGAGGGTCTGAACGAGGCGAGAACGCTGCTGGCGGACTTTTTCAGCATCCTGTTAAAACTTGATCTCGATGTAGGCTTTGTTTTTCAAATCGGCCATCCAGATCTGGTACTGATCTTCGGTCTTCTGCTGAAACACGAGGGATTGAATTTCGGCCTTCACCTGTTCAAAGGGCCGAAACTGACGCGGCTTTTTGTCGTCGACCCGCACGATGTGCAGCCCTTCCGCGGTCTCCACAATGCCCGTGATCTGCCCCACGTCCACGGATGTCAGCGCCTGTTCCAGCGCGGGAATCAATTCGCCTTGTCGAACCAGACCGAGCCGCCCGCCGCGCGAGGCATCGGCTCCGTCGGAAAAGCGCAGGGCCAGATCCTCGAACGGTTCACCTTGCTTGAGGGTTGCCAGGAGCGCTTCGGCTCGTCCGTGGGCGGCGGAGAGGCCGTCCGGCGTGCGCGGCTTGATCAGGATTTGGCTGAGCTGGTATTCCTCGGGGTAGGCAAACCGATCCTGGTGCTCCTGGTAGTACCGTTTCATTTCCGGGTCCGCCACCATGATCAGGCCGCGGACTTCGCGGTCGACAACTCGCATTAAGGTCAACTGTTCGCGAATACTCCTGGCGGTGTTCGGGTCGGCGCTGTCGATGGCCTCGCCCTGTTTCTTCATCTCTTCTACTGCCTGGACGACTTCCTGATCGGACACATCCACACCTTTGTTCTTCGCGGCCTGCAGCTGCAGTTTCCGCTCGATCATTTTCGTGACGCCCATGGCCTCAGCCGTCTTGAGGCGGCGCTCCAGGTCTTCGCCTTTGTACAGCTTGCGCAGCCGGTCCTGCTCGGGAAGCAGGTCGCGTTTCAATTCGGACAGCATGATCAGGTCGGAATTGACGACCGCGACAATGCGATCTTCCAGCTTGGCGGCCTCCGCGTTGGAGATCAGGACGAAGAGTAACCAGAGGCAGAAAAAGAGCGCGCCTGTGGTCGTGAACCCGGTCGCGCTGCGAACGGGTCCGGGGGCAGGCGTGCCCTTCTGGGACAAGAAGAACCGATAGCCGTGGAGGCATGTGTGGGCGGACAGCGATTGATGGTTCATAGGGTTGCTGGATTGTACACAATCGAGGCTTCAGAAAGGGAGCGCTCTGGAGATGAAACACGCGGACGGGTGAAGACGGAGAGTATGCAGGAGGAGCGTGCGCGGGCGGTTACGGGCGCGCTGGTTCATCGGTCACGTAACGAGCTGCGTCGGCCAAGCGGATCGTGGCACCGGTGCGAAGTTCGGCAAACACGTCGTCCAGACGTTTCCGGCGCTTCTCGGCCAACAGTTCCTGGCGGAGTCGTTCACGAGTGGCCTGGTCTGCCTGCAGAATTTCCGGCTCCAGAGGGCTGACCTTCACGAGGTAATAGCCTTGCGCGGTCTTGATCGGATCACTGATGACCCCGGGGTGCAGAGAAGGAATCAACGCATCGAGTTCCGGTTCCAGCAGGCCTTTCTTATACGGGCCCAGGTCGCCGCCTTTGGCGCGGCTGCGTTCATCGATCGAATACCGCAGCGCGAATCGCGTGAAATTGCCGCCGGCTTCGACCTGCCGTTTGAGGTCCTTGGCCGCATAGACGTTCGGCAGCAGCATAATCGACACTTGCACCTTGGGGTTGGCCAGGAGCTGATTGGCGTGTTTCCCCAGATAGACGTCCAGTTCCTCTTTGCTGACTTCGACCTTGGTCTTGATCCGGTCTTTGAGCAACTCATCCAGAATCAGCTGCTCGCGGTAGCGCAGGGTCTTTTCGCGAATCTCATCGGACTGATCCAAACCTTGCTTGCGCGCTTCCTGCATCAGCAGTTCGCGCATGATCAATTCATCCAAAAAACGGCGTTTCCCGCCTTCCTTTTCGTAGCGCGCGCGCGTGGCCTGCGACAGGTCTTCCCAGCGGATGTCGAATTCGGATTGGGTGATGGATCGGCCGTTGATCATCGCGATCACCGGCTCTTCCTGCGGTGGTTCGGTGCACGCGGCCAACGACCCGAGCGCGCAGAGACCCAGCGCGGCGCTGGTCAATCGTGTCTGCCAGGATGAAATCTGTCGTGTGCGCGGTGGCGTCATGCGGTCGGGGCGGAGCATCCTCTACGAAGGTCAGGTCGAGGCCGTGCGGGGCCCTTGATTGTTGGTACCACAGACGTGGAGGGTTTGCAAGGTTGCGTTGAGTTCTGGAAAGACCAAACTCCAGTCTTCATGCGGGATCTGGAGTTCAAAAGACAGCGGCGACAGAAACCGCAGTCGTTTCTTGTATCGGTCCATCAGGGCTTGCACGGCGGTTTCGGAGACCGTGGCCTTGGGATCGAAGGTGATCACGACCGCATGCGGTTGCTCGACCACAGAGCTCAGCCGGAGTTGCTTGGCCAGTAGCCGGATTTGCATGAGCTCGAACAGACGCTCGACCGGATCGGGCGGATGCCCATAGCGGTCCTCGATTTCTCCGTGCATCAGCGCAAGGTCGCCGAGTTGTCCGCAGGAAGACAGTCGTTTGTAGAGCGACAGGCGCTGGTGGCTGTCGGCCACGTAGTCTTCTGGAATATAGGCGGAGACGCTGAGACGCAGCGTGGGATCCGGTTCTTCCTCCACCACCTGACCCTTCAGGCGTTGGACGGCCTGTTCCACCATTTGCAGGTAGAGATCGAGCCCGACGGCGGCGATATGGCCCGATTGCTGTTTGCCGAGGAGATTTCCGGCCCCGCGGATTTCAAGATCCGCTGCGGCGATGCGGAAGCCCGATCCGAGTTCGGTAAACTGCTGGATGGCGGTCAGCCGCTTCTGGGCATCCTCCGAGAGTGTGCCTTCATCCGGCACCAGGAAGTAGGCGTAGGCCTGTTCGCCGCCGCGCCCGACCCGGCCACGGAGTTGATAGAGCTGAGCGAGTCCGAACGTGTCGGCGCGATTCACGATGATGGTGTTGGCGGTCGGCACGTCGATGCCCGATTGGATAATGGCGGAGGCAATCAGGATATCCGCTTCCTGGTGAAAGAATTTCAGCATCACGGCTTCCAGCGGTTTCGAGTCCATCTGGCCGTGCGCCATCACGATGCGGGCTTCCGGCACCAGTTCCTGGAGCCAGGCGCCCATCCGCTCCATGGTCTCCACCCGATTGTGGACAAAGTAGGTTTGTCCCCCTCGACCGAGTTCGCGAAGAATCGCCTCACGGATCGCCTTTTCACTAAAGCGAATGACTTGGGTGCGGATCGCCAGCCGCCCCGACGGAGGCGTATCGATAATCGACAGGTCCCGGACGCTCGCCATGGTCATTTGTAATGTGCGTGGGATCGGCGTCGCCGTCAGGGTCAACACATCGACCTGGGTGCGCAGCTGTTTCAACCGTTCCTTATGTTTCACACCGAACCATTGCTCCTCGTCGATGATGACCAGGCCGAGGTTACGGAACTTGACGTCTTTTTGGAGCAGGCGATGGGTGCCGATGAGGACATCGACCAGGCCGGTTTCCGTATCCTTGACGATCGCTTTTGTGTCCTTCGGAGATTGAAACCGTGACAGCAGGGCGACGCGGGTTGGAAAGGGGGCAAACCGCTCGGCGAAATTGTCGTAATGTTGGTGGGCGAGCAGCGTGGTCGGCACCAGCACGGCCACCTGTCTATTTTCCTCGACGGCCTTGAACGCGGCTCGCATGGCGACTTCGGTCTTGCCGTAGCCCACGTCGCCGCACACGAGGCGATCCATGGGCTTGGTCGAGGCCAGGTCGTTGGCAATGTCTTCGATCGCCTTGCGTTGATCCGGCGTTTCTTCGTATTCGAAGGCCGCTTCAAACTCGTGGTAGAGCATGCTGTCTTTACCGTACGAGGTGCGATGAACCAGCTCGCGGTTGGCATAGAGATCGACGAGCTCGTGCGCCATTTCTTCGATGTCTTTTTTAACCCGCGCGGTCGTCTTGGCCCAACTGGTGCCGCCCAGGCGGTCCAGGCGGGGTACGTGGGCATCCGCTCCCGCGTACCGTTGGACCTGGCTGAGCCGATCGAGCGGGACATAAAGCTTGTCGGTCCCGGCGAATTCCAGCACCAGAAAGTCGCTGTCGAAGTCTTGCACCGAGAGCCGACGCAGCCCCTGATACTTCGCGATGCCGTATTGCATGTGGACGACGTAGTCGCCGATGTTCAGATCTTCCAGCGAGGAGAGGAAGGTGGCGGCCTTGCTCTTGGGCTGCGGTTTGTGGCGGGCGCCTTTTGCAAAGAGTTCTTCTTCGGTGAGCACCACCAGCCGCAGATCGGGAGAAAGAAAACCAGCCGACACTTCGCCGTTCAAGACTGAAAACGGAGCCTTTTGCGCACCGCCGGCCGACAGGGCCGAAGGTTTCCATTCCATAGCCGGTCGATCATGTTCGCCGAACAATGCCAGCAGGCGGCCGACCTGGCCCTGGCTGCGGGCGACGAGCACGACGGGCCCGCCTTCGCGCAAACGATCGAGCACCTCCAGCGTATGGCTGAACGCGGTACCGCGTTGGCCGAGTCCCACGCTGGCGGGGGTTTGAGCCGGGCAGGTCAGGACCGGGTCCCAGCTCGCGTCCGGTGCGGTGACCGGCTCAAGCGCGAGCGTGGCGTAGCCTTGGGTCGAGGCGAGAATCTGGTCCCAAGTGAGGTACAGGTTGTCCGGTGTCGGGTAGGGATTTGGATCCGTGCGATCTTCGTGACGCAGAAATCCTTCTTCGATGGCCTGCCAACATTCCTCCGTGTGAGCTTTCAGCGTGCCGGGTTGATCCAGGACGAGCACCGGCGGCTGAGGGAAATAGTCGAGGAGGCTGTCCATGGTCCCGTAGACCGATGGGGCGTGCCATTCGGCGTCGGCCGCCAAGGGCGCGAGGGCATCGGACGCGTCCTCAGGGCGAATCAATTCGCGGGCCGGCAGTACCCAGGCCTGTTTGATCTTGTCGGTCGATTTTTGTGTGGCCGGATCGAAGAAGCGGATCGATTCAATCGTGTCGCCGAGAAACTCCACCCGTAGAGGGTCGGCATAGGCGGTCGAATAAATATCGACGATCCCGCCGCGAACGCTGAACTCGCCGGGAATTTCCACCACCGAGCCTTTCCGGTAGCCCAACCGCAACAGGCTGGAGACGAGCACTTCCCGCTCCAGGGAACCATTCGGTTGAAATTGCAGAATCGCGTCGGTAAAGACCAGGGCCGGCAACACCCGCTGCGTCAAGGCCGGGATGGAGGTAAACAGAACCGTGCGTGCGGTGGTGCAGAGGCGGTTGAGCGTCTGCATGCGCCGGGCTACCAGATCGATGTGGGGGACCGTCGATTCGTAGGGCAGCGTTTCCCATTTTGGAAACAGCGCCAGGTCGTCTCCGGATTGTCCGCAGAGCGTTCTAAAAAACAGCGTGTCGCGATAGAGGCGTTCCGCCTCGTCATCGTTTTTGGCGACGATCAGCCAGGAACGGTCGGCCAGGGGCTGAGACGGCAGGCTGTGCGTGAGGAGCGCCAGGCCGAAGCCGGCGGTTGAGCCATGCAACCCCATGAGGCAGGCCTTGCCGGAGCCACTGCGAAGGGCTTCTCGCGCAGGCGCGAGCCACTGGGTCAGATGTAAGGGGATCAGGGGAGGCACAATATCCTTAGGCTGTCGTGGAGCGAATACGTTGCACCAGGGTGGTCGTCGACACTCCGGGAACGAGCGGAATGGTCTGGACGCGTCCGCCGCGGGCCTCGACCGTATCCCGTCCCACAATCCGGTCGACGGACCAATCTCCACCTTTGACGAGAATATCCGGCTGGAGCGTTGCGATGAGGGCGCCGGGATCCGGTTCCGAAAAGGTCACCACATAGTCTACGCAGGCTAACGCAGCCAAAACCTCGGCTCGCTGGGCATCCGGCACAATGGGACGATCCGCGCCTTTGTTCAGGGCGCGCACGGACTCGTCGGAATTCACGCCGACCACCAGCGCATCACCCAGATTGCGGGCCGCTTGCAGATACCGGGTATGGCCGATGTGCATCAGGTCGAAGCAGCCGTTCGTGAAGACGATGCGATGTCCCTGCCGACGGCGCACCTCCAGCAGTGAGGCGAGTTCCTTTCGCGTGGTGACTTTGATGTGCATCGTGGGTGCGCCGTAAAAAACTCATCTTAACAGGATGTGGAAAAAGTCTGCCACCAGGAATCAGCGACAGTCTCATTGCGCCCTGCTCGTCAGGATTTCGGGCGGCGTCCACGCTTCTTTACGCCTTCACCGCTCTGTGGAAGTCCTCCAAGGCGAACCACCCCCGCGCCGTGTCGCTCAATCAACCGGTCGAGGATCGCAACCGCATCGCGCTGTCGCCGGTCGAACAGGGGTTCAGGAGCCGGTACCAGATCCGATAGCCCGAGGCCCACCAGCCGATAGCGCGATTGCGACTGCAGCAGGTCGTGAAGGGCCAGGCGGATGTCCGGCCACATATCCGGATCGTAGTTCACCGGTGACGAGAATGTCCGTTGCCGCGTGGCGATGCGAAAGTGCGAATCCTTCAGCTTGACGGTGAACGACCCGGCTGCCAGCCCTTCCAGTCGGAGGTCGTGCGTCAACGTTTCGAGAAATCCGTGGACGATCGGTTCCAGTACGGCCGGATCGTTGGTGTCTTCGTCGAAGGTGGTTTCATGGCTCACGCTTTTGGCTTCGCGATCGGCCACCACGGGATCGGAGTCCTGGCCGCGCGCGAGGGCTTGGAACGCCGCCAGACGCGTGCCGAGCAGGCGGATAAGAGATTGTTCGAAACGAGGCGCGAGCAGATCACCGACGGTGTGAATGCCCAGACGCTCGATCGCTTCGGTAGATTTGGGACCCATACCGGGCAAGGAGCGAATCGGGAGCGGGGCGAGGAATGCTGACTCTGTGCCCGGTTCAATCACGGCGAGTCCGTCGGGTTTATGCGCATCGGCGGCGATCTTGGCGACGGTCTTGCCGGACGCCAGGGCAACGGTGCAGGTCAAGCCTGTGAGGCGGGTGATGTCGGCTTTGAGCGCCTGCCCCAGCTCGCGCGGATCCGGATGACGCGTCTGTAGTCTGGTCGTATCCGCATAAAACTCATCGATACTTGTCCACTCAGTTTCCGGGAAAAACCGGTCGGTGATGTCCTGAAGCCGGCGGTGCAGACCTTGATACAACGGACGGTCCGGCGGTACGAGAACGAGCTGAGGGCAGAGCCGCATCGCCTGAATGGTCGGCATCGCCGATCGCACCCCGAATCGACGGACCTCGTAACTCGCTGCAGCCACAATGCCGCGTGGCGGAGGCCCGCCGACGGCAACCGGTTTGCCTGCCAGCGACGGATCGGCCAGAACTGCGGCCGACGCAAACATGGCGTCAATATCACCGAAGAGAATTTGTCGGGGCCATCGTCCGGACATGCATGGCCTACAGGGTGGTGAAGAACAAGCCGAGCTGAGAGCCAGCGGAAGGTGTGTGGGCCGGTTCCGCGGTGGCGGCGGGTGCGACGGCAGGAAGTTCGCGGAGCGGCCCCCGACAGGCGCCGCAGAAGTGGCGTCTCGGTTGGATGGTCCGGCGTTGTCGTCGATAGAGGCAGCCGCAGTGCTGGCAGCGCCAGGCATATTTGGCCAAGGCGGCCACTTCTTTTCCCAGCGAGTGATAGATCGTGATGCCCAGGCCGTCGCGATTCATCTGGTCCATCATGCGACGAAAATCGGTCCCGTGATTCGGGCGACGCTTCAAGATATCGTACTGCCATTGGTGAATCATTTCGTGCGCCAGGGTCATGACGGTTTCGTGGTCCGGCTCCGGGTGGTTGGGGTTGAGCAGCACCGCCGACAGTCTGATGCAACGCCGTCTGGTTGGTGCCTCGGTGGTACGCGCGAGTGGTTGTCGGGGTCCGATCCGGCAGACGAACATCCCCGCTGAGGAGGTCAGTCGGCGGCTCCATTCAATGGGAATCGGGGGTAAGGCGCCCTGAAAATAGCGGCGGTTGAGATCGGTCCAGATTGTGAGCAGCGGTTCCGGAGAGGGTGACATGGCACTCACAACATGATCGTGATGTCGAACAGCCGAGCGACAGCTGAATGGCCAGAATCAGCGGTCGGACAATGCTTCAATGACTGCGGCGGCCAACAGCGGCACCATGATCTCGTGATGGCCGGTTAAGGCGTATCCCTTGCCGCCTTTCTGGGTGGGACGACGCACGACATTGGTCATGGGGCGATAGTGCGTGAGGAAATCCATATTCACCGTCGTGATGTTCGTCAACGGATGGCCGAGGTTGCGTCCGAGCGAGACGGCTTTCAGGAAGACCTCCGGTAAGATCACGGCGGAACCCAGATTGAGGTAGACCCCGCCTTCCATGCCGGACACGACGGCAGCGAGTCGCCGAAAGTCCAGCAGCGACCCGGCTCCGATCGCGGCGCCGTCGGCTGACGGGTGCATATGGATGATGTCGGTTCCGATTGCTACGTGCACGGTGACGGGAAGGCCCAGCCGGAAGCCGGTGGCCAGCAAGCTGGTGGCGCGATGCGGAAATTGCTGTTTGTGTCGATGGATGTAATACCCGAGCGATTCGCCAAGTCCCTGGCCTTCTTTCATGCCCAGGGTAATGGCTTCATTCAACATGCGGCCGGTTTCTTCCGCCATGCCGAATCGGCCGGAGTCGATTTCGGCATCGACCTCTTCGGAGGTATGCCCCATGAACGCCAGTTCAAAGTCATGGATGATGACCGCGCCGTTCATGGCCAGGGCGGTCACGATGCCGCGTTCCATCAGATCCACGAGGAGCGGGCCGAGCCCGACCTTCACCACATGGGCGCCCATGCCGACGATCACCGGCCGGCCGTTGCGATGGGCCTTGGCAATGGCCTGCGCCACTTCGCGTAGCGTCTTGACTGCCAGGATATCGGGGAGTGAGTCCAGAAACCGCGCGAACGATCGCCCCTTGGTCCAGACCTTGGCGAAGTTCGACACTTGCACCTTGCTGTGACGGCGCTGGAGCGGATAGGTCTTCAGGCGCGACGCATCGATCGGCCGAATGATCGCGGGGGGCGGCGATGCTGCAGTGGGGCGCTTACGCCGGGTTGGCAAGAACGTGATCCTCAATGAGTTCGCAGAGCACATGGCCCAGCGTGATGTGACTTTCCTGAATACGGGCGGTCAGGGTGGAAGGGACGACAAAGGCATAGTCCACCATGCCGGCCAACTTGCCGCCTGATCCGCCGGTCCAAGCGATTGTGGTGAGGCCTAGCGATGTGGCTGCCTCGACACCTTTCAGCACATTGGGGGAGTTGCCGCTGGTGCTGATCGCGATCGCCACATCTCCACGCTGCCCATGCGCTCGAACCTGACGGGCGAATAGCTCTTCGAAGCCGTAGTCGTTGGCGATGCAGGTGATGGCGGCAATGTCCGTAGCGAGGGCAATCGCCGGCAAGGGGGCACGTTCGCGCTTATAGCGGCCGACAAATTCAGCGGCGATATGCGCGGCATCGGTGGAGCTGCCGCCGTTGCCGAAGAGCAGGACTTTATGCCCGGCCTGAAACGCGCGGCCGATGAGCTGCGCGACCTGCACGATCTTGTCGGCATGCTCCCGCGCGAACCGTCGTTTGATCTCGGCGCTGTCGTCGAAGGCCTTGATGGCGAAATCTTTCATCGTCCGGAATTGTAGGGAAGCCCCGAGTCACTGTCAAACGACCGCAGACGTCTCTTACTTTCCCGGAGATGTGGGCGAAGACCGTTTCGTGATCATGTTCATTGCCAGCGTCAGCATCGACCCCACGTCGGAGACGTTGGCAGGGAGCACGAGGGTGTTGCTGGCTTTGGCCAGTTCCCCGAACTTCGTGATGTACTGCTCGGCCACGCGCAGCTGCACGGCTTCGTAGCCGCCCGGAATTTGGGTGGATTCGGCGACTCTTCGGAGCCCGTCGGCCGTGGCGCTCGCGATGGCCAGGATGGCGGAGGCTGCGCCCTCGGCTTCGTTGATCTGCTGTTGCTTCTTGGCCTCGGAGGCTTTGATGACCTGCTGCTTCTCGCCTTCCGCCTGGTTGATGGCGGCGTCGCGTTCACCCTCGGAGGTCAGAATCACGGCGCGTTTTTCCCGTTCGGCCCGCATTTGTTTTTCCATTGCGGCCAGCACGTCTTTCGGCGGCGTGATGTTCTTGATCTCGTACCGCAGCACCTTCACGCCCCAGGGTTCCGTGGCCTTGTCCAGCTCATTCACAACCTGGCTGTTGATATTGGTGCGCTCTTCGAAGGTGCGGTCGAGTTCGATTTTGCCGATCTCGCTCCGGAGCGCGGTCTGAGCCAGCTGCGTGATCGCGAAGCGATAGTCGCTGATGCCGTAGGAGGCTCGCTGGGGGTCCAGCACCTTGGAATACAAAATGCCGTCGACGCCGACCTGCACGTTGTCGCGTGTGATGCAGATCTGTTCGGGAATATCGATGGCGGTTTCTTTCAGCGAGTGTTTGTACTGCACGCTGTCGAGGAACGGCCACAGGATGTGGAACCCCGCGCCGAGTGTCCGTGAGTACCGGCCCAGCCGCTCGACGACGTAGGCGCTCTGTTGCGGCACGACACGCGCGGTTTTCGAGATGACGAGCAGGACGAGGCCTGCAAGAAAAATGACAACCCAGAGTCCGCCTGGCATTCCGCTATCCTCCATGATGGTGCGACCTCATTCAGGTTTGATCCACAGGGTGATGCCGTCGACGCGCTCGACGCGGCTGCGTTGTCCTTTGAGCAGCGGCTTGTCGCCGGCGTTGTGCGCATTCCAGGTGCTGCCCCGGCATTCCGCCTTGCCCGTGGCGCCGGGAGGAAGGTCGTCCAGGACGATGGCGGTTTCGCCGCCCATGGTATCGACCGATGAGACGTTGCCCCGGTCGGCCGTCATGAGACGGCGGAGCGGGGGACGAAGGATGACGAGGGAGGCGACCGAGAAGACCGAAAACAGGAGCCAGGACATCCATTCACTGTGAATCATGCCCAGGCCGACCAGCGCGCCGACAACCAGCGCCCCGATACCGAAGAACAACATGTAAAACCCGCCGGGTGTGACGATTTCGCTGCCGAGCAGAAACAGTCCCAGAAAGGCCCAGAGCCACCAGGTCATCGCACCTCCTCAGCCGCCACGGGCAGCGGGGTTGTCTCGTGATTCACGCGGAAGTCTATGCGTCTTTCCCGGGACCGTCAAGAACTGTGAGGAAAGCGTCGTTCGTTGAAGCAGCCGGAGTGCAGTGGTATAGTCCGCGGTCATGCCTGCGGATACTCCTGTCAAAGCGCTCATCCTCGCCTTCACCGACGCGCCGTCGCTCGCCGCGTATGTGATCAACCGGCTGCAGCCGGAATTGCTCTGCTTTTTCGTGCCGGAATCGGCGAAGACGCTGGTCGAGGAGGCGGTGCAACCGCTCGTACAGCAGATGCCGAAGCGCTGGGACTGGGTGGTGACGCCCGATCCGGCCGATGTCATTGCCTGCCATCAGGCCCTGTCACGATCTATTCACGACCTCTTTCGAAATTGGGCCGTGCAGGTGGGCGAGGTGGTGGTCGATTTGACCGGAGCGACTCCCGCCATGGCCGCGGCGCTGGCGATGGTGAGCCAACCCTGGACGTCGCGAGTCATCAGTCTGGTCGATGCGGAGGGCCGCGAAGAGGGTGAGGCGATCGCGATCGGCGGGTTGGCCAAGTATTGGCTGCAAGGCAATCCCTGGGATGAGTCGGCGGTCGTGGTGCGCCGTGAGGCCAGCGACGCCTTTAATCATGGTTCATTCAGGGCCGCAGCCACCCTGTTTCATACGCTGGAAGCTCGCGTGAGCGGGGGACAGAAACCCCTGTATCGTGCCTTGGGCGAATTGGCGTTGGGGTACGGGTTGTGGGAGCAGTTTCACTACCGCCAGGCATGGGACAAACTGAAGACCTCGTTGAAGGCGCTCGACATGGCCTCGCTCTGGGGAGGGCCGCCCGGGTTAAAGGCGCTCCTGCCGTTCATTAAAGCCAATAACGGATTTTTGGAAAAGCTGGTACTGGATCCCGCCGACGTGAAGGAAGGGGTAGTGCTCGATCTGCTGGCGCATGCCCATCGTCGCGCCCACGTGGACCACGACCATGAGCGGGCCATGGTGGCGCTCGTGCGCGCAATGGAAGCCTGCGCCCAGCGGCAACTGTTCAAACAATACAAGATCAAGACCTGGGATGTGCAGCCGGAGCAGTTGCCTGACGCGATGCGGGACACCTGCTGCACCTGTTACCTGGACGATGTGGACGGCAAGTACAAGCTGCCGTTGCCGAGCCAGTTCCGGGTATTGGCCGGTCTGGGCGATCAGATGGGACAGGCGTTTCTTCGTGATTGGCCCAAAATGAAACCGCTTTTCGACGCCGCCAACCATGCGGTGCTGGGCCACGGATTTGAGGCGATCAAAGCCGAGCGCGTGCAGCAGCTGTCCGATGTGGTCATGAAACTCACGGGCGTGAGTGAGTCCTCGTTGCCGAAGTTCCCGAATCTGAACCTCTAAAGAGCATATGGCATATAGCCTATGGTTAAGAGGGGGGATATTGGGACCGTTAAGGGAACGGATGACTGCGCTGAACTGTCGCTGACTGAAGCTGAAAGGTTGAGCGCAAGAAGTGTCATTCAGGTTTGAAACGCTCAATATATGGAAGAAGGCAAAAAATTACGCTTCGAAAGTATATTTGGCGACGGCGAAATTCCCTCGTCACGAGGACTATGGATTGAGATCTCAGATGAACAGAGCCGTGAATTCCATTTGCCTCAATATTGCCGAAGGTTCGGCCAAGAGCTCTAAAAAGGCTTTTGACTATCATCTGGAAATTGCCCTAGGTTCGACGGTCGAAGTTGTGGCTGCGTCCTGTCTCGCTGCGGAGCAAGCATATATTGCCGACCTTGAACACAAGGCCTTGTACGATGAAGGGCAGAAGCTGGCAAAGAGCATCAACGCATTCCGGAACGCACTGGAGTGAAGAGAGCGTTTTTGCGATAAGGCATTTGCCATTCGCTCCGGTTATTCCGGCCATACGCCATAAGCTCTTGTCTACGCCATTCGCTCCCATGGAAATTAGAATCTACTACGAAGATACCGATTGCGGCGGGGTGGTGTACTACGCCAACTATCTGAAGTATTTCGAGCGGGCGCGTACGCACTATCTCGAAGAGCGGGGCCTGTCGGTTGCCGAGTTGCGGGACGGCGGAACGCAGTTTATGGTCGTGCATGCCGAGCTGGACTATCGGTCCCCTGCCCGCTATGGTGACACCTTAACGATCGATACGAACCTTGCGGCGGTAGGCAGAGCGTCCCTCACCTTCGCGCATGTCCTGAAAGAACGGAGGAGCGGGCGCGTGGTGGTCGAAGGGTCGGCCAAGTTAGTGACGGTGGATGAACAGTTGAAAATAAAGCGGCTCGACAAACCCACTCTGGCTGCGCTACAAGGACCTCCAGACACGAGGAGCTAATGGATAAACTCGGCACATGGCTGGCAGTGACTGGTGTGGCGATCGGTTTCGTCGTGCTCGCCTGGTTGCTTTTCTCCGATAATCCCGCCGACAAGAAAAAGAAAAAACCGTAAGTTGAAGCTCCGTCGGCTACGTCGATTCTCGTCTCGCTGTGCGGTCTGTGCCACGGGGATTGTTGTGTGAGTGACGACTGCCTGGTTGCCCGGGATTGAGTCGCAAATTCGATTGACCCTGCTGATCTCCCAATAGGCCTGGAATGTCTGAGGCCAGACTTCGTTAATATCACGCCCCCTGAGTGTCCCTCTTTAGTGGATAGTGAATTGATAGCGTGCAGGGGGTGGCAATGGTCATTTCCCCGGGGGACTTCTTCATCCACTGTGCTTTGCGCCATCAACACAAGAGTCATTTCGTCGATGGAAGCGACGCGTACTGAGTCTGTCGGCTGGGAGCGATACGAGCGAACTTTCAGGCCGGCGTCGGTCTTACCACGTGTTCGGTGAGTCAGGCGGGCCGACATCGACGGGCATGTCGGGTGAGACGTCGATTACCCCGCGCACCTTTCGCAATTTCCCCAATACCTTGTCCGCCGCTTTGCCCGTGATGACGTTGATCTCCTCGAGGACTTTGGCACCGAGGAGGCCGGCGTCGGTGAGGTCCTTAGCCCGGACTATTCATGAATACCTGCTCCGGCATCCGATCCTCTCACCCGGCGAGGCTGTTCTCGTTCGGCCTCCTCGACGGACTGTCAGTACGCCTGCGTCGGCCTTACGTGCGAGCAGCCTCGGCGGGCTTCCGTCTCGAACGCCTCGCGACGGCATTCATGAATAATCCGGGTTAGCGATGTCCTGAATAGGCCGGTCGTCGCTGGTTGCGATGATCCACGATTTGGCTTCAGCCATGACGGCACTCCTCCGTTCAGTCGATCCCCGCCGGCGAAGAAGCAACCGGCGGGGATCGGGTTCATAGAGAACGACCTACGGCGCCTGCACGAGACCGCTCCCGACGCTTGATGCGGGAAACGGCAGCCGCCGCGCGGACGACTGCAGTTGCTGCCACAGGGCGGCTCCCCGCAGCGTGGAATTGCTCTGCGCCCAAAGGGCGGCGCAACCGGCGACGTGTGGAGTGGCCATGCTCGTGCCGCTGATCGTGCGGTAGCGGGTGGGACGCAGCGCCGTCAGGACTCCTCCATGAGCTTCTTGACCAGGTCTTCCATGCCCTCGGCCCATAGGCGGTAGCCGCGTTCATTGGGGTGCAAGGCGTCCGGCATGACCTCCTCGGAGAGTCGTCCTGTCTTGTCGAGAAAGCGCGGGCCCAGGTCGAGGAAAAACACGTGGCGCTGGTCGGCGAAGGCCCGCAATCGTTCGTTGACGGCCTGATTCACAAGCCGATTCGGATCGTCGGCCGCCGCGCCTCTCGGGAACACTGCCAGTAGCAAGATCTTCGTCTGTGGCAAGCGAGTGCGCAAGGTGGTCAGAATCGCCTGGATCCCGGCGGCGGTATGGTCGGGAGGATCTTCCCGCATCGTCGTATTGTTGGTGCCGATCATCAGGACTGTCAGTTTGGGCGCGATGCCATCAAGTTCCCCGTGCTGGAGCCGCCAGAGTACGTTGTCGGTCTGATCGCTATTGAATCCCAGGTTCACCGCCCGACGGTGCCCATAAAAGGTATCCCAGACCCGGCGCCCGTCCTCCTCCCATCCCTGCGTGATGGAATCTCCAATGAATAACAGATCGACAGGGCCCTGCTGAATGCGGGCCACGGCGCGCGCATGACGCGTAGACCACCAGGATGCGGCCTGGGGGGCGGGCATTGCAGCTTTGATGTGGTCAGTCCAGGCAATCTGAGGCCAGACCGACAAGAAGGCAGCCCCAAGCGCTAATGCTATGACGGTATGGAAACGCAAAGAGTGAACGCGCATGGGATTCTCCAGATGTGAAGGCATGATTCTTATCCCACGATCTGTGTCAGATCAAGCACGGTGCTGGTGGCGGTGTCTGGTAGCGGGAAGAAATCCGACCGTGACGGTAGGTCTCTCTGGCAGGAACAGTCGGGAGAAAATTCACAACCTTCTTCCGTGCTGGGCATGCGTTATCCGTGGCAACAGCCCTGCTGGTCGGTGGTCGATTTTATGGACGAGGCTGGTGGCGCGTCCAACGCGACGGACGGAACCCCATCTTCCGCATCAGGCGTGAGGACGAGTTTCTTGAGGCGCGCCCAGGGAAAGGCCGTACCCGGATCGCTACGCCGCGTCGGGTCCAGCTTCGCGTGCGAGACGACATGTTTCAAGTGGGGGTATTTGGCCCAGCAATAGCGCACGATCTGCGCGGTGGCTTGGATCTGCCAATCGGAAAAGTGATCGCTGCCTGCCTGACGGTTGACCACCTCGATCCCGAGCGACCAGTGATTGACCTTGTCGGCGCCGTCGTTGATGCTCGGGTGCGAACAGGAATTCCTGACGTGCCAGGCAGCCCTGGCCTCCGGGGCACAGGCCCAGACCAATTGCCCATGCTGCGGTTCGTCTTCATCCGGCAGCAGCCAGTGAAACGACGCCTTGCCGTCCTTCATCACGGAGACAGCTCCGGCCGAACTCGAACCGGCGGTGGCGTGAATGACGACGGCTTTGATGCCGAGGATCGCATCGAAGATGCGGCTCGACGTGCTGTTTTCCCAATAGGCTTGAATGCCGGGGTACCAGACTTCGTTGAGTATCACATCCGAGGGGCGCCCTCGTTGCGGCAGATTGAATTGGTAGGTGGTGGGATTAGCCATTGGTTGCCTCCGTTGGACTCCCCCCGCGTCTCACACCTCTGAGACTGAGCCCTTGCGCAGCCTCAGCACGAGGTGGTGACGAGAGAAAGCAAATGGGCCTGAGACCCGTTCATTTGCCGTGGATCTCTTCACGAGACGGCTCCGCAATGCGTATAACATAAACGAAGAAAACTGTAAGGAGTCCGACAACGTTTCGTGTCCTCATCATTCGCCGGCGGCGGTCACCAAACGACGATCTGAGAGCGTGAGTATCATTCTGACGACGAGTCCGGCCAGGCTGACGTAGAAGCCTAAGGTGAGCCACAGCTTGATGATCGTCGCACAGTTGGACATCCGGACCCACAGGCTCTGAATGCGACCCTCAGTCGAGGGGAGGTAGTGACGGAGCTGCACCAGTTGAATGAGGTGCTCCGTCCAGTCGGCCGTCAGTATCATCGCAAGCGGCGCTGCGATCCATGCCGGGTGGAACGGGTGCCCCAACGTCGTCCAGACCCACCAGAGACTGCCTGCGAGTGCGCCTCCATAGACGAATGAGAAAAGTACGTCTATGAACTGGAATGTCTCTCCGGCCTGCCGCCCCACACCAATGAGCCAAGACCAGGATCTCGCCGCTGCTTCCAATCCATGGCCGAACCAGCGCAGATGTAGCGGCTTGAGTAATGCTTGCTCCTCGGCGTTCAGAGGATTTTGGGCGGCAGCGGGACCACTCGCGTGAGGCAGCATCTGACCTCCGCCGGACGGCATTGCGATTGGGAAGCCAAGAGGGAAGCCAATGTTGAAGATCGGGGGCGTCATGATGTGTCGTTCCAGTCTCACCCCATTGGTGAGCAAAACCGATGCCGGGGTGCGGAGAGAAAGAGCTGCATTGAGGGATACCGATTCTGAGCGGGGTGAGCGAAGCCACAAAGTGGAAAGAGCGGTGTGGAGTACGCAGATCGGTATCAGAAGCGATACCCTGTTGTATCGAAAGGGATACGGCGTCGGAGAAAAGAGGTGGGGGAATGAATCAATTCTGGTCCGTATCGGTAAGAAAGGTCGAGAGTTTCTGATCAGTTCAGAGGGCGACGGTAAAACTCCAAGGGCGGAGCGATGTCGCTTTCGAACGACAAGCTCTCGCCGTCCAGGCGATAACGGGTCGAGGCTTCAAATGCCCGGATAAACGATGTTTCAAACTCCATATGCCGGGGCTCGCAGGCCATGCGGGTGGTGATGCCTTGAGAGACCTTCAGTTCGCCCCTGTGAGGTCCGAAGACAATGGCCGCACTATAACGATTGCAGCCGGCATGGCCCGACACTCTCCCATTCTTGAACGTCAGGATCACGGGCTCGCCATCGTCGCCGTAGGGAACCGGACGATCACCCCAATGCGTCAGCTCCCATCGATTGTTCTCGGCCCGGCGGCTCATCTCCTCCGGCGAAGGAGAGGTGACGCAGGATGCCAGCATCAACAGGGCAGACATGGTCAGGCACAGATGAAGCAAGAGCGTTCGCATGGGTCGATCCTCCTGTCGGCAAGCTCTGGATGAGGAGCCCGCCGGGAGACGGTATGAAGGCCGTTCGTGATGCTGGTCGATGACTCTCGCAGCGCAGCGGCGAGCAGACGCTGCCAGACTATGTCTTGGGGGCACTCCGGGGACATTTCGCTCAAAGAGGCCAATGTGGACGGAGTGTCGGTGGTCAGTCATTTGATTGATGCCGTCAGCTGCGCTCACGCAACCCGGAGCACCAGGCGTTTGCCGCAAGCCTTCACGTATTTGCGCAATGTGGCAATCGATGGAGAATGGGTTCCGCTTGCCAATGCCCGCTCCATGCGAGCCACAGCAGGGGCATGTGTGCCCATTCGTGCCGCCACCTGTCCCTGGGTCAGTCCCGCTTCCTGCCGGGCTTTCAGCAAGGCATCGAGCAGGGCGGATTCCTCTCGTTCAATGCGTACCACCTCGGCGCGCACGCCCGGTCGGCGCATAAGTTTTTTGACGAGTTGCTCATGGGTGCGCATGTTTAACCTCCTTCATTCGAATTTCTGCCCCCTCGCGCTCTCGAGGGGGCGACTTGTCGGACTTTTTGATAAAGCTGTGCAGCATGACAATGCGTTTCCCGATCAGTGTGCAGAAAAAGACACGCGCAATCCCTTCAGCACCTTTCAGCCGTAATTCAAACAGCCCATCGCCGAAGGCTTTGGTATGCGGAGCACCCAGGTTCGGGCCGAGCACTATCATGCGTCGAGTGAGTACGATATATCTCGCCGCTAAGGTGTCCGGAAGGTTCAGAATCTCGTCCTGCACGGCATCGCTATAATAGACGATCGTATAAGTCGCCTCAGGAGAGTAACAAATATGTTAATTGTCTTCAAGGTGAGCATGAACATGACTCGCCTGTGTTGAATGTAACGAAACTAATGGGCGAGGAAAGGATGGCTCGAGGATTGGGCTAGTCGCTGCGTCTAGATTGGAGCGAGGAGGGTCGATTCGTATTTATAGATCCTGCTTTGGCGGTTTCTAGATGATGGCTTACTGCGAGGTATGTGTTCTGCCGTTTGCTGAAGACGGTACAACACATGCCGGCGCAGTCCGGATTCGACGGGCACCTGAGGATGGTCGAACTCGGAGTCGAACTGCATCCCGAGGCGTTCCATCACCGCACGCGACTTCAGGTTGGCGATGGCGGTGAATGCCACGAGTTCTTCCAGACGGAGTTGCTCGAAGCCAAACGCGACGGCCAGTTGTGCGGCCTCCGTGGGGTATCCTTGCCCCGATGGCTGCCATTGTATCCTCCGAGTGAATAACAGCTTGGGGTCGCTCATCATTCGGCGACATCGGTCGCCATACGTCGATCTGAGAGCGTGAAAATCATCCTGACGACGAGTCCGGCCAGGCTCACATAGAGACCGCTCGTGAGCCACAGTTTGATGATCGTCGCGCAGCTGGAAATCTGGATCCACAGGTCCTGAATGCGGCCTTCGTTCGAGGATACGTAACGGCGGAGCTGCGTCAGTTGGATCAGGTTTTCCATCCAGTCGGCCGTCAATATCATCGCGAGCGGCGCGACGATCCATGCCGGATGAAAGGGGCGCCCCAACGTCACCCAGATCCACCACAGGCTGGCCGCGAGTGCTCCTCCATAGAAAAGTGGGAAGACTAAGTCCAGTAGGAGGAATCGCTTCTCAGCCTGGCGGCCCACCTCTCCGAGCTTGGCCCAGAATTCCATGGCTGCTTCTGTTCCGTAGCCGAACCAACGAAGGTTCAGTGGCTTGGGTACGCCCTGTTCCGTTTGGAACGGCTGCTTCCCCACGGCCGCTCGACCACTCGCGTGAGAAAGGACCTGGTCGCCGCCAAGCAGTACGACGACGGGGAAGCCAAGAGCGAGGAGTGCTTTGAGGATCATAGGTGCCATGGTGTGGGCGGGAAATAGCCCTGTGGTGAAAGCAGATTATGAGAGAAATGGCGAAGCAGTACATTGGGAATGCGTACGGATTCGGGAGATCAGTATCAGAAGCGATACTCCGTCGTATCGAAAGGGATACGGCGGAGTACTGTTACGCGATGAGATCGCAAGAAAAATGAGCTTGTTGGTGGGGGGCACCGCCTGACGAATTGAAGTCCCATCCGGCCAAGCAGGGGTAGGGGATGAGTGGGATGCCTGTTGCTGATGCGGCTCGCTCCTTCTTGAGAATTTAAGGGGTCTGTCCCAAATGGCACTGACTTAAAGGCTACGTGGCTGATGTGACGTACAAAGAGGCTGATTCCAGTGATACGGTGGGATTGCCAAACAACCCTCTATCACCCAAGGAGCGAGCCTGAATGCATCCGAAGCGGAGCCCGTGTGCACAGCAACAACGACGGATTCGCAGCCATGTCCACGACAGCGATGCGTCTGCGTTCTTCAACCTGCTGACACGCCCTGAGTTGTTAGGCGAGGTCGAGTCGCTGGTGCCGCCGCATCGGGAACGGGTGTTCCCCCCGACCGAGACGCTGTCGATGTTTCTCGCGCAGGCGCTCAGTGCCGATCGCTCGTGCCAGAAGGCGGTGAACGACACGGCCATCAACCGCTTGGCCGGAGGTCTCCCGCTTTGTCGTACGCATACCGGAGCGTATTGTCGGGCGCGACAACGCGTGCCGATGGAGATGATCGCGACACTGGTGCGACAGACGGGGCGACGGATCACCGCGCACGCCCCCGAGCCCTGGCGTTGGCGGGGTCGCCCGGTACGGCTGGTGGACGGCACGACCGTGGTGCTGCCGGACACGCCGGCCAATCAGGCCGCCTATCCACAACCGCGTAGCCAGAAGCCCGGCCTGGGGTTCCCCTTGTGCCGGATGGTGGGCATGCGGTGTCTCGGGAGCGGGGCGGTGCTCAATGCGGCCATCGGCCGATATCAGGGTACGGGCGGCGATGAACAGACCCTCCTCCGTTCGATACTCGATACGTTGGAGCGTGGGGACCTGCTCGTGGGCGATGCCTGTTACGCCACGTATGTTCTGCGCTGCACCGTGCGCAAACTGGGCAGTGATGCGGTATGTGAGCACTACGGGGCCCGCCAACGCCGGACCGACGTTCGCTGCGGTCAGCGGTTGGGCCCGCGCGACCATCTGATCGTGCTGCACAAACCGACCAACAAACCTGACTGGATGACTCAGGCTGACGACGATCAGGCGCCCGATACCCTGAGGGCCCGGGAACGGCGCACCGGCGGCAAGCCCCTGGTGACGACGCGGCTGTGCCCCAAGGACACGCACAAGTCCGCCTTGAAGGCATTGTTTCGAAGCCGATGGCATGTCGAGCTCGATTTGCGCAACATCAAGAGCACCTTGGGCATGGAGCGGGTAAGTTGTCAGCCCCCCGCGATGGCCCTCAAGGAAATTTGGGTCCATCTCCGGGCCTACAATCTCATTCGGCTGATGAGGGCTCAGGCGGCGCGGCGCACCGACTCGCTGCCGCGCCAGCTCCGTTTCAAACACACCCTACAGCTCTGGATCGCCTGGGATCATCATGGCCAGAGCCTCAACTGCGACGAGACGCAGTATGGCCTGTTGGCCCTGATCGCTCAACAGCGGGTCGGCAACCGGCCCGGCCGCATCGAGCCCAGAGCCATCACGCGACGACCCAAACCCTACCCGCTGCTCACCAAACCACGCGCGATCGCCAGAAAGGACGCCCGACAATATGGCCATCCCGAGAAGCGTAAGTAAGTGCCATTCGGGTCTGTCCCGTTATCCCTGCTTGATCAATTCGGCGAGAGCCAGGTCATCACTCAGGCGCACCGATGCGCCACTCTGTGCGGATGCCGCGATGCGTCTGCCGACCGCCTCCTTTGCCACCTTGGCCGTGCAACCGATCTCATTACACCGTGGCTGTGTGAAGCGTGATGAGGTTTCGCCGTCAAACGTGCCGCGCTGGTTTGGGTTGCTTTACCGCACCAGAACTGGCGCGAGCCGCCTCTGACCGCCGGTCGTCCAAACCGAGAGGTCGATGGTTCGTCTTCCCTCGACGCTCAGAGAGCCGGATACGAGCTGTGTCTCCTGCATCAGCATTTCCCCTTTAGAATCGATGAACCGAATCGCCACTTCGCCTGGGCCGATGATCGCAATTTCCATGACTGGCTCTTTCTCCATCGGTGTAGGAATGAGACGCGCAGCCTCGATAACCGGGGAGGTTGTGCTCAATACGATCTGCCCGACATCCTGCCAAGGTTGAAACGTCATTCCAAGTGATTTTTGGCGATGTCCCTCGCTGGCTGAGTGGAGCACCGGCAGATTCACTGGTATATCGCTTTGGATACACCGATCGTTGAGCAGACAAGGCCGGTCTCCGATGTTTCAACAACTTCAACGGAATACATGGCGGTTTCAAGTTCCAAGTGCAACGGGTGAATGATGGCGCAGTTGCGCATAGACTTCCAGGGGCGTGGCAACGTCGAGACATTGCCTCGGGCGCGTGTTCAACCGATGCGCGATGGCATTCAACTCGCGCTGCGTGTACCCCGACAAGTCCGTGCCCTTGGGCAGGTACTGGCGCAGCAGCCCATTCGTGTTCTCGTTGGTCCCGCGTTGCCAGGGGCTGTACGGATCCGCAAAGAAGATTTGGATCGCCAGCCGCTGGGCCAACTGCTCGTGCGCGGCCATCTCTTTCCCTCGATCATACGTCAGGGTTTTCCGCAGCAGGGCGGCACGTGCCGGAGTTTTTTGGTAAAGCCCGCTCGGGCACTCGTGGCATCGGTCCCGTTCATCTTGGCCAGGATGACCAAGCGGGTGGTCCGCTCCACCAGGGTCCCGACGGCCGAGCCATTCCGTGCCCCCTTGATCAGGTCGCCCTCCCAGTGGCCGGGCACCGTGCGGGTAGCCACCTCGGCGGGGCGCTCCGCGATCGGCGTCATATTGGGAATCTGGCCGCGACGATCTGTGCCCCGCGCCCGAGGCCGACGCGCCTTGCGGGCCTGCCGCAACGCGGCCAACAATGCACTGCGCAGGGTGCCGCGGGGCAACACATACAGCCCCACATAGATGGTCTCGGCCGAGAGCTGTTTCCGCATATCGTCAGGATACGCGCGTCGGAGGCGCCCCGCAATCGGTTCGGGCGAGCAGCCCTCCGCCAGATGCGTCCGCACATACTGCCACAGCCAGGGGTCGAGGAGTTTACGCGGTCGCCGTGGCTGACAGGCTCGAGCGGCCGCCTGGACCTGCGCCGTACAGGCACGATAGGGGCGGCCCCGCGTGGTGTTGCGGGCCGACTCACGGCTCACGGTGCTGGGCGCGCGTCCCAACACCCGCGCCATCGTCCGCAACGAATGGCCGCCAGCCAGCCCCAGACTCAAGGTTTCACGTTCTTCGGCACTCATGTGTCGATAGGCTCTCGTGTGCATGGCAACACCGTAGCCCATCCGGGCGTGAAGTGTTGCACTTGGAGTTAGAACTCAAGCATCCAAAACCCGCTCAGGCCTGCTCTTTGCTCATCTACGTATCCAAGAGAACGGCGCATCACTTGGCCCATGACGGAGGATGATCGCCATGCAACGTCTACTGACAGCCCTTGGTGCTTTCGGCCTGCTGTTGTTATTCGTGTCCGGTGTCGCTCACCACACCTGCTCCAGCAAGGAAATGATAGAGATGAAGGGGAGTGGCTTTAGCGTCGATGAGATCAACAACATGTGCACGAGTTACAAAATTCAGGATCAGGCGCCTCAGGCCATCAATCAGGCCCTTCAAAACGAGATCGAAAAGAATCTTCAGGATGGAAAGCGGGCCACACCCAATGCCGCTCAGCATTCGTCTCAACCATCCCCCTATCAAGTCGTTCAGGGCGAAGGTACTACATGCGCGACTCAAGTCGGACTGTGCCCGCTGATGCAGCCTGGTTACAGGGGGGCTCCCTGCGTCTGTCGTTCGCGCTACGGGCAGTTTCCCGGCGTGGTGAGGTGATCACGCGATGGGCAGACCGAACTCCTGTGCGTTCAGTCGCCTGATCGCTTCATCCCTGCCGCGATCGTCCAGTGATCGGAAGGATAACTGATCCTATTCAGGGGGCATGGCGAAAGAGGGGGCGCAGTGAGGCGTGCCATGGCATGCATGTTCAGGTAAATGCAGGTTTGCGTCGCAGGTCGAGGGTGAAGGGAAAATCTCGATTCCGCTCTTCAGGCCGGACGGTCATCGGTCCCGGCGTATGGCCGTGGTCCCAGAAGCGAGCGCTGCGTCGAGCTTCGGCTGCGTTCGCGTTGACCGGAAACGACGTAGGGTTCCGTCCTCCCGGATGTACCGCGTGGTAGGTGCATCCGCCGATCGCGCGGCCGGTCCAGGTATCGACGAGATCAAACACCAGCGGGGACTGCACCGGGATGGTCGGATGCAATCCCGACGGTGGTTGCCAGGCCCGGTAGCGGACTCCCGCCACGAACTCGCCCCGCGTTCCGGTCGGATGAAGCGGGACCGGCCGCCCATTGCACACGACCAGGTGGCGCGTATCGGTCATGCCGTTGACTTTGACCTGCACCCGTTCCACTGAAGAGTCCACATAGCGTGCGGTGGCGCCCGCGACCGCTTCTTCGCCCAACACGTGCCACGGCTCGATGGCCTGGCGCAGTTCAAGCTCAATATTTTCAGAGACCACGCTGCCGAAGCGGGGAAAGCGGAATTCAAAAAATGGCGCCAGCCACTCGACCTGGAACGGATACCCAGCGGATTGTAATTCCCACAGTACGTCCTTCATATCTTGTGCGACGAAATGCGGCAGCATGAACCGGTCATGCAATTCAGTCCCCCAGCGCACCAACTGGGCTTGATAGGGCTGGTTCCAGAATCGTGCGACGAGGGCACGCAGCAACAACATCTGAGCCAGACTCATTCGGGAATGAGGCGGCATCTCAAAGGCCCTGAATTCCACCAAGCCGAGGCGTCCCGTCACAGAATCCGGCGAATAGAGCTTGTCGATGGAGAATTCCGCGCGGTGCGTATTGCCGGTCAGGTCCACGAGCAGATGCCGTAACATGCGGTCCACCAACCAGGGCATCAGGGGCTCTTGACCGGACCCCTGCTTGGCCGCCATGTGCTGAAACGCGATCTCAAGTTCATACAGGTGATCATGGCGCGCCTCATCGACCCTGGGCGCTTGACTGGTCGGCCCCACAAACAGGCCGGAGAACAGGTAAGACAGCCCTGGATGATTCAGCCAATAGGTGATCAGACTCTTCAGCAGATCCGGACGGCGCAACATGGGGCTCTCTGCGGGAGTGAGACCGCCCAAGGTGACATGGTTTCCACCACCCGTGCCGGTATGGCGCCCATCAAGCATGAACTTTTCGGTACCCAGTCGTGACTGGCGCGCTTCTTCGTAGAGAATGTGCGTGTTGGCAACCAGCTCGTCCCAGGTCTTCGCCGGGTGAATATTGACTTCAATGACGCCTGGATCAGGGGTGACCTTGAACGACTGCAATCGGGGATCATGAGCAGGCGGATAACCTTCCACCCACAGAGGACTGTGCAGCTCAGCCGCAGTCTGCTCAACCGCGCTGACCAGATCGAGATAGTCTTCCAGATGGGACTGGGGCGGCATGAAGACGTGCAATCGTCCCTGCCGGACTTCGACGCACAGGGCTGTCCGAACCACGTTCTGAGCCGATTCACCGACCGCCCATGCTGTGGTGACTGCGAGTTGCCGTCGATCGGGTGGGCCACACTCGCGCATCCTAGGACCGGCCTGTCCTAAAGGCTCGCGCGCTTCCGTTGGGTCTCGTTCTGGCTTGATCTCATCATCTTCCGGAGCCATCCAAGGCAGCGAGGTCAAGGGCAGCCGATAACCCATCGGCGAATCGCCCGGCAACAGGTAGAGATGGCTTCGCTTCAGTGGCCAGGCACCTGAGATCCAGTGGACGTTGCGCGCACTTGAGCGGCGAAGACCAGCCTGCGCCACTGCTTTCAACGGCAGCACATAACCGGTCGCTTCGCCCAGCCCGCGATCCAGTAATCGAGCCAAGGTATGACGCTGCTCCGGATCTTTGAGATCCTTTTGGAGTGGATCCACGTTCACCGGCAGCTTCTGTTCCTCCATCAGATAATGCCAGGTATCTTCATAGGCTGGGATGGCAAAGGCGGGGTTCAAATTGAGTCGCTCGGCCAACCGAGTCACAAACGTCCGCGCGTGATCTGCCGTGTAGCCATAGGAGATTGTTTCGTCGGCGATCAATGCCGGTTCATGCCAGACCGGTGCTCCATCCGTCCGCCAATAACAACCCAACGCCCAACGGGGTAAGACTTCGCCCGGATACCATTTGCCCTGGCCATAGTGCAGCAGCCCGCCTGGAGCGAAGCGATCCCTGAGGCGCTTGAATAAATCACCGGCGCGCTTGCGCTTGCTGGGACCCAGCGCATCGATCGTCCATTCTGCACCCTCCATATCGTCAATCGAGACAAAGGTCGGTTCTCCGCCCATCGTGAGACGCGCTTCTCCAGCCTGCAAATCGGCATCGACCTGATGCCCCAGCGCGTCGATGGCGCGCCATTGTTCTTCGGAATAGGGCTTCGTGACACGCGGATCCTCGTGAATCCGCGTGACCGACATGCTGAAGACCAGCTCGGATTCGCACACACCGGTACGTCCGATCACCGGCGCGGCGCTGGACGGAGAGGCCGTGCAGGCCAAGGGAATGTGCCCTTCGCCCGTCAAGAGGCCGGAAGTCGGATCGAGCCCGACCCAGCCGGCGCCGGGAATATAGACTTCCGCCCAGGCATGGAGGTCGGTGAAATCCTGCTTGGGGCCGGCCGGTCCTTCGAGGGGCGTGACGTCCGCAACCAACTGAATCAGGTATCCAGACGCAAACCGCGCAGCGAGGCCCAAGTGCCGAAGGATTTGCACCAACAGCCAGCCACTGTCACGGCACGAGCCCCGCCGCGATTGCAGCGTCTGCTCACAGGTTTGAACGCCCGGTTCCAGCCGGACAATGTAGTCGATATCCCGCTGGAGTCGTTGATTGAGGCGAACCAGCATATCGTTAATGAAGTTCGACTCCCCCTGGTCGGCAGTCTTAAACCGTTCCAGCCAGGCTCCAAGCAAGGGCCCGCAAGGTTCGACTTCGAGGAACGGCGCCAACTCGTTCGTCAACTGCGGGGCATACGTAAATGGAAATCGCTCGGCGGACGGCTCAACGAAGAAATCGAACGGATTGATCACCGTCATATCGGCTACCACATCCACCACGACCGCGAGTTCGGTGGCCCGTTCCGGAAAGACGAGGCGTGCCAGATAATTACCGTAGGGGTCCTGCTGCCAGTTGATGAAATGATTGGTGGGACGAACCTGCAGTGAATAACTATAAATCCGCGTTCGGCAATGTGGCGCGGGGCGCAGCCGGACTTCATGCGGGGCCAGATTCACCGGTCGATCGAAGCGATAATGGGTGGTGTGGTTGAGCGCGACTCTGATGCTCATATTTTAAGTGTCCCAGTACGGATCAGGCAGTTCACTGAACAGCCGCTTCAACCCGGCCCCCCATTGCTCGCGCACCTTGTCGAAATAGGAGTCATGGTCCCAGAGTCGCCGTTGCAGCCCGACTTTGAGGCTGTCCCGTTGATAACACAGGAGGTCGATCGGCGGACCGACGGAAATATTGCTGCGCATGGTCGAATCGAAGGAGATCAGGACGCATTTCGCCGCTTCCATCAGGCCGGTGGGGTAGGTGATCACTCGGTCGATGATCGGCTTCCCATACTTGACCTCTCCGTTCTGACAGTAGGGCGTATCCGGCGTCGCTTCTATGAAATTGCCTTCGGTGTAGATGTTGAACAACCGATGCCGCTCGCCACCGATTTGTCCGCCCACAATGAAACCGGCGCTGGCATCAATGTTGCGCTCCACGAGATAGGGACCGTCTCGCTTCTGCACTTCGCGTAGAGTCTCACCTATGAGGCAGGCCAGATCGTACATGGACCCGAGATTCCAGATGTTCTGTTGGTTCATGTACGCTCGCTGTTCCAACAAGGCCACCACTCCTTGGGTCACGGCGAGATTGCCGGAACTCAGCATGACGATGACCCGATCCCCTACACGCTCGAACAGGGTCATCTTGCGAAAGTTGCCGATCTGGTCCATTCCTGCGTTGGTCCGCGAATCCGACGCGAGTACCAATCCCGAATCCAGAATGACACCGACACAATAGGTCATCACTCACCCTCACAACGTTGGGATATGGCCTGAACAGCGTTCAGTCGTCTCGTCTGGACCGAGGAAGCACTGGCGCTCACGTGATCGAACGTAGATTACGCCCTCCAGGCCGTCAAGACAACTCAGCATGACCGGCAGGTGGGTGGTCTATGCAGCTCGCTTGGGAGAAATTGAAAGGGGCTGTCCTCTTTGTATGGGACCCCTCATATTCCACCGTCAGCGGGAGCCTATCGGGTGCTGTTCAAACGGTCCGGAGCCGGCAGCGACATCACGTTCTCAGCAAACCCGATTTTCAGCAAGCCCACTGACCGGCCATCTGTCGTTGCAAGGCCCAACATTCAGGCTGGGTCGCGACATCTTTGTTCGAGGCTAGGAGCCTGTCCGACATTAGGAAACACGAAAATTTCGACGCGCACATTTGGCTCAGGATCAACGATCTCGCTTCGGTCAATATGATTTCATCCCCCCAAATCGGTCTTTTTCGGCAATGTCGGACAGGCTCCTAGATGTTTTAAAATGGAGTTCAGAAGTGGTATCGGAACGGATATGGGGTTATCTGATTCGATACACCGGATCAGGTTCAATACGATGGTGAAGGCTTCATCGCAGACACCATGCTCCTGTTAAATCGTTGTAACGACTACACGTCACGTGCTCTTCTCAGACGTTCCCATTCATTGGGTTCGTAAGTACGATTCTTGCTCGTTCGTCTCGAAGTGAATGACGTCAAGCTATCATGGCGGCCGCGTAGTCGTGAGATCGCAGGCGTGGGAATCCTGCACAGATTTAAGACGGTTCGATAGGGCTTCTACACGGCGAAGCATTCGTCGGTGCGATGCCGAGAGCTACGGCGGTTTCGGCCGCAGGATGGAGACACCGTCTTTGGTCATTCCTGTGACGCGCCCCTGTCGGAACCAAACCTGGACGTTGTCTGTCTCGTAGATGAATACGATCCGTGATTTCGACACAGCGGTCTCGGGGTTGACCTCTGTGAAGTCTCGGAGGACCTTTCCTGAGAGCACGGCTTTCCTGTCAGGTTCACCAATGATGGTGATGACATCCTGCATGGACATGCCGATTGTTACGTTCATGATCTCAGCAGATGCCGCCCATGGGACAATGACGGAGAGTGCGGTTGCGCAGATGAGGAGACCGATAAGAAGTGACTTTCCAAAAACGGATTCCATTGAAATCCACCAGTAAGTCCGTATCGCACGCCACAGATTCTTGTCCATTGTATTCGGTAGCGGGCATCTCCTCAACAGCGGCACCAAGGCGGCAACCAAGGCGCCTGCTGGAAAAGTCGGTCTGTCGCGCAGCGGTTGCTTTTCTCAGAAAGGAGAAACCATCATGAACACGGTCACGAGCACTCAACGAGGCTGGCCACCTCCTCTTCTGAATATTGGGCCGGCAGCTCTGGTTGTGCTTCTCGCCTTGACCATGGCGTGCGCTGGTCAGACGACACCGCCTGATCGTTCTGGGGGTCCAGCAACTCTCACGGGTAAGACTTGCCATTCGGATCAAGCTGAAGACGAGTCGGACCCGCATCCCAAGATACATGATTCTCAGGTATCCCCAACAAAGGAGAATTGCGACATCGACCGCATCGCGAATGATCAGGAACGGCGGAAGATGGAGAAGTACCTTGCAGAGTTTGTCCGCAAGGAGGACATCGTGCGCAGCCTCAAGCTGTCCTCCGGCGAAGTGGTCGATTGTGTGGATATCTACAAGCAGCCGGCCATGCGCCATCCTGGGATGGCGGAGCATGTCCTGCAACTGAAGCCCAGCGGCGAGCCTGAGGACCGCAGAAACAAGGACCTAGAGGAACCGCTTGGAGAGGTGGACCCGACACTCAAGAGCAAGAAGGATCCTCAATTCCTCAAGCAGGAATATATGGTGGCGAGGGAGCAGTGTCCCGAGAAGTCTGTTCCCGTTCGTCGGCTGACGATGGACATACTCAAAAATTTCAAAACACTGGAAGAATTCAGGAGGAAGAATCCCCCGCATCTCGTCGATGGTCCCACAAGCCTGCATCAGTACGCGCATGCATACCGTAATGGGGACAACTGGGGGGCGCAGAGCATTCTGAATGTCTGGAGTCCCTATACCGAACGGGCCGATGAATTCAGTCTGTCACAGATTTGGGTCGTGCGCGGAAGCGGCGCGAATCGGGAAACCGTTGAAGCGGGATGGCAAAAGTATCGGGATCTCTATGGTGACTATCGTCCGCGCCTGTTTATCTACTTCACGCCGGACAACTACGGTGACGGGGGTTGCTACAATCTGACGTGTGATGCATTTGTCCAGGTGAATAACTCCGTCTACATCGGCGGGGGGTTCACGAATATCAGCCAGCATCCCCATCCCTCGACGGCATGGGAATTTGCGCTTCGTTGGCAGAAGGACGGGACCACCGGCCATTGGTGGCTCAAGTATGGTGACACGTGGGTTGGATACTATCCACGATCCCTGTTCGATTCGAACGGCCTCCGGGACCTGGCTGCGAAGGTCGACTTTGGTGGAGAAATCATCGATCAGCAACCTGGTGGACGTCATACCAAGACCGATATGGGGAGTGGCCATTTTCCAAGTGATGGGTTCGGCTATGCAGCCTATCAACGCCAGATCCGATACATCACGACGAGCAATGTGTGGGGAACTCATCCATCCTTGACCGATTCACGCACAGACAGCGATTGTTATGACATCTCCGTTTTGAACAGCACAGGATCGTGGGAGCGGTACTTCTACTTTGGCGGTCCCGGTTACAACAATCACTGCCAGTGAAGAGGCGTGACCCGATCATGAGCAAGGAAGCGCAGAAGTCGGGATGAGAGGGCATGGGGTTGACGCGGAGGCAGCTGTCTTGAGGTTCCCTGGTTAGGAGTCTGTCCGCCTAACCCCTTGCTGTGTGGCGAAGGAGGCGAGGTGAGCTGCAAGGCCGCATACGCATTCTCAACGAGCCAGATTTTGAGGAGGCCTACTGACCCGTTATCTGTCATTGCAAGGTCTGACACTCAGTCTGGGGCTGTTTGTTGAAGACGGTACAACACATGCCGGCGCAGCCCGGATTCGACGGGCACCTGAGGATGGTCGAACTCGGAGTCGAACTGCATCCCGAGGCGTTCCATCACCGCACGCGACTTCAGGTTGGCGATGGCGGTGAATGCCACGAGTTCTTCCAGACGGAGTTGCTCGAAGCCAAACGCGACGGCCAGTTGTGCGGCCTCCGTGGCATAGCCCAGACCCCAATAAGGTTTGGCCAGGCGCCAGCCGACTTCCACGCAGGGAGAACAGGGAAGGTCATGAGAGGGGATATGCAAGCCGACGAAGCCGGTGAAGCGTCCCGACGCCCGTTCCTCAACCGCCCAGAAACCCCACCCACGTTGGTCGATCAGTCGTATGACTCGCTGGGCAAAGGCATCACTCTGCTCTCTGGACCAAGTCGCCGGATAATACCGCATGACATCGGCGTCAGAATTCATTACGGCGAACGGCTCAAGGTCTGATTGTCGCCACTGCCGGAGTAGAAGACGGGGAGTGAGGAGTTCAGTGGAGGAGAGCATCGCAAAGCGTTCACGTTTAAGTTAGACCATATGAGGGCAGGCTAGGCAGAGCGAACGAGCTTTAAGCGACGCTACTAGTATTTAGTTGCATTAATTAGCGATACCGTTCATCCTCTCCCTCAGCAGCACACCTGGGA
>CAKKRE010000010.1:0-107347 GCA_919902505.1 Nitrospiraceae bacterium
GCGCTTATTATGCATAGTATTACCTAGGTGTCAATGGGTTTGTGCAACAGGCTCTAAGTCCCTCGAATTGACAACCAAGGAAACCCTGCTAGCGAAGGTAGTGTTAATCATCGAGGAACGTCTAGAGCAATTGAATCAGTTGCGTGCAGTCAGCGCACCTCTGCGAGTAGCGACAGACGAGCCTAAAGAATCTGCAAAAGTGGGCGACACACCTTCTGTGCAGCCAGATCCCAAGATTGGTGAGCAGGCGACAGAGTTGCAGGCGAAGTTGAGCGAGGCCAACGATGCTCTGGCGAGTCAGAAGACAAAAGAAACGGCCACCCTGAAAGATCTCTCGAAAACCATCGAAGGCCGTCTCAAGGAGCTGGAAGGGGCCAAGAGTAGGGACGATGCTGAAAGGAGTTTTTCCTGCGAGGGAAAGCCATCGGAAACGAAATACTATCTTCTCGGGCCAGAGGGTACGAAAGAACTTGACCCGAATGATCGCCTGTTGCTTGCCCTTTCCATCGACAGCAAGCCGCTGATCAGTGCGCTTCAGCAGCTGTCCGAACCTAAATTCCAAACTGCGGGCAGAGAATTGAAGACCATGGAACATCTACTGGAAGAGCGTGGAAGAATTTTGGACGCACAGAAAACCTTGCTGAGGGCGACGGGCGATCTACAACGTGAAGTCGCGCCTACTGATCGGTCGAAGCTGGAGACTTTGCTAGACACACTTCGCATGCCGTTCGCAACCACCGGTAGCAAGTAAGGGAGCCCCACGACCATGACCAAGCTTAGCGCAACTCGTATCTCCCTCCTGGCCACAGTACTGCTCGTATCCTGCCTGCCTGGCTGCTATGTCTTCAACGACTCAGCTGCTATGCGTATCGAGGTGGAGGTCTACAAGGGCCCGCTGTCACTCGAACCAGAAATTCAACTTGGAGAGCTATATGGCTATCTAATCGAGGCTCAGAATGGATTGATCAGAGTGCGGGACGTTTTGGAAACCGTCGGCGAGATTGGGGAACTGGGCGACTCTCCTCCCAATAACGGCGCTGACCCGAACAATGAGAATTCTGTCAAAACCTGGTGTGAGAATATTGGTCCAAGAGGTTTGGCTCAAAAGGATATTGATCCAACAGGATGGTTTAGTCGGATCGATTATTTCCACTGCCGCTTGCTTAAATCGTTGGATGATGATGCTGATAGCCTATCCCGCAAACTGATTCTCCCTATTTGTGCGCTGCATAGCACTGGTGCTTGCTCTGCATCCATTCACGCTGCAACAGAGATATCCGTTAAGAAGTTTCAGAAACAGATTAGCTCGGAGAAGTGGTCAAGTCAGGTTGATTCGATAGCACCGCATTCGGGCGCTGACGTGCTTGCACGCTATAACTTGGCGTTGCGCGCAGCGAGCGAGACTGCTGCGGCTATGCAAGCTGCAGCCTTTCGATATGCTACTGCCAGCACAGCAGGTCGCCCGACAAAATTCAAAGTTCGCGTCGCCATGGTGCATTTTATCGCTGCCGCTTCCGAATACGGCAATCAAATTCAAGCTCGAGCCGATGCCTTACTGAAGCAGCTTGGGCCTGAGGGGAGAGATCGACGAGAACTTCCGCTGAGCGTCCATCTTCGGGGAGCGGAACCTACTGACTTCGTTCATCTATATGAATGGTCTGGTGCGCACACCCCTCAATTTTTGGATTACTTGCTCTTTGGGTCCACGACCCCCATTGGAGAAAAAATCAAGATCATCGACCGACTCTACGCCGACCATTTTTGGTCGAAGATCAACACGGTCTATGCCAGTGGCCGTGGCAAGGCTCAGATGGCATTCATCAAGGATGAAACTGGCAACTGGAATCTCAAGAGTTTCGATAATGACCCCACTGAATTGCTGGATGCCTATACCAAGGTTACAAAATCAACTCTCGAAGGTGTCGTCGAAATCGCCGGTGAGATTGCCAGCGGCGGCGCCGATGCCGGGTTCAAGAAGGCTGCGGATGAGCTCCTTGCCATTGCCCGTCAAACTGACCCTGATAAACCCCTGCAGGCCACACCGTCTGGCGGTGCCTTGTCGTTGAATCATCTCCGTGCCCGTATCGACGGACAACTGAACTCCACGCATGTACGAACTGACCTGAACAAAGATAAAGAGCTAATCGATAAAGTCAAAATAGCAAAAGAAGCCAGCGATGAAGTCAAAGCCTCGCTTGAAAAAGCCAAACAAGATTCGACGTTAAACACACAGATCCTGGCTGAGGAGGAAAAGACTGCCGGGACCGCGCTTGCGAACGCACAGAAGGACCTGGCCGCTCACCGAAAAACTGTCATCGAGAAATGGGCTGCACTCATCGATGACCATAGCCAGTTGGTCGATCTGCTCAGTTCGACGGTCACAAAGCAATGAGTAGCGTCACAACGGTCGAAAGGTGGTTGACAATGGTTCTAAGCTGCGGCACCGCACCGTTGCCCTATACGCCAGACGGCCAAGCGGTGGGGCAGATCCTTGGCAAGATTGATGTGATGCTCGCGCAGCTCGACCCCACGTCCACCCATACTGTTCGACTGGAGCGGATCAAGCGGTCTATGACCGAGTTGAAAAGTGCCAAGGTTGGACAGGCCGTTGCGGAGCTTCCAATGAAGGATGGTGCGCTAGACCGCGTTGGTTGGGATGCGAAACCTGAAGCCGACCGACGAGCGGTCTGGGAGAAGGTCTCTGCCATCCATGATGAACTGCGTTCCCTAAATGCCGCCTCGCTTGTCAGTGGAAGGCGGTATTTTGCGCTGTTCTCCATACTGTTCCTTCTGGTCGTCTCAGGCTATCTGTGTGTGCATCGACAGGCAGGCAGTTCTCAGGTAGGGGCGGGCCTTCCGTCTGTAAAAATCGTTGAGACTCTGAATCAGGCACGATTTATTGAGCTGAAGCTTGCCGCGTTGAAGGATCGGCAGAATAGGAAACTTTCGGGCGCGCCTGCTGCATCGCTTGAACAGGAACTCGCCGTTGAGTGGAAGGCCATTCAAGATCAGTGGGTGTCTGCGAAGCACCTGCTGTATGGTATCGCGCTGCCCTATGAAACCATGCGGTTGATGGGCATGTTCTCGGCAGAGTCTGAAGCGAAAGACAGCAGCCTCTTTGTCACATACCAAGCTTTCTTAAAACATCTCCACGCAGACCTCGAAAGCCTCAGTACGTCATATTTTTGGACCAGTCATCCCTGGCGCTGGCTTGAACTCTCGCTGTGGGCGAGCATGGGTTGCTTGGTCGGCCTGCTGTTCTATATCGCCGGTCTTCTTGGGAAGGGAGTGTTTCGGCCTGAAGAAGGGACGATGTTCATGGCCGAACTACTTATGGCTCCCATAGTCGTCCCAGTGATTTTCTTTCTCTTCACCTTGAGCGGGATCTCGGAGTTCATTCCCAGCCAATCTTCAATCACGATGAACATTGGGATAGCATTTATTTTTGGCTTCGCCATTCGTCGTACCATCGGCATTCTCGACATCATCAAAAAGCGGTTCTTTCCTGATCCTACGCCGTGAGGGTGAGCGGCATCTTCTGATAAGACAAGTTGCCGTGTCGTAGGGTTTGGAAAGGTCGGGATGATGGTACGCCGTAAGTTCGTGTCACTCTCGACAATCCCCAACCGATAGCTATGTAAATGTGGGAAGACTTTGAGAGCTCTAGCCACCATTGGTAAGCCAAGAACGTGCACTCGGAGCAGAGGATGAGATTTGCACTGATCTTTCTTGCAATGTTGTTAGCGGGATGTGCATCAACATCACTGCCTGGTGCAATTGATAGCAGATCTTATTTCGCACAGGGGGTTGAAGCACGGATCCGCGGCAATAATGGAATTGCCCCTACAGTTGGCTTGGCATTGGCGGGTGGGGGTACCAAGGCCGCTAATTTTTCAATCGGTGTCCTACAGGGCTTGACGGAAGCGGGAGTGATGAAACGTGTGGATGCGGTCTCGACAGTGTCCGGAGGCGGGTACGCAGCACTCTGGTATTTTGCGCGCCTGTTGAATCCTGACGAACATCCCAAGAAAAGCAGGGGCATCAGCCGTCAGCAGTTTGTTACCGAATTCTTCACAGATTGTGTGCCTTACAAATACTTTGATTATGGGTACATCTCAGAGTCGACGAGGCAGGTCGCTTCATCAAAAGTTTGCCCTAACGGGCTTACAAACTTCGTGAAAACAACGAGAGCTCCCGGCCATCCGGATCATAGCGGGTTCCTGCAGGATGAAGCTCGCTATCAAAACTACCTTCGTGGTTATCAAGATCTTTTCGGGTGGATAGCGCCATTCCGGTATAGCGAGACGACTAATGGCAAGCCACAAGTCATTCTCGACTTTATTGGATTGACCCTGTTGACGATAGGAGCGATGGGAGGCAATGTGGTGCCAAACCTCGTGTTCGACTGGGAGATTCCAATGTCTCCATCTCGATGGCGTTATGAAACAGGAATAGTCCGAACGTTTGGCGCCACACCACCAAATTGCTCACAGCATTCGGCAACTTGTGACGAAGACATTCGGCCAACTGGTGATGAAGAGTGGGTGAGAACTCAATTCACGTTCGACCTCCTGCGACAAGAGTATGAAAAAGGGGCAGTACCCTTGTGGATCATCAATACCACAGCGGGGGAAAATCGTAGCTGGCTTTATTTAAATGGCACTCCGGTACAGAAACGCTTTCAACTTACAGCTTTTGAATTTTCTCCCTACGGGTCTGGCTCCGGTCTTTTCGATTACTCGACAAAACAATTGAACAATTTGCGCCCGTGGGAGGCTGCAATCTCGTCCGCAGCATTTCTCGACTCCCAGCAAAAGGTTCTGCGGAAGTGGCTCGCGCTTGCTAACCCTGCTTTGAAGCTGACTACGCTTGATTGGGGGAGAAGTGTTCCAAACCCGCACGTTTCTCTGGCTGAAAACATCTTGCACAAGCTACTCCCCTTTCCCCTGTATCTCCTCCATGGGCGAGCTGGAGACTCTGCAGGTGATTTTGTGAATATCCGCCTTTCCGATGGGGGCCAGTCGGAGAACCTGGGCGCTTACGCGCTCATCCAGCGAAAGTTGGAAGACATTATCGTCTCAGATCATTCTGCAGATAGAAGTGGATCAATGGCTGATATTTGCCGACTGAAGTACGGTCTATTGAGAGACCAAGCGCAGGAGCCCTTGTATCTCTATCTTCCTGGCCTAGCAAACCTTGACCAGGTCTGCAACCAAGACCTAGAGATGGGGTACGATATTTTCAGATGGGAGCATCCCATTGTGCTGGGCTGTATCACATCCAACCCTCGGGATGTGACCTGTTCTGGTGAGCAGCAATTTGGGCGCATTCACTTTCAGCGGCTCTATCTCATTAAGCCCGCTCTGCCTAGTTCACAAAGTCACCACGAGTTCGGGAGTGTGTTGGCTAAGGTCGCAACAGTCTGCCGGTTTGGCAGCAGCACAGAGGCTTGCAAAACTGCAGTCCGAGAAAATTGTCATCACTTCCTGACCGGCAATAGCTATTCAAGCCAAATTGGCGGGACGACTGGCCCGACTCAGTCCTGGCATTTTGAGAACGATGTGAGTTGTGAGTTGATCGGTTTTATGATGATCAATGCGTTCAACAAGGGAGGGATCGACGATGATGATCTTTGCCCGTATGTGCCTCAAAACGGTACTGCGGCGATCACGGGAGATTCATCGCCGTTTCTATTCGGAGCCTATAGAGAACTAGGGCATTACTATGCAAGACAACTCGGGTGGTTTTTTGGCGTTGGCGTCGAGCAACTTCCAGTTGATACGGGGCTTAGACAAGCTCGGTATCGAGAAGAGATCGCATACCAGATGAAAAATGCCCTGATACCGATGGCGCGTGTCTCTGATGGTAAGGCAGGACCGATAGCGGTCTGCCTCAGGTGAGCCGATCGTTAAGCCTGAGGAGGGCGGGTTTGACCATGCTACTGTATGCATCGTGGTCAACGAGACAGGCAAATGGGTCGAAATAGTCGGCAATCTTGAGCCCGCTTGAATAGTCAGGTTCCTGCCACGCTGCGTGATCGTGTGAGTGCGAGTACGAATTAATGGCCGGCAGTGCTCCGCTCGGGCAGCTGCAGGTAGCGTGGCGTATCAGTAGGAAGTAGTGATGTAAGAATGTGCCAGTGCTAGGGGAGGAAACCCAGATGGATCGAATAGTATGGCAAACCATCGATCAACAGCAGCAGGCGACAGGTCCAGCCCCTGGTCTAGTGTCAATGCTGCGCACGGATCGTGCGAGAATTCCTGGCGGCTGGCTGGTTAGAATTCTGGTCCTACACCGCGAGCAAGCTGCGCCTCCTGGTGGAGCTGTGGAAATTGAAACCGGTGTGGCAAGTGGAGTTACATTCGTCCCTGACCCTACGCATTCCTGGATATAGCGCTACGACCATTGTGCCCCAGCGCCCTCTATGGCAAGGAAGGGCTTGCCTGTCTACAGCGTGACTGTTGCAACTTGCGCTTGGTAGGGATGAGTTCATGGCAGACTTTTGCCAGTTTGTCTCGGCGGACCTCATGGCCATCGAAGCGCCGTTACTATCATGCAGCTGCGGGGGAAGCCAATAAATGGGCACAAGCATTGAGTTCTGGGGAGTGTTTAGCCTCCTTTTCCTAAGCGCATATTTGATCGAGCCAAGGCATGTAGGAATTCGATTTTCTCGGACGCCACCGGTTGTCGCTCGGGTCAACGCTCCGTCGAAGAACGCCACTGATGACCAACGAGTCATCAGTCTTCCAACTGGAGATACATATCAAATCCCTGCTTGCGTCCGAGGCCATTTCGTGATGGTGTTTGATTGGCATGTGCCCATCGTGATTGACGGTGTGGAGCACAAACTCATCATTCCGAAACTTGCTACTACGGACTTTGCCAGCATCCCGCGGATTTTGCATTCACTCATTTCTCCCCTCAATAACACGATTTACGCTGCGATTTTGCATGATTACCTTTACAGGGATCCTGCAGACGAGTTCGCACGCAGTCTACCACGCGAAACTGTGGATCGAGTTTTTTACTGGGGCATGCGTGCTCGTGGTGTGTGGCGATTGACGGCTGGACTTATGTATCTAGGCGTGCGCAGCGGGGGATGGATCAGCTACAAACGGATGCCGAAGGCAGGGTAGTGCTCTTCTAATGTTGGAGAAATTGCCGACCTACTTCTCGCATCTGGTCTATCCGATTGTGGATATGTCTGCGAATCCTGTCAGATGATTGATGCGAGTGATGTAGGAATGTAGTGCAGGGCATTTCAACGTATTGGCGGGCGTAAATGGTAAGCTTCGACTGACCCTGTCCCCCATATTGACTCCCCCCTGAATCCCCGCTAGCCTCTGCCCCGCCAGACAATCACCCGGTTACCAGGAGGTTAGGCCATGACGCTGTGTCGATCTGCTGCAATGTTGGTCTCGTTGGTCCTTGTGCCTCTGACGGTCACGGCTGCGCCGCCGCCGGAGCCGATGGTGGAGTATTCGGCAGACAGCACGATGCAAACCGAAGGCGGCATGACGATGAAGTCCCGCGTGTATCACACGCCCACGAAGCAGCGAATGGAGATGGGCGGGGCGGACGGGAGCGTGACCATCATCCGCAAGGACAGGAAGGTCGTCTGGCAGGTGATGGGCGATATGTATATGGAGATGCCGCTGGATCAGTCCAATGCGCCGGACATGGGCGGGTTCGATATTCAGGAACAGACCGAGGTCGGCGAAGAGACCATCAACGGTTTGAAGACCACGAAGACGAAAATCATCGCGACCAAGCCGGACGGGGCGAAGTTCGGCGGCTTCTTCTGGACGACCAAAGAGGGTGTCACGGTGAAAATGGATCTCCTGTCGAAGGACGGGGATAAGAAGATGCGCATGGCCAGTGAACTCACCAACGTGAAAATCGAGAAGCAAAATCCCGCGCTCTTCGAGGTGCCTGCCGGGGCGACAAAAAACGATATGGGCGCCATGATGGGGGGCGGCATGCCGAATATGGACGACATGATGAAGAACGCCGGACAGGAGCGGGCGAGGGAGAAACGTCCGTCCAGGAGCAGCAGCGAGAGCAAGAGCCAGGACAGCGAGACCCCGGCCGGCGAAGTGAACAAGATGCTCAAAGGTCTCTTCGGCCGATAAGGGAGGCGCGCAATGCGTACGGTCAGAATCCTGAACTGTGCCCTGCTGTTGGTTGCCGTAACGGTGTCCCCGGTTCGCGCCGACGATGTCTGCTTGGGGGATGAGGAAGAGACGAGCGCTAAAGCGGCGGTTGCCGCGTTGACGAAGGCCGAGCAGGCCGGCCGCCCGGCCGAGCTATTCGTGGCCTATCGATTCATCCTTGGCAACGAATGTCTCGATCGTTACGACAAGACCGCCTTGTCTCGCGCCAAGAGCGGTTTGCCAAAGCTGGGCCGTGAATTGGCCAAGGCTGCTGAGGCGAAGGGCCTCTGGTACTCGGCCGATCCGGTGCGGGGCGATGGGAAGACCTCGGCGTTTCGCTACTTCGAAGCCATCGGCGACTATGCCGAAGCCAATCGAGTGATGATGAAGGCGGTGCAGGGGAAACCGGACGATCTCGCGCTCTTCACGGCGGCTTGGGGTGTGGATGAAAATCGTTGGGTCGTGCCGGATCAGAAAACCGGCGAGCGGCAGCCCTATGCATCGCCCGCGGCCTATCGTCAGGAGTTGCAGAAGATGGCATCCGCTATGGCTGATCGGCTGATGAAAGCGGAGGAGCAGGATGCGAAGGGACTCTCGGGCAGCGCGGTTGAGGTGGCCACCTCCGCGATGAAATCTCTCGAAAAACTGAGAGCCGCCGCCGCGTGGATGAAGTTCTCGCCGGCCGGCGACAAGGCGGCGCGGGAACGGGCCGAGCAGCGGAGAGATACGATCACGGCGCGTTCCGATTCGACGCTCACGCAGGCGAATGCCCTGATGTATTACGAGTTCGCCGGGTCGCCGAAGGCGAAAGACAAAGTCGCGCAGGTGAAGAAGAAGATGGAAGAGTCCAGCCGCGCCTTGGAAAAATCCGGCGAGAAGGTGAAGGGGGCCTTCGCGGAGCAGAGCCAGACGGAGCAGAAGAAGTTCGACAAGAAGAAGGCCGACCTCGAAAAGGAACTCGGGTTCTAGCATCGGACTCTTCATGAATATCTGCTCCGGCGTCCGATCCTCTCGCCCGGCGCGGCTTTTCTCGTTCGGCCTCCTCGACGGACTGCGCGTACGCCTACGTCGGCCTTACGTGCGAGCAGCCTCGGCGGGCTTCCGTCTCGAACGCCTCGCGACGGCATTCATGAATAGTTCGGGCTAGCGCAGCCAGGGAGACCGGGTTGACGTACATACAGTCTGTATGTACACTTGCCTTGTGACGTTTCAATGGGACGAGGCGAAACGCACCGCGAACATTGCCAAGCACGGCATTGATTTTCTGGACGTGCCGGAAATCTTCACTAGCCTCATGTTGGTCGGACCGGATCTTCGGAAAGACTACGGCGAATCCAGGAAGATCGGCTTCGGGTACATTCGCGGACGGCTTATGGCAGTTGTGTTTACAGAGCGTGCCAAGCTCATCCGTATCATCTCTGCACGAAAGGCGAATACCCGTGAAGAAGCGCGTTATCAAAAAGCGGTCGAGATCGAATTGGGCAAAAATTGATAGGTTGCAGGACGGGGAGATTGACACCTCCGATATCCCGGAACAAGGAAGTGCGTTCTTTAAGCGTGCGGTACTCAGGCTTCCTGAGCCGAAAACTGCGGTTACCATCCGCCTGGATCGCCAGGTTTTAGAGTGGTTCAAGGCAAAGGGGCCTGGCTATCAGACGCGTATTAACGCGCTGCTGCGGGCCTATATGGAAACGCATCAAGCGTGAGGCTTCTTTACTTCTCTGTGGCCCCCCGTGCCATTCAGTCTCACTCGCCTTCGATCAATCGAGACTCATAGCTGACCACGTTGCCGGTGATCTGGCATAGTCTCACCAGCTATCAAGTCTCTTCTTCTCTCTGATGTTTCCCAAGGGCTTCTCCTAGTCCATCGATTCGCAGAAAACCGTTATCCTCCATTCTACTGAGTACGTCGTAGGGACATCCTACAGACGACTCGAAAACGGGAGGGTAGGACATGTCGAAATGTTTCACATATGTGTGGGTAGTGTTGGCTGTGATTGGAATGACGAGTCTGGTTGGAAGGGCCGACGAAGGCTCTGCAAAGAGTCACCACCAGGAGCTGCAAGGGGTTGTGGTGGAGAAGGGCGGAACGCTTGCGGTGAAGGTTTCCAACGGCGCAACGTATCAGCTCAATGAGAACCGCGCCGAGCGTCATGGGCATGTATTGCCGAAAGCCGGCGACGAAGTCACCGTGGTCATTGATGAAAACAACATGGTGCTGGAAGTGCATCCCAAGGGCACGGAAGGCAAGCATCGGTTTGTCACCGGTGAAGTCGTGTCAATTGGCACAATGCAACATGAGATTACATTAAAGACCGCGAAGGGGGAGCAGAAGTTTCCGCTGGAGAAGCAGGTACTCTCAGCCTCCATCAAGGATGGCGCGTGGGTACGGGCGAGAGTTGAACGAAGCGGGCCACACCGTCGATGTACGTCCAGAAAAGCCCGGCGCTCAAGGGGAGGCCGGGCTGCGGACAGCCGTAGCCCGGCTTTTTTGTGGAAACTGCTTAGTGGGTGGCGACACTCTGCTGCTCTTCAAACGTGCCCGTTCCACAGCCCAATCCTCCATACATCATGCCGAAGAAGCCGCAGTAGGCCCCGGTCTTGAACGCCCAATCGGCACGTGTGACCTTCTCGATCCGGCCGTCATGCATGAGGAACGACACATATTGAGAGCCGACCGGAATCATGGCGGGGAGGGGAACGATGACGACGTAAAGAATGAGGCCAGACCATCGCAAGCCATCGGTCTTGTAGATCCATTCTTCCCTGCCGCCTTCAAGCGACTCCACCCGGTCTGGCTCGCCCCACTGTGCGCGGAGGTCGGTGGCTGTCTTCAGTGTCCCTTCGGGTTCGCCGTTGTGCACGTCGACCACGCCTCTCGTTCGATCAATTTTTGGATGGTCGCTGGCTTCAGTACGACTACCCAGCGTCCAGGCCCCGACACCGACGCATCCCTGCAGCAGCAAGGCCCCGGCCATCCACAGTACAACCAGTCGATACCTCCGCATACAGCCCTTTCTTGTCCCAGCGAATGCTGCGTTCTCGTTCCGGCTGTCGGCCGAAGCCTACTCAGATCTCGCCGGTAAAACAAGGAGACATACGTTTGCACGACAAAGAGCCTCCTCCTGTTCTCCAAGCGGCCTTCTATTGACCATGGGATACGCGCCTGCTATCGTTCTGCTATCAATGCTGTGAATTTGGGAGGTCCCGATGGCACAGGTCCTTGTACGGCAGCTCAATGAGCAGGTGGTGGAACGGTTAAAGAAGCGAGCGAAGGAGCATGGGCGGTCTTTGCAGTCGGAGGTGAAAACGATTTTGGAGGAAGCGGTTCCCGACTACGAAGGTGCTTGGTTGCGAATAGAGGGGTTCCGCAGCCGATTAAAAAAGTCCGGTCGGAAGTTCAGTGACAGCGCGGTGCTCATTCGTGAGGATCGTGATCGGTGAGTCGATACGTCGTTGATGCCAGCGTGGCAATCAAATGGTTTATTCCTGAAGTCCACTCGGAGGCGGCACTTCGGTTACATCGCCCACAAGTTCGACTGCATGTGCCGTCATTCGTGACGTTGGAGCTTGGCAACGTCATCGTGAAGAAAATCCGGCGAGGGGAGCTCACGCCGGCTGAAGGCGAAACGATTAGAGGAGAGTTGAAGCAACTTCCGCTTCAGCAGCATGCGGATGCACGATTATTCCCTGCCGCGTATCAGTTTGCGGTAGACACGCAACGAAGTCTGTACGATTGCCTGTACCTGGCTTTGGCTGCGGCGATTGACGGCATCCTCGTGACGGCTGATCGAAAATTCTACGCCGCTGTGGCCAAGGGCGTCTATGCTCGAAGGGTGATGTGGGTGGAAGATCTTCCACCGATAGCATAGCCTCCTGGGATGCGCTCAGGCGCTGTATCCAATTTTGACTCACACCGTTCTCCTGGAGGTTGGTTTGCCGGACGCTGACTTCCCTCGCTTTTGAGTCCTCGGGGCGACGATTGCCATTCCCCTCCCAAGGTAGGATATCGGGCGCAGGGCCGGCCTGAGTACCATCCGCCCACAGGGAGGATGTGATGGCACCTCGTCGGTACGTTCGAACCTACTATCGGTTTCCGCTCAATTATCCGGTCATCTTCGGTGGGGCGCCGTTTGTCGGCGAGGGTGTGCTGACCAACCTGTCGCTGAAGGGCTGTTCGGTCATATGCGACAGAGAAGTCCTCTGCGGCAGTGATGTGCGCGTGAGTGTGCTTCTCGACCATCAGCCGCCGGCGCTCCCCATCGACCTCGGCACGATCAAATGGGTGAAGGGTCATCAGTTTGGCGTGGAGTTTGTCCGTCTTCCCCTTGACGCCCAACAGCGTCTCAATCGCACGCTCCGGACGGAACTCATCGAATGGTTGAAGAATCGGCAGGGCAGCAGCGACGTGACACAAACGATCGATTTGGATCACTAACCCGCCGATTGCACCCTGCCCCTGTCCTGTTGTACCGCGGACCCGGTGGCTCTCCCCTCCGGACTAGGTTTCTCCCTTCCAACTCCGGTATAATCCGCAATTCATTCCGTTCTAAGAGACTGGCCCCGGTCCAGTTCACGCTCGGTCAACTCATGGTCGGCTGGTGCGTTGTCTCCCACGGCGTTCGATACAAGCAACGCTTCACGAGTTACGCTTCTATAAGGAGTCTGGAATGACTGAAAAAGACGAGAAAAAGCGCGCGTTGGACCTGGCCTTGGCCCAGATCGAGAAACAATACGGCAAGGGTGCGGTCATGAAGCTTGGGTCCGATGAGCGCCCCGCGGATGTCCCGGCGATCTCCAGCGGCTCGTTAGGGCTGGACATCGCGTTAGGCGTGGGAGGATTTCCGCGCGGTCGTGTCATGGAGATCTTCGGCCCGGAGTCTTCCGGCAAAACGACGTTGACTTTGCATGCCATTGCCGAAGCTCAAAAGGCGGGCGGTGTGGCGGCGTTCATCGATGCGGAACATGCGCTGGATCTGACCTACGCCAAAAAGCTCGGCGTCCAGACCGACGATCTCCTCGTCTCACAGCCCGATACGGGCGAGCAGGCGCTCGAAATTGCGGAAACCCTGGTGCGCAGCGGTGCGATCGATGTCATTGTGGTCGATTCCGTCGCGGCTTTGGTGCCGCGAGCGGAAATCGAAGGTGAGATGGGCGATGCCCATATGGGCCTGCAGGCGCGACTGATGTCGCAGGCGCTGCGTAAATTGACGGCGGCGATCTCCAAGTCGCAGACCACCCTGATTTTCATCAACCAGATCCGTATGAAGATCGGCGTGATGTTCGGCAATCCTGAAACCACGACCGGCGGCAACGCGCTGAAGTTTTATTCCTCGGTGCGCCTCGACATCCGCCGCATTGAATCGATTAAAGATGGTCAGGATGTGACCGGCAGCCGCGTGCGGGTCAAGGTCGTGAAGAACAAGATGGCGCCGCCGTTTAAGCAGGCGGAGTTCGACATCATGTTTGCCGAAGGCATTTCGAAATCCGGTGAGATGGTCGATATCGGCGTCGAAAAGCGTGTGGTCGAGAAGGCCGGCGCCTGGTACTCCTACAAAGGTGAACGATTGGGACAGGGGCGTGAGGCTGTCCGCGATTTTCTCAAGGCCAATCCTGCCATCGCCAAGGAGATCGAAGGTAAGGTGCGCGATCTGGCCGGGTTGCCTTCCCGTGGCACGGAGAAGAAGGTCGAGGCGAAAGAAGCCAAGGACGAGAAACCCGAACGGAAGGTCGAGGGGCGCCAGGACGACAAGCGCGGTCACAGCGCCAGAGTCACGACCTAGGTGGAGACAGTGCGGACAGCGCGCAGCACAGAGCGGCGTACGAAACCGACGCCGGATTATCTCACGCTGGCGATCAGGTATCTCGCGCGGACCGATCGAACCGTGGCCCAGGTTGAGCGGTATGTTCTGGAAAAAGGTGCGAGCCGGGCGCAGGGGCGCCTGGTCGTTCGTGAACTGGAGCGCCGGGGTTATCTGAACGATCAGGCTTATGCGATCCGATGGGCGGAAACGAGACTGTCTCGACATCCGATGGGCCGTGAACGGCTCAAGGCGGAACTGCTCAGCCGTGGCTTTGATGATAGTGTTACCGAACGGGCGTTGCGGCAGGCCTACCGTTCGATTTCCGAACAGGAGTTAGCCTGCCAGGCGCTCGAAGGACGTGCGAGCCGGACGCGTCCGGCGCAATGGGTGCGGTTTCTGCGGCAACGCGGGTTCGATGACGACACGATTCAGCAAGTCACTCAGGTAGATTTGGAGACGGGGTTGGACGAGTTATGAGCCAAAGTGTGAACGATCTGCGACGAGCCTTCATCCAGTATTTTGAACAGCAGGGACATCGGGCGGTTCCAAGCGCTCCCTTGATTCCCCAGGCAGACCCGACGCTGCTGTTTACGAACGCCGGCATGAATCAATTCAAGCGGGTGTTTCTGGGCGAGGAGACGCGCGCGTACAACCGGGCGGTGAGCGTGCAGAAGTGCCTGCGCGCCGGCGGCAAGCACAACGACCTCGAAAACGTGGGGTATACCAGGCGGCACCACACCTTTTTCGAGATGCTCGGCAACTTCTCCTTCGGTGACTATTTCAAGGAAGAGGCCATCCGGTTCGGTTGGGAGTTTCTCACATCCGTCGTCGGGCTCTCGAAAGACCGGATGTGGATCACGATCTTTCGCGAGGACGATGACGCCGATCGTCTGTGGCGAAAGATCGGCGTCTCCCCGAGTCGGATTGTACGTTGCGGCGAGACGGACAATTTCTGGCAGATGGCGGATACGGGCCCTTGCGGTCCCTGCTCCGAACTTCATTTCGATCAAGGCCCTTCAGTGCCGGGCGACGCGACGCCGAACGGAGAAGGCGACCGGGTCATCGAGATCTGGAACCTGGTGTTCATGCAGTTCAATCGCGACAGTGCGGGCACCCTGAATCCGCTGCCGAAACCGAGCATCGATACCGGCATGGGGTTGGAACGGTTGACGGCGGTGGCGCAGGGGCGGCTCAGCAATTACGACAGCGATTTATTCGCGCCCTTGTTGGCGGCGATCGGAAGCAGGGCTGACGCACAGTACGGTGCGGTGGAACAAGCGGATCGTTCCATGCGCGTTATTGCGGATCACTTGCGGGCCATCACGTTCCTCATGGCCGACGGCGTCTTGCCGTCGAATGAAGGACGTGGATATGTGCTCCGCCGGATTCTGCGACGCGCGGCTCGCCATGGCCGGTTGCTGGGTATTACCGAACCGTTCCTGCATGAACTGACGGCGACGGTCGTGGAGCAAATGGGCGAGGCGTATCACGAATTGCGTCCGGCAGCCGGCACGGTGGCGGAGGCGACACGGGGAGAAGAAGAACGGTTTATCGCCACGCTCGACCAAGGGTTGCCGATTCTCAACGACATGCTGACCAAGGTGCGGGCCTCCGGTCAGAACCTGCTCTCGGGTACCGAAATTTTTAAGTTGTACGACACCTATGGTTTTCCGATGGACCTCATTGCGGAAGCCTGCCGTGAGCAGGACATCCGACTGGATGAAACCGGGTTTGAAGCGGCCATCGAAGAGCAGCGCACGCGCGCCAGGAAGACGGGAGGGTTCGAGAGTGAGACGGCCCGCCCTGCATTGAGTGAAGTGGCCGCTCGTGTCGGCACGACGGCGTTCGTCGGTTATGAGCATCTGAATTCGGAAGGTGTCGTGCAGGCCCTGCTCAAGGGCGATCGATTGGTGAAGGACGCGCGTGAAGGTGATGACATCGAAGTCGTGCTGGATGTGACGCCATTCTATGCGGAAGGCGGCGGGCAGGCCGGCGATCAAGGCCTCCTGACCGGTCCCGATGGCCGCGTGGAGATTCGTGAAACCACCAGGCCTGTGCCGACCTTGATTGTGCATAAAGGCGTGGTCACGTCCGGTTCGATCCGTGAGGGGGAGCGAGTGCAGCTCGCCGTGAATAGTCGCACCCGGCACGATGCGGCGCGTAATCATACGGCGACCCATTTAGTGCATGCCGCCTTGCGGGATCTGCTGGGGCCGCATGTGAAACAGTATGGTTCGCTGGTGGCGCCGAACCGGCTGCGGTTCGACTTCGCGCATTTCCGCCCATTGGCCTCACGTGACATAGACGAGATCGAGTCGATCGTCAATGAGCAGGTGCGCCAGGATCAGCCGGTGCAAACCGATGTGATGGGGGTGCAGGAGGCCGTGGCCGGCGGGGCGCTGGCGTTTTTCGGCGACAAGTATGGCGATCAGGTGCGAGTCGTCCACATCGATACCTTCAGCAAGGAATTGTGCGGTGGCACGCATTGCCGGCGCACGGGCGAAATCGGTCTGTTCCGGATCGTGTCTGAATCGGGAGTGGCAGCCGGTGTGCGCCGGATCGAATGTCTGACCGGCAGCGGCGCATTGGATTCTCTCAAGCGATTGGAAGCGGATGTCCGTGAATTGTCCGACCTCCTGAAAGTGGCACCGGGTGAAGTTGTTGCCCGTACCCGCAAGTTGAGCGAGCAACTCAAAGAAAAGGAACGGGAGCTCGCGGAGGTCAAGCTCAAGATGGCGAGCACCTCTTCCGGCGACGCGCAGGCTCGCGAGATCAAAGGGGTACAGGTCCACGCGCAACGCACGGACGGTCTCGATGTGAATGGCATGCGGGCGCTGGCCGATCAATTGCGCAACAAACTGCGCAGCGGCGTCGTAGCGCTTGGGGCGGCGAATGACGGCAAAGTGTCGCTGCTCGTCGTCGTGACGAAGGATCTGGTGGGTCGTCTGAAAGCGGGCGAACTCATTAAGGAGATGGCAACTGAAGTAGGGGGGACCGGGGGAGGACGCCCTGAGATGGCGCAGGCCGGAGGAAAAAATCCCGAAGGGCTCGCCACCGCGTTAGAAAAAGTTTTTGGGTTGGTCCAGAGGGCCCTCGAAGGGTAAACTGATGAAAGGCCAACGGATTCTTGCCATCGATCACGGATCCAAGCGGATCGGGTTTGCCCTGAGTGATGAACTCGGGTGGACGGCCCAGCCGCTGGAAACGTTTTACCGGCGAAATCCCGATGCCGACATCCGGCATATTCAGGACCTGGTTCGTGAGCACGAAGTCGGGCAGGTGCTGGTCGGCATGCCGTTTCGATTGGATGGCGAGATCGGTCCCGCAGCCAAGGTCGTCGCGGAGTTCATCCAATTACTGGAGCCGGCGCTGTCGGTCCCGGTGATCACCTGGGATGAACGGATGACGACCTGCGCGGCGGAAGACCTGCTGATTGCGGCTGATGTCGGCCGCCGGAAGCGGAAGGGGATCGTCGACCGTATTGCCGCGGCGATTCTCTTGCAGAGTTATCTGGCGAGTTTGGAACAGCCGGCGACCGGCCAGACGAACGATCTGAACGCACCCGTGGAGACCGATCCCTGGGCCTTTGACGAACCCCGAGTCGATGATGCAGAAGAAAGCGATCATGGGTCTGGCCCTGGCGGCAGTGATGTTCGCGGCTCTCGCGGGGTATCTGGCGCTGCGCTGGGCTCAAAGTCCCGTCGCGAGCGGGCCTCCTAAGCCTCCCTCCCACATTGTCCTCATCCCTGAAGGCAGCACCTTTCAGCAGGTGGCCAATATTCTCAAAAACGACCAGCTGATCCGCAGCCGATCAGCCTTTCTCCTGCTAGGCAAGACGCGGGACATCGATCGAAAGATCCGTCCCGGTGAGTATGAGTTGGATGCCGGCATGTCGCCGCAGGACATGCTGACGAAGCTGCTGGCCGGTCGGGTGGTGCTGCATCCCGTCACGATCCCGGAAGGGTACAGCCTGGCGCAGATTGCCGAGGTGCTGGCGGCGCAGCAGGTGACGGATACGAAAGAGTTCACAAAGCTGGTGCGCGATCGCACGTTTATTTCGACCCTCGGCATCGAGGCCGATTCCCTGGAAGGGTATCTCTTTCCCGAAACCTATTCCTTCGCTCGAGGCACGAAGGCGAGGGAGGTCGTCAAGACGATGGTCGATGGCCTCCATCGCGTGTGGGGCGTCGAGCTGCAGGAACAAGCGGCCCGCATGAAAATGTCCCTGCATCAGGTGTTGACCCTCGCCTCTGTCATCGAAAAGGAAACCGGAGCGAAAGACGAGCGGGAACTGATCGCGGCGGTGTTTCATAACCGGTTGCGGAAAAAGATCCCGCTGCAAAGCGACCCGACGGTGATCTACGGGCTACCGGCGTTCGACGGCAACATTCACAAACGCGATCTCTCCGTCATGAGCCCCTACAATACGTATCGTGTGCAGGGCCTCCCGCCGGGCCCGATCGCCAGCCCCGGGGCCCATTCGCTGCGCGCAGCGCTGTTTCCCGCTCAGGCGTCGTACCTCTACTTTGTGTCGCGTAACGACGGGACCCATCAGTTCTCCTCCACTCTGGCCGAGCACAATCAAGCCGTGGAGAAGTACCAGAAGCAGCCGTTCCGCAAGCGTGCCAGGGGGAGTCTCGTCGCCCACGGCGCCTGATGGTTGCCAAAGCCAGTCACTACACGCCGTGTATCATCTCCTCATTGATTCTATCGTTTGAAAGGGACATTCGTATGAGTGTGATGTCGTGGAATGAGTCGTTGCCGCGTTACCTGGATCACACCGTGCTGCGCCCGGAGGCCACCAAGGCCGATGTGTTGCGTCTGTGCGCGGAAGCCAAGGAGCAGGGGTTCGTCGTAATTTTCGTTCCGCCCTGTTATGTAGATGAGGCGGTCGCCGCCGTGGCAGGGACGGAGGTTCTGGTCGGAATTCCGATCGGGTTTCCCCTCGGTGGGCATTCGACTCACGCGAAGGTGACGGAGGCCATGGAGGCGGTGGCGCATGGCGCGCGGGTGCTCGATATGGTCATCAATATCAGCCGGTTGAAATCCGGCGACTACGATCTTGTACGGCAGGATATGGCCGCCGTCGTTCAAGCGACGCCGGGCGTGAATCATAAAGTGATTCTGGAAACCTGCCTGCTGACGCGAGAAGAAAAGATCACTGCCTGCCGCCTGGCTGTCGAGGCCGGGATGGACTATGTGAAGACCTCAACCGGATTCAATCAAGCCGGGGCGACGGTGGAAGACGTCCGGCTGATGAAAGAGGCCGTGGCCGGTCGGGCGAAGGTGAAAGCGTCTGGCGGCATCAGAGATTGGAAGGCTACGCGTGAGTTGCTGGAGGCGGGTGCCGACCGGATCGGCACCAGCGCGAGTCTGAAGATTTTAGATGAGTGGCGTGCGCAACGAGTTGCCCCTTAGATTAGGTAAGTGAAAGAAAACCGAGCGGTCGTAGCCGTGTTTCTCTGCAGCAAAGTGGCCATACCTCTTCGCACTGATCGACCATCTGGGTTCACCCTGTATGGATTTATGAGTGACGTTCTTCTTTTCTGTGTTCAGTCTCACCGGAAATACTTCGTGCTGACAACCAACATTTGGGTCTGCCCCATCCAGATATTGGGATTGTTGTCGGCTGCAAAATTACGGTGGTCCCGCTTACTATCGCTGCAGTTGCCGCATCGTTGATACCGTTAAAATAGGGCTCCATACTTCATCTGCATCACACCATCAGGAATCTAGCCTAGGCGCGCCGTATGCGGCGTCGTGGTTGGGCGCCTGAACGCATCGCGGGATGCTGGCAGTTGCTCGGAAAAGGCTGCATCAGCCAACGAGGCGGTCAGTCCGTGGATCTACGCGCGGGCTACGGGCTGTGCCATATCCGTTGCTGCAAAATCTATCGCAACATAGCGGATCATTCAGCAAAAATTCCCTCACTGATTCTGAACACCAGTAGCAGCTATTTAAATAACGATCTCAAGACGTTAGCAGATATCAACATAAGCGTAACTCCCTGAGCCCCGTCTTTATTAGAAAATCATTCGCTCGAAATGTTGAGTGGCATGCTAAATGCGTGTAGATGTTTGTCCTTGCGTGGACCCGTAAGTAGGAGTACATGTCTGGTGAATTCAGAAAAGTGCTCGGCTCTTTCACTTTGGTTTACGCGACCGCAACAAGCCTGGCTCTGACTCTCTCGATACCACTGTGTGCCAGGGATCGAGGATTGAGGAGGGCATCAGTGGGTCATGCTTCTCTAAGTCTCTTCTCCTTCATCCCTCAAGCGTGTGGCCGCCGTGATGGGTCATTTTCCAGCAGAGGCCTGTATGCGTGAGAGCAACACGCAAGTTGGAAGGGTGTTGCGTTCACCGCGCGAGCAAGTCAATACCCCGAGTCAAGTCGCGCGCGCTGTTCGGAACGCGACAAATTTCAACCTCAGTAAGAACCTCCTTCAACAAAATCCTTGTAATCGTGACGCGGACGCCGGGGTAGCCGATTCACAGTGGCAGGTGGTGGTATGGGATTCCCAAACTGCTCGGTTGAGACTCATTGACCGTGTGGTTTCAGCTTGTGGTGCTCACACGTATCGGGTCGAGGAGTATGGCGATATTGCAAAAGCGCCATGTTTCTCGTGTTGCGCTGCAGTGGTTGCGTTAGGACCCTACCAGACAGACGAGACTCTTGCCTCCAAAGTTATTGGCCGTATGAAACAGGCCGGATTGACGGTCATCGCCCACGAGCAAGGCGCTCACGCTTGGTCCGTGGGCCTGCGTTGCCGACTCTTATTGGACGGCGCATCGTGCGTGCTAGACAGCGGAGAATCTGGATTTTCGCAAGAGCTGCGGCGAATCATGACGGAAGTCATTGCACACAAAACGCGCGCATCGGCTGAAAAAGAGCGCATCCATGAGATCATGACGACCTTCGGTATTGTGGGAGCAAGCGACGCGATAGAGGCAGCATTTCGACAGGCGTTGAGGGTCAGCTCTTTCAGTGATCTGGCTGTGTTGATCACGGGGGAGTCGGGGACAGGGAAAGAACTGATGGCGCGCGCCATTCACCAACTTGACCCGAAACGCAGCGCTGGTCCTTTCGTAGCGATCAACTGTGGCGCGATCAGTTCCGGTCTTGCTGAAAGCGAGCTATTCGGTCACAGCAGGGGAGCGTTTACGGGGGCAGAGAGGGATCGAAAGGGCCTCATTCGCGCGGCGGACGGGGGCGTGCTCTTCCTGGATGAGATTGGAGAGCTTGGAAGTGACATCCAGGCAAAGCTACTCCGGGTGCTTCAAGATCGCCGCGTCATGAGCGTCGGCACGGACCACGACGTGGGTGTGGATGTCCGAGTGATCGCAGCCACCAATCGCAATTTGGAACGGATGATGGAACAGGGCCGGTTCAGAGAAGACCTGTTCCATCGACTGAACATGCTCTCCGTCCAACTCCCGCCGCTACGGGAGAGGGCGACCGATCTCAAGCCATTGATCGATAACATTCTTGGGAAATATCGATCGGCTGTAGCATCGGAACCTTCTGCAGTTGACTGCGACTTCATTGAGGCGCTGGCTCAATTGGAACTTCCTGGTAACGTGAGACAACTCGAGAACATTGTCCGGCGCGCCGTACTCAATAAAATAGACGACATGCCTTTAGGCCTGAGCGATCTTCCTCCGGAGATTTGGCGGCAACTCTGCGCGAAGAAACAGGAGCACAACGGACAAGCCGGCATACAGTGCCGCGCAAATCCGACGGTCACTCCACATGCACCGTTATCGTCCGGAGAGTTTATCGCGACCCTCTTCACAAGGATGGATTCGAAGGAATGGAACCTCTCGCATGCCGTCGAGCATTGTGAGCGATTGCTGGTAGAAGCGGCATTGCAACGTGCGCAGGGGAATCACTCCCAAGCCGCACGAGTCTTAGGAGTGACTCCCCGCACGTTGTACAACAAACTGAAAAAACCCCATCGCGATAGTGATCCTTGAATTCCGCATGATCCGGAAACACTATTCCGGATCGGAGCCGATCCTTTCCGGAAAGGTCTTTCTTCTCCTCCTTCCCTCCCGGCGCCTATTCAAGCGGTAAATCACCGCAAGCTGTCGGTTTTCCATATCAGTGATCACCGAACTGGAGTGTTACGGGCGTGGCACGTTCGCTGCACGATGCCTTGATCATTGAGGATGAAGATTGTGACCACCGAACAATTCGCTTTTTTATTGAATCGGTTCGTGCGCTTTAAAGTGAGCGATGTCACCATCCCCGGTCCACAAGAGGTCGTCAATGAACTCTATGGACGCGACATGGTGCAAGGGAAGGTCGTCGACATCACTGTGAGCGGGACGATGGAGCAAGCATTCATCATCGTACAAGTGGAAGGAATGAATGCGCCCCTCATCCTACCGGCGGAAAAGGTGATTGGGATCACGGATCGGTGAGTGACGTGGTGCATCAACTATCGGCGGATCTCTCACATGAATCAAACAAGGAATGACACAAAAACGAGTGAAACGTGCCGGTGCAAGACCACAGAGGGTTTTGCTGAGGCCGGGAATCTCAGGTTGAATGGTGCGCACGTCTCGACCACGCAGAGGCACAGGTCGGCGCCGTTCACACAGCCGAAGATCTTTCTCGGTCATATTCCTAAAGGGTGGCGTGGAACGCAAAAGACGATTGAGCATGTACAGGCGCTGATTCGAGCCGGAGCGAAAGATTTTTATGTTCGTCAGAAGGCCATCGACATTCTGCTGGAGAAGCAAGTCAAGCCCAAGGACTACCTGGCCGAGATCAAAGCCCTCTTCGAATGGGTCCAGCAGCATGTCCGTTATACCAAGGATACCGTCCAGGTGGAGGTGCTCCATTCGGCGCGGCGTATGCTGGAGCTGCGGGCCGGCGATTGCGACGACATGGCCATTCTCCTGGGAGCAATGTTGGAGGCAATCGGTCACCCAGTGCGGCTGGTGCTCAGCGGGCCAAACCCACTCCGGCAGGACCTCTTCAGCCATATTTATTTGGAGGTGTTTCACAAAGGCCGCTGGATTCCGTTGGACGCCACGATGCCTTACCCAATGGGCTGGGCGCCAAGCACAATGGTGAAAAAGATCATTGCTATCACAAGGAGGTCGAACATGATGGCCGAGGATATGGAACTGCAAGGCATCGACGGAGTCGGGGCCGTACCGGACTGGCTAAGAGGACTGCTCCGGACGGTACGCACCGAGGCCGTACAGCCCAAAGACACGAGGATAAAGTCCCTATGGGACCTACTAAGGCAACGGCAATTGCTGCGCCGAAGCCCATGGCTCACGACGGTATTGCGCCGTATCTGGAACCGTGGGCTGTCCGCTCGACCTCACCCGCGCACAGCGCGTCGGATAAAACAGAGGTTGCGTCGTTGGGGCATCTTGCCTCCGATTTCAGCGATTGCGGCGGCACATCGCCCGGCAGGCATGCGTCCTGTAACGCGAGCGCCGGTTCAGACGGTTCGACCTGTAACGCTCAAACCAGTCGCATCGCTACGGCCTGCGACTATGCAACCGGTGCGGCCTGTACAGATGAAGCCGGCAGGAACGAAAGCGGTAAGGAAATGAGCTGTCGATGCGAGAAATGTTCCGGTGAGGGTGGCGGTCATACATCGCTCGTGGGGCAACCCTTCGACGCCATGCCAATGGAAAACATGCAGCAGGGGATGAGCCTCTACCATGCCTTCAATGGGTTTGAACCGTCTCAGGTCGTGAAAGTTCATCATCCCAGGGTAATCCCGCCGGTGGTGGTGGAACTGGGCGAACTGGTGGGTCTGATGTATCGCTCCGACAAAGGACAACCGGGGCAACCGCGCACCTACATTCACCGGATGGAACATCCGCCGCGACTGGTCAGCAACATCGAAGGGACACAACTCTATATCGTGGGAGGCAGTTACCAGGTTACTCCAAGAGGGATCGAGGGCTAGAGGACCGAACTCATGTTGGTTAATTTGCATATAGCTGATTCGCCTACACAAGCAGAGGGAATGACATGAAAAATGATCAACAGCTCGGGTTGGATGAGTTGATGATCGTGAACCCCGGTTCATCAGGTGCGGAAGTCATGTTCTTGGGCGAAGACGGAACCTTGTATCAGGTGCAAGGACTGGGTGAGGAAGCGGTGCCTCATGGGCCAGGACAGTTTGTCCTGGGTGAAGACGGCACGTTGTATCAGACGCAGGGCTTGAGTTCGAACGGCGTGGGTGAAGCGGAGGCTCAGGAGCTTGGCCGCTACTTCCTCGGAGAGGACGGGACGCTTTATGAAGTCGTGACTAAATGAAGCAATGGTGGGAGCGTTGGTGAATTGTTTGTAGCACGGTAACTGCAAATTCAAAAGAGGAGGTTGTCATGGCAAAAGTGCAAGGTATGAAAGAAAAACTTCATTCCCCTCTCTTCGATGCGTTCTTCGTAAAGGACGAAGAAAAGGCCGTAGGAGTCAAGAAAACGTTCATAGACTTTATGACAGATCCACGGGTGATTCGCTTCTTTGTGGACGTCCAGAATAAAACTAAGTTGGAAACCAACTTACAAGCAGCCGGGGTACTACCCAGCCTCAACACCTTCGAGGCACGGGCGCTGCGAGTGGTGGTCTCTAGTCTCCACCGTTTTGACCCTACAAGGGGGACTAAATCTGAAATTAAAGCCGAGCGTAACGAAGCCGAGATTTTAGCTGATCTTATCTACAACTCAGTAACCTCTCTGATTGTGGGCGAAAAAATCATGATCGAGATGCCCACCTTTTGGTTTCCATCCGGTGCGGGCGTAAGTCCGGGCTTTCTGACCGTTTCCAACCACGGTGAACCTGATCCGACCGCGACATTCCGTTTCGCCGAGCCTGTCTATATCGAGCCACAGCAGGCCTTCCGTGTAGAAATGGCGTTCCCGCAAGGGGTCCCAGGACAACAAGTAACGCCTCCAGATCCGAATAAGTTAGCGGGCGTGACGGGCCCGTTGCGTATTTGGGTCGTGCTGGATGGCTATCTGACCCGCGATGTCCAGTAACCGGTGGAAACCAGAAGGAGGAACACTATGCAGTACCTAAGTGAAGATCAAGTTACTCAAATGATGGGCATCGGCTATCTCGGCGAAATGCGCCAAGGTCCGGACGGAAACCTCTATCAATATGTGCAGGGGGTGGATGGTCTGGGCAATCCCATCGGCGGCTTCTGGAGCAAATTCAAGCGTGGACTAAGGAAAGTTCATAGCTTGGCTCAACGAGGAGCGTCGTTTATCCCCGGCCCCTATGGAGCAGCAATAAGAGCTGGTCTCAAAATAGCGACCCCAATTCTGCAAAAAGCCGGCGTCGCTGGAAATGAGGGAATCGGTGCGCTCTATGAGGCGCCCGACGGCAGCCTCTACCAGGTCCAGGGAATGGATGCGGATGAAGAACTTCGGGGCATTGGCGACGAGGCGATGACCCAGATGATGGGTGTCGGGTATCTCGGCGAAGTGCGTCAGGGCCCCGATGGGAATCTCTATCAATATGTACAAGGCGTGGATGGTCTGGGCAATCCCATCGGCGGCTTCTGGAGCAAACTCAAGCGTGGACTAAGGAAAGTTCATAGCTTGGCTCAACGAGGAGCGTCGTTTATCCCCGGCCCTTATGGAGCAGCGATAAGAGCTGGTCTCAAAATAGCAACCCCAATTCTGCAAAAGGCCGGAGTCGCGGGTTACGAAGGGCTCGGCGCGCTCTACCAGGCGCCCGATGGCACGATGTACCAGCAGGTCCATGGATTGAATGAAGGCGAAGAATTGCGAGGTCTGGCAGAGGACGAGGAATTGCGAGGTCTGGACGAAGATGAGGAGTTGCGTGGTCTCGATGAGGACGAAGAACTCCGCGGCCTGGATGCGGAGGAGGAGCTACAGGGTTTTGCCGAGGATGATGAACTGCGTGGCGTTGGGGAAGACCAGGATATGCAAGGCATCGATGGCTATGTGCGGCAGGACGGCATGAGCGGACTGGAAGCCTACGTGCCGCAGGAGCCACCGCAGACACGTTGGTACGTGGCACCAACCCAGGCGCCAGAGGTATGGAAATCATTATGGTAAGCCGGTGACAAGATTTCCCATCACGTATCTCGGGTACGCGCTCCGCCGGTCTATCCTAAAACGAGATGCCTGGGATGGGGGGCGAGGGAGTAGGAGGTAATAACCATGCGATTAGGACTGAGTCAAGATCAGCAACAGGTCCCCGCGCGTTCAGCACCGGACGTTATGCCGCCGCCGACCGCTGCGCCCACGACCAAAGAGATTCCCTACGACTATGTGGCCAAGTTCAAACTTCAAGGGAAACCCGGCAATCGTGTGCAGGATGTGATCAACATCAGCATCGAAGGCGCCTTTGTGGCTGTGGCCATTGGCTATAGTTTCATCCCGGCCAAGTTGCCGGTTCTGCCACCACCAGGTTCGATACTCTTGACATCGCCCCCGCCTACTGGTGAAGGCGTGGGCTGGCTGTTGGCCAATGCCATTCTGCCTGTCGTGGAAGATCCACGCATGCTCGCGCAATGCTTGCTCGTGCGACTCTGCGGGATCGATTTCAAATACAGCATCATCGATAGCGGGAGCGGCCGCGAGTTGCAGAATCAGCCGATCCACAACATCGCCGGGCTGGGTGAGGCAACCGGTGATCGGCCTTTCCGTCCCCTGGCGAAACCCATGCTGTTCATGCCCCGCTCGACTATCCGTGTCGAAGTTGAAGAAATCTCGGAAGGGCCGATTTATGGTTACGAGGACTCAGTGACCAAACAGCGTGTTGGCGCAGAACTGTTCATCGTGCTGCACGGCTATAAAATTCTTGGCTATGGGACGGCGCTATCATGACCATGAACCAGGCGTGCGATGTCCATCGAGACACCGGTTATTCCAACGTCTGCCAGATTTGTAGCGTTCCGCTGGATGCCGGGTATTTCGATGTCGCCGGCATCAAAGCGGCACCGGGGAATGTGGGTGAAGAAGTCGAGGTCGCGCGCTACGAGCTGAACCCTCAGTATTGCGGCACGATGTTGTATTTCACGCAATACGCGGAAGAACTTAACACAAAGAGACAAGTGCTCTCGAACACGCCCGGTTACGAATGGTTGATCCTCTGCAACAACCAGCCGCGGGCGCCCTACCTGCCCACAGACCTGATCTTGAACCCTTGGGGCTACAACGCCCTTCCAATCTACCTGAGATTGGAAGAGGGCTGCACGTTGAGGTTCGTGGTCAGAAAGGTGACCCCTCCGGTAGGTGGGGGAGAGGTGAGGTTGAACTTATCTCAAGTAGGAGGCAGGCTGCTGGGCCGCACCTGGTACAACACCATCTATGGAGGAACGCCGAATCAGCGTTAAAGCTGAACGGGGACAACCGCCAGAGCTTCCGGTGCAACTATTCGGGCCGTGGACGCGGGGCGAAGGGCCGCACAAAACGATTCCGGTTCGGTTGTTAATCGCACATCGCGATCAGATCCACGTCGCCAGTAGGTAGAGAGACCATGTACATCTATAATCGCCAATATGCCACGACGAAAAGTGTCCCGCCAGAGAGGCGCAGCAGTAGCTTTACCGTTATCAATGGGCTATCGGCGCCACCGACCTTACATCCTCGCTGTAACAGTCTCCTGCTGAAGGTTCCGGGCGCCTATGAACAACTCGAAGAAGCGGTCATGAAGTGGATTGCGACTTGTGTCCAATCCAGGACCAAAGTTCGCGGAGTTCCTGTTCATCGGGAACGCAAGCTGGTCATCGGCAATCCATCTTTGCTGGACATCTGGAATAAGGTTCTACGTTTTCGCGTGGGGCAGGAAGTGACGATTAAGGCCGAGTATGGCTGGCGGAAGGGCGGGGTCGAGTCCATTCGCTTCACAACAACCGCGTTGCCGCCGCCTCCCCCGAAGCCCAGTCCCCCACCGCCGCCCGTGACGCGGAGTGTCGGCCAATGGCGGGAATTAGCCGATCAGAAATTCATCCACTACCAGCGGCAGATACCAGGTCGTCTGACGGATGAGGACGCAAAGGAGCTCAATCGTCGGATTACAGCTTCTTACGCGAAGATGTACCTCAGTCGTCCTTCCGTCTTCAAATGGGCTGGCATGGCAGCCTTCGCTTCGGCCGAAGTCGGGAGAGGGATGCAACAGGCTTGGCAACTCGGCTTCGGGGACTGGGGAATGAGTGCGGGGGGAACTCTGTTGGTCTGGGTCGGTGGATTGGTCAAAACAGGAGAGTCGGTTGGGCCGATGCTTGGCAAGAAACTCTTCTGGGCGCTCTCGGGCGGAAATCGTTTTGTCTGGTGGGACATCTTCTGGCAGCACCTGGCCTACCAGGAACAAGGAATTGCGGCCCTTGTGGCCGCACACAAAGCCGGTGAGTTACCTCAGGCCAATCTACTGGCCTGGCAGCGAATTGATGCCGGCCATCAGAAAGGCGACGTGGCTCAGATTTGGCAAGGAAACAGCGAACTCTTGAGGTACGAACAGGAATTCGTGCTTCAGGCTCAGGTATACGACCGGAGCCGGGACATCTGGCCCGTGATTTCGGACGATGTCCCCTCTCCAATCCCCGGGCACGGCGTCAAATTCACCAGCTATGTTTCAGGCGGTGATATCGGCGACTTCAAGCATCGCTGGAAATGGATCGAGGAAAGCATGCTGCCAGCATGGAAGTCGCTCGAAACAAACGAGCCAGCAAAGGTTCGGTCGCTGCTACTCGCTCTAACGTGAAATTCCGGAGGCGGCCCAATCTCATCCACCAAGGGTGCAAGTCCATAGCGGCTGGGCACAAATGTCGAATAATACCGTGCAATTGTTCGGGCCTTGGACGCGCGGAGAGGGTCATGAGGACGATGCAGATCAAGACACCGAATCCCTGCCAGCGGCAGCCCCTGGCGGACCAGCAGTGGGTGCTCCAGGCTCATCAGGATCATGGAACCTAGGAAAGCGCTTTGTCAAAGAGAAGTCGCTTCTGGAGCTATCCAAACGAGTCACCGATAGTCCATGGTATGTCGAAGAAGTAATCAACGCGCTTGGCCAACTTTCTCTGGGTTATTGCGAACGTGTTTCAACACAAAAACCCGAAAGGAGCTTGAGATGAAGGAGAAAGGTAGGATCAAACGACCTTAAGCAACCGCTCAAGGAAGCGAGGCGAAAAGTGGGTGCTGGACTACTGACCCCTTAGCTTCTGATGTCCAATGGGACTGGAACCGGGGCTGGGATAGCGCATCGTGAATTTTCAGCGGAGCTCCGACCGGAAGAAATGGGGGCAAAATGAATGTTGGACCGACCGGCTGACGAAAGAGCCCCTGTGGGGATCTAATTGATTGCTGTGAATCGAAGCGGAAGGGGGGCCAGCATGTACCTGAGAACAGCAGAAGGATTAGGGCAAGCCCCAATGCGATACGGCCCTTTTGCCGGAACACTGGGTGATAACACGCTCCCGGATGGAATTCGGGAGTTTCTGAATGAACTGCGCAACCACAAAGACTTAAAAAGACTGCTGTTGACCGTTACCTTTCACCCCAAGCCACTGCAAACCTGGCTAACATTTGGTCCAAGGAAACAAGCAATTCTAGATTTGCTTTTAGTCAACAACATGCTTGAAGCACCTGTTGTTTTCTTTGATCACCTGAGGCGCATCAGCACCGACCTCCAGAAGAAAGATGCCGGCTTTAGGCAACAGATCGACGCCGAGTTGCAGCTTCGGAACGCGATGATCAAGGCTGCCGGAAAAGTCGGAATAGACCGTGACAAGATGAAACCCTTCTTGCTCGAACCCTTGTTTACGCCAGAGGTAGAAGACTATTTCCTGCCTCCATTGGCCTTGAGTTTCGCGAATAAGATGTTGCCGCCGAGGCTGGTCCAACGGATCAAGAACAGCGCAATACCTGAGGCGCACCTTGTCGGGTTGGGAAGATTTCTCCGTAGGTACGGCGAGGTATTGCAAAGTAAGGATGCTGTGTTCAAACGAGTCGTAGAGCAGGAACGCCACAAGAGGCAACAAGTACAGCAGGAACAAAAAGAAAAGGCAAAACAAGCGGAAGAGGAACGAAAGCGAAAAGAGCAAAGGCGAAGACGAAAATAGCATAACGGGAGCTTGTCAGAGTGGAAGGGCCGGGAAGCGATTGCTCAAGCGAAGGAGTATCCGCCATGTACATGCCCACAAGTCTAGGACAACCCCAAGCTCAAACGGATTGCTCCGGGTGGGAAAGCGACCCGCAGAGTTTTGTCAGAGTGATTGCCAAACACCATATCCGCACCGAGCTAGGGCGGGCTCTGAGTCCTACGCGTGGGCCCTATAAAGTGACCGAGAAGACGTGGGGGGTGAGATTTCCCGACGACATCGTCGTGTATGTGCTCCTCGCCAAGGTGCCGGATTTTGTCGTCGCTGCCCGCTGGTACCCGAAGCCGGCGGGGCAATCACGTTTCTACACCTACTCCTGTATGAGCGACGGCCAGGTGGTTTTCACTGAGCGTGCGAAGCCGTAGATAGGCCCAGAATCTTAGGCGGAGGACAAGGTCATGTATCTTCAAACTGATTTGGGAGACGGAGTGTTCAAACCCAGATCGAGATATAAGCAACCTCGGCTGTATCTCGTCAGTGTGCACTGGACTTTTGAAGTTCCATTCAGGAAAGACTTTGAGGCCTTTCGTCAGGAACTCAGCAAGACGATCAGGAAACTTGTGACGGCTGAGGCCGATAAGAAAGAAATCGACAGCCTCCTGCTCGAAGCTAAGCATGTGGTAACAGCGCTCAAGGACGTGCATGGTCAGCTGCTGAAACGAAAGTCCCCCAGACTCAAAGAATCCGATCCCGTTGGGATTAATGCTACGATTTACTTCAAGAAAAATGATTACACGGATGTCAGTGGGATTTCTGTGTATGACCGTAATTAAACGTTGACCCGGCAATTAAGCGGGTGGGAACAGCAGTAGAACGAAGTTTTCTGTTGCTTAGTCGTCCAGCTCCAGGAGTCGTTGTGTACATCAATACAGGTGCAGAATTTGGACAGATTTCCACACCGCACAGTTTTGTTGCCGGCATGCTCGGTGAAGATGTCAATTCAAAAAAAATAATCAATGACATTCTCAATCAAGTCCGCTTGCAGTCTCAAAGTTTCAAGAAACTCCTCTTGACTGTCGCCTTGCACCCAAAGCCCGATGCCAGCGTTATTTGGGAGAAGCAGACGTTTCCATTTGGTAAAGAGACTCGATATCTCGTCGATGAGATCCTGATGTCGGAGCTATCAACGGCGTTCATCTTATCCGTGCTGAAGCGGTACAGCGTTGCCAGCTTCAGCCGGGAAATCAAAGATGGGGAGCATTTGCAAATTAGGATGGTGAACGCCACTCAGAATTTGTCGAAAACGTTGCTCCAGCCATTTTTATACGACCCATTATTACTACCGATGTTTGGCGGGCAACTGCCCTACAAGGAACTTTCCAGGTTAGCCCGACATTTCGCGCAACATATGTTGCCGGGGGATCTTGCCCAACAGATCATGAATAGCGATGCCTCCGAGGCGCACCTTGCCTATCTCGGGAGTTATCTTCGCAGGCACGCCGAGGCGCTGGAAAAGAAGGATCCCCACTTCAAAAGGCTAGCAGCGATAGCACGCAAGTGGCAGCGAGAACTGGAACAAAGGAGAAAACAGCGGGGAACAAAGAAAACCCCATGATTCGGGTCAGAGTCAATTATGAACAGGAAAATGCGGAAATGGATTCCGATTAATGCTGGGCCGATTAGCTGACGAAAGTGAGCCGTATGTATATTTATGATCGGAGATTGTTACGTTCTCCCGCTCAATCCAAGCAACAGCCCATCACCCCACTGCCTGTCCATGGCAACGCCTATTACCCAGACCAAGTTGTGGGCGAATTCTTTGGACGCGGATGGACCGACCACGGGTACGCTTGGGTACATGAAGGGTTGGGGCAATCGATTACTGATGAACTGTCCAAGAAGCTCAAGCACCTTTCATTTTTGTCCCACTTTGTAGAAAGGAATGGCAAGGATGTATGGCTTAAGCCGAGTGTGATGGATCCCGGGATCTATGACGGACCGAAAAGGTACAGGCTTCCCATCGGTGGCACGCTCCAAGGCTTCCTAGAGGGAGTTCTGATACGTAACAAGCAGTTCGATCACATTAAAGTCGCCCTGGTGGATCTGACGAAGGATATCTGCAAACCGGAATTTGCCGGATTCAATCACGAAGCGCCGGTCTCCGCCGCAAGCGTTCCTAAGATCGCAGCCATGCTGGCAGCCTATCAACTTCGTCACGATCTCCGGGCCCTGTTGAAAAAGCAGCATAAGGGGGCCAGAGATACCAAGGAGCTCTTTAAACTTGTGCGTCAGGACTGGGCCGATACCCAGCATGACCATGGAGGCAGGTCGGCGGTTTTCACGAGTGGCGTCTCGCTTCGTGGAAAGCTTGTCCTCGTGAATGGCAGTAAGGTCTCTATCAGTGAGCCGAAGGCTCCGCGATTAGAGGACGTTTTCGCCGATGTAAAAGGGGTCCCAATTAAAATCAAGTTCAAGAGTACGGGGGAAAACAAGGCACGACTGGAGATCATCATCGATGAATTCAACCGTACAAAGGAAAAAAAAGAGCTAAAGCTGGCAGAAAATGAACTGGCGAAAGCAAAAGACGAGTTAACGCGCAAGGCAGCACAACGAAAACTTGCGGAGGCTAAAACCAAACTTGCCGTGGCAATACGGACGAAGCGTCCAGAGGCAAGGCGAAAACTCGACGCGCTGGGCTTCTTGGAGCGAATGCGGGTGATGATCGGCGGTCTGACGCCCGCCTCAAATCATGCGACTTCCACGATCGTGCGCGACGTGGGCTTTCTTTACATCGCGTCGACACTGCTCCAGTCCGGACTGTACGACACCAATCGGAAGGGGGGACTCTGGCTCGGTGGTGACTATGGCAACATTGGCTGGCGGGTAGGCCTTAGCGGTGAAAAAGATTTCGCGACAGCAACCGCCGGATCTCTCGCGGCATTCCTGTCGCTTCTCGTACAGGACAAATTGGTGAGCCCATCGGCCGGTTCCGGCATGCGTCGGCTGATGCAAATAGAGCCCCTTAACCCGACGCATCCCACCACCCAAAGCATATTTGAGGTAGGTCTTTCGGCACACCGGCTGAAGAAGGTGCTCGCAAAAATCGGTTTCATTAAAAACGGTTTCAGCCACGAGTGTGCGTACATCGAGCGCGATGTCGTTTGCGGGAAGGACAAGAAATGGACACTGCCCCACCGTTATATCGCGGTGTGCCTCGGGGCAAAAAGTAAGCGTGAGCTGAAGCAGTTAATCGATGAACTCGACACATGCATTCTCGCCAACAACCGGACAACGCCTTGTGTCGAAGCATCGAGGCGTGCGTGAAAAACTGAAAGCCTGCCACTCCGAGGTAAACAAGTCGTTTCCGCCAAGAACGATACGCCCACTTCCAGGAGGAATACGATGCCAACTATTTCTATCACCTCAAATGACGGCAAGCTCAACTCCGCATCTGCGGTTCTGGAAGTGAGTGCCACAAACCAGGAGTATAACCAACCAGTGTTGCGTATCAAACAAGCCGGTACCAGCGGAGGCGCGGCTTCGATCCGGATCGATGATCCGAATCCGGACATCGAGTTCGTCGAGACTGGCCTCACGGGTCCCGATCCCGGCGCCGGGAAGTTCGAGATTGCCGTTCAGGCGGACCAACTCCAGATCAATGGCCGCAACGCCGATGTTGGCCCTAACAAGGGCTTCGACACCATTGTCGTATTTACCCGACCGGCGGCAGGTGGCAATATCGGAATCGGATTCCCTGAGGCCAAAGACTACAAAAAGTTTGGAGGAGGACAGGGTGTCATCGTGATCGCGAATGCCTCTGTTGCCCCTTCCCCATCGAAGAAGATTGCCGACGTTGGGATTTTGTATGTCCAGGACGGGGCGCTGATGTATATGAGCTCGAATGGAAACGTGAAGGAGATCGCGCCTGCCTAGCCCGGATTACTCATGAATACCTACTGCGGCGACCGATCCTCTCGCTCGGCGGAGCTTTTCTCGTTCGGTCTCCTCGATGGACCGCAAGTACGCCTGTGTCGCCCTCACTTGCGAGAGGCCCCGGCGGGCTTCGGTCTCAGCCGCCTCGCGACGGCATTCATGAATAATCCGGGCTTGCCCCGTAGCCTTCAGAAAGGAAAACGACAATGAGCCGCAAAACAAAAGACGCTCGCCAAAAAGTATCGTCTCGTGCTCGACGATCTCCTCCCTTCATCTGGCCCCTGGGCAAAAGTCCAAAAACACCAGACGAGATGAATACGTCCTATGGTCCGCGTATCGACGCGGATCGCTGGGACTTCCAGGACGGCATCGATCTGCCCGCTCCCGTCGGTACGCCGGTCCATGCGATGGCAAACGGCACGGTAGATCGCGCCGGGCCGGTGTCCGTCACAATTCCCCACAATAGATGTGCGATGAAGACATTTTGTCGAAGCTTGATTGGGCGACGCAGACTGAGAAGCGCTGGAGTTGGTACGACAGGAATCGCTTGCAGAGTTCGGGTATGCATCAACACGACAGAAGCCATGTGGAACTTGGCTGTTTGAAGTAGCTCACGGAGGTCAGTGTTGTGGCGCGATCTAAGGTCTTTATTGCTTCTTCGTCGGAAGGGCTGAACGTCGCAGAAAAAGTTCAGTCTTTGTTGAAACAACCAGCTGACGTGAGGTTGTGGGACCGTGTGGTTGACTTGACTGCCACTTACATTGAGTCCCTTGAGAAGGAAATGGCTCAGGCACAGAGGGTGCGCGTTGATTGCCGAGCGTGTCATCAAGCTAGGGACTAGAGACAAGCCTGACCCCGACAAAGTTGCCGAAAGCGATGCCATACGCACCTTCTGCAAAAGGGTGACGGGTGCATGGTGGCAGCGAATTCCAGTGAAAGATGTAAGTGCAGTCAGTTTCTTTCAGATCAAGCGCGACACGGTCTTCAATTCTCTTTCTCTGTCAGGCAGCTCATATGACAAGACCGGAGCTCTGGTGGGTTACTGGGAAAGCATCATGGCACGCATCTATGCGGAGAAAAACAAGGTCCTCTACTCTTGGAAGGGCTGGCATACTCAAGATGGCATGACACACATCTCTTTCCATGGTTTCGGCGAGATGGATTTCGAGGGAGAAGCTGATGCCAAATCCTTGACCCGTGGTCGTGGGAGGTTTTGGAAAGTCGATGAGGCGAATCCGGCCAAGACTATCAACACGCCGATGCAACTCCGTCGAATTACTGACAAAACTGCAGTCTCCACGATGACATCAGGGACGGAAAAGAAGGTACGGGTGCTCATTCTTCATACACTCGCACTCGCAGAAAGGTGAGGCGGAGTTTCGAGAGATCGCTCGTCACGATTCAATAACTGGTACATCCCGTTCCAACAGATCTACGACATCGCCACATGAGGTCTTTGCATGACAGTGTTTGTGTCCTACGCCCGTGAACAGCAATCCATCGCTGAGGAAATTAGTCTAGCTTTGTCCGGCCGTGGTCATGATGTCTTTTTGGATCGCTCCACCCTCGAGCCTGGGCGGGAATATGGGGCGACAATTCAGAAGAACGTCGAAACGTGTGATCTTTTTGTTTTTCTCATTTCCCCGGAGGCTTTAGGAGACGGAAGCTACGCGCGTACAGAGCTAGGCTTCGCGAAGAAGAGGTGGAAGAACCCCTCTGGGAAAATTCTCCCGGTGATGGTCAGACCGACACTGGATTCGAGGATCGACGCATACTTGCGTGCCGTAACGATTCTCTACCCTCAAGGAAATGTAGCGGCAGAAGTCGCTGCCAGAGCAACCGCATTGCTAGAGCATACGGACGAGCCATTGAATGTTCCGCCTAGCCCAGAGCTTCAGAGGGAACGTATCGCAAGTTACAAAGAATTGTGGAGACTCACCAAGCTGCTACCTAAATGGCCACGGTCCAAAGATGTCACGTACGAAGACTTCGGCAAGCTCAGCCAGCTTCTCCGCGATTGGTATTTTAACGAGGGCGGGGGCATATTCCTGTCGCGAACTGCACATACCGCTTATGCGGCATTGCAGGACTCTCTGACGGCGATCCTTGTCGAACAGCCTTCTGGAGGTATTTCTGAGGAGCATTACGAAGCGGTGCGGGTCTTATGCAGTACGCTTCGGAGCGGATTAGCTCACGATGTGGGTTCACGGCAGTAAGTATCGGTCTTGAAAAAGGTAGGAAGAGAAATGGGATCGGAGTTAATTGTTTCGCAACACACCAACTTACAGGAGAAACATGCTGCCTACTATTTCTATCACATCACACGACGGCAAGCTTGACGCTCCCTCTGCGGTCCTGGATGTGAGTGCCACAAACCCGGAATACAATCAGCCTGTGCTGCGTATTAAACAAGCCGGTACCAGCGGGGGCGCGGCCTCAATCAGGATCGATGACCCGAATCCGGACATCGAGTTTGTCGAAACGGGCCTCACGAGCCCTGATCCAGGCGCCGGGAAGTTCGAGATTGCCGTTCAGGCGGACAGGTTTCAGATCAATGGTCGCAACGCCGATGTTGGCCCTAACAAGGGCTTCGAAAACATTGTCGTATTTACCCGACTGGCGGCAGGTGGCAACATCGGAATCGGATTTCCAGAGGCCAAAGACTACAAAAAGTTTGGAGGAGGACAGGGTGTCATCGTGATCGCGAATGCCTCTGTTGCCCCTTCCCCATCGAAGAAGATTGCCGGCGCTAGAATTTTGTATTTTGAGGACGGCGCGCTCAAGTATATGGGCTCGAATGGAACGGTGACGGAGATCGCGCCGGCGTAGCTTGTAGCCGTCCTCAGAAAGGAAGGGACGATGAGCCGCAAAACAAAAGACGCTCGCCAAAAAGCATCTTCTAGCGCCCGAAGAACCGGCTTCTTCATCTGGCCCCTCGGCAAGAGCCCCACCACGCCGGACGAGATGAATACGTCCTACGGTCCGCGTATCGACGCGGACCGCTGGGACTTCCACGACGGCATCGATTTGCCCGCTCCCGTCGGTACACTGGTCCATGCCATGGCGGCCGGCTCGGTGCATCGCGCTGGACCGGCGGATGAAGGTTTTGGCTCAACGCATGTCATTCTCAAAGTCTGCGATCCATCTGACGGCCAGGATGATCTGTTCCTTGTCTATCTCCATCTCGACAGCATCGCAGATGGTGTGATCCCAGGCGCACAGGTGCATCAGGGTGACGTAATCGGCGCGGTGGGTCAGGAAGACGCGACCTACCCCCATCTGCATTTCGAGTTCAGGAAAGGCGGGCCCCAACAACATCGCAGCGTCCACCCTCTGCACTATCTGCCCTACCTCAATACGGCGAACTTCAGGCAGCCTCGTTTGGATCGCTGCAATTTTTACCGCGACGACGGCGAGAAACGGGTGGTGAGGCTTCGCTTTGCCGTCCGGAACCGCCGGGAAGGCGATGTACAGGCTGTTCATGTGGAGTTGACGGGCGACGGTGTCGCAACCCGGGAACTTCACGTCGACTTCGATGACCGAGAGACCATCAATAGCGATAAAGGAGACGAGCACGCATTCAAGAACGGAATCGCCGTTGAGGGCTACCAGAAGTCCAATCTCAAGGGCGAAGGGTTGAACAATCTGCACTACGGCGTGCTGGTCGAGGATATTACTTCCGAATACGATTCTGTGAAACTTCAAATTCTAGACGTGAAGAACGAGAAGCCGAAAAGTGCTGAGTTCCCTCTGCCCACACTCGAAGACGGCAAGAACCCCATCAACAGTCGCGAGGGTTTTGAAGACCAGACATTTCCGCCGCCAGCTTGGGAATTGCATCTCTTGCCGGGCAATGTCTGCCGGCCGGATCCAGCCGCCGCTCTCACAGGCACACGGGGCCTACTCTGTCAGGACCTCCAGAGTGTGCAAGGGACCGCGATCCGCGCGGGGCTGCGCTTTGCCTTGCCCGTCAGCCGCTCGCCTGTCCGCCCTATGTCCTGGCGCTTGAAGGCGGATATCAAGCCTGTGGAACTGGAAATGGAAGAAGGGCTGGTGATTCATCCTTTGGCTTTCTTGATAGGCGACGATTTGGTGGCCGCCGCCTGTCTGCAGAAGGTCAGGAACGATGAATTCGTTACGGGTGTTCTCATTCGAACCGCGGACGGAATGTTTAGGGAAAGAATTGACATAGTCGAGGGAAAAATTGTTCGAAATGTCCCGGCCAGGTGGGAGCTTGATCTGATCAGGTTAGGCACCCGGCAAACGATTGCCGTAGTACGAATCAATAAAAACGTGATTGCCCGGATCAACGGCGACACCACGAGCGTCGAGCCCGATACAGGGTGCGTCGGGATCCTGCATAAGCACAGTGGGTTACAGATAACCCTGCACCTCGATCAATTGCTCCTGACGGAAGCGCCGCGGTAGACGTGGCTGTAGGCTGACGCAGGTTAGCCAGACGATGCATTTGACAGCCCGCGCCTATTTCTGGGAAAGGACCCAAAAGTTCACTGGAGCATGCTGGTGTGCACAGAGGGAACTTGGACGGTGATGCAGCAGGCGAGTTGCAGATTCGCAGACTCCTTGTATCTCTTTGAAGCAAGGAACTATTCTTTGGACTGTCTCTAGCCCGCATTCTTCATGACGGTTCGTCGCGAAAGTGCGGAGTCGCGAAGCGAGACGGGCGCGCGGAGCCGGGAGGGAGGAAGGCATCCGTGAACAGGATGTCGACCGACCGAGCGGCGAGCCCGCCCGCCGACAGGCTGGTCGCAGCTGCGAATCCGCGATTGCAGCAGCAGCGCTCATGAATAATGCGGGCTAAGGCCTGTCGTCAAATCAAGCAAATGACTGAGGCTGCAAGGTGCAGGGCAGCCAAGAAGTTCCGGGCAGTTTTGTCAGAGCGGGTGGTGATGCAGCGGAACGGCTTGAGTTGGGCACAGAAGTGCTCGATCAGATTCCGCGCCTGATGCAAGACACGGTCATACGTTCGCAGCGTGTGACGATGGCACCGCGGCGGAATGACGGCTTGTGTGCCGCGCGCTGTCAACGGTTCGATCACACGCGCATCCGCATCGTATCCCTTGTCAGCAATCAAGATGGGCGCGTGTCGCTGCGGGAGCAACCCATCCGCGCCCTCTCAATGCTTCAGTCCAAATTGCAGCAGGGGATAAAGCGGGGGCCCTCCTCACCTTGCAGGGAGCAAGAGACGCGGTAGGTGAGTAGGGGAGGTCGCGCATCTGCATTGAGCCTCGCTGAAAAGCTCTCGGTGGACGGTTCAAAAACGTTCTCTTCGCTATTGTTCTCGCTGAAGCTGAGAGTGGCAATGAAAAGGCGGCTCTCGAATCATCGGGAAAGATGGCAGCTGATCCGATTGTGAAAGAGTCGCTGTTATCGGGAATTGCACAGGCCTTGTTTCAGACTGGTCACCGGGATCAGGCGAGGAAGGTGGTACCTTCCTTGACGGACGATTGGTTGAAAGATCAGGTGCATTCTGATTTTGCGAGACAGTTTGCTGGAACCGGACGGTTTGCGGAGGACCTAAAAGAGGTGTCCGTAATAAAAACTGAATCCATCCGTGTCGAGGCTTTGGAGTCGATCGCGGAGAGCCGGGCCGATTCTATTAATGATCAAGATGTGATGAAGTGGATATCCCAGATTCAAGGGGTGCTCGCAAAGGCTTGGGCATTATTAGGTCTCACCCCTGAGGTATATTAAAACACTACCGGCGGGCGAGTCCCACGCTGACCTTCCAACATAACAATTGAATTGCCCTGAATTCTTTCCGGGTGTGACTCGTTCTGATATAGTGCGCCTATGATGACTCGAATCGTATTGCTGGTTCTGGATGGTTTCGGTATCGGGGCCTTGCCCGATGCCGAATCGTATGGCGACGCCGGCTGCAACACCCTGCAGCGGCTGGCTGCTATTTCCAAGGGGCTCGCCCTGCCGAACTTTGAACAACTCGGGCTTGGGCATCTGGGACAGTTTCAAGGCATTCGCCCGATGGTGCAGCCGGAAGGCTGTTACGGGACTCTCGGGTTTTCGACCAAGGGAAAAAACTCTCTCTCCGGGCATTGGGAAATCGCCGGATACGTGATCGAAGAAGGCGAGCGCCCCTGTGAAACCTTCACGACCGAACTGGCGAATGCGCTCGAGGCCGCGCTGGGACAGAAGACCCTTGGCAATTGCCGAGCGGTCACGCAGGAGCCGATTGCCGAATTCGGCGGGGAACATCAGAAATCAGGGATGCCCATCGCCTGGATCGATACGGCGGGGACTATTTTTCTGGCGGCGCATGAGCAGGTGGTGCCGCCTGAAGAGCTGTATCGCCTGGCGCGTGAAGCCCGAAAGTTGCTCAAGAGCATGGTGCCGATTGTGCGCGTGGTCGCCTGCCCTTTCGTCGGGCAGTCAGGCAAGTTTACTGCGACGGAGCGGCGGCGGGATTTTTCCGTGGAACCGCCGGGGCTGACGTTACTGGATCACTTGAGCCGGGCCAGCCAGCTCGTCATTGGAGTGGGAAAGGTCGGTGACCTGTTCAGCGGGCGCGGGGTGACGAGATCGGTGCCGCTGTTCCAGGCGGAAGCCGTCATGGATGAAGTGGTCGGCATGTTCAGTAAGGTGCCGCGCGGCTTGATCTACGCGAGTCTCCCGGTCATCAATCCTGATCTTCAGACCACGGTGTCCACATTACAGCAGATCGATCGCCGGCTTCGGGATTTGCAGGAATCCCTCAAGGTCGGAGACGTGTTGATCATTACCGGTGATCACGGGTTCGATTGTGCGAGGCCCAATCCCGGCCATTCGCGCGAGTATGTGCCTTGTCTTGTGACCGGTCCGCGGCTCGCGCGTGGAGTGAACCTTGGAACCAGGACAACCGCAGCGGACCTCGGCCAAACCATCGGCGAGGCATTGGGCGCCACCAGACTGCCCTGGGGCGATAGTTTTCTGGATGCGTTGCAGTCTCGTTAGCGCGTGCGTGTTCATCAGTAGCGGCGGCGAGTGAAAGGATCACCTGTGTCGATTGACGCGACGTTGAAATCTCTCGGGATCGAGTTGCCGGCGCCTCCGAAACCGGTTGCGAGTTACGTGCCTGCAGTGCTTGCGGGCGATCTGCTCTATCTCAGCGGTATGTTGCCGTTTCGAGACGGCCAGGTCGTCTTCACCGGGAAACTCGGCCAGGAGGTTACGGTCGAGCGCGGGGCCGAGGCGGCGAGGCTGGCGCTGTTGAATGCCTTGGCGGTGATCCGACATGAACTCGGTTCATTGGATCGTGTGAAGCGGATTGTGCGTGTCGTGGGTCACGTCGCGTCAGCTTCGGGGTTCGTGCAGCAGCCTGCAGTGATCAATGGGGCGTCCGATCTACTGGTGCAGGTGTTCGGTGAGGCAGGACGCCACGCTCGGGTGGCGCTGGGTGCGGCGGAGTTGCCGTTGCACGCTGCGATTGAACTTGAATTGCTGGTCCAGGTCCGGCCCTAAAAGACCTTCCTCGACCTGCTCCCTTCCTGTCGCGGCTGCTTGCCTTGACATCAAAAAAATCCGCTTGTTATAGTCCGTGAGCCCCTTCGCTTATTGCCGTACCCCCCATCCGGCCTCGCTGCCTCAGTTGCGTGGGGTTCCCGTGCCACGTGCGGGGCGTTCGTCTGATGTGCCATCATTAACAGCCTCGTCCAGGTCTGTTGGTCAGGCCCACGCCGAGGCTGTTCGTAGGGAGTGCCATCCCATGAAATACATCGCTCGTGTCATGCTCGGCGTCGCCCTGTGCGCGGGCCCGATCGTTTCCGGAGAAGTCCGGGCAGAGGCGCCGGCCCTTCATCCCAATGCCGCCGTGCCGGGAGCGACCCTCTCGATCACCGGGAAGGGGTTCGGCCCCTATAAATCGACCAAGTTTAATCAGGTGACGTTCCAGGGTGTGCCGGCGTTGGTCCAACGCTGGGACTCCGATCTCATCGAGGTGCGCGTGCCCTCGCAGGCGGCCAATGGACCGGTCGATGTCGTCATCGGCAAGAAACATCTGAAGGCCGGGTCCTTTACCCGCTTAGAGCCCGCCATTCACTCCTTGTCGCCGGCCGAGGCCGAACCGGGAGCGATTCTGGAGATCACGGGCGAACATTTCGGCAATACCGCCGGGCCGCGCGATCCGAACACTATTTTTGGTGTCAACAGCGTGGCCGTTGGCGACGTGACCGTTCGTGTGCGTAAGTGGCGTGACGACAAGATCGAGGTTGAATTGCCGGCCAACGTGCAGACTGGTGACGTGGTGGTCCGCATGGCCTCGTCCGACCCGCTTCCTGACGGCTCCTGCTGCGCGCCGGTTAAGCAGGTCGTGAGTAACGCCCTGCCGGTGCGGGTGTTGGCCTCCGTGCGTGTGGATCCGGTGAGTGGTCCGGTGGGGACGAAGGTCGTGTTGTTCGGCAAGGGGTTCGGCGTGACGAGAAACCCTGAGGATGGGGTGTCGTTCGGCGGTCACCTGGCGACGGTGTCGCAGTGGACCGACACGGCCATCGTGGTGCATGTGCCGCTTGATGCGCAAACCGGACCTGTTGTCATGAAGCGCAGCGGGCAGGCACGCACGGTCGGGACCTACACCGTGCAGACGCCGCAGGCGACCGGTCTGATTCCGACTCAGGCTCCGATCGGGACGTTGCTGAAGATTACCGGCGACAATTTCGGCTTCTACTCCGAGGCCGGGGCGACGCCCTATAACTACCTCGACTTTTCACTCAGCGAAAATACCGTCGAGATCGGCGGAGTGCAGGCCATTGTCTACCGCTGGGGCAACGACCGGATCGACGTCTGGGTGCCCTATAGCGCCAAGAGCGGCCCGGTGGTCGTGAAGCGCGCCGCCAATTCACCGAAGCCAGACGGGACCTGTTGTGCCGACAAGAAGGTGCTTGAAACCGAGGTCGGCATGTTCACGCTGATCACTCCGACAATCGATTCTTACAGTCCGATCACCGGGGGATTGGATGAGGTGGTGACGATCAAGGGGAGCGGGTTCGGTAAATTCCTCAAGACGACCGAGCCGAGCAAAGTCATTACGGACAGTGTGTATGCCAGGGTTTCCCCGGAGCTGGGGGAAAACGTATCACGCACCGAAGTGTTGTTCAACGGAGTCGGGGCGATCGTGCAGTCCTGGACGGACATGGAAATCAAAGTCAAGATTCCTCATCGACATTCCTATGGCGTGGGCAAGCTCGGCGAGTTTAATCCGGATCTGACGTCCGGACCGCTTGTGGTCCGTCGTGGATCGTGGGATCTCCTGCCGGACGGCTCCTGTTGCACCCCGAAGAAGTGGCTCACGCTCGAGGCCGGCACGTTTACGATCCAGCCTACCGGACTGCCGGATGCGAGTTACTGGCGGAATCCCAGTTCAGAGAATACTCACCATCAACAATGAGGCGTCGTACCTTGCACATTCTGGCAGTTGCATCGTGGTTGCTCATCGCCCTTCTGTGCGCAGGCACGGCCGGGGCGGCTTCCCCGGAGATCCGGGCTACCGTGGCGATGCAGAAGAGCGGATCTGAAGCCACGTTGCTGGGCATGTTCTTTCACGATCCTCAACTTGGCTGGGCCGTGGGGTCCGGCGGGACGATTCTCAAGACGACCGACGGCGGCCGTAAATGGAAGAAGCTCTCCAGCGGCACCACGTCGCTGCTGACGGCCGTGTATTTCCAGGATGCTCGTCGAGGATGGGTCGTGGGCGCTAATGGCACCGTGCGGACCAGCCGGGATGGTGGAGAAACCTGGAGCGTCGTGTTTGTGTCCACGCAGGCCCCGCTCTACGGGATTGCGTTCGTGACGCCTCAGAAGGGCTGGTTGGTCGGCGGCAATGGTACGATTCTGCAGACGACCGACGGCGGAGAGAATTGGACGGATCAAGCCAGCGGCACGAGCGCCGCGCTGCATTCCATTGTCTTGACGAACCCGCAACACGGGGCGATCGTTGGTGCGCTGGGCACGATTCTCACGACATCCGACGGCGGCGCGACCTGGACGTCGCAGGTCAGCCAGAGTTCGGCCACGTTTTTCGATGTAGCTTTTGCGGATGAAGCGAACGGCTGGGCGGTCGGCAACGCTGGCGCGCTGTTTCAAACGACCGACGGGGGCACGCACTGGATCGATCGGACCTTACCTTGCGGCCGGACCTGTAACAAGCTGACCGATCTGATTCGGGTCCGTTTTACCGATGCGCAGCAGGGCTGGATCGTGGGGGAGCATGGCCAGATTTTGCGAACCACCGATGCGGGTTTTAACTGGGTGGAAGAAGCCAGTCCGGTGAAACGCTCGCTCATGGCCTTGAGTTTTCCTCACACCACCGCCGGGTGGGCGGCAGGCGAGGGGGGAACTATCATTTCGATCAGCCCGGGACGCCGGTAGCGTTCTCATCTGAGAAGCGCGAGCCTACCCCAGTCGGCCCAATCGACTCTGCACAATACTCAGCGCAGTGACCGCAGCGGTGTCCGCACGGAGGATGCACTCGCCGAGACTCACGGCCTGGCAGTTCTGTGACAAGGCCAGAGCGATTTCTTCTTCAGCCCATCCCCCTTCGGGTCCAATGATCACGGTGAGCTGTTCCGAGGGGAGACTCGGCAGAGGTATCCTGGCCAATGCGGCAGCCTCGTGGCGTTCTGCCAGGAGAAGCGAGCGGGTCGCTTTGTGAGTGGAAAAGTACCGGCGTGACTCCAGCGGTTCCAACACTTCCGGGGGCTGCCACTGCTCCGATTGTTGCGCCGCTTCAGTGGCGATGCGCTGCCAGCGGGCCACTTGGGCGGCGATCCTGTCCGGCTGCGGTCGTACCACCCCATGGCGCGAAATGAGGGGAAGAATCGTCCGTACACCCAACTCGCTCGCCTTCTGCACCACCCAATCCATATGGTCGCCTTTGAGCAGGGCTTGTGCGAGCAGCAGGGGGGGGCCGGTCTCGACGGGTCCCTGCCGTTGTTCGAGAATCTCTGCCGTGACCACTTGTTGGGCTACTTGCAGCACCCGCACATGATATCGTCGCCGTCGTTCGTCGGTGAGCCGCAGATTCTCGCCCGGTTTGACGCGCAGGCTGGCTCGCAGGTGATGACAGAGATCGCCCGTCAGGGTGATCCGGGATTCACGAATATCTGATGAGGAAATGAAGAATGCCGGCATGGTGGTCGGCGGATCAGGCGGGGACGGTGATCGGTCTATTCGAAGAACGTTTTCATCTTGTCGAGAAAGCCTTCGCCCTCGGTGTCTTTCGTGTAGCCGCTTTCCTTGGCAAATTCTTCAAGCAGCTCTTTTTGCCTTGAATTGAGCTTGGTCGGAATATCGACTTTCACGTGGAAGAGCTGATCGCCGGTATGGCCGCCCTTGAGGTTCGGAAAGCCGAGGCCTTTGAGGCGGAGGATTTTGTCCGGCTGTGTACCGGCAGAGATCTTCATGAAGGTGTTGCCTTTGAGCGTCGGTACTTCCACACGCCCTCCCAGGATCGCGGTGACGAGATTGACGGGGAGGTCGGACACAATATCCTGGCCTTCGCGGCGAAAGTGAGGATGGGGCTTTACCGTGATGGCAACATACAGGTCACCCTGAGGGCCGCCCTGGACGCCGTGTTCACCCTCGTTCGCGAGACGCAGGCGCATGCCGGTTTCGATCCCGCCTGGAATTTGCACGGAGAGCATGCGTTCCTTGCGGATACGCTGCCGCCCGCTGCAGGCCTGGCAGGGTTCGGTGATGATCTGCCCGACCCCTTCGCATTGACCGCAGGGCCGGCTGACGCTGAAAAATCCCTGTTGGAACCGGAGTTGGCCCTGTCCTTTGCAGGCCGGGCACATCTTAATGGCTGTGGCTGAGCGCGCGCCGGTGCCTTTGCAATCGGCACAGGTTTCCCAGCGGGGGATTTTGAGTTTCGCTTCCTTTCCGAAGACCGACTCTTCAAACGTCACCTCGAGGTTGTATTGCAGGTCGTTGCCGCGCTCGGCGCGGGCTCGTCCGCGAGGCTGGCCGAAGAAGTCCTCGAAAATATCGTTGAAGATGTCGCCGAATCCGCCCTGTCCGCCGAAATCGAATCCCTCCGCTCCCTGCGGTCCACCGGCATGGCCGAAGGCATCGTATCGCCGCCGTTTTTCCTGGTCGCTGATGACCTCGTAGGCTTCGTTCAGCTCTTTGAATTTTTCTTCCGCGGATTTTTTCTGTTCCGGCGATGTGTGGAGATCAGGGTGGTGTTGGCGGGCAAGTTTCCGGAATGCCTTCTTGATCTCGTCGTCGGACGCGGTTCGCTCAATGCCGAGAGTTTCGTAGTAGTCGCGCTTAGCCACGGAAGATTCTTACCCGGTTAAATGTGCAATCGGTGAGGGTCTTACTTTTTGTCTTTGTCGACTTCTTCGAACTCCGCGTCCACGACCTTTTCGTCGGTCTTGGCCTGCGCGCCGCCGTCTCCGGATGAAGCAGTTGCATCAGCCTCGGCGCCGGCAGAGGCTTTCTTGTACATCTCCTCCGCCAGCTTATGGGATGCCGTGGTCAGCGTTTGCGTGGCCGTTTCGATGGCGGCGGGATCGTCGCCTTCCATCGCCTTACGGAGTCCGGCGATGGCTTCGGTGATCTTGGTCTTATCGTCTTCGCCGATCTTATCGCCATGCTCGCTCAGGTTCTTTTCGGTGCTGTACATCAACGAGTCGGCCTGGTTACGCGCTTCAGCCACCCGACGACGTTTCTTGTCATCCTCGGTGTGGGACTGGGCGTCCTTGACGAGCTTATCGACTTCGTCCTTGCTGAGCCCGCTTGAGGCCGTAATCTTGATGGACTGTTCCTTCTGCGTGGCCAGGTCTTTGGCCGCCACATGCACGATACCGTTGGCATCGATGTCGAAGGAGACTTCGACCTGCGGCATGCCGCGCGGAGCGGGGGGAATGCCGACGAGATCGAATTGTCCCAACAACTTGTTGTCGTTCGCCATCTCGCGTTCGCCCTGGAACACGCGAATGGTGACGGCTGTCTGGTTGTCGGCAGCGGTCGAGAACACCTGGCTCTTCTTCGTGGGAATCGTGGTGTTTCGTTCGATCAACTTCGTGAAGACGCCGCCGAGGGTCTCAATGCCGAGCGACAAGGGCGTGACATCCAGCAACAGCACGTCCTTGACTTCGCCCTTGAGCACGCCGCCCTGAACACCGGCTCCGATGGCAACGACTTCGTCCGGGTTTACGCCGCGATGCGGTTCTTTGCCGAAGAATTCCTTCACGACCTGGATGACTTTCGGCATGCGGGTCATGCCGCCGACGAGCACGACTTCCTGGATGTCTTTCGCGCTCACACCGGCATCCGCCAACGCCTTCCGGCAGGGCTCGATGGTCCGTTGGATGAGGTCGCCGACGAGTTGCTCCAGCTTCGCGCGGGTCAACTTCGTGACCATGTGCTTTGGACCGCTGGCGTCCGCCGTAATGAACGGCAGGTTGATCTCGCTTTCCTGAGACGAGGAGAGTTCGATCTTGGCCCGCTCCGCCGCTTCCTTGAGGCGTTGCAACGCCATCCGGTCTTTGCGCAGGTCGATACCTTGATCTTTCTTAAACTCCTCGACGAGCCAGTCCATCACACGTTCATCGAAGTCGTCGCCACCGAGATAGGTGTCGCCGTTCGTGGACTTGACCTCGAACACGCCGTCGCCGATTTCCAGGACGGACACGTCGAACGTCCCGCCGCCGAGATCGTAGACGGCAATGCGCTCGTCTTTTTTCTTGTCGAGACCGTAGGCCAGTGAGGCCGCCGTGGGTTCGTTGATGATGCGCAGGACGTTCAATCCGGCGATCTGCCCCGCATCCTTGGTGGCCTGGCGCTGGCTGTCGTCGAAATAGGCCGGGACTGTGACGACCGCTTCTGTGACCTTCTCGCCCAGGTAATCTTCCGCGGTCTGCCGCATCTTTTGCAGAATCATGGCGGAGACTTCCGGCGGGCTATAACGCTTCCCGCGCAACTCGACGTGCGCGTCGCCGTTGTCCGCCTCCACCACCTTGTACGGGAGGCGCTTCATGGCTTCCTGCACTTCTTTGCTGCGGAACTTGCGTCCCATGAGGCGCTTGACGGAGAAGATGGTGTTTTCAGGATTGGTGATGGCTTGCCGCTTGGCGATTTGTCCGACCAGGCGCTCGTTCTTATCCGTGATGCCCACTACCGACGGAGTTGTGCGACTTCCTTCCGCATTGGCGATGACGACCGGGTCTCCACCGCTCATGATGGCGACGCAGGAGTTCGTCGTGCCGAGGTCGATTCCGATAACTTTGCCCATGGGTTGGCTCCTTCGCAAAAAAATATCAATACGTGAACGATCGTGTCAGCTGTGCTGGTGAAACCCGTTCTTCACACCTATGATTCGGCCCTAGTTTGCGACACCGGTCGACACGGTGACCATGGCGGCGCGGAGGATGCGGTCTTGGAGGAGATATCCTTTTTGGTACTCTTCCACGACATGATTTTCAGGGATCGTGTCTGAGGGAACCTGGGCGACTGCCTGTTGCGTGGCCGGGTCAAAGGCCTGGCCGACGCTCTCCACCGCTGTGACACCGAATTTCGTCAGTGCTCCCACGAGTTGCTTGAGCGTCAATTCCACGCCCGCCGTCAGGGCATCGACGGACCCGCTTCCCTTCGACGACTTAATGGCGCGCTCAAGATTGTCCACGACCGGCAGCAGTTCCTTAAGAATCTGTTCGTTACCGAACTTGATTTGATCTCGCTGGTCGCGCTGAGCCAGTCGTTTGTAATTGTCGAACTCGGCGGCGAGCCGCAGATACTTTTCGTTGAGGGCTTTGCATTCGTCTGACTTGGCATCCAGCACCTGCTGGAGTTCATTGACACCCTCCATGGTGCCTGAAGATGCCTCGCTGGAACCGTCTAAGTTGTCGATACTGTGAATATTCTTGTCGTCTTCAGACATTGATTACACCTTTGCTGGGGAGTGAGATAGCCACCGGAGAACGGAAGTCAACGGGGAATAGAAAGAAATCATCGTTTTTTCAGCTCTCTAAGGGTTTGAGGCGTGGGTAACGTCAGTCTGCGGTAAGCCGGGCCTAGGTCAGGCGGTTTCGATGGTACAGGAGTTCCAAGCCTTCAAGCGTCAGGAAGGGGCGGACTTCTTGGATCGTTTCGGTTTCCTGCGCGAGGACGGTCGCGAGTCCTCCGGTCGCGATGATGGTCGATGTCCGTCCGAGTTCTCGCTCCATGCGTCGGACGATCCCGTCCACCAGCCCAACATAGCCGAACAGGAGACCGCTTTGAATGCCGCCGATGGTATCGGTGCCGATGACGGTTTTGGGTCGTATGATTTCCACCTTCGGCAGCTTGGCGGTACGGGAAAACAGAGCGTCGGCTGAAATGCCGAGACCCGGTGCGATGACACCGCCGAGATACTCGGCGGATTTGGTCACGGCGCAGAAGGTGGTGGCGGTGCCGAAATCGACGATAATGAGATCGGACCGGTACCGCGCGTAGGCCGCGGCGGCGTTGACGATGCGGTCACTGCCGATTTCCTTCGGGTTGGCATACCGCAAGGTGAGCCCGGAATCGGTATCGGGCCCGACGATCACCGGTGTTCGGTGAAAGTAGGTCTGCACCAGGGAGTCGAAGGTGCCGGTCAGCGCGGGCACGACGCTCGAGAGAATACAGCCCGTAATCTGCTCCGGGGTGAAGCCGGCGTTGTTGAGCAGATTGAGTAACAGCATGCCGTATTCATTGTCGGTTCGCCGTGATTCGGTAGCCAGGCGCCAATGCCCACGCAGGGTGGAATCTTCGAACAGGCCCCACACCACGTTGGTATTCCCGATGTCGATGGTCAACAGCATCGTGTCTCCACTCTACCCCAACAGGTTGTCCGATTTCACCCCCGCACGTGGATGACTTCCGCACTTCGGACTTCCAGCAGTCGGTGAGGCAGAGTGGGGGAGGGATCGGAGGTCACACGGAGACAGAGGCATCCATCAGGGCCGATCGACTCGGCGATCCCCTGTACGATCCCGTTTTCTTCCAGGGCCACACGGACGGTCTTGCCGAGTGTGGAGCAGCGCCGTGTGAATTCATCGATCATGCCGGACGGTCCGTCGTGGAATAAACGATCCATGCGTTGTTCGAGGCGGAGCAAGAGATCTGCGAGGATCATGACGCGATCGAGCCGATGGCCGGCCTCGGCAGCCACGCTCGTTGCGCCGGCTCTGAGTTCCTCCGGGAAATTATCGGGCCCGGCATTGATGTTCAGCCCGATGCCGATGACGATCGCCGGGGTTCGGTCAGCGGTCGTAGTTTGCTCGCACAGAATGCCGCCGATTTTCTTGTCGCCGATCAACAGATCGTTCGGCCACTTCACGGAGACCGCAAGTCCCGTGCAGTTGGAGAGGCAATCGGACACCGCAAGAGCGGAAAACAACGGAATCCAGGAGAGCCAGGGGCCTATGCGTGTGGCGCCCGGCTCAGGCACCACAATCACGGACATGTAGATGTTGCCCTGGGCCGGAGAGTGCCAGGCGCGTCCGCGGCGCCCCCGACCGGCCGTTTGGCAGTCCGCGAGGATCACCGTTCCGTGCGCAGCCGCTGGTCCGGTCAGTTGTTGAAGGTATGCCAACGCGTCGGCATTGGTTGAAGCCGTGGAGGGGACATACCGCAGTGTCTTTCCGAAGGCGTGGGTGTGCAGGTTGGCTTGAAGGCGATCAATGTCCAGCCGATCGGCTGGAGGCGGATCGTTAGTTGGTCCGCCCACGGCCCCCTCGATAGCCGGTGAGGTCCATGCTGAGGTCGGCTGCCGGTGCGGAGTGAGTCAGGGCACCGACGGAAATGAAGTCCACACCGGTTCTGGCCATGTCGGCGACGGTCTGCAGGGTAATGCCGCCTGAGACTTCGATCAGGGCGCGTTTTTTGATGAGGGCCACGGCTTTTTTTACGAGGGCCGGGGACATATTGTCGAGCAGAATGATGTCGGCTCTACCCGCCAGCGCTTCTTTCACTTCCTGCAAGCTCTTGGCTTCCACCTCGATCCGAAGACCATGCGGCGCTCCGGTGCGTGCTAACCGGCAGGCTCCGGCCACATCGATGCCGGTCGAGCGCAAGACAGCGAGATGGTTGTCTTTGATCAGGACGCCGTCGCCAAGAGAGAAGCGATGGTTTCTCCCGCCTCCCAGGTGAACCGCCCATTTTTCGAGCGCTCGCAGGCCCGGTGTGGTCTTCCTGGTGTCGAGAATGGTGGTCGAAGACTGTCGGATTGCGGTACAAAACCGCGCGGTCAAGGTGGCGATGCCGGAGAGTCGCTGGAGGAAATTCACGGCGACGCGTTCCGCCATCAGCAACGATCGCACATCGCCTCGTACGACGATGACCTCCTTGTCCGGCTTGACGGTGGTTCCGTCCTTGATGGTCCTGACGATACGTAATCCAGGGTCCACAGCGAGGAAGACTTCGCGCGCGACGGCCACGCCTGCAACGGTTATGGGTTGATGGGCGACGATGGCGGCCCGGGCCTGAATGGCACGGGGAAACAGGGCACTCGTGGTGACGTCGCCGTGGTCCAGGTCTTCGTCGAGAGCCAGCTGAACCGCTTTGCGGATGATCTGCGGATTAGGAACGTTGATTTTGTTTCTGCTCACTGCTGATCTGTTGTAACGCTTGTTCAAACAACTGAATCATACGGGATTCACGTGCCAGTCGATCGTGGTGATCGGTCAGGACATCCGGCGGTGCCTTGGCGACGAAATCGGGATTCCCCAGTTTCTGCTGCGTGCGTGCCACTTCTTTTTGAAGCAGCGCGATCTGCTTGAGGACGTTATCTTTGGCCTTCTGAAGATCTGCACCCTCCATCGACGTGCCGACTTCGGCTGAGCCGCTCGTGAGGGTCAGCAGGTGAGGAGCCGTGACTTCCGAGGTGCTTCCGACAAACAGATTCTCGACGTTTTCCATGTACTCGATCAGCTGTCTATACTTGTGGAAGGTCGCAGAGGCTTGATCCGTTTTCCCGTGCACTTTGAAATGGAGGCGTTTGCCGGCGGGATAATTCAGAATTGCGCGCTCCTGATTCATCAGGCCACGGCATTCTTCCAGCATTGAAAATTCCTGTTCGACTTCCTCTGAGCCCCAGTCGGCCCGGACAGTCGGGTAGGGTTTGCGGACAATGCTGGCACCTTCGTGCGGCAGGGTCTGCCAGATTTCTTCCGAAATAAACGGCATGAAGGGATGCAGCAGCCGCATCATGGTCTCGAACGTCTCGGCGAGGGTCTGACGTGTGGTCTTGGCCTGTTCGGACGCCTGATCCTTGAGCGCCGGCTTGATCATCTCAATGTATTTGTCGCAGTACTCATGCCAGATGAATTGATAGAGGGCGCTCGATGCGCGGTCGAATCGATACTGCTCCAACTCCTGCGTAACGGTACCGATGGTGGTGTTCAGGCGACTCAGAATCCAACGGTCGGGGAACGACCGCTGCGCAGCCGTCACCTCGACCCGTTCGCCGTCCAGATGCATCAGGAGGAACCGGGCGGCGTTCCAGATTTTGTTCGTAAAGTTCCGGTAACCTTCAATCCGCTCTTCCGCCAGTTTGACGTCGCGTCCCGGCGACGCCATGGCGGCCATGGTAAAACGCAGGGCGTCGGTTCCGAACTGCTCCATCACATGCAGGGGATCGATGACGTTGCCCTTGGACTTACTCATCTTCTGGCCTTCGGCATCGCGGACCAGGGCGTGGATATAGACGTCGCGGAAGGGGACCTCGCCCATGAACTTCAGGCCCATCATGATCATGCGCGCGACCCAGAAAAACAGAATGTCGAGGCCGGTGACCAGGGTCGAGGTGGGGTAGAAGGTCTTCAAATCCGGCGTCTGCTTCGGCCAGCCCAGGGTAGAAAAGGGCCAGAGGGCGGAAGAGAACCAGGTGTCGAGCACGTCGGGGTCCTGCACCAACGCATCTGAGTGGCCCTTGGGACAGGTTGCCGGTGTGGTCTTCGCCACGATGACGGGTGCGTCGGAAGGAATGAGCGGCGCCCCGTCCGAGGAGCGGCGCAGAAACGGGCTTCCATAACAGGTCTCGCAATACCAGGCAGGAATCTGATGGCCCCACCAGATTTGCCGGGAGACGCACCAGTCCTTAATGTCTCGCATCCAGCCGAGATAGTTGTTCTTCCAAGCCTCGGGAATGATCCTGACCCGACCATCTTCGACCGCTTGAATCGCCGGTTCAGCGAGTGGCTTGATTTTGACGAACCATTGGTCCGACAAGAGAGGTTCAACAACAGTCTTGCAGCGGTAGCATTTGCCGAGCGCCATCTTATGGGGCTCGGATTTTTCAAGCAGGCCGTGATCTGTCAGTAGCTGTTCGATCTTCGGCCGGGCCTTGGCGACAGGAAGGCCTTCGACGATGTGCGCCACCTCGGAATCTGCCAGTGCACCTTCCAGCCGAAGGTTGGCGTGGATGTCCAGAATCTTGATGCGCTTGAGTTCGTGCCGCTCTCCCGCCTCGAAGTCATTGAAGTCATGAGCGGGTGTGATCTTGACGGCGCCGGTGCCGAATTCACGATCAACCAGAATCGAGTCTCCCACGATTGGAATGGCGCGGGTCGTGAGGGGAAGCCGGACTTGTTGGCCGATGAGGTGCCGATACCGTTCGTCTTCCGGGTGCACCGCCACCGCAGTATCGCCGAACATAGTTTCAGGCCGCGTGGTTGCTACCAACAGCACCTGCGTGGGATCGTCAACCAGGGCGTAACGAATGGTGTACAGTTTTCCGGTAATCTCTTCATGTTCGACTTCGATGTCGGACAAGGCCGTGAGGCAGCGCGGGCACCAATTGATCAACCGTTCGCCGCGATAGAGCAACCCGTCTGCATGCAGCCGAACGAAGACTTCGCGAACGGCTTCCGACAGCCCCTCGTCCATGGTGAAGCGTTCACGCTCCCAATCGCAGGAGGCGCCGAGCCGCTTGAGCTGAGAGATAATCGTGCCGCCGGACTTTTCTTTCCATTGCCACACGCGCTTGAGGAACTCTTCCCGTCCGAGTGCCTCCCGGGTGGTGCCTTCGGCCTGGAGTTGCCGTTCCACCACGTTCTGGGTCGCGATCCCTGCGTGGTCCGTGCCCGGCATCCAGAGCACATTGCGGCCTTGCATGCGGCGCCAACGGATCAGAATGTCCTGCAGGGTATTGTTCAGCGCATGGCCGACGTGGAGCGATCCCGTGACGTTCGGGGGAGGGATCACCATCGAGTACGGCTGCCCGGGATGGGTCGAGTCGGCGTGAAACAAACCGGCGTCGATCCAGCGCTGGTACCAGCGGTCTTCGACGTCGTGAGGGCTGTAAGTCTTGTCGAGTTGCGGTGTGGACATGGTGTTAACAGGATGCTGAAAAAGCCCGCCAGCGTTGTTTTCGACAGCCGTGAAGCGTATCTCGTCAGGGTCAGAGCGTATGGCTCGTGGCGCATAGCTGAGAGTAGAGACGCCAACTCTCGATTTCTGGCCATACGCTATAAGCTCTATGCCATAGGCTCTTTTCTGCGGACGAGAGACGAACGACGTTTCACGAACGACGGACTATGAGGACGGCCATTTTGAGCATCCTGCGGGAATGTTCTGCGTGGTTCCAACTGTTTTAATGCGCCGGGGGCGCAACGCGGGCGCATCTTAACATGCGCCGTGTGGGCTCACAAGGTAATGGACGCGTGTCTGTGATCGTTCTAGCCTGGATTATTCATGAATGTCGTCGCGAGGCGTTCGAGACCGAAGCCCGCCGGGGCTTCTCGCAAGTAAGGCCGACGCAGGCGTACTGGCAGTCCGTCGAGGAGGCCGAACGAGAACAGCCACGCCGGGCGAGAGGATCGGACGACGGAGCAGGCATTCATGAATAGTCCGGGCTGGAAGGTTGTAGCGGACTCAAGCCCTGTGATATACATCCGGCGGTTCAGCTGGTCGTTCGAGATCGCCGGCTTGAGAGCCCATCACCGTTGAAGGAGAGATTATGCCGAGGGGACGAGAGAAGGATCGCAAGACTCGCAAGAAGCATCGGAAGAACGTGGCGCGTGTGAAGGGGCTGGTCAAGGCCCGCCGTGCGGCGGCCAAGAAGGTCAAGCGAGGGTAGGCGAACGGGACGTTACTCGGGCGAGCTCAGTCGTTTGATCTCCGCCCGGATCTGAGTTTCTGCCACGTCTGGAACGATCCGCTGCACCGCCTGCTGGATCGGATCTTTTGCCATTTCGTGCACAATCTTATCGGCCGCCTGTCGCGCGCAGTTCGCGGCCACCTGCTCGACTTCCTTTTTCACCAACTGGTCGATCATTTCAAGGTGTGCGGTCAGGGCCTCCGGCAGGTGTTTCTTCACGCCGGTGTCCGTGAGGTCACCCAAGCGTTTCTCTGTGGACTGCTCCACCAGGGCAGGGGCCAGCTCGGTCACGGTCTGTCGAACGGTCGCTTCGACGCTGGCAATCTGGGTCTGAGCCTGTCGTCTCAATTCTTCCTGAACCAGTTCTCGCATCACGGTCTGTAACCGTTCCGGCGCGAGTGCCTCCGCGAGTTGTTTCGCCACTTCCGTTTGAACGGCCTTCTCTACGGCAAGACTCACCTGTCCGGCGACTTCCTTCGTCATGGCGGCCGGGAGCAGTTCGCCGATCCTCCGGTCGGCCTGGACTGTGACTGAATGCAATAAGTGATCGAACAGCCCCTTCATCAAGGCCTCACCGGTCGGTCCGTTCGAGGCGGGCGCAGTTGCGGTCGGGGCGGCAGCGTGGCTCAGTGATGGGGACATGGGGCTGTGCTCCTTCTCCATCGCGTGGTGGGGGGCGTCGTCAATGGACGCATCGTTCGGCGAGTCGTCTTCATCGTCCGTTCCCGTGGAGACAGGGGGCCACGTCCGTGTTTTGGCTGGTTTCCCGCCGCGCGGATCTCCCGCCGCGCCATTCAAGATGCCCTTGATCGTGTCGAGCAGTTGTTCCCGTTGAAGTGGTTTCTTTAGAAAGGCCCGGACCCCGAGCGAACGCAATTTGCTTTCGTCCAGACGATCGGAGCCGTCTACCATGGAGACGATCAGCGTTTCGGCTAGATTGTCCTGGCGGCCGATCTCTTTGCAGAATCCCGAGAAGGTGATCTTGTCGAGATGATAGTCCGCGATGACCAGCGCCGGACTGAGTTTCCGGGCAGCGTCGAGGGCCGAGGGGCCGTCTGGAAATCCCATCACCTTGTGGCCTTCCGGCGCAGAAATCTGTTCCACCATGCGGTGCACGGCAGGGCTGCTGTCGATCACAAAGATGGTCGATCCCATCCCACTCACCTCTCCATACCTACTCAGCCGAAGCTAACAAAGGCTCCTTGAACTGTCAAAGAAAACGCCGAAAGCGGCGGTCTGATGAGGCCTTCGCCCACGCGCCGCGAGAGACGAACTGAATGCTGGCGGAGCCGGTGACCATCCTGTAGAATCCGGCCGTCTTCCCGGCTGGCCTATCGGCCTTCGTGGATGGCGAGTATGAGGAGTCACACGACACAATGACCCGGAGCCGAATTCAAGTCGTCTTTTTCGATGCGGCCGATACCCTGTTCCATATTCACGGGTCAGTGGCCGAGATTTACCTGCAGCATGCGGAGAAACATGGGTTCAGGAAAACTCCAGAGTCGTTAACCGCCATCAAATCCGCCTTTGCCCGTTCGTTCCGCGATGCGCCGCCGCCCGTGTTTGCCGCGACCGAGCCTGCCGCGATCAAGCAGTCAGAACGGTTGTGGTGGTTCGACATCGTGCACAACGTGTTTTACCGCGTCGGTATGTTCGAGGCCTTCGACGAGTTTTTCGAAGACGTGTTTGCGCGCTTCGAGCAGCCGGAGTCTTGGCGGCTCTTCCCCGAGACGGTTGATGTGCTCAAGACTCTGAAGGGACAGGGATTCGAGTTGGGCATCATTTCCAACTTCGACTCGCGGTTGTTTTCCGTGCTCCGTGGCTTGGGGATTGCCGACCTGTTCGATACGGTGACGATTTCCAGTTTGGCCCATGCCGCTAAACCCTCCGCGCGTATCTTTCGGCAGGCGTTGGAGAAACATGCGGTCGATCCGGACGAGGCGCTTCATGTCGGCGATAGCGAACGAGACGATGTGAAGGGGGCGCAGGGCGTCGGACTGACCGGGGTGTTGCTCGCGAGAGGGGAGGGGGCGCGTCCTGCTGGCGGGACGACCATCGGTAACCTCAACGAGTTGCTGCCGCTGCTGTCACGCCTGGAATAACAAGGGAACGATGTCCTTGGCGCGCCCCTGGAGCGCCGCATCGACCATGCCTGATTGCGCGGTGGCATCGAGATTGATTTCCACGACAAACGCACCCGCCTGTTTCGCAATTGAACCAAAACCAGCCGCCGGATACACCAGGTCGGACGTGCCGATAATCAGGCACAGGTCGCTGGAGTGCAGGGCGGCCTCGCTGGCTTCGAGATCCTGCTCGACGAGTGATTCTCCAAACCAGACGATATGCGGGCGGAGGAGCCCGCTGCAGTTGCTGCAGAGGGGCAGGGTTGCAATCGGCACATCGCGATTTTCAGTCACGCGCCGGCATTGCGTGCAGCGCACCATCCAGATATTGCCGTGAATCTCGGAGAGTTTGCGCGAGCCCGCGTCGCGGTGCAGTCCGTCCACATTCTGCGTGATGAGCCAGAACCGGTCGAACCGTTGCTCCATCTGAGCCACAGTTTCATGGGCGGCGTTGGGCCGTTTGGTCGCGATGAGTTCACGCCGCCAGTTGTACCATTCCCACACGAGGCGGGGATCCCGCGCGAAGGCTTCGGGCGTGGCCAGATCCTCCGCGCGAAAATTGCGCCAGAGTCCGTCGGCCCCGCGAAAGGTCGGCACGCCGCTGTCGGCGGAAATCCCGGCCCCGGTGAGCACGGTCACCGATCGTGCCGAGGCCAGCTTGTGTCGAATCAGACCGAGAGTTGATCCGGTTCCCATGGGTGTCAACGCGAGAAGGCCATCACTGTTTCATGTGCGCGGCTGCATGCTATAGTACCGTCCTTTCGAACGCAACGAGTGAGGAGTCTCATGAAGCAGATCATGGTGGTCGGGGCCGGTTCCGTCGGCGGTTTCTTCGGGGCCCATCTCGCAAAACATAATCCGAACGTCTCGTTTCTTCTGCGACCGCGGACCCTGGAGGCGGTGAAACGCCACGGCTTGATGATCAAGAGCGCCAAGGGCAATTTTACCGTTCATCCGCCGGCTGCTTCCGATCCCGGGCAATTGGCGCAACCGGATCTCATCATTCTTGCCGTGAAGGCCTACGATCTCGACGAAGTCATGACGCAGCTGGAGCCGGTACTGACCGAGCGCACGGTGATTCTCACGCTTCAGAACGGCATCGATACGGAAGATCGCATCATTGCGCGGGTGCATCGCGATTGTGTGGTCGGCGGCGTGGCATTCATCTATTCGAAGATCGTCGAGCCCGGTGTCATCGAGCACTACAAGCGGGGCGGTGTGGCCATCGGCGAACTCATGGGCCACAAGAGCGAACGGGTATTGCAGATCGCGGAGATCTTCAAGCAGGCGGGCATTTCCTGCCAGCTCAGCGACGATATCCGGAAGAGCAAATGGGAAAAGATGTGCTGGAATTGCGTCTTCAATCCTCTCACGGTGTTGATCGACGACAAGGTAGCGAAGGCGTTGGACCATCCTGAGATGGCCGGGGTGATTCGGCAGATCGTGGGCGAAGTGATGGCGGTCTCCGCGGCGGTGAAGGTACCGTTGGCGCCGGATATGGCCGAGAAGGTGGTGAAGTGGACGCAGGAACTTCGGGACATTCATACCTCGATGTACGATGACTGGAAGGCCAAACGTCCGACCGAAATCGACTATCTGAACGGCTACATTGTTCGTATGGGGCGGGAGTTAGGGATTCCTACACCGGTGAACGAAGCACTGACAGCGATGGTCAAAGCCATCACGGAGCGTGAACCGTCGGGTCCTGGAGTCGTCCGGATCGACGGTGCGGTCGTCCAACCGGTCTCCCTCACACGCGCGGCGCTGGCTCAGTTACCGCAAGAACAACATGTCGAAGATATCAGTCCACTGATGCCGTCGATGCGGGGCCGGGCGATTCGCGTCAAAGGCCTGCTGGACATTCCAGCCCTCGCGGTCGATGCCGACCATGTCACGTTCCATTCCGTCGATGGGAAGTATGCGGCGACACTCACCCTTCAACAGGCGCAGGATTTCGGATTGTTATTGTATGAACTCGACGGCCAGCCGCTGCCGGACGGCAAGGGTGGTCCCTACCGATTGGTCACGCCGGGTTTGGGTGATCTCTGCGCCAATGTGAAGGCGGTGGGACGGATCGAGGTGCGAGCCGGATCGGGGAAGGATACGCGGCCGTCAGTGAGGCCTCCGGAATGTACGCCTGAGGGGCAAAGCTAAGCGGTTCACGTCGTCGAGGAACGCAGCACCCGAATCGCTTTCCACCGCTCCGACCGATAGCGCCACAGCATGAGCGCCATGCGCAGCGTCCAGTCCGCGATCATGGCCAGCCAGACGTAAAACACTCCCAGCGTCAGCCAGTAGCCTGCCACAAAAGCGATGGGGATCCGCACGCCCCACATGCCGATCATCGTGGCGATCATGATGAATCGCGTATCGCCCGCGCCGCGTAACGAACCGGCCAGCACCATGGTCAGGGCCAACGGCACTTGCAGCAATGCCACGATCTTGAGAAATACGGTACCCAAATCGATGACCGCTTCGTCGCTGGTGAAGGCGCGCAGCAAGACATAGGGAAAAAAGAAAAACACGATGCCCATGGCGGACATGATGAACGTCGCCAGCCGGTTCGCTTCCCAGTTTTCGAGTTTGGCCCGGGTGTATTTGCCGGCGCCGATACTTTGTCCGACCATCGTGGCGGCGGCGATGGCAAAGCCGTAGCCCGGCAGGAACGAGAGCGATTCGATCGAGAGTCCGACCTGGTGCGCCGCATAGGAGACCGTCCCGTAGATCAAGACGATCTTGGTGTAGAGCAGTATCCCGGCCTGTTGCACGATCCGTTCACCGGAGACCGGAGCACCCACTTGCCAGATGGTGCGGAGCAGGTCCAGCCTGAGCCGCTTCGACGGTTTGAGGATCGTCCGGCAGCGCAAAAACAGATAGAGCGACCCGGTTGCCTCCGCAATCCCAACGGCGACGGCAGCGCCCTTCACGCCGAACGCCGGCAATCCCCATTGGCCATAGATCAGCGGATAGGCGATGGCGATGTGGAGCACATTGACCATGATCATGGCGTACATCGGTGTCTTGGTGTCCCCGGTCCCCTGGAGAATCGATGAGAGAACCGCGAGGAGTACGGTGAAGGGGATGACCAGAAAGATCAGGTTTGAATAGGGGAGTGCGAGGGCGATGACCTCGGGCTGCGCACCGAGCAGGTGCATGATGAGTCCGTTCGCCGAGAGGCCGAGCAGGGCCAGGGCTAGGGACACCAGCACCGACAGGCCCAGGAAATGCCGGGAGGCCTGGCCTGCTTCTTCATACCGGCGGGCGCCCCACTGTTGAGCGATGATGACGTTGGTCCCGACCGAGAGACCCGACACGAGTGTCGTTGCGATAAACGCAAGCAGTTGGCCCAATCCCACAGCGGCGATGGGTATCGCCCCCAACCCTCCCACGAGGAAGACCGCGACGATAGCCTCGGTCCGCTGCAGCAGGCTGCTGACCGTCACCGGGAGCGCGAGGGTCATGACCGATCGTCTGATTTGTGCGACGCCGTTTGCCATGGGGCGTCATCCTACCAGAACTCGGTTGTGGACAAGGATGTCCTTCTTCCGGGACTGGACAATGGGAGTACGGCTTCGGTAGCCTGGAGTCATCCATGTTGATCACGCCCGAGCCTGCCGCTCGTTCTTCCTATCGGCTGTCAAAATCACGCTATCTGTCGGGCCTGCAGTGCCACAAGCGGCTGTACTTGGAAATTCATGCGCCGGCGTTGGCCACGAAACCGGATGCGGCCACACAAGCCATTCTCGACATGGGCAGGGACCTCGGGGAACTCGCCCGTCGGCGATTTCCCGGCGGTCGCCTCGTGACGGCCGGGTACCGCCAATCTCAGGAGGCCCTGACGCAGACGGCGGAGCTTCTCCAGGATTCGACGGTGTCGGCTATCTTCGAAGGCGCATTTCAGTTCGACCAGGTCTTGATCCGTGTCGATGTGCTGGAGCGTGTCGGCGTGAACGCATCGGGGCAACCCGCCTGGCGGCTGGTGGAAGTGAAATCCTCCACCAAGTTGAAGTCGACCCATGTGGAGGATTTGACGATCCAGAGTTACGTTCTCGAAGGGGCCGGTCTGGTGCTTGAGGACATCTGCCTCATGCATGTGAACACCCAGTATGTGTTCGACGGGGTGGAACTCGACCTCGGCCAATTATTCAGCATCCGTTCCCTGAATGAAACAATACGCCCGCGCTTGCCGGACGTGTCCTCACGCCTGGCCTCGATGCACACCGCGTTGAGCGAGATGTCGGCGCCCCCCATTGCCCCGGATGAACATTGTCACAGCCCCTACGAATGTCCCTTCTGGGCGCATTGCACGCAGGAGAAGCCGCCTCGCTGGATTTATCATCTGCCCGGGAGCAGCAAGACGGTCATTCAGCTGCGCGAGTTGGGCGTGGAGACCATCGACGACATTCCCGATCACGTGACGTTGACGCCGGTGCAGCGACGGGTGAGGGACAATCGGGAATGGATCGGAGAAGGCTTGCGGTCGGCGCTGGAGAAGATCGTGTATCCCGTGCATCATCTGGATTTCGAGACGTTCATGCCGGCCGTGCCGAAATTCGTGGGGACCAGGCCCTATCAGGTGATTCCCACTCAATGGTCCAATCACATCGAATATCCCGATGGACGGCTCGACCATGCCGAGTACCTCTGCCGCGACGGGCGCGATCCGCGTGAGGAACTGGCCGTCACGTTGCTGGATTCATTGGGGGCAGCGGGCAGTATCTGTGTGTATTCGAGTTATGAACGTTCGGTGCTGGAGCGGCTGGCGGAGGATTTCCCCTCACTGCGAAAAGATTTGAAGCGGGTGATGGCGAGGCTGTGGGATCTGCACATTGTCATCCGGGATCATTACTACCATCCGGCCTTCGAGGGCAGCTATTCGATCAAGGCGGTGCTGCCGGCTGTGGTGCCGTCGTTGAGTTATGCCGATTTGGCTATCGGAGACGGGGGTGTGGCAGCCTGTGAATATGCCCGCATGATCTTTACGGTCAGTGACTGGATCGAAAAAGCCCAGATCGAAGAGGCGCTTCTGCGATACTGCGAACGCGACACTCTGGCCATGGTCGAATTGCGGAAGGAGTTAAAGAAACGCGCCGGTTAGCGCCGGCCTCGAGTACGCAGCCATTTCACCATCTGCATGCACGTCGTTCCGATCGATTCATCCGCCATCAACGCGATTCCCCCCAAGGCCAACAGCGTCATCACCACAGCAGCTTCAGATTGTTCAAACATGCGGCCCTCCTGTGTGAACCGGAGAGTAGCCTGGAACTGTGGTGACGAACAGACCACTGGAGGAGGGGGGGCCTGGCCTCGGTAGGTGCGGAGGTATGAATGGTAGGAATGAACTGGAGGGGGTAGACTCTCTTCAGAACCCCCGTTCGAATCCCACCGGCAGACTGTTGAGGTGTTGCGGGAGATATGGCGGAGAGGGTGGGATTCGAACCCACGGTCCCTTTCAGGACAACGGTTTTCGAGACCGTCCGATTCGGCCGCTCTCGCACCTCTCCGCTAGGCCAAAAGGACTCGCAGTTTCACATAGTTGGGTGATCATTCGCAAGGCGTTTCCTACACGGCCGAAAGAGCCGTGTTGTGAATAGCGTTGTGAAATTCGGGGACGATCTTCTCGATTGCTTCCCGTTTGTGGTTTGGGCTGAGATGGCTGTATCGCATGACCATGGAGAGGTCAGACCAGCCTCCCAGGTCCTGGATCGTCCGAAGATCGACCCCAGCCATCGCGAGACGGCTGGCGAAACTATGCCGCAAGGTGTGCAGCGTCACCCCTGCCAATTTGGCCAGCTTGCAAGCCGCGGCAAAGGGCTTATCCATACTCTTGTAGGGGCGGCCGTTGGCTTGAGTGAAGACGTATTCGCTCTTGCTCCGTTCCCGAAGTCGCTCCAGCACTTCTCGAGCTCGACTATTCAGAGGAACACTCCGGCTCGTTCCATTTTTCGCATACGCGGCCTGAACCGTCACAAAGCCTCGCTGAAGGTCCACGTCGGACCAGCAGAGCGGCAACGCCTCCGACCGGATCCGCAGCCCGGTATTGATTCCCACGATGACGACGGATCGAAGGCACCCTTCGGTATGTTCAAGGAGCCGGCCCTCTTCGCTAGATTCAAGGAACCGCAATCGTCGTTTAGGCTCTTTGATCTTCTTTACGGCGCCGGCAGGGTTCTCCCCTTCGAACAGTCCCCATTCCTTGCAACGATTCAGAAGATTGTGGAGAACAGCCAGTTCACGATTGACCCGCACCCGCGCGCCTACGTCGACCCGGCCACGTTTGTAGCGCTCCACGTCAAGCGTCAGAATCTGCCCCAATCGCTTGCCAGCAAAATGCCCTTTGAGGTGGTCAATACATTGCCGATAGTCCTTGCTGGTGCGCGGCTTCTTGTTCGTCCTGGCCCAGGACAGGAACTCTTCTGCGGCCCTCTCAAAGAGAATGTCTTTCCGCTTCTGTCCAATCCCTGCTTCGCCCTTCAGAATCGCGGCGCGTTTCACCCCAGCGATTTCGGCGGCCACGTGACGCTTGATGTTCCGACCGATCCGCAGGGTATGCCGTTGTCCATCGTGGCGGAAGTCCAGATACCAGACCGTGCCTCGCTGATAAACCCCTTCACCTCGTCGTGCCATGGGTGCCCCTCCTCTGTGTGGTGGCGATCTGTGCCCGTCCCTCGCGATCTTGCGCCCTGTTTCGTGCCATGGGTTTTCCTCCCGCTTTTTTGTGTTCTCGTTTATAGATCCTGGCCTGACACTTGTTGCTGCAAAACCAACGATGGCTGCGACCCGCCACAAAGATCGACCCACACTCACCTCGGCATTGTCGAACAAGGTGGCCCATATCTCCGAGGAGTTGCGCCGCGTTGTAGCGAAAACCGGTCCCCATGTCGGCTGCGTCGATAGTGATGCTGGACCCTTGCGCCGTGGCGCGAATCGTCATGTGGAGGTGCGGCAGATCGATTTTCACCTCTCCCTTCTCGAGAAGGTCTCGCAACCCGCGGCGTAACGGTTTTTGGAGGTTATCGAGATCGATGTGTTCCATCCCTCCCGCTGGAGGACTCATGGTAACGCTTCCCATGGGGAACTTCGGAGAACGACCACGGCGCAAAGCGCCCTCGACCAGTCCAGCATCAAGGGCAAACCGCCTGCATTCCTGCCATCGAGCTAAGAGGCTTTTGGGGGAGAGGGAGGCTAAGTCCTCCTGCGCGAAAGCCACCAACCACGCTAGCGCCGTGGGGCGCGGATCGTCATGCCGGCCGTCGTGATTCATGAGTCGCCGTCCTGCTTCGACAAATTCGAGCACGTCGGAAAGGTGGTGCGGTACGTCCATTGGTCCCTGCCTTCCGTGAGGCTTGAGAAAGTGGCTTGGATTTCACTTAAATTCAAACCACAGTTTGATTTATTGACTACAAAAACAACCGAGAGTATAGACGCGATGACGGGAGAGCACAAGGGCAGTTAAACGGCCACAGGGGATCAAAGGAAAGGATGAACCATGGAGAAGACCAGCGGGCTCGAAAAACATTACCGCGTGCATGAGGTCGCGCAAATGACGGGGCTAAGCGTCGCAACGATCCGTAAAAGATGCCTCGCGCGCGAATTGGGATACCGCAAGGCGCGGCGGGCGGTTCTCATTCCTCAATCTGAGGTCGAGAAACTTCTCGGCACGTTCAACCCGGCGGCGCCGCTTGGGGAGTCGACATAACTTCGATGGATGGGCGCGCTTGACCAAAGGCACGAACGGGTATGTCGACTCTAGACCACATCACGCAACTGGGGCCGCACCGGCCGCCTCGCAAGCAGGCGGGCCAGGGGCTTGGCCCCAGACGAATCGACGGTTCGGCGCTCGACGTGAGGGCCGCCGCCGCCTTCCTCGGCATCTCGGAAAAGGCCATGCGCGCGCGAGTGACCCGGCGGCTGGTGCCGTTTCGTCGACTCGGGGAGCGGGGGCGGATTGTCTTTCTCCGTGCCGAGCTGGAGGCATTCCTGTCCGCGCTGGATGGTTGTCCGCTCGATGAGGCGTTAGCGAATCTGCGGGGGGATCGGCAATGACGGGAGATGGGATCGTGACCGAGTTTCGCCGCGCGATGGAGCAAGCAGGCATTCCCCCACCAGTCGAGATGATCGGTGACGGAAAGATCCACCGCTTTCGCACCAACGGCAAAGCCACCAAGAACGGGTGGTACATCCTATTTGATGACGGGCTACCGGCTGGCTCGTTTGGGGACTGGGCGTTGGGTGTTAAGGAAACCTGGAGCGGCCGTCACGAGACGACGATGACGGCCGAGGAACAAGCTGCCCATCGACAGCGCCTTGAGGCCATCAAGCGACAGCGGGACGCAGAGGAGAAGCGCCGCCATGGGGAGGCCGCGGTCCGCGCTCAGACCCTCTGGGACGCCGCGCCGCCGGCGACAGACGACCATCCCTATCTACACCGAAAACACGTGAAGCCGCATGGTGTGCGAGCATCGGAAGGACGGCTTGTGGTGCCAATGCGGGACGCCGGCGGAGCGCTCCATTCATTGCAATTTATCGACGACACGGGCGGAAAGCAGTTTCTTGTTGGTGGCCGGGTCAAAGGCTGTTTCTTCCTGATCGGGGATCTCGTCGATATCCTGTGTCTTGCCGAAGGATTCGCCACAGGGGCTAGCATCCATGAAGCGACCGGCCATGCAGTTGCGGTGGCCTTTTCTGCCGGGAGCCTTAAGGCCGTCGCGCAGGCCCTGCGGGCGAAATATCCCCAGGTTGGGATCATTGTGGCGGGCGACAATGATGCAAGCGGAACCGGCCAAAAAGCGGCACGTGAGGCCGCCGAGGCGGTGGGGGGTGCGCTCGCGATTCCCGCGGAGGCAGGGGACTGGAATGATTTTTCGGCCTCGGAAGGCCCCGAGGCGCTGCGGGAGGTAGTGGACCAGGCCAGAAATACTATTCTGGCCTATAGACCCCACCCCCTGCCAGAAACGAATTTCGCCCCTATTCTGGCTTCGGACCTCCTAGCGGAGACACCAGAACTAACCCACTGGATCCTAGAAGACTTCTTCCCAGTTGGATCATTGGCGCTATTGGCCGGCAAGCCTAAAGAGGGCAAAACCACGCTGACATATGAGGCGGCGGTCAATATCGCGCAGGGGCGGCCCTTTCTCGGTCGGACCACAACCAAATGCGGTGTTCTGATCTTGGCCGTCGAGGAACATCGCCGCGACGTGCAACTGCGCCTCCACGCACTAGGGGCGGCGAATCTGGACAACCTGCATCTCTCCATCGGCCCACTCTCGCCGAGTCCTACGCTTTTTTCCGATATGCGAGCGTTCGTTAAAGACAAAGGCATCAAACTCATCATTATCGATACTCTCGCAGCCTTCTGGCGCGTAGAAAATGAAAACGATGCCAGCGAAATGACGAGGGCGGTCAAGCCACTCCTGCACCTTGCGAGAGATTCAGGGGCCTGTGTGCTTCTTATTCACCATGCGAGAAAGTCTGAGGGCTCTCACGGTGACGAAATACGAGGGAGTGGCGCACTGTTTTCGCTGGTGGATGTGGCCCTGGTGATGAAGCGCCACTCAGTTGAGAATCAACGGCTTCTGCAGGCGCAGAGCAGATATCCAGAAACACCTTCAGAACTTGTCTTGGAGCTACGTGAAGCCGGATACGTTGCCCTGGGAGATCCGGCCTCTATTGGCAAGGCAGCTAAACTCGAAAAACTAATCTCGATCCTCTCCGATGACTGGGAGGACGGCGAAGCAGTTGCGAAACGGGCGGGTCTCAGCCGACGTGACGGGTCTCGACTCCTGGGGATTCTAGTGGAACAGGGGAAAGCCAACCGTAACGGGAAAGGCCGGAAGGCTGATCCGTATACCTATCGGCGGAGTTCGTTTCTGGCAGGCCCCCCGGTCTATAGGCCGGAAACGAATTCAGAGCAGGCAAATTCGTTTCTGGCAGGCCCCCAACCTCTCCACTCCCCCGCCAGAAACGAATCGGGCGTTACGGGCGTTACACAGGATCGAGGAAGTCAGCTCGGCGCCTACGATGAGGACGGTCGAGACCTAGCCCCGCCTCCCCAGGAAACCGCTACGTCCGCTACGGAGGACCAGGAGAGGCAGATCGACGCCTACCATGAGGAGGTGGACCTTGATGCTTGAAGCGATTACTTCGTTTCGACTCCGACTGCATGGGCAAGTCCGGGCCATCGAACGGGGGCAGGCTATCGAACTGGACAGGCCAGACGCTGAACGTCTTCTCGCAAAAGCCCCAGATCGCGTCCGGGTTGTGGAGCCACAGCCGGCGCGGGACATCACCGTTGAACCGGCTGGCCCATCCGTGCGGCCGGTCTACTGGGAGAGCGGCAATGGCCGGATCATCGGCCCTGGCCAGGTGGTCCAGGTAGCCAAAGACGGGACCGAGTTTTGGCTGTGCATCGAATTCGGGGGCGCGGTCTATTGGATCCGCGATTTCCTCTTAAGGTCCAGGCAGGCGTTTGACCAGCAGATCCGATGGATCTGCGGTTGCTGCAACGGCTCAGATTTCTGGGCCTCGGCGTATCGGGCGCACATTTGCCGTCGCTGCCATCCCCCGGCCGCCCCGTCGCTTGAAATCACGGAGGCTTCATGACCACGCCCGAATCATTCCTGAAGACGGGGCCGAGGTTTGGCGGCTTCATTGGCCGCCCGAACGCTCTCGCCCATGCGGGAGCGGCCATCCTGCGACCCAGACCCGGTGCCCCCCGGGCCTGGGCCAGGAGGTTAGAGGTACAGGCATTCAAATCTCGCAGCGATGGAGGGGCCATGGCAAAGAAACAGAGCAGGGCCGAGAGGTGGACGAAGCGGGCCGAAACGATCGCGGATGCGTTCCCCATCAACGAACCGGCCGGAGGGGACGTTAACCAATCCGCTCAAGCCGAGCCGCTATCCGCTGGCGAAATGGCGAAGTGCAATAGAAAGGAACTCGAGGCCTTTGTGGCGGCGATCCGTCCGATAACCGCCGCTGAGCTGCGACGGAATAAAGCGGACATGGAGGCTTTTGTGCAACAACTTCAGCCGGGGCGGCCCTAAAAGAAGTGAAGTGATCTGTGGGTGCGACACGCGCAGCAGGACTCTATGCACACAGACGAACGGATGGCGCGAGTGAATGACGACACCGCCAGGGGGGGGTGAAATCTCTATGGCAACCGCTCAGACCCGCGCGGGTTGTGTAACGCGTCCGGCGGTGAAAATACTTCATGGGGGGTCCTATTGGAGAGAACGACCACGAAACGACCACGAAAGGGGATGGAACGATGGACCAGGTTCCCACGTTGAAAGCGAAGTGCCTTGCCGGACCACCAGTGCTGTTGAAATTTGTCGCTGACCGGATTTCACAGGCACAGCAGGAAGGAGACGCCACGATGGACACACGAGAGCAGGCTCAAGCAGGCCTGGCCAGAACCGCCGCCCACCGATCACTCGAAACCTGGAAGCGCTCGCCTGACTACCGACAAGCCTTACAGCGTGAGATCCGCACGCTCGAACGAATGCCGGCGCGGGCCGCTGCTCAAGACCAGCAATTGCGCACCATGCGAGTGGCCTACCTGGAGGCGCTGGCGGCGCTATGAAGATGAAGGTGGACCTCCTCGATGTCGCTATGGCCCTCGCCGTGGGCCTGGCGCTGACTGGGGCGTGGCACCTGAGCTGGCCGGTGATGCTGTTGACGGTGGGTCTGTTGACCTTCCAAGGCATCAGTATTTTCATAGTCGTGCGGGCGATCAGCAAATTTCTCCATCACTGAGGACGCAATCTAACCGGGAGGATGAGCGATGAACATGCAGGACATGCGGAAGACGATCGATCAAATGGTGCAGGGCGCCTTGGTTGCGGCGGGGGCGCCGCCGGCCGCTGTGCCGGAACTGACGCACGCGGAGCGGGTTACCCTGGTGGCGGAGATTGGACAACTGCGCGACCAACTGGCGAGGCAGCAGCCCTCCTTGGAGCAGGCCGTCACCGATGCCGAAGGCGTACTTGTCGCAAAACAACAGGAGGTCGAGACGGCCTGGACTGCCGTGCAGGAGGCCCACAGAGCGAGGCTTGCGCTCGCGTTCTCCCTGGACACACGCATATCCAAACTGGAGGGCGAGTTGCGGGTGCGTGCGTCAGTCAAAATCGATCAGTTTGTTGAGACGTGGCGCACGCTGGCTGAAACGGAACGGCACCGGTCGGTCAAGGGCAGTCGTGAGATTCAGCGATCAATCCTGACAGACAGGACATGGGAGCGACACTTCAGCACCGCCCCGTCAGTTGTCCGGCGATTAACCGCCATTCGCGAGGCTTGCTGCGCTGCAGAGGCGTTGAAGCTCACCGCCCTGGATGACACGGAACTCGCAGCCCGCCTGAAACAGTTGGCCGATGGGATTCCGGCCAAATCTGACAGGCTGGAACTCGTAGGTGAGGGGTAACGCGCGGTTGGATAGGCGTGAACTGGTCACTAGCGTAGTGGGAAATCGCTCCTGGTTGCTTGTAACAGTGTGAAAGCTGAAGCTGAACGGCCATCCCTGGAATCGTAAGCGACTGTGGCGGGTGTACTGTCAGCTCCGCTTGAAGCCAGAAATTCTCCCCCTGAAACTGTCTCCTTGACGGGGGAGCTTACGATACCACACGCTACTGCAGTCCAGGATAGTCTTTCAAACGATGCGGTTTGCGAACTCTACTAAGTAGCACTCCCCCCAATACATCCCCACAAGAAACCACAGAAGAAGACCCCGGCACGATTGGTGCTCAAGGGGCGGGGTTTCGGGTCCTGGTAGCAGCGTGGTAGCAGGGGCCAGCGATGATGGCTTGCATAGCTGCGATTGACTTCCTTCCGGTCTCTGAATAGAGTCCGCCATCATAAGGAGGAAAAGTATGCCCATTTTAAGTACATTAGAGCTAGAAACGGAATGAGCACTCTTGGTCTTCTATCGGCTGTTGAGAAAGTCCTCGCTGATTACGGGGGTGTCATCATTGGCGGATTGATTACGCTTATTGGCGCACTCGGTGGGGTCATCCTTACGAATCGTGCCCATGACCTTAGATTACAGATGCAACTTGCACATGATCGAGAACTCAAGAACCGTGATCGAGAAATGTCTCTCCGAAAGGAAGTGTATCTGGCAGCGGCGGAGGCAATATCCGCCGGTCTAATGGCTGTAGGCAGATTCGCCAACCTCGAAATCACTCACGATAAACTAACGGAGGACTACCAAAGCAAAGCTGCTTCCCTTGCCAAAATCAATGTAGTCGCGAAAGAGACAACGATGAGAGCCGTATCAATGTTTTCGAGCGAATTAGGTGCAACCTTCTTGCGCCTATTCGTGAAGCGTTTTCCGCTTATCCGGCAAATGCAGGAGACTGCCTTCCTCAAAGGCCAAATCGAGGCGGGTCTCAAGGAACAAACTCGAATACTCGAACTCATAAAACAATACAACCTCGATGAGATCAAGGACCAGGGCAAATGGGATTGGCTTCAAAAGAGTTTTGACTTCGAGCGACGCCACTTTGAAGAAACGGCAAAGAAGGCGGGTAAGTTAGAAGCGACATTGTATCCGAACCAACTTAAATTCATGGAGGAGTGTGCTGAGGAGACAGTTAGAATTGCACGCCTATTGGCACCGGTAATTGTCTCGGTCCGGAAGGAGCTTGAGCTACCTATCGATGAGGTCGAGTACGATAGATTGCTGGAAGAGCAAATCGCGAGACAGTCCGAAACAATAAGAGAGTTTAGTCAACAGGTCCAATCTCTATTGGCCTCCGAAGCTCAGCCTAGTTAGCGCCTAATGACCTGCGGTTTTTTTAAACCGAAATAATTCGTTCACGCCACCGCGGCAAGCATACCGAATGCCGGACGTATCGAAGACCCAGGCTGGCATAGGCTGGTCCATGTTCTTCCCGGCTTCTTTGTGCCAATACCACCCTTCCTTTGTCGGCTTCTCTGTGGTCCATGCTCTCTTCGACGCTGTCCGGCTGATGGCGGGACGGTCCATAGGTACAGGCCTGATGGGTTTCCGATCGGGCCTCTTCATTTTCAACATGCCCCGATCTGTTGCAGAGGACAAGGCGGTCAATATCATACGTACACACCCTGTTGTGAAAAGCGTTGTGAAATGAGTGGGGAAAGCGGGGAAATTCTGAGGAAAGTAGGGGAGGGCCTAATGGCGCTCTCCCCCAGTATTCATGCGGCTTTTGTCGTTATTTCAAGGGGTTCGTGCTGCCTGCCCAAATCGGTTTTCGAGACCGTCCGATTCGGCCGCTCTCGCACCTCTCCGTACCCAAGCCGGCAAAGATGTGCAGCTTAGCGTGGTCGAGCGTAACTTTCAAATGAAATCATGTGCTTGGAGAATATTTCTTTCGCCCTTAGGGATAGGTCACGACGTGAGGGAAACGTGATTCCGTTTTGCGATGAATCGGTTCCACCGTAGACTCACCTGGTGTAGTGAGACCGGTTGGAGACAGTTCGTGACTGATCTTTTCCAGTCATCCATCCGATATAGTTACGAAGCATAGTTCTTGTCCGCGTCTCGGTCCCACTGGGGTTGAGCATTCTGTGGTCAGACATCCATCCGTCACTATTCCACCCGGTGAGACCCTGCTCGATGTCTTACGTTGGCGGGCCGAGCACCAGCCCGACCAGTCAGCGTATGTCTTCCTGCGCGACGGGGTCAGTCCCGACACCGCCCTGACCTATAGTGCGCTCGATACTAAAGCGCGGGCTATTGCCGGTCATCTGCAATCCAGGTTCGCAGCGGGAGACCGCTTGCTCCTGGTGTATCCGCCCGGTCTTGAATTCGTCCAGGCCTTTTGGGGAGCGTTGTATGCCGGGTTAGTCGCCGTGCCGGTCCCCCCGCCGGATGCCTTTCGTGCAAGGGTGGGTGTCGCGCGCGTCCAGCGTATTGCCGAGGATGCCGGCGTGGCCGGAGTCTTGAGCACAAACCAGATTCTGGAGCTGGTGCGGGCGCAGGGGCCTGCGATTCCGCTGGAACAGTGGCTGGTCTGCGATGCCGTCACCCCGGACTCGACGGCTCAGTGGACGGCAACCCAACCGCTCCCTTCCACTCTGGCCTATTTGCAATATACGTCCGGTTCGACCTCCGCTCCCAAAGGCGTGATGGTCAGCCACGGAAATATGACCGCGCAAAGCCGGTGCATTACTGACGCCGGTTGTTACGATGCCCATTCCGTCACCCTGTCCTGGATGCCACATTTCCACGACTATGGATTGGTAAAGGGCATCATCCAGCCCGCCTGGATCGGCCGCCCGGCCTACCTCATGTCGCCGCTCACGTTTCTGAAGCGGCCCCTGCGCTGGCTTGAAGCGATTCAACGGTATCAGGTTACGCATAGTGGCGCGCCCAACTTTGCCTACCGTCGCTGCGTGGAGACCATCGCTCCCGAAGATTGCGCAAAGCTGGATCTCTCCGGTTGGCAGGTCGCGAGTTGCGGCGCGGAACCGATTGCCCACGATACCATCGATCGATTTGCTGAGGCGTTCGCTCCGTCCGGATTCCGGCGTGAGGTATTTTCCCCCGCCTACGGGATGGCGGAGTACACCCTGTTGATCTCGCTGAAGCGGGAAGGGGTGGCCCCGACGTTGCTGCCGCTGGATCCGGCGGCATTGGAGCGGGGGGTGGTGTCTGAAGCCACGGCTGGTGTGGTTCCGGTCCGTCAAGTCGTCGGATGCGGCATTCCCGTGGGCGATACCCGGGTGGTCATCGTCCATCCGGAGACCCTGTCTCGCTGCGCGGCCCAACAGGTCGGCGAAATCTGGTTAGCCGGCGCCAGCACCACGCAGGGATATTGGAACAATCCGGAGGAAACTGCGCGCACGTTTCGCGCGACACTTCGCGATACGGGAGAAGGGCCGTTCCTGCGGACCGGTGACCTCGGGTTCGTCAGAGACGGTGAAGTCTTTGTCACCGGGCGTTTGAAGGACCTGCTCATCGTTCGCGGCAGAAATCATTATCCGCAGGATATTGAGCGAACCGTCGAGCAGAGCCACAGGTTGTTTCGGGGTGGGGGCGCAGCGGCTTTCTCCGTCCAGGATGCGGGGGAGGAAGTACTGGTGGTTGTGCAGGAGGTCGAGCGCCAGGCAACGGCCTTGGCCATCGATGGGCTGGCTGCCGCGATTCGTTCTGCTGTATCCGAACAGCATGACCTCCATGTTTCCTCCGTCATCTTTATCAAAGCCGGGAGCCTGCCGAAGACGTCGAGTGGAAAAGTCCAACGACGTGCCTGCCGCGACCTATTTTGGGCCGACCAACTTTCCATCATCGGAAAGAGTGTCATGCCGGCGCCTCTGTCCCAGGCCCAGTCAGCGGTCGTCAAGATAGAAGACCTGCGTGCGCTCTCGCCTGATACGCGGCGGCGGCGGATTGAGCAGGATGTGCAGGGGATAATTGCCGATCGCCTCGGGTGCAGGCGAGAGGCCATCGCTCATGACCGGCCGATACATCTCCTGGGGCTCGATTCGTTGATGGCCGCTGAGGTCTCGCATTGCGTGGAGGAGTCATTCCACGTTCCGCTCTCGTTACAGGGCCTCTTGGGAGGCGCGACGCTCAGCGATCTGGCTGCTGCCATCGAAGCGGCAATGCTCCGGGAAGGCAGTGAACCCATTCCTGCCGTCGGCCAAAATCTCACAGCGGAGAATGTCGCCCCACTATCCGAGAATCAGGCTGCCCTCTGGTTCCTCAGCCAATTGGCTCCGGAAAGCGCCGCTGCCAACGTCTCCATCATTCTGCCTCTGCCGTTCGACGTGAATCAGGCCGCACTGAAACAGGCGCTTGATCGACTCGGTGAGCGCCATGCGACGCTTCGGACGACTTATGAAACGCAGGACGAGGTGCCGGTTCAACGAATTCATGCCCGGTTGCCTTTGATCTGGACGGTCATTGATGCCTCCACATGGGATTGGGCGCGCTTGCGGCGGGAAGCCATGGAAGCGGCGACGATTCCGTTCAATCTGGCGCACGGCCCTCTGTGGAGGACCTCGCTATTCAAGGGGAAACAGCAGGCGTGGTTGCTGCTGGTCGCGCATCATATTGCCGTGGACGGTTGGTCGATGATCCACTTGGTAGAGGAACTCAAGGGGGACTACGGCTCAGACGGGTCCACGCTTCAGGATTTATCGAACGGACTCGGCGGCCAGCCGGCTCCCTACGGTGAGTTCATCGGGTGGCATCGTGCGCTGCTGGAGAGTGAGGAGGGCGGTCGGCTGGCTCAGTATTGGACGGCGCGTCTGGCTGGTGACTTGCCGAACTACGACATGCTCTACGATCGGCCGCAGACCACGGTTGAGCCAAGCCGATATGCGTGGCATGCGGTCCAGATTGATCCGGCTTTGACGGAGCGGCTCAAGGCCTTCGCGCAGGTGGAAGGCACAACACTGTATGCCGTCTGCCTGACTGCGCTTCAAGCCCTGCTGTATCGCTACACGAATGTGGAAGACACAGCCGTGGTCACGCCGGTATTCGGTCGAAGCCGGTCTCGATTTGCCCGGACCGTCGGTGATTTTGTGAATATGCTCGTGTTGCGGGAGACGGTTCAGGCCGATTCGACCAGCCGGGAACTTTTGGCGCTGACCAAGCGTACTCTGCTGGAAGCCCTCGATCATCAGGACTATCCCTATGCGCGGCTCGTGTCGGACTTGCGACCGGCCCGCGATCGTCAGCGCGCCCCTTTGGGGCAAATCCTGTTCGTGCTGCAACAGTTCAAGTTGCTGGCGGAACTCGATCAGCGGATGAGTGCGTTGCCGTCATCTGTTTCTGAATCGTGCCCGCTACCGTGGGAAGCCTATGTCATTCCCCAGCAGAGTGGGCAGTTTGATCTCTGCCTTGAGCTGGCTGAATCGAAGCAGGGGTTAACCGGCTACTTCGAATACAAAGACGAACTCTTTACGCCCGACCGGATGGCACGGATGCAGCAGCATTTCCTGCGGGTGCTGGAGGGGCTTGTCGCCGACCCCGCCGCGCAGATCGGGTCCCTGCCTCTCATGTCCGAGGCGGAATGTCATGAGACGGTCCTGACGTGGGGACAGTCTCCTGAACCGCAGGCGCCGGCACAGTGCCTCCATCGCCAGATCGAAGCACAGGCGGCGCGCACCCCCGATGCGATCGCGGTTCGACAGAACGACCAGGAATTGACCTATCGGGAGTTGAACGCGCGCGCGAACCGTGTGGCCCATTACCTCCGCCGGCGGGGTGTCGCGCCCGGTGTGGTCGTCGGCCTCTGCCTGGAACGATCGCTCAATTTGATCGTCGGCATGCTTGGCATTCTCAAATCGGGCGGGGCCTACCTGCCCCTGGATGCCGATTATCCGACCGACCGCTTGGAATACATGCTGAGAGATAGCCAGGTCCGGGTGTTGGTGACGCAACAGGATCAGCTCGCCCGGCTGCCTGCGACGAACCCCCACACGATTTGTCTCGATTCCGAATGGGACCAAATCGCCCGTTTCCCGGACGATGCCATCGAAGGCACGGACGCTCCGGAGAATCTGGCCTATGTGATCTACACGTCCGGTTCGACCGGTCAGCCCAAGGGGGTGATGATCGAACATCGATCGATCGCCAACTATGTGCGGGCGATCACGGAGATCGCGGGTGTCCACTCGCGCGACCGGGTGCTGCAATTCGCGTCGATGAGTTTCGACACCGCCGCCGAAGAAATTTTCCCCTGCCTCACGACGGGCGCGACGCTGGTACTGCGCACCCAGGCGATGATCGATTCGGTGTCGGAATTCTTGGATCGATGCCGCGAATGGCAACTGACGCTGTTGGACTTGCCGACGGCCTACTGGCATGAAGTCGTCACCCGAATGGAGTTGGAGCGGCTCGCCTTCCCGGAGTCGGTGAAGACAGTGATCATCGGTGGAGAACGGGTTCTTCCTCAGATCGTGCAGCGGTGGGCGAACCTGGTCGGCCGTACGGTTCGATTATTGAATACCTATGGACCGACGGAAACGACCGTCGCCGTCACCTGGTCGGATCTGACGGGCCTCGGGCTGCAGGAGGAGTTGTACGAGGAGTTGCCGATCGGGCGGGTGATTTCTCAGTCCTCCGTCTACGTGCTGGATCGGCACCGCCAGCCGGTTCCGGTGGGTGTAGCCGGAGAACTGTATGTCGGCGGTGTGGGGGTGGCGCGAGGCTATCGTGGCCGACCGGAACTCACTGACACGAAGTTTATTCCCGATCCGTTTTCAAGCCTTCCGGGAGCCCGTCTGTATCGGACCGGCGACCTGGTGCGCTGGCGACCGGACGGGCAGCTCGACTATCGCGGCCGTGTGGATCGCCAGGTCAAGATTCGCGGCTATCGGATTGAACTGGAAGAGATCGAGGCGGTGCTGAATCGGCACCCGGACATCGAGCGCGCGGTGGTTGAGGTGCGGGAAGATCAGCCGGGTGATAAGCGGATCGTCGCCTTCATGGTCCCTCGTCCGCAGAACCGGCTGGGACTGGTACAGCTACGCGAACAGCTGCGGAGCCAGTTGCCCGCGCACATGATTCCTTCGGCCTTTGTCGAGATGGAGACGCTTCCCCTGACCGTCAACGGAAAGGTGGATCGCGTTGCGCTCCGTGTCGCTACGGACAGTCGCGCGAGCAAGGTCGATCTCACGGCTGAGTTTCTCGCGCCGCGGACGCCTACCGAGCAGGTGCTGGCCGACATCTGGGGGGAAATCCTCCATGTGAAGGATGTCGGCGTGCATGACAACTTCTTTGAACTGGGGGGCCATTCGCTGCTGGCGACACAACTGGTGTCCAGAGTCCAAGCCCTCTTCCGGGTCGTCCTGCCTCTGCGACAAGTGTTCGAACGGCCGACCATCGCGACACTGGCCGAGGTGATCAAGCGGTCCCAGGAGGCCGGAAAGCAGCCGTCGGACCGGGATGGACGAATGATGACCAAAGCGGCGCGAGGAACGCCGTTGCCGCTGTCGTTTGCGCAGGAACGGATGTGGTTTCTCTATCAGTTGTCGCCGACCGGCGCCGCCTACAACATTCCGGCGAGCGTGCGTTTGCACGGTCCGCTCAATCGGGCGGCGTTGCGTTGGGGTGTGGCTGAGCTGGTGCGCCGCCACGACGCGCTCCGGACGACCTTTGCCACGGTGGATGGTCAGGCGCGCCAGATTATTCATGCCTCGTTGGATCCGCCCTGGGCGGAAGAAGATCTGCGCGGGTTGCCTCGTGAGATGCGCGAGGTTCGGGCGTTGGAACTGGCGACCGCCGAGGCGCGCCGTCCATTCGACCTCGGGGAGGGTCCGTTGCTGCGTATTCTGCTGGTTCAATTGGGCGAAGAGGATCATGTGTTGGTGGTCAGCACGCACCACATCATCTCCGACCAATGGTCGTACGGCGTGATCGCCCGTGAACTGGTGAAGTGCTACAACGCGTTCTGCGCGGGGAAACCCGTTGCGATTCAACCGGACCTTGCGATCCAGTATGCCGATTTCGCTCAGTGGCAACGGACATGGCTGACCGGTGCGGTGCTGGCTGAGCAACTCGCGCATTGGAAATCCAAACTGACAGATCTGCCGGTGCTCGCCTTGCCGGCCGATCGGCCGCGCTTGCCTATCCATTCGTTCAAGGGCGATCAGGTCTCCCTCGACCTGTCCTGGGCGCTCGTGAATCGTCTCAAGCAGCTCAGCGTGCGAGAAGGCGTTACGTTGTATATGGTGTTTCTGGCCGGATTCTTCGGCCTCCTGCATCGCCTCACGCAGCAGCGCGATCTGGTGATCGGCACACCGATCGCGAACCGTAATCGGCTGGAGATCGAGGATTTAGTCGGCACGTTCGTGAATACGCTGGTGTTGCGGACGGATGTCACAGGCGCTCTGACGTTCCGAGAGCTCTTGCGGAATGTGCGTGATCTGTCGCTCGATGCCTATGCGCACCAGGACATTCCGTTTGAAAAGCTCGTGGAAGAGCTGCGCCCGGATCGCAGCCAGGGCGGGCTGCCGCTGGTGCAGGTCCTGTTCAATTTCGCCAATACTCCTTTCGCCAGGACGGAGTTTCAGCATCTGTCGTGGACCCCTTATGAAGTCAGTCGGGGTGCGGCACAGCTCGATCTCGGTCTGTCGATCGATCCGTTGGCGTCGCGCAAAGCCTATCTGGAATTCAACACGGACCTGTTCGATCGCACCTCCGCCGAACGTTGGCTGGCGGAGTACCGTCAATTCATGGAGGTCATCGCGGAGCATCCGGAAGAGAAGGTCGGACGCGTGGCGATCCTCACGGCACAGGAACAACATCGGATCCTTCATGAATGGAACGCGACCGACAGGCCGGTGGATCGAGAGGCCTGTTTCCCGCAACTATTCGAAGCGCAGGTCGGCCGGACTCCGGATGCGATCGCCGTGGTGTTCGAAGGCGCTGAATTGTCGTATGGGGAACTGAATCGGCGCGTGAATCGGCTGGCGTATCGCCTACGGGAACAGGGCGTGGGCCCGGATGTGGTGGTGCCGGTGTTCCTCGAACGGTCTCCCGAATTGCTCATCAGTCTCCTGGCGGTCATGAAGGCCGGTGGCGCGTACCTGCCGTTGGTTCCTGGATTACCGATCCGCAGATTGGCGGCCATGATCGAAGCGAGTCACGCGGCGGTGCTCGTGACAGACTCGACGCTCCTTGGCGGACTCCCCCAGCACCAGCTCCGTGTGGTCTGCCTGGACCGGGAGGCGGAGTCACTGACGCGGTATTCAGAGAAGGATCCCGCACCCCTCGCCCGACCGGAGCATCTCGTGTATGTCCTGTTCACCTCGGGATCGACCGGTCAGCCGAAGGGCGTCGAGATCGAACATCGCGCTCTGGTCAATTTCCTCCGCTCCATGCAACAGGAGCCGGGCATCAGTAGCCGGGACGTCCTGCTCGCCATCACGCCGTTGTCGTTCGATATCGCCGGTTTGGAGCTCTATCTTCCGCTGCTGGTCGGAGCCCGCATTATTCTGGCCGGTCGCCTTCAGGCGATGGAGGGAGCGTGGCTGCAGCACGGACTTGATCAGGGCGCAGTGACCATGATGCAGGCGACGCCTGCCACCTGGCGGATGGTGTTGCAGTCGGGATGGCAGGGTGGGCGACAGGTCAAAGTGCTGTGCGGCGGGGAAGCCTTGCCACGGGAATTGGCCCAGGAGCTGCTTGTCCGAGCAGGATCGGTCTGGAATGTGTATGGACCGACGGAGACAACGATTTGGTCGACGTTGGAGCGCGTGCGTACCGCTGAACGCACGATTTCTCTCGGGCGGCCGATCGCGAATACTCAGGTCTACGTGTTGGATCTGAACCGGGAGCCGGTCCCGGTGGGAATCCCGGGGGAACTGTATATCGGCGGGATGGGGCTTGCGCGCGGATACCGGGGCGCTCCTCAGTTGACGGCGGAGCGATTCGTCTCCAGTCCGTTTCGGGCGGGCGAGCGGCTCTACCGTACGGGTGACCAGGTCAAATGGCTCGCTGACGGACGATTGGATTATATCGGGCGTATCGATTATCAGGTCAAACTGCGCGGGTTCCGGATCGAACTCGGAGAAATCGAGGCGGTCCTGGCGGACGATCCGACCGTGAAGCAGGCGGTGGTCATCGTGCGGGAAGATGCGCCGGGAGACAAGCGGCTGGTGGCCTATGTGGTGGCGAGAGAAAGGCACCGTTGCGATCCGCAGGCGCTTCGACGGGCCCTGCGAGACATGGTGCCGGATTATATGGTGCCGGCGGCGATTGTGCCGCTCAACGAATTCCCTCTCACGTCGAATGGAAAGGTGGATCGTAGCGCCTTGCCCGCGCCGGTGGCGGGGCCGGTGCATGACAGCGCCCAGCCGATCGAGCCCAGGAATCGACTCGAATTGCAGTTGGTGGCTATCTGGGAGCAGGTCCTGGGAATTACGCCCATCGGCGTGTGCGATAACTTCTTCGCGTTGGGCGGGTATTCCCTGTTGGCGCTCCGGATGTTCAGCGCGATCGAGCAGACGTTCGGCATCCGCCTGCCGATGGCGGTACTTTTTCAAGCGCCCACGATCGAACAATTGGCGGATGTCCTGGCCGACGAAGGGTGCACCGTGCGCTGGCGGTCGTTGGTTGCGATTCAACCGGATGGAAAAATGTCTCCCTTTTTTGCGGTTCCGGGAGTCGGCGGCAATGTGCTCGTATTTGCCCGCCTGGCCAAGCTGCTCGGGGATGCCCAACCGTTTTATGGACTGCAGGCCCGCGGCCTCGACGGAAAAGAAAAACCGTTCATGCGCGTGGAGGAGATGGCCGCGCATTACATCGAGGAAATACGGTCGATTCAACCGCATGGACCGTACCTCATCGGTGGAACTTGCACGGGCGGGCTGGCGGCCTACGAGATCGCCCAACAGCTCATGGCGCAGGGAGAGCAGGTGATTCTGGTTGTCATGGAATCCTGGCATCCACGATCCTACCTGACGCATTGGAGTCGACCTCCCTACCTGCTCTGGCCGATCCTGTTTGTGTGGATGAAGATCACGACGTACCTTCGTCTCATGCGGAGACTGCCGATCCGGGAGTGGCCGTCGTTCTGGAGAGGGAAGTTGAAACGGATTTGGAATCTCATGCACCATACTGAGGCGGCCGAACATCAAGATGAGTTCCTCTACAAGGATCAGGTGACGTATGCCACCTTCCATGCCGTGGCGCGTTACGATTTGAAACCGTTCCGTGGACAGGTCTTGAACGTGATTGCCTCCAAACATCCGCTGACGAATTCCAGCGATGATACGCGGTTGGTCTTCGGCGAATCCGCGATGGGCATGAGCCGCACGATCTATCTGCCGGCCGAAGATTCGGGGCGGTTATTTGTCGCGCCGCATGTGCAGGAGTTGGCGCACCATCTCAAGACGTTTTGGCAGGAAGCCTGGGCGACGCTCCAGAACAAACCGGATGATCAGGGGAAAGGGCCTTCCTCAAGAGCCGCCTAGCCCGGATTATTCATGAATGCCGGAGCAGGTCTTCATGAATAGTCCGGGCTAAGGCCAACGGGACAGCCGTCACCTCACCATGATGAAAATGTATCGGTTTCTCCTGTTCCTGCTCCGCGACGCCCGAAGCATGATGGTGCTGATGGTCCTGACCGGCCTGTTGGCCGGGCTGTCCAGCGTGGGCCTGCTCGCCGTCATCAACAAACTCATCAACGGCGCCGGGGCGACCTCGGAGCTGTTTGCCGTGGCCTTCATCGGCCTGGCGGTGCTGAAGGTCGTGTCGAACTACCTCTCCCAACTGTTGCTCGTCACCTTCGCGCAGAAAACCATCCTGAATCTCGGGATGGATCTCTGTTGGAAAGTGGTGCGGGCCCCCTATCGCACGTTGGAACGTCGCGGCGCGCATGAAATTCTGGCGACGCTGACGGATGACACGAATGCCATGGCCTGGGCGGTGAACGGATTACCGGGCTTGGCGATCAATGTCGCGATCCTAGCCGGCTGCTCACTCTATCTCGCGTGGCTCTCGTGGCAGGCTTTTCTCGGCGTGGTCATCCTAGCCGTGTTCGGACTGATCGGGTACCGGCAGCTGTATAACCGGGTGCTCCGGTCGTCGCTGGCGGTGCGCGATGCAAAAGGGGTCCTCTTCGAGCGTTTTCGCAGTCTGACGGAAGGCATGAAGGAGCTGATGTTGCATCGCGGGCGTCGAGACACGTTCGTCGATTCGGATATCCGGCAGGCTGCCGAAGCGCTCCGCCATCACAATCTGGTGACGACGAAGCAATACCTCACCACCGACTCCTGGACGCAGGTGCTGTTCTACGGATTGATCGGGGTTATTCTCCTGCTCTTTCCCAGATTGTTGTCGTTGTCGGGGGAGTCTCTGACAGGATATGCATTCGCGATGCTCTACATGATCGGCCCGATGTGGGGTCTGCTCGGGATGGTGCCCACCCTGAGCCGCGGCCAGGTGGCGCTGGAGAAGATCGAATCGCTGGGGCTGGCGTTGGAGGAAGACGGTCGGGAGGGTGGAGCGGAGCGCGCGGTGACTCACGGCACGCAATCCCTGGAGTTCTCGGAGGCGAGTTTTTCGTATGAACCGAAAGGCGAGGATGAACGGTCGTTCAGCCTCGGGCCGTTGAATGTGACGGTCCGGACCGGCGAGTTGGTTTTTATCATCGGGGGAAACGGCAGCGGGAAGTCGACCTTTGTGAAAGTGCTCACCGGGCTGTACCTTCCGCAACAGGGGGAGGTCAGGCTGAACGGCGAGGCGATCACGCCCGCAAACCAGGACTGGTACCGGCAGCACTTTGCGGCGGTGTTTTCCGATTTCTACCTGTTCAAGAAACTGTTGGGGCTCGATCCGGCACTGATTGAGAGTCAGGCGGAGGGCTGGTTGAAGACGCTCCGGATTCAACACAAGGTCACGATCCGCGACGGCGAGTATTCGACGATCAACCTGTCACAGGGCCAACGGAAGCGCCTGGCTCTGGTCACGGCCATGTTGGAAGATCGTCCGTTTTATGTCTTCGACGAATGGGCGGCCGATCAGGATCCTCAGTACAAGGAAGTGTTTTACGGTGAGCTCTTGCCGGAGTTGCGGGCGCGAGGAAAAGGTGTCATCGTGGTCACCCATGACGACCGGTATTTCCATGTGGGCGACCGCGTGCTAAAACTGGACGAAGGCAAGATCCTGGAAACTCCGAACTCGACCGCTTCAACCGGCTCGCACCGAGCGACCCCGGTGTTCAAGCCGGTGATCCGCTCCTCGGCGTAACGCAGGGTCTGCGCCTCGTATGTCTCAACCCATGTCCGGATTGTCGAGTCCCTCCAGAGATTCTTCGCCGTTGCCCGCTCTGAGTCGGCAGGATGTGCATGTCTGGTTCTGCCGTTTTACCCGGCATGAGGATCAACGCGCCGCCCTTGCTGCCCTGCTCTCGCGTGATGAACAGACTCGCGCGGCCCGGTTTGCCTTCGACCGGGATCGCCACCGGTTCATCCTGTCGCACGGTGTGCTGCGCGCCATTCTGGCCCGCTACGTCGGCAAAGAAGCCACGCAGATTGAGTTTGCAACCGGAGCCCATGGCAAGCCGGCTCTGAGCGGTCAGTCCTGTGCCGCGCAGGATATCCAATTCAGCCTTTCCCATTCAGGGGCGTATGCCGTGGTGGCGGTGGCAGCCGGCCGGGCCGTCGGCGTGGATGTGGAGGTGCGCAGGCCGGACGTGGATGCGCTCAAGCTCGCGGAGAGGTTTTTTGCGGCTGGGGAAGCACAGCAGATTATTCAGGCACAGGGGGACGCGCAAGAGCGATTGTTCTATCGTTCTTGGACGGCGAAAGAAGCCTACCTCAAAGGGCGTGGGGTGGGGTTGTCTCTCGGACTGGATCGATTCGAGATCCTATTCGATGACGGGTCGCCGCTCGCTTACGTGCGGATGACCGACTCCGGAGCCCTCGATATGAACTGGCAGGTGCAGTCCCTCTCGTTGGCCGATGACGTATCCGGGGCGCTCGCCGTTGAAGGCCAAGCCTGGCAGGTTCGAATGTGTGATTCGAGTACAGATCTGTTTCGTTAGGTGATGTCCCGCCGGGCTGCGTCTTTTCTCAGTTGCCGAAAGAAGTCCTGTAACAACGCCTGACTCTCTTCAGCACAGACCCCTCCGACGACCTCCACACGGTGGTTCAGTCGCGGCTCAGGGGGAATATTCATGATGGATCCGCAGGCACCGGCTTTGGGATCGGTGGCCGCGAAGACCAGCCGCGGTATGCGAGCGAGTACGATTGCGCCGATGCACATCGTGCAGGGTTCCAGCGTGACATAGAGGGTCGTGTCGATGAGTCGCCAGCTGCCCGTTCGCCGGGCTGCGTCTTGAATCACGATCACTTCCGCATGAGCCGTCGGGTCCTGCCTGGTTTCCCTGAGATTGTGGGCTTGAGCGATCACGATGCCCTCATGTACCAATAACGCGGCGATCGGCACTTCACCGATCAGCGGCGCCGAACGCGCGAGGGTCAGAGCTTGTTGCATGAAGCGGGTATCGAGATCGTCGAGGGGGAGCATCGTGTCGTCGGCTGAATCCTGTCAGGGGCTGAACTCTACGGCAGTCGATAAGACGCCTGCATGCTAGCATGTTCTTTGTGTGGAATGGCACGGGGGGAGGAGGCGAGAGCGGAAGATCGGGGCACCGGCCGGTCAGGTCTGCCCGATCAAGTAGATCGCACCCGTCGGCTCGGGGAGACCACCGTCGGGCTCCACGGTGACGGCGAATTTTTTCATCCGTGAAAACTCGGTCATGTTTCTGATCAGCATACGGGCTTTCAGTCCCGCATCCAGTCCGAAGACGCCCGCACTCACCGGTTTGTCGTCGATGGCCCAGAGCTGGTAGACCTTGCCGCTCGGTAAGGACGGCAGATTGTACGCATAGAGCCAGGCTTTCTTGGTTGCCGGATCGAATAGCAGGAAGGCGCCTGCCGATTTGGCCATGTCGGACCCGGCCAGCGACACGACTTTTGAAGAGGGGTTCTTGAAGAGTCCGGCAAATTCCTCGTTCTGCCTGGCCAGGCGTTGCAGGGAGGATTCGTTCTGGGTCAGCTGGGTGTGCGCGTCGTCCAACTCCGCTTCCCGCTGCAGCAATTGATCGCGGAGTTCCGCGACCTCCGTGGCCCGTTGGTCGATCTCCGACTTGAGAGTGCCGATGGTCTGTTCACGCTGTTGCAGCTCCGACTGCAGGGTGGCCACGCGGGCGGTCTCCTGCTGCACGGCGGCTTGCAGTTGGTGAATCTCGCTCGAGCGCTGAGAGGTTTGTGTGTAGGACATCCAGGCGAGATACCCGCCCCCCACAATTATGGCGGCCGCGGCAAATCCCATTGCCAGACGGAACGGCAGCGAGCGGGCCGGCGCGATGGGCGGGAACAGGTGGTTCATCCATTCGCCCGGTTCCAGGCTCGACTTCGGGCCGGCCTGCTCCGCTTCCACCGCACCCGCGATCGGTGTCGGCGTCATCATGATTTTAGCTTTGAGCGTATTCGGGGGTGTCGCCGGGGTGAGCCCGAACGGCAGCAGGGACGCCACGGTTTGATAGTCCTTGAGAGCGGCATGGCAGGCCGCGCATCCCGATAACAGGTGCGCTTCGATGGCCTGCCGCTCCGAGCGTTCGAGAGCGCCGATCGCGTAGAGGGGGACCGCGTCTTCCAGTTCCTCGTGTGTCATACCCTCTCACCCTGCGGCAATGTCTGCTGCAATGACGCGCGGAGCTTGGCCATCGCCAGTTTGATGCGCGTCTTCACCGTCCCCAGCGGCTGGTTCAGCTTGGCGGCAATCTCCGTATGAGTCAGGCCCTGGTAAAACGCCATCTCGATGGCCTGTTGCTGCGGCAGCGGCAGCTCGAGGATGGCTTTCGCCATCAGCTGGCGTAGTTCGGTATCCTCCCGGGCTTCGTACGGATTCGGGCTGACGTCGGGTGTGCGCGAAACCAGGGGATGTTCGAACGAATCGGCGACGACATGTTGCCCGCGCGATGCTCGTGCACGGAGCCGGTCGATGGCGCGACTGCGGGTGAGTGTCACCAGCCAGGCGATCGGGCTTCCACGGCCGACATCGTATTTGGCGATCTTGCGCCATACCTCCAGGTAGACTTCCTGAAGTAACTCCGCGGCCTCATCGCGGTCGTTCAAAATGCGGTACGCCAGGGTAAAGAGCAGGGTGCTCGATTGATCGTAGAGTTGGCCGAATGCCTGTTGATCGCCCTTGGCCACCCGGGCCAGGAGTTTGGGGTCGATCGTCGATGCAGCTTGTCGGGAGGCAGCTTCCATGCAGTCGGCCTGGGCGCGGGCGCAATCCTCTGGTTCGGAATAGGGCACACTATAACACTGTACGAGAAAAACGACTAATCGGATGTGAGAATCCGTCGGCAGTCGTAGAACAGCCGTTCACGGCAGCGTGACGGTCGTTAGCCCGCATTATTCATGACGGTTCGTCACGAAATCGCTGAGGCGCGTCGCCAGACCGGCGCGCGGAGTCCGGAGGCCCCGACGCGTACTCATGTAGTACGTGGAGGGGCCGATGGGCGAGCCCGCCGGCCGAAGGCTCGTCGCAGCAGCGGATCGGCGGTTGCAGTAGAAGCGCTCATGAATAATGTGGGTTAGGGGCGATCGAGGGCAGTGTCACGAAGGATCAGTCGGCACGGCCGCATACGTAGTCTTTCAGGATGTGCGCGGCGTCTTGTGCGCCGGACAGGGGAGGCGGCGTCGATGACAGGGGGCGGGCGAAGGCTTGTTCTATGGCCGCGTTCCATTGTCCCTGGAGAAAATCGGCGAGTGAGAGCTCTGCGCCGCGACCATACCGATGCAGGTGATCGACCAGGGGCGGCTCGTCGGGGAAATTGTATCGTCGCACATAGACGACCGGGATTCCGAGCGCCACGGCTTCGACGATCGTGCCATACCCTGGTTTCGTGAGGATCATATCTACGGACGCCATCACCGATTTAAATGTCATGCCCAGGGAGGCCAGCGACAGGACGCGAGTCAGTCCATCCGGCACAGCGCCATCCACAACGAAGCGAAAGCCGTCCATCGCCTCCATGTGTTCGAAGGGAAACGCTCGCAGGGCGATGCCGCCGAACCCGACCAGCACAACCCGCTCCGACTGCCCGGTGCCGATGGCCTTACGGAGTGTGATGGCTTGCGGGACGGCCGGTTCCGCGATGGGGCCGATTTCGCGGACAGGACGAAACGCGGTGATCGCAAGAGCCGGCGCCACACGCAGGAAGCAGTCGGCCTTGGCATAGGCCTCGCGGATCTGGCGAAGAATCGTCGCGTGTTCACGCTGGGCGGGATCTGCGAACGGCTCCAGGACCAGATCCCAGGACAAGGAGCAGAGGCCGATGGTCGGAATGCCAGTGGCTGCGCCGGCGGCGATACCGAGATGGGAGATGTCTGAAAGGACACAGGCGGGTCCGGCGCTGCGGATGAGCGCGGCTTCAGTCTCAATTGTGTGCTGCCAATCCCTGTGCAGCGCAGAGTGGGCGGTCCAGGTGCCGGGAACGTCGATCGTCAGCGGGCCGTCCTGAATGCAGCCGATATCCTGTTGTCCGAAGTGGAGTTGCCAGGGAATATCGAGGCGAGGTGCGAAGAAGCCGGCGGGGACCGTCGTCCGCAAAATGGCGCTGAGATTGGGCACCAATCGTCCCAGTGCATTGAGCACCGGCACCACTTGCGCCGCATGCCCGTAGCCGTGGCCCGAGATGGAGCACCAGATCAGCGGCATGGCAGGTTGCTGAAAAAGACCCCCAACGTCGTTCTCGACTCGAAATCCTCCTCAACGTACCTCTGAACGTACGTCTCTGGGTCTTCCTCGTCTGCGGCCTCGTTGGATGGTCTTTTTGAGCATCCTGCGAGGGCTGTGCGTAACATCTCCATCCCGGCTCAGCTGTTCGAGTAGTCGGATTCCATGGGGGCGATGTTGTACATCAGTTCGAGGTCGAACTCGTCGATCAATTCATTCACGGCGTCCCGGCCCATATCGGACCGTACTTCATTGATGACCAGTTCGATCGCCATGGCCGCATGCTGGCCGTATTGTGTGATCGCAGATTCGATCCGTTGTCTGGCTGCGTCAAGAGTCATAGATCCTCCAACCGGCTTACCCGAGCGTCCTCAAGAGTTGTTGCAGTTCCGGCACCAGATCCACACCGCCGTTGGATCGCCCGGAGACGGCTGCGTCGATCCCGGCCTTCAAGACAGGTTTGGCCTCTTCCTTTTTGCCCAGTGACACCAGGGCCCGTCCCAGGGCGAGGTGCGACGCCACATGCGTCGGATCTAACTGGGTGGCGACGGTGAGGTGCTCGGCGGCTTCCTCGACGCTGCCGCCTTCCTGCAAAATTTTGTTGCCTAGGCCGTAGCGACCCAGGAATCCTTTGGGATTCTTCTCGACCATTTGGCGAAACGCGCTGATATCCATGAGGCTCCTTGTGAAGCGTGATTGTCTGTTGTGATGGAGCGGGATTCTACCATCACCCTCGCTGGTTCAGCTACGGGCGGAACGGAGTCGCGCGAGGCGTTCGCGGTCGGCGGCAGCGGGCGCGCGGCCGGTTCCCAGCGCCAGATGGTGCAGCCGTTCCACGCAACGGATGGCCGCGACCCTGTCCTGTCGTTGTTCGTAGAGATCGGCCAGCTCCCGGAGGACCGCCGCTTCGCCGGCCGGATTGCCGAGCTTGATGAAATGTTCAGAGGCATTGTTGAAACATCGTTCCGCCTCGACCGTGCGGCCGCTGTCGAGGAAGGTCTTTCCCAGCTGACTATAGGTGCCGGCCAGGCCTTCTTCGTTGCCGACCACCCGGTGGGAGTCCAGCGCTTGCGTGAACAGCTGGACGGATTCATCCCATTGGTGCTGCCTGGCCTCTTCCATGGCCAGGTTATGGTAGAGGATGCCGAGGGCGCGATGGTCATTGAGCGGCTTGAGGAGATCCAGCGCTTCGAGATAGTAGGGGCGGGCCTTCTCCGGCCGGTCGGCGCCGATGTACAGGTTGCCGAGATTGACGAGTGTATGGGCGATGGCGTGCGGATCCTGCTCGCTACGTTGGATCGCCAGCACTTCTTTGTAGCAGACGTCGGCTTTCTCCAATTCGCCGGTCAGGGCATAGGTGTTGCCGAGGTTGCCGAGGCTGTTCGAGAGTTCACGCCGGGTCCCGGTCAGCCGGTCGTCCTTGACGGCCGCCTCCCAGGCGGCGCGTGCCTGGACGAGATCGCCACGATGGAGAAAAATGCGTGCGCGGTGTTTGTCGTTTTCAGCCATGGTGTGCATAAGACGTTCTACGTGAAAGGTGAAACGAAAAGTCCTTAACGAGAGACGAACGACGAGAGACGAGATACGCTCTGTCAGTCGCCGCCCTTGGGAGTGTCTTTGCGAAATTCCACCACGATGTCGTCCTCTTCGTCCAGTCCCAAGCCGGCACGAAACGAGTCGAGCAATTCGGCGACATAGGCGAGATGGCGTGGATCCTTCCCCTCAGGGGAGGCCAGATAGGTCTCGGAGAGCGTCATTCCGGTTTGAAAATGGCGAGCGATCGTCTCCTCTGTGACCTGTTGCCAGGTGATGTAGATACAGAAGGCCTGGAAACGGTGTGCGTCGGGGTGGCGGCCGGCCAGCGCGAGCAATTGCTCGTAGGCCTCGCGGGCTGTGGAACCGGCGTGAGAAGAGAACGTACTTTCGAGTTCAACGGCATGGTCCCAATCGGCACCGAGTTCGGCTTCTGATTCCTGCAGGGTATCTTGTGCGGCCAGAGCGGCGTCAAATTGCATAGCTGGTTCTTTCTTGAAGCGTGCGCTGTGGATCGTCTTTGCATGGTGCCCGTCTTGAACATGCAGGCAGCGAAGCCTCAGCATACGCGGGGAGTGAAAAGCAGGTCAATGAGGTCTCGTGCTTGAGTCGTCGGCGCGAGGCTTGTAGAGTGAACGGGCGGTGAGGCGACGGGTTCAAACTCGTGTGATACAGAACATGGTGAGGTAGGTATGGCGGTCGAATCGGTGATGTTGTCCCTCGGAACGAGTGCGCCGTCGTTTAGATTACGCGATGTGGTGACCGGTCAGGTGTATCATCTCGACTCTTTCGCCGGTTCATCCGCCCTGCTCGTGATGTTCATTTGCCGCCATTGTCCCTATGTCGTGCACGTGGAGGAAGAACTGGCCAGGATCGGGCGAGACTATCAGGCCACAGGGCTCGGAATGATTGCGGTCAGCAGTAACGACCCGACGTCATATCCGGACGATGCGCCTCCGCGCTTGAAGGAGATGGCTGAGCGGCTCGTCTTGACCTTTCCGTTTTGTTGCGATGACACGCAGGAGGTGGCGAAGGCCTATCGGGCCGCCTGCACCCCGGATTTTTTCCTGTTCGACCGGCAGCGTCGATTAGTATATCGAGGCCAATTGGACGACTCACGCCCCGGCAACAACAGGCCGGTCACCGGCCGGGACCTGCGCGCCGCGATCGATGCCGTGCTGGGCGGAAAGCCTGTGAATCCCAAACAACAAGCCAGCGTCGGCTGCAGTATCAAGTGGAAGCCCGGCAACGCACCCTCTTACGCCTGAACGGTACCCAGCCGAGCCCCAGAGGGCAGTTGAGGCTTCTGTTGCCACGGGTTTTGAACCGAATGGGTCGGCAGAGGGGCGAGGCTCCGGGCGCCACACCGATTGCTTCCCTCCGCTTCAGAAAAGATAGGCCGCAACCGATAAAGATAGCCGGGGCCCCCTGTGCAGGGCGCAGGCGCAACGCGCACCAAGGAGGATCGTCTATCATGGCATCGGCGCAAGAACTCGTCCAATCCTGCTCACACGTCTTTACCCTGCCGGAAATCTACTTTCGCGTCCGCGATGTAGTGGAGAACCAGGATTCAACGATGGATAACTTGGCCAATGTCCTCAAGATGGATCCGGCTATTTCAGCCCGCGTGCTCAAGATTGTGAACAGCCCTCTGTATGGGGTTCCCAAGCAGGTGGACACGGTCACCCGCGCAGTGAATCTCCTCGGCATGCAAGCCATCCGCGACCTGGTCACCGCGACGACCATCGGCCGACGCTTCAGTGGAATGACCACTGAGATCATGGATTTGTCCGCCTTTTGGCGCAAGAGCGTCCTCTGCGCCCTGATGGCCGGCAAGATCGCAAAAGCCTGCGGCATCCGAGACAGTGAGCGGTTCTTTATCGAAGGACTGCTGCGGGACATCGGACACCTGGTCCTCTACCAAACTATTCCCCAGCGCGCACAGGCGGCCCTCATCGAAGCCGGCAATCTGGGAAGCCCCCTTGCGGAAGTCGAGCAGTCCAGTTTTGGTTGTGACTACGCGGAAGTCGGCGCCGAACTCATTCATTCCTGGGGGATGCCCCCACAAATCGAGCAGGCCATTCGTTACCAACTCTGCCCCAAGGAGGCAGGGGAGCACATTCTACACGCGTCGATGGTCCACTTGGCCGGCGTCGTGGCGGACCAGAGCGAGGTGCCTTCATCGTATGCCGCGCAGGAGTTGCCCTTTGATGCCCACGCGATGCAATTGACCGGATTCAACGTCGACGAGCGGCCTGTCTTACTCACAGAGGCGCGGGTCCAGCTGCAGGAGACATTGAAGTTGTTTAGCCCCGTGGCCATGGCCGCCTGACTTCAGGCAGAGTCGCGATCTCACCGTCGGCGATGCACTCGACGTTCGAGACAGCTCGCCGGCGGAGGCGGATCCTGTTTTTTGATTTTCCCCTCCAACTCGTCGATCTCGCGCTGACCACTCCCTTCTCATCTGTCCGCGGTGAAACCTATCTCCTGTGCGAGCATCCCTGTCACAACGGTGACTACAGACAAGGCCCGGTGCTCCCTTCAGAATGGCGAGGGACTGACAAGGTTCATCGTGCAGCGAGAGTTCCATCGACTGACGGGCGGGGACACAAGGAGCATCGACTCATGCCTATCGATCATTCAGGAGCAACCGCCAACGGTGGCGTTGTGCCGAGCGCCACGGGCTCACAGTGGCGTCAATCAGCCAGGAGTCTCCTCGGCCGGCTCTGCCTGATGTTCGTGTCGATGTTGCTTCTGGCGGTCGTCCCCGGTACATCGGCTGCGAGCGACAGATGGCATCCAGGCATTTACGTCAAAATTGAAGACTGGCAATTACGCTCACCTGCGCACATGGAGACGATCTACGAGGAATTAAGCAACACTCCTCAGCTACGCGGCATCAAAGTGATCCTGCTCTGGGGGCGATATGAATCCAGGGATAGTCACACCGGAACCAGCCGGTACGACTTCAGCCAGATCGATCAGATCCTGACCCGGTTGGCTGCACTGGAGAACAAGCATCTCATCGTCGCGCTGGCATGGCGCGAGTTCAAACGAGAGAAGGGCGCATCGGAAATCCTGCCGAACGATCTGCAGGCGGGACGTGCCTGGAATACGGATCCAAATTGGACCCATACCCAATATGAATAGCTCTGGGCCTATCGGATGAGCAATCAGCCGGGCAAGTATGCCTACAATCTCAAATTGTGGCATCCGACGATTCTCGGCCGATTGGATGCTTTCCTGGCCGCGCTGGCCGAGCACATCGATCAGCACCCGAACCTGACACAGATTTCCACCACCGAATCCGCGATCGGCGAGCCGGTGACTTCCTTCGCGGAGGAGGGGGGAAGCGCGCAGAGGCAGTACGATGGCCAACTCAGGGTAATTCGTGCCATGAAGAAACATTTCGCGCAGAGTGACGTGGTGCCGGATTTGAACTACAGCCGGGAACATGTCGCTGCGATGGTGCGGATTCTGCAAGTCGAAGGCATCGGGCTCGGGAGTTCGAACAGTAACAAGAGCAAAGGTCTCATCCTGCAGCCGCCTTCAGGTGCACCGGGAGTGCTCACCTACTATCCGCGATTGAGTGGCACCGTGATCCTGGCGCCTGAGATTCAGGGTGATGACTATCGAAGTACCTACGGTCACGACAGGCCCCCCGACCATCCACGGTACGAGTCGATATACCTGCGGGTGCGCGATGAACTCAAAGCCAACTACGCTGTCATGCAGCGGAACAATCCCTATTGGTTGGGGGATGCCTCCACGCCAAGCATGCTGAAATTCATTCAAACCTATCCCGCCATCGTCAACGACAGCACGGGGGCGGGTGGGTTGAATCACGTCAAGCCGAAGTCCGTCCGCTAGTTGCCCCAGCCATGAAATAGGGGGCCGCTTCCGCGCCCGCATCAGCACGACACAACTTGAAGTAATAATTCATGTGCCATGCGAATTCGCGTGCTGCTGTAGTCTGTTTGAGTTTCTATTTATGGAAGATTGGAGAATCTTGCCGGCGTTGATCGGTGTATCAGCCAACCCTCGACAATTCAGGCTGTCGGACCTGTCTGCTCGAGAGCTTTAACTATCACTTGAGGTTTTCTTTCTCGCATCGATATCCCCTTCTCGACATCCTCTGCTTGACCGGCGGCGGGAAGGCGCGTACACAAGCAGCCTAACCAGGAGGGACCTATGCCACCCAAAAGGAAAGTGCCACGGCAGTCGGGCCGCAATCGTTCGGTCGGACAGAAACGGAAGGGCGCCGCGACGAAAAGCGGTGAGGCCGGGATGACCCGCCGGTTGCAAGATCTCGTGGAACGGATCGATGTCGTGCTGCCGGAGGTCGCTGCACGGGTGGCGGCGTTGGAGCACCTCCTGCTGGAACTGAAACTCTGCACGCAGGAAGATTTGCGCAGCGCGCGGGAGTTCGTGCGTATTCAAGAGGCGTAAGCAGTTGTGCGTTCCCGGAAAAGAGTGCGCCCATGCCCGTGACTCCTCATATTGAAAAACATTTCACCGCCACCGCGACGGTCCGCGATATCGTGATCGGTATGGCCGACGGGTTGACCGTGCCCTTTGCGTTGGCGGCCGGCTTGTCCGGCGCGGTGGCTTCATCCGGCCTGGTGGTCACAGCCGGGTTAGCCGAGATCGCGGCCGGCTCGATTGCCATGGGCTTGGGCGGGTACCTCGCGGCGAAGACGGATCTGGAACATTACGCGTCCGAGCGCCTGCGGGAGTGGCGGGAGACACAGCATATTCCGGAACGGGAGGCCGAAGAAGTGTCCGAGATTTTTCGCGGCTATGGTTTGCGCGATGAACAGATCGCTCCGTTGATCGAGACACTTCAGGCCAATCCGACGCAGTGGGTGGATTTTATGATGCGGTTCGAGTTGGGGTTGGATGAACCGGATCCGACACGCGCGCGCATCAGCGCCTGGACGATTGCCTGCTCCTATATCGTGGGCGGGCTTATCCCGCTCCTTCCCTATATGGTTTTTCCGAATGTGCTGACGGCGCTCTGGTGGTCGGTGGCGGTGACTCCTCTGGCCTTGTTTGTGTTCGGCTACGTCAAGAGCGGGTATACCGGCGTGCCGCCCTGGCGCGGCGGGTTTCAAACTGTGCTCGTCGGCGGCCTGGCCGCCGCGGCTGCATTCGGTATTGCCCGCCTGCTGGGATGACGCGGCAACGCGTTTACTTTCCTTCCTCCGGCTCGTTAGACTGGCCGCCATGACTCCTGAACAACCGTCTGTTTCCACGCCCATTGAGCTGCTTTCAACCGATCCGGTCGATCGTGTGATGGCCTATCACGTTCGAACCAAACACCATTTCAATCGCTATGCGCGGTCGTTGGGGTATCTGGACTGGGCGAACCAGCCTAATCCGTTTCGGCGATTTGAGGGGGCGCAGTTGGTCCGGTTGCCTTTGTTGAAGTCCGAGGACGAACCGCGGTCGCCGTCGTACCAAGCGATCTATCAACCGGGAGCTGTTCCTGCGCAGCTGCTGACCGATCGGACCATCTCACGGTTCTTCGAGCTGGCCCTCGGGCTCTCGGCTTGGAAGAAGGCCGGGGAGTCGGAATGGGCGTTGCGCAACAATCCGTCGTCCGGCAATCTCCATCCGACGGAAGGCTACGTCCTTCTGCCGCCGACCGAGGGTCTGGACCTAAAGCCGGGGCTCTATCATTACGCATCCAGAGAACATGGTGTGGAGTTACGCGCTGATTTTTCGCCCGTCGCCATCTCGCACCTGCTGGCTCCCTTTCCGTCCGGTGCGTTTCTGTTCGGTCTCACCTCAGTCCATTGGCGCGAAGCCTGGAAGTACGGCGAGCGGGCATTTCGTTACTGCAACCACGATGTCGGCCACGCAATCGGGTCGGCACGTATTGCGGCGGCGACGCTCGGTTGGAAGATGGCCCTGCTGGATGGAGTCGATCAGAATCAGATCGCGAGGGTATTGGGAACGCATCGTGTGGATGATTTCAGCGGCGTGGAGCCGGAACATCCCGATTGCCTGGCGGTGATCTGGCCTGGTGAAGCCGAGGCTCGTGCATCGAGTTCATCGCGTGAGAATCAAAATTTGCCGTTGTTTCTGGAGGAGACGGCCGTCACCGGTGTGGCTGTGGGGCCGTGGCATGGGAAGGCCAACGAGTTGAGTCGAGAACATGGGGTGCATTGGGACGTCATCGACCAGGTGGCAGAGGCCTCCTGGAAGACAGCTGTGGAACATCGTGACATTCAGCTTTCGCAGAGCCCGGTCCTGTTCGAGACGCTACACGCTTCACGAACGACGAGCGACGCAGCGGCTATCATCAGGCAGCGCCGCAGCGCCGTTTCCTTCGATGGCCGCACCTCGATTTCCGCCGAGACGTTTTTTCATATCCTGCAGCGCGTGATGCCTCAGGCAGAGCGACCGCAATTGCAGCGGCCCATGCCATGGGATGTCTTGCCTTGGGACCCGGCGATTCATCTCATGCTGTTTGTGCATCGTGTCGAAGGGCTGGAGGCCGGACTGTATGTATTGGCGCGTGACCCGAACAAGCTGCCGTTTCTGCAGCAGTCGATGAATCCTGAATTGGAATGGACGCCGGCGCCCGGTTGTCCGGAAGATCTTCCCTTGTTCTGGCTGTTGCAGGGCAACGCGCAACGACTGGCGGCGCAAGTCAGTTGCCAGCAGGGGATTGCCGGGGACAGTGCCTTCTCGCTCGGGATGCTGGCGGAGTTCGAAGGCCGCTTGCGGCAGGGCGGGGCTTGGTGGTATCCACGCCTGTTCTGGGAAACGGGCCTGCTAGGGCAGGTGCTCTATCTGGAAGCAGAGGCGGCGGGTGTGCGGGGGACCGGGATCGGCTGTTTTTTCGACGACCCGGTGCATGAGGTCGTAGGCATCAAGGGCCTGTCCATTCAATCGCTGTATCACTTTACAGTCGGCGGACCGGTGGACGACCAGCGGCTCATGACGCTCCCTCCCTATCATCACCTCCGGCATGAGTGATTGTGCAGGACCTGCTTTGAACGAGAGACGAACGACGAGATACGAGGAACGAGCTCATTATGTTCAAGATTAAAAAGAAGATCGAGAAGCCGAAGCCGCCGATATTGTACAACGTGATCGAAGATTATTCGGAGTTCGATGCGCCGGGTAACGTGACGGCTTGCGCCATGACGCTGCCGGAAAATCTCGCAGCGCATGCGAAAATTCTCGCCGAAAGTTACGATGTGCCGTTGGAGCAGATGACGCAGCTGCTGACGGAGGGCGGTGTCTATGTGTATCCGCAAGTGGGCGGATTACTGACACGGGGCCTCTTTGCCTGTCGGATCGATGCCACGAGCGCCACGCCGAAACAGACCTGGGTGCTCGACTTGATGCAATTCGCCGAGGCGGAGCAATTGGCCCGGGCGCGCGCCGTGCCGTTGGTTGAGGCGGCGACCGATGTGTTTTACCGGACGCTTCCCGAAGAATTAAAAACGAAGTTGGCAAAAAAGAATCTTGGCCTCGATTACCGGACCCTCGACCGTGCGGTGGCGAAGGGCGGCGATATCAAGTTCATCGACTTCCGCAAAGACTGGTCGCCCCATTTCAAGCGGCTCTGTATCATGCCTGACGGTCGCCTCGTGGAGACGGGCGGGCTGGAAGAGTTTGCACAGCTGCACCAGATTACGGTGCCGCAGGCGAAGAAACTCGTGGAGGAGGGTGGGACGATGGATGTGGCTAGCGGAGAAGTGCTCGCCTGTCAGATCGTCAACGGTCAGCCGGCAGTCGCCCGCTTCAGCGCGAAGAACTACACCAAGGCCAAAGAACTGTCGGCGAGCAAACAGCTGCATATCCTGGATGCTTTAAGCGAAGTGGCCTATAACGATTCGGTGATGATGCGAACGTTGCAGCGGAAGGATTTGGGGGGGCGGATTTAAGTCTTAGCACGTATCAGGATTTCGCTGACTCGTCCGGTCAACCTTGTCCGCTGTGGTGCGTTTGGAACAGAGGACCTGTGAGCCATGAAGCAAACGATCCTCATCTGTGCGGTGACGTTGAGCCTTGCCGGTTGCGCCGGGCCCAAGCCCATTCTTTACCCGAACGATCACTATCGACAGGTGGGCGCCGACGCGGCCGAATCGGATATCAAAGACTGCATGACCTTGGCCGAGCAAGCCGGGGCCTCTCCCCGCGAAGGAAAAACCGCCCAGGTTGCAACCGGCACAGTGGCGGGCGGGGCGATCGGGTCGGCTGCCGGTGCGGTGGGCGGAGCAATCCTGGGACATCCGGGACGAGGGGCCATGGTCGGCGCGGCCAGCGGCGCGACGGCCGGGTTTCTGCGAGGCTTATTCAGGAGATCGCCGCCGAGCGGGGCGTTTACGAACTACGTGGATCGTTGTCTACGTGAGCGTGGGTATGATCCGACAGGATGGCAGTAGGCTTAGCAGGATGTGGAAAAAGTCCCCCAGCTTCGTTCTCGCGTCGCTTCGCGGCTCACCGTACCGCGCGAGTACGATTCGCCTCTTCGCTTGCTGCGGCCTTGCTGGATGGCCTTTTTGCGCATCCTGCGGGTTATTGTCGTACCGGCACGGCGCAATGAGTCGATCGTAGCGTATTGCGCAACAATCGAGTTTTTCCGCAGCCTGTTACGTCGCGGGTTCCATCACTTCCGCCGTTTTCTTCCTGAGATACAGCTCTCCCACTCTCATTCCGATATAGGCGCCGAGCACGTTATCCAGCAGGTCCAGGAGCGACGTGCTGCGATTGTGACAATAGACCTGGTAGTACTCGATGCCGAAGGAGAGGGTAAAGGCCAGGAGCATCAGAAGGCCTGGCGAGAAGGATTTATCGCCCGATCCGCGCAGGGTATAGAGCAGGCCGAAGGGGACGAAGAGGAGGATGTTGGCCACGGCATCGATGCCGAGATCCAGGAGGATGGCCGGCGAACTCAGCTGGTCCGGTGTCGGCACCCAGCGAATGTATTGCCAATGCGCGTGGCCGACAAAGTTATGCAGCGGGAGGATGCCCACGAGCACGATCAGCATGCTCCAGGCACACCAGAGACGCCATGCGCGAGTGGGGGTTAGCAACACGGGTGTTTGGTTGTGGCTGTCCGCTGCACCGGTCGATTCTTGCAGAAGCAGCGGTGGGGTTTCCAGCAGAATTTCCTTCTCGAACGGGGTCCCGGGAAAGGCCAGGGGCACAGAGGGGAGTGCGGATTATTTCTGGGCCAGTTCCGCTTCCACGGCGTTCAGCATTTCCTTCAAGTCGAAGGGCTTTTCGAAGGTCCGGTGGGCGCCGAAGAGCCGCGCGATATCCAGAAAGTTCCGGTCCCCTTGCGCGCCGGTCATCGCGATGATTTTCGTGTCCATGTATTCGCGAGTCAGTTGCAGTGTGGCTTCCAGTCCATCGACCTCCGGCATGAGCAGGTCCATGATCAGCAGGTCGGCTTTATGTTTTTGATAGAGATCCAGCGCCTCCCGCCCATCTTTCGCCTCGACGACTTTGTGCCCTGATCGTTCCAAGACCTCTCGTAGGAGACCCCGGATGGATGGTTCGTCGTCGATCACCATGATGGTCGCCATAACTACTCCTCAGAATGGGCGCCGGTTCTGCGGTTGAGTGAGCAATTTCGCAGTATTCGGGCTCGGTTGCTGACAGTTCGACTCGTAGAGGAAGCTTACCGCGGTGATGAAAGTCTGTCCAGGAAAGAGTCTGAAATAGCTCGGGACCGATTCGACCCTGTCCCGCTTCGCCTTGGTCGGCCAATAGGTTATGAGCCGGACTGGTTCCTCGGGGCCCAGTCGGCCAGGGCCTGCGTCCTCGTTCTCTCGCCACGCACAAAGTAGGGGTAGAGGGCCGGAATGACCAGCAATGTCAGGGCGGTCGAGGTCAGGAGGCCTCCGATCACCACCGTCGCCAGCGGACGTTGGACTTCCGCGCCCATGCTGGTCGCCAAGGCCATGGGGAGAAATCCCAGGCTCGCCACCAGAGCCGTCATCAGTACAGGGCGGAGTCGATCCATAGCCCCCTGGACCACCGCCTCGCCGGTTGCTGCGCCGTCTGCTTCCAGTCGGCGGATATGACTCACCAGAACGACCGCGTTCAGCACGGCAATGCCGAATAGGGCGATGAAGCCGATGATGGCCGAAATGCTCAGCGGCAACCCCCGAAGCCACAGCGCCAGAATGCCGCCGGACAGCGCCAGCGGCACATTGAGAAAAATCAGTAAGGCAGGCCGCATCGCGCCGAAGATCACCGACAACATCCCGAGGATCAACAGCAGCGTGACCGGTACCACCAGGGTTAGACGGCGAGTGGCCTCCTGCAGGTGTTCGAATTGCCCGCCCCAGCGTATCTCGTATCCGGCGGGCAGGGTGACTGCCCGGGCTACGGTCTGTCGGGCTTCAGCCACAAACCCACCCAGATCCCGTCCTCTAATGTTGCACTCCACCACGATCCGCCGTTGCACATGTTCCCGGCTGACCTGCGCCGGGCCTGAATCCACCGTGATGCTCGTTACACGCGAGAGGGGCACCAGTTCGCCATGCATGGTCGGGATCAGCAGGCGGCCCAACGACGCCGGATCCTGCGACACCCGGTCGGCCAACCGCACGACCAGTTCGAATCGACGCGAGCCCTGCACGACGGTCCCGACGACGGTCCCCACCCGCGTCGATTGAATGAGGGTGAGCACTTCGTCGGCGGTGAGCCCGTACCGGGCGATTTCTGCGCGATCGACGATGACACGGAGCAGCGGTAACCCCGCGACCTGCTCGACCTTCACGTCTGCCGCGCCCGGCACGGCTTGGAGCGCCCGCGCCGCCCGTTCGGCCTGCTGCTTGAGGATGTCCAGGTCGGGGCCGAAAATCTTGAGGGCCAGATCCGATCGCACGCCGGCGATCAGCTCGTTGAAACGCATTTCGATCGGCTGAGTGAATCCGAGTCCGACACCGGGGACCTGTTCCTCGATGCGTCGCTTCATGGCTTCGATCAGGCCGTCGCGAGTCCCGGCTGTCACCCATTCCCGTTGAGGCTTGAGGATGATGAAGACATCGGAGAGTTCGACGCCCATCACATCCGTGGCCACTTCGGGGCTGCCCGTGCGCGTGACCACCTGAGTGACTTCGGGAAAACGGCGCAGGACCCGTTCGATATCGAGCGCGGTAGAGACGGATTCGGTCAACGAGATGCTGGGCAATCGCCACACTTGCAGCGCGAAGTCGCCTTCTTCCAGCCTGGGTACGAACTCGATGCCGAGCCTGGTTCCTGCTCCCACACTGATGATAAACAGGCTGATCGCAATCGAGACCGGCCAGACCGGCCGTGCCACCGCCCATTTGAGCCAGGGAGCATAGGCGCCTCTGAGACTGCGAATGATCCATGTTTCTTTCCGGTGGCCACTGGTCCGTACGAACCAGAACGACAGCAGCGGCGTGACGGTGACAGCGAGCAGCAGCGAACCGGCCAGGGCCATGATCACGGTCACCGCCATCGGTCGGAACATCTTGCCCTCGATTCCGGTCAGGGCCAGGATGGGCACATACACCAGAATGATGATGCTCACGGCCAGGGTCATGGGACGCAAGACCTCCCGTCCGGCCGCCAGCACGGTCGCGAGTCGCTCTTCTTGATTACGCACCGGCTTGTCCGCTAATCGGCGCAGGATGTTGTCGATCATGACCACGGACCCGTCGACCAATAACCCGAAGTCGATGGCTCCCAGGCTCATCAGATTGCCCGAAAGCCCGGCCTGCATCATCCCGGTGAAGGCGATCAGCATGGCGAGAGGAATCGCTGAGGCGACGATCAGGCCGGCCCGCAGGTCGCCGAGAAAGAGAAACAGCACGGCGACGACCAGCAGGCCGCCTTCCAGCAGGTTGTTGCGCACGGTCGTCATGACCTTGGACACAAAAATCGTACGATCGTAGTAGGGTTCGATGGTGACACCGGAGGGCAGCGTCGCCTGGATTTCCTGCACGCGTGCCTTCACGCGGGTCACGACCTGTTGGGCGTTTTCACCCGCGAGCATCTGGACCATTCCGATGACCGTCTCGCCATCGCCCATGGCTGTGGCTGCGCCGATCCGGAGTCCTGAGCCTTCTTTCACCTCGGCCACGTCGGCAATGTAGACCGGCACACCGCCCGATCCGTGGGCCACGACGATCCGGGCCAGATCGCTCACCTGCGTGGCGAGCGCTTCCCCTCGAATGAGAAGTTGCTCACGCTGATGTTCGATGTATCCACCGCCGGCGATCGCATTGTTCCGTTGCAGTGCGTCGAAGATCTGCTTCATGGTCAACTTGAAGGAAAGCAGTTTCGACGGATCCACGATGACGTGGAACTGTTGTGGCTCGCCTCCCCAGATATTGACCTCGACCACGCCGGGCACGGCGCGTAGCTTCATCCCAATGTCCCACTGTAAGAGTGTTCGCAGGGCCATGGGACTGTAGCCCGGTCCTTTGACAGTGAACTGGTAGACTTCTCCCAGTCCGGTAGTTAAGGGGCCCATGACCGGACGGCCATATTCCGCAGGGATGCGTTCCATGGCCTGCGCCAACCGTTCGGTCACGAACTGTCTGGCCCGGTAGATGTCGGTCTGGTCGTCGAAGATCGCCGTCACGGCAGAGAGCCCATAGCGTGAAATGGAACGCAGCTCGCGCAAAGCCGGCAGGCCGTTGAGTGAGGCTTCGATAGGAAACGTCACGAACTGTTCGACTTCCACCGGCCCTAACGCCGGGGCGCGTGTCAGGATTTGCACCTGGACGGGGGTCAGGTCAGGGACGGCATCAATAGTCAGGTGCGCAAAAGACCAGAGGCCGGAAGCCATCACGACCGCGATGGCCACCAGGGTAAAGAATCGATAGCGGAGCGAAAATGTCAGCAGGCGATCCATAGTGCCCTCATTCGCCCGATCCGATCTGCTCTTTCAGCAAGACGTTTTTTAGATCGAAGACCCCGTCAATCACGACCCGGTCGCCTTCCTTCACGCCCTGCCTGATTTCAACCCAGCCGCCGCCCTCGTGTCCCCTATCGATCGGCGCAAAGCTGTATCCATCTTCGGTTTGGATGAAGACCCCTCGAACCGTGTCGATGGTGGTGATCGCAGATACAGGAACCGCCACCGTGGGTGCCCCTGAGAGGGTGAGCGTCACTTCCACATATTCGTGCGGTTTCAGTTGTCCCTGCCGGTTCTCCACCTCGAAGCGTACGTGGATCGTGCGCGTGGTCTCATCTGCGACCGGCGCGAGATACGTGAGTGGGGCAGTGATCACCTCGCCGCCTTTCGGCGTGATCGTGCCCAGGTCGCCCTCTTTGAATTTTCTAGCCTGTTCGATGGGCAGGTTGGCAAAGACCCAGACACGGCTGGTGTCGACGACTTCGAAGAGTTCGGCACCAGCCGTGACCCCCTGTCCGCGCACCGCATTCTGGGCCACCACCGTCCCGGCGATCGGAGACGTCAGCGTATAGTGGTGGCCTTCTTCATGGCCGCCGCGTTCGAGGCCGGCGAGTTCGGCCTTCGAGATTCCCATGGCCAGCAGCTTTTCGCGGACGTGCTGGTAGCGTGCCTTCGTCTCCAAGTAGTGCCCCTTGTCTTCGATGAGCTTTCGCTCGGGCACGATGTCGTCTGTGCGCAGTTTCTCTGTCCGCCGGAGACTGTTTTCCGCCACGTCGGCCTGCGCCTTTCCAACAAGATATTCTTCCACTAGCTGATCGAGCTGCAGGCTGCCGATGGCGGCGAGCGGGTGACCGGGCTTGACCCGGTCACCCAACTGCACGTGAATATGTTCGACCTGCCCGCCGATGCGGGAGGTAATCTTCGCGACCTTCTTCAAGTCGAGTGCGACCTCGCCGGGTGCGGTCACCAATTCCGGAACGGCGCGTCGCGTGGCGGGCTCGGTGCGCAGACGTTCCCGGACTGCCGGCGGCGGGTGAATCGCATGGGCTACGGCTACATGCGGCGCCACCTCGGCGGGCGAGGAAGGTTTCGGCGGTTCCGCTCCCTGATCCCCGCATCCGGGGAGAAGCCAGAGCATGGTCACGATCATTCCGGTCGTTGCGCAACGTCCGATCATCGGCTCACTCCTGTCCCTTGCCCGCATTATTCATGAGCACTTCTGCTGCAATCGCCGATTCACTGCTGCGACGGGCCTTCGGCCGGCGGGCTCGCCCCTCGGCCCCTCAACGTACTGCACGAGTACGCTTCGGGGCCTCCCGCTCCGCACGTCGGTCTCGCAACGTGACTCGGCGATTTCACGACGAACCGTCATGAATAATGTGGGCTAGCTGATGTGCGTACCAGACGGGGATGCTCATAAGGATGCTCCCAGTGCCCGTTCCAACCGGGCCATCGCAATGGAGAGATCGGCCCGCACCTGCGCATATTCCAGCTGGGTTTGCCGATAGACACGTTGCGCATCCAGGACGTCCAACAGACTGGCGGCGCCGTGTCGAAAACTCGTGCGGGCCACGGTCAAGGTTTGTTCGGCCTGTTTCAACAGACCGGTTTCAAAGACCTGCAGCTGATCCTGTGCCGTGCGGACTTCCTGCGCATGCTGAGTGATGGCCTGCTCCAGCTCGTTCTGTTGCCGCAGGCGTTCCGCATCGGCGCGGTGTTTGGCGCCGAGCGCGGATTGAATCTCTCCCTGCCGCCGGTACCAGAGAGGGAGGGGCATGCTGAGTCCGGCGGTGACCGATTCGTCACCCGCCTCCCGGTGATAACTGCCCAGCAGGCTGATGTTGGGCACGCGGGCCTCCCGTTCGAAGCGCAACATATGGTCGGCCTGTTCCGCGAGCTTGCTCTGTCGGCGCACGGCCGGGTGCTGTTCGAGGGCTTGCGCCGCCAGGGTCTCCGCATTCACTCTCGGCTTGGACGACTGGAAATCGCCCTGGATGGAAAACTCTTTGCCGAGCGACCCGGCCGTCAGGGTATTCAAGCGGGCCTTGGCCACCAGCAGAGTGCTGTTGGCACGGGCGACTTCTTTCTTGGCTTTCTGCACTTCTACACCGGCCTTCATACTGTCGAAGGAAGTGGCTTCTCCGGCCGCTACGCGCGCCTGTACGGTCCGGAGGACTTCCTCTACGTTGGTGACGTTTTGCGCGGCGAGTTCCACATCGCGATGGGCGAACAACAGGTAATAGAAGGCCACTTTCACGTCGGCGAGCAGGGTAAGTCGCGTGTCCTCGAAGGCCGCTGTCGCTCCGGCCGCTCCGGCATCGGCCGCTTCCTGCCGGGCCTGTCGCTTCCCGGTCCATTCAAGCGGTTGTTCCACCGTGAACGTGCGCTCGGTCACGCGTGTGCCGGTACTGGGATCGCGAATGGCGCCACGCCCGGCGCTGCCGGAGACGGAGGGATTCGGGTACGCGCCTGCGGCAATCTGTTGGCCCTGGCTTTGCTTCACCATCCCCTCGGCACCGGCCAGTGTGGGGTTGTGTTGCACCGCCAGCGCCAGAATGTCCGGCAAGGAATAGGCGGCGGTGCGTGGCGCTTCAGCCCGGACCACGGGGATGCCCGCGAGAGGGCCGGCGGCAGCCATCGCCAGGACCAGGGAACAGACAAGACGAGCAATCATCAGGAGCCTCCTCCGTGCGCAATCGGCTCACGATGGTGCGAGGTGCGGGCCTCGGCCTGCGAGCGCTATGCGATCAGAATCCAGGATGTCAGGACGGACGACGATTAGCTGAGGAGTGTGGACGGCGGCGCACGCGCAGGAAGATCACAAGCGAGGACTGTGCTCGAGAGGGTCGGAGGGCCTTGTTCTGCAGGCTGATCACGCTGCTCCGGAACGGGCAGGAGGTTGTGACGTACAAACAGCAAATGGGCCAACAGCGGCTTCACGAGCTTGCGGTCGGTGGCATCGTTCAGCAGCGAAAAGCCCAACTCGTGATCGTTCTCCCAGGCATGCGGACCTTGCGCAGAAAGAACCGGTTCCGAATCTGTGTCGTGCGTGTGGCGATGAGCATCGTGGTGGTGGTCTTCGAATTCGCCCTCAAGGTCAGCCGAAAAGACTGTGTGCACGGCAGCGGCATGGATGTGACCCGCTTCTCCATGATGGGGATCTGTTTCGGGATGGATATGGAAGAGCGGCAAGGCCAACAGCCAAAGGACTGCCCATGCGCGCAGCATGTGATCGAGTCGGAGGAGCCTGTTGTGGGTGGACCGCATATGTTTCTAAGTAGACGCTATCACAGGGAGAGAAACACATCAAGAAGCGGCCGGAAACGAGATGTGCTATGAGTAGGACGCTGTGGGGAAACCAGGTTGCCAGTCACTGTGCGAGCGTTGGTGGTGTTGGGGGATCGGAGAATGTCGCCGGTCCAGACGATACTCTCTCCATTCTTTCAACCAATAAGCACGAGGTGCGCATACGCACACCCCATGCATGGATGCACGCCGACTGTGAAGTCCTACTAGCCCGCATTATTCACGACCAATGGTCGGAGGGTAAATGGACGCCATTCTGGATGAGCCGGCGCCTCCTGTGCGGTAACTGACAGCGGCGGCGGGGCCCCCACGTTCTCTGTGGGAGTGGTCAGGCGGTCGTCGCACGTGCTGAGCGGGAGAGTCACGACACACGGCTCCTGTCTGATCCCGCTGCGCCACCGTCCTGCATGAGCCCAGGCGTGCGGTTAACCTGGTACCGCCCCCACGGCCACCCGGTGCCAGGTCGTGCCCCAGGGCGCCGTGCGGGGCAGGTGCAGCACGATGCGGCGCACCGAGCGTTCGACCCACACCGCCACTGTGAGCAGCCGCTCTCGTAAGGTGGAGACGTGTGCCGTGGCGCAGTCCGTCCCGTGGGCCTGTTGCCGCACCGCCGGCAGCAGCACATACGCCGCGGCCGTCAGGAGCACACGGAATTGATTCGCCCAAAATCGCGAGCAACTTGTGCGATCCAGCGCCAGTCCGTGATGCAATGCCTTGAGCCGGTTTTCCATGTCGCCACGCTGACCATAGAGGGCATAGATGGCGGCGGGCGTCTCGCGGAGATTCGTCACCACGAAGCGCGGATTGCACGTCGGGTCGCGCCCCGGCAGGCGCACCACCTCCGCTTTGATGATCACGTGTCGGCGGGGCGACCAGCTCTGGGCCGCATAGCGCGTCTCCCCGTCGACGTGCTCAGTACGCGGCCGCTGTACTTCGACAGGCCGTAGGCCTCGCCCAACAAGCGCCCGGCGCGCCGCTCCAGACGTGGGTTGCTGGCCAGCCCTACCACGTACTCGACCCGCTCGGTCTCCAGGACGTCCCGCCAGTCGTTCCCGGCAAAGCCCCCCATCCACGCGGACGCGCAGCGTCGCCTGCGGGAACGCATCGCGCAGTGCGGCAATAGAGATTCGTCCAGACACAACTGAAGTGAACAGTACCAGCCGATGAGATTGTGCGCGGTCGGAAAGTGGTGCGGGGGTTGTGGTGCGCCCGACAGGACTTGAACCTGTAGCCTTCTGATCCGTAGTCAGATGCTCTATCCATTGAGCTACGGGCGCGTATTCTATTTTTTAAGCCCGCTCGAAGAGGTGTCCCTTCGGAGCGGGCTCAAAGGAGCAGCGCCCGTTATACAGGCTTGAGGGAAGGACGGTCAAGTCTATCCGGCATACATATTTCAGAAGAGGCTTCTGCTGATTTCTCCGGAAGGGAAACTTTCGTTGCCGCTTGTGTCGTAGGCCGTCACGGAGAACCAATAGGTCGATCCCAGCGGCAATGTCAGGCGTGTCGAAGTGACGTTGCCGACATCGAACGACTGAGAACGAACGCCGGAGGCTGTGCCGACATAGATCCGATAGCCTCTGAGGTCTGCCTCACTGTTTGCGGTCCAGGTGACCGTCACCGTTCCGGTTGCCGTGCCAGAGGGCGGGGGTGGCGGCGTCGTCGTGCTTCCGGTCGGCGAAGGCGGTGGCGGCGGGGGAGTCGTGCCGCTCGCGAGGACGGAGAGCGCCACCGGAATCCGCAAGGTTTGTGACCCGTTGGGGCCGCTCTCGACGATATAGACGACACCTGAGTAAGTTCCCACGTTCATCGAGGCTGTGTTCACCGAGACCGTGATGGGATCGATCTCGGTCGTGATGGTCTGGGTGCTGCCATAGGGTGGATTGAGGCCGGTCCACGACTGGCCCGCACTGATGTTATACGTGCTTTGTTGCGTGCTGGACTTCTGCAGGTTGAAGATGCCGGACGCAGTGCTCCCCTTCGCGGCCGTGAGCGAGAGGGCCGATGGGAACGCTTTGAGCAACGGCGACAATGAGCCGGTCGGCGGTGGCGGAGGCGGCGTCGTGCTTGAAGGGGGCGGCGGGGGTGGCGTGGTCGATGGCGGTGGCGGAGGCGGCGTCGTGCTTGAAGGGGGCGGCGGGGGTGGCGGCGGTGTGGTCCCAGTTGCTGTGACGTTGAGTGCGACCGGAATCCGCAGAGTTTGCGATCCATTGGGGCCGCTCTCGACGATATAGACGACACCCGAGTAAGTTCCCACGTTCATCGCGGCCGTGTTCACCGAGACCGTGATGGGATCGATCTCGGTCGTGATGGTCTGGGTGCTGC
>CAKKRE010000010.1:107447-136433 GCA_919902505.1 Nitrospiraceae bacterium
GCGGCGTCGTGCTTGAAGGGGGCGGCGGGGGTGGCGTGGTCGATGGCGGTGGCGGGGGCGGCGTCGTGCTTGAAGGGGGCGGCGGGGGTGGCGGCGGCGTCGTGCCGGTCGCAGTCACGGTGGTAGTCACCGGGATCCGCCAGGTCGTAGACACGCCGGGTCCGGCCTGTCCGATATAAATCGTGCCCGAATAGGTTCCGGCCGCAAGTCCCATGGCGGCAGTATTCACCGTGACCGTGAGTACGTCCGTTTCTGTGCTGATGGTTTGGGTGCTGCCGTAGGGGGGATTCAGCCAGATCCAGGATTGGTTGGCGCTGATGAAGTAGGTGTGTTGCGCCGTATCCGATTTTTTGAGGCTCAGGGTGCCGCTGACCGTTCCTCCTTTGGCGACGGTCAAAGACAGTGCGCTAGGTGTAAATTGGATGTTCTGCGCGAGTGCCGCCGATCCTCCCGTGACGAAGTCACAGAACCATAAAGTCAGCATCAAGGCCGTAAGCAGTCCCTTCGCGCGTCGTCCGACGGGTCGGGGTGTATGCTGATTCACGGTGGTATCGTGCAACCTCATAGTCAGTACTCCCTTAGGTGATATTCCTGAAAAGAAAAAGGAAACGATCATTGGTGAGCAACAGTCGTGCCACAACAAATCGCTTCGGTATTCTTCTGAATTATTTGTCGGGAATCGCTCAGCGGAGTTCGGTGAGAATCCCGTCAGGATAACTATCAGTGCCGACCCTAACGGAAGGGAGTGGAATAGGCAAGTAAAAATTTCCCTTACTTCCCGTAGGATTCTTGGGAAGACATCTCGTAGAAAGAAGTGGCTGGTGAGTGCTGACCACTGTAGGGTGTCGGCACCTGTCTGTACAAAACCGACAGCCTTGCCGTTCACGATGTAGAGAGATTCCCTAGGTATGTACCAGAGACGTTTGCGGGTGGCCATACGGGCCTATGGACATGGGGTGTGAGAAAGTTGTTGACCATGTTCGGCAGGTAGGGTATCTGTGGGCGCGCCGTTTCCGAGGGGATACGTAGTCCGTTGATATCGATGCGGAGCCGAGGGCAGAGGGAGCCACGACATGTTCTCGCTACGACGTTTAGTGTGTGCGGTGTGCGCGTGCCTGGCCGGTTTCGGCGCGCTTCCTGCTGCGGCGGAGGTCGCTCCTGCCCACTCTTCCTCTATCGCCCGTGTCGACATCGGCGTGTCGGAATGGTTCAGCCAGGGTGAGACGGTCTGGAGCCACAACGCCTCAGGCCTGGATGCCAACCTTGGAAATCCAAGTTCCAAACTCAAGTATAAGGATACCGGCACCAATGTGACCGAAATCAGCGGTCGAGTGCAGTTGAAGAACAAAATCTTTTTCCGCGGCGCCTTCGGGTACGGTTCGATCGGCGGAGGCCGGCTGACGGATGACGACTTTCTCAGCGCACAAGGGGCTGCGGCTCAGGGCGCGACCGTCAGCGGAGAACATCGGTTTTCGCGCACGTTCAGTGACATCGGGGGGGACAATCTCTGGTATCTGAACGGGGATATCGGTGCGACGACTTTGACCTTTCCCGAAAACAAAGGCACCCTCGGGATGTTTGTGGGGTTGCAGTACTGGCGGGAGCGGCATGTGGCAAACGGGGTCACACAAGCCGAATGTACCACGGCATCCTCTCCGAACCAGGATTTTCGTTGTTCGCCTGCCGGTACGGTCGGGTTTCGCAATCAGGCGGTGATCACCAACACATCCACCTGGTTCTCGGGACGATTCGGCGGTGAGGTCGAGTATAAGTTCGATAAACGCATCAGTATCGAGGCGAAAGTGGCCATGCTGCTCTCCTATCTGAACAATGAAGACGTCCATCACCTCAGAACCGACCTCGCACAGGATCCGAGCTTCAGAATGACGGGCCTGGGCCTGGGTACCAATTCGGATATCAATCTGCGAATCAGGATCTGGGACCGGCTCTACCTGACGGGTGGGTATCGCGTGTTCTGGAACCGCGTGCTCGTCGGTGATCAGTGGAAGCTGTACGGCTCCGACGGCTCGTCGACTACCGCCTCTCTGAACCAGTTTCAAACTCTCCGGCACGGGCCCACCATCGGGCTGACCTATTCCTTCTAGCTATCAAGCCCGCTGTTTTCTCTCAGGTGGCCGGCGCTTTGTTCACGAACGCATCGTTCATCTCTCAGTAGGAGCAACGAGCTGATGGCCGATAGCTGGTAGTCGGAGGCCCAACGAACGAGCGTTAGAGCCACTCATTTTCTTGCTCAGCCATACGCCATCAGCTCTTCCCGCTCCCGCTCCCGCGCGCTCACCGCGATCGAGACGGGCCGGTTTCTTCTTCGTATTCCGCGAAGAGCCGTTTGGCTTCAGGATGGAGGAGGTGCGGTTGACCGTAGGGAATTCCGGCGGTCCGGAAGAGGGGCGTCAGTTTCTCGTTCGGGTGCATGTATCCGGCCCGGAGCGGGACCGATCGCTTGGTATGGCGAATGAGCGCACAGGGATTCGGGCGGATGGCCGTCAGCCAATCCGCAATATCCTGCGGATTCCCGATCGAGGCGGACAACAGGAGCAGGCGGGCCTGCGACGGACAGAAGATCAAGGTCTCCTCCCACACCACCCCGCGTTCCGGATCGGCGAGGTATTGGGATTCGTCCATGATCACCAGCCCCAACGTATCCAGGCGCACGTCGATCTCGCCCCCCGCCGCATCGTAGAGCAGGTTGCGTAAAATTTCGGTGGTCATGATGAGCAGGGGCGCCTGGGCATGTTCGCGGCGGTCTCCGGTGAGGATCCCGACCTGCCCCGGGCCGAATAGGCGCGAAAATTCAGAAAACTTCGTATTGGAGAGCGCCTTCAGCGGAGACGTGTAGATCACCGTGCGATTCTCCTGCATCGCCCGCTTCGTGGCCTCGATGGCGACATAGGTTTTTCCGCTGCCGGTCGGCACACTGACCACCACGTCGGTTTCGGCCAGCTTCGCCAGCGCATCCACCTGCCAGGCATCCGGGACAAACGGCTGTGCCTGCGGAACTCCGATTCCCGACAACCATTCATGAAGCGAGACAGGCGGCTCATGATGGCCGTGTTCTTCGGCCCTATGCGGGCGTGGCGTCGCAGACGATGTAGCCGGTCTCGGGTGGACCTTCGGTTTGGGAGCTTGCTCAACCGGCGCAGCCTGCTGTCTGTGTGATTGTTCCTCGATCAGGGCAGCCAGGTCGGACTCCAGCCCGGGGCGATTTTCAGCGGAAGCCTGGAGCAACAGATCGATGAGCTTCCGTTTGCCGGAACGAAAATGCCGGCTGATCCGTCCACGTGCCAATCGGTGCAGCAGAGAGACCGGTTGCTGCAGCAGTAGCTGTTCGAGTTCGTGCGTCGTCATATAGGCCTCGTGATGCGTGACACGTATTTCGTAGTCGATAGGAGCGTATGGCTAATAGCGTATTGCCGGTAGCAAAGAGACATACTCTTCCTTTCGGACCATACGCCATGAGCGATGCGCCATAGGCTCTTTCTTTCGGAGGAACGACACGCTCACGGCAGTTCCTCCAAGACGCCCCGGCGCATGCCTGCGATGGCCCGATCGGCGGATTCGGCCAGCGAGGGGTGGGTCGCTTTGAGGGTCTTCAATTGAGAGAGAAACTCGATCGTGCGCGCGAACAGCCGGAACATGTCGCCCTCGGCCATCGTGGTCAGGCGGGCCAGGCCGATCCAGGTCAGCGTCTGGTCTGCGACCCAGCGTTCGGTCAAGGCGGCGACATCGGCACGGAGCATCGGCGTCGCCTCGTGCGGCGCGAGACTTTCTGCCAGCTTACGGACCTGGAACAGGAGCGTGACGAGCCCCGCGCTGCCGCGTGGGAATGAGCCGGGACGATCGTCGTCATGCGCGATGCTGGCCATGACGGCGGCGAGCAGCGGCGGATCGATGGCGCCGAAGGCCTCGGCCCTGATCAGTTCCGTGATCAGGAGGGAATGGTCGATGCGGATCAAGCGCGCCCACTCGCCGTCGGCGGTGAGCTGTGCCGTGGCGTTGAGATAGCCGAAGCGCTCGAGGACATCGATGCGCTCTTGAAACCGGTGCCACAAGCTGGTCTGGAGCGCTTGAATCGATTTCATGTGCCGCTGGATTTCCTGGCGGACCCGTGAGGCCCTGGGGAAATCGCGTTGACAGGCCTGACGCGAGGGACAGGTGGGGCAGGCGAAATCGCCAAGGGTTTGGATGATCGAACTGTCGAGCGGAATCTCTTCGTTCTGATGAGTCAGAATCGGCAGAATCGGGAGCCGCGGCGGCAGATCCAGCAGGTGGTGTGTCAGTTGTTCCAGTGTCTGCGGAGTACACCAGGGATAGGCGGAGGTTTCCTCGCAGTCGAACGTGCGATCGAACACCTGCGTCACGATCGAGGCGGGGCATTCATTGAGAGAACCGCCGTCCCGCAGCAACGTCACCATCGGCGCATGCTGGCCCTTGCTTCGATATTGGCGCAGGATGATGCCGCGTCCCCGGATCAGTCCCACGACGCGTCCCGGCGTGAGAAAATGCAGGCGTGCGGCGACATCGGGCGATTCCTGCCTGGCCGACGGGCCGCGCGGTTTCTTCCGTTTCCGGGCTTGATCGAATACCTGCCACTGCGTGATCCAGTCCGAGCAGACCCGCGGACCGAAGGGTTCCATTTCGGCGCGCAGTCCATCGAGTTTGGTTTCGAGCACGGCCGTGCGCTGATTCAACTGAAACTGGGCGAAGCTTTTCGCAAGAATGGACTGGATCTGTTCGCGCGGGTGCGCTTTGAGCAGGTTCAACACCATCGGGTAGCTGATGACGAATTGGCTGTGAATCGCTTCCGGTTGTCCCGTGAGCCCTTTGGTCAGGACGGTGAGATCGATGTAGGGCGACGGGGTGATGACGGCGAATCCGACCAGGTCTTTGCCGCGGCGGCCGGCCCGGCCGGCCAACTGCTGGATTTCGCTGGCCGTCAAGTCGGTAAAGTCGCGCGCTTTCCGGATGCTGGATTGTGTCACGACCACCGTGCGGGCGGGAAAGTCGACGCCGGCGGCGAGGGTGGTGGTGGCGAAAACGGCGTCCAGAGACCCGGTGCGCATGAGTTCTTCGACGGCGATCTTCCAGGAGGGGAGATGACCCGCGTGATGCGCCGCCACACCGATCCGTTGAACCGTGTCGATCAACGGGTGTTCCGCGATGCTGGGATATTGTTCGGTGACCTGGGCCAGGACGCGGGCGATCTGTTCCTGCTGCGTCTTGGGTAGGGTGACCTGGCTGTGCTCGAACGACTGCATCGCTTCGTCGCAGGCCCGTCTCGATGTGAGAAAGATAATCGCAGGAGTGAGATTTCTTTGGCGGAGCGTCGCGACCAGATCAACCGGATGAATCGACGGCGGCATGCAGTTTCATTCCCTTTGAGATGACCACCAATCCGGAATCGGTGACTTTGAAACGTTGACGATCCGCGACCGGGTCGAAGCCGATCACGGTTTTGGGCGGGATGATCACGTCTTTGTCGATGATCGCGCGCCGGATGCGGGCATGTTCGCCGATGACGACGTTTTCCATCACGACGGATTCCCGCACATCGGCATGGTCGTGGACCCGGACCTGCGGCGAGAGAACTGAATTCTGCACGCGGCCGCCCGAAATGATGCACCCGCCGCAGACGACGGAATCCAGGGCGACCCCCATGCGGCCGCCCTGAAAATCCTGGGCGAAGACGAATTTGGCAGGCGGAAATTGCCCTTGATACGTGCGAATGGGCCAAGCCTTGTCGTAGAGGTTGAAGAGCGGGTCGACGGCGACCAGATCCATGTTGGCTTCCCAATAGGCATCGAGAGTCCCGATGTCGCGCCAGTACTTCACGGCCTTTTTGTTTTCGTCCTGGAACTTGAACGCATAGACGCGCTGCTCTTTGATCATGCGCGGAATGATGTTCTTGCCGAAGTCGTGCTTGGTGCCCTCTTTGGCGTCTCGAATCAATTGTTCACGCACGACTTCCGAGCGAAACAGATAGATGCCCATCGAGACGAACGCCTGGGTGGGGTCGCCGGGAATGTGCATCGGCTTGTCCGGTTTTTCGTCGAAGCTCAGAATTCGTCGGTCTTCATCGACCGCAATGACGCCGAAACGGTTGGCATCCGCCAGCGGCGTTTCAATCGCTCCGACCACCGCATCGGCCTGCTTCTCGATCAGCAGGTTGTACATGTCGGCATAGTTCATCTTGTAGATGTGGTCACCGGCCAGCACCAGGAGAAACTCGGCATGGTCGTTGTCGAGCAGGAAGAGGTTTTGATAGACGGCATCCGCCGTGCCGCGATACCACTCCTCACTGATACGCTGTTGCGGGGGAACCGACACGATGTATTCGCCCAGCTCAGGATTGAGAATGTTCCACCCCGTGCGGATATGACGATCGAGAGAATGCGATTTGTATTGGATCAGGACGGCCATCTGCCGCAGGCCGGAGTTCAGGCAGTTGCTCAGCGTGAAATCGATGATGCGATATTTCCCGCCGAACGGCACTGCCGGTTTTGCGCGTTGCTCGGTCAGCGGATTCAGGCGTTCGCCCTTCCCTCCCGCCAGCACCATGGTGAAGATCTTAGCCATAGACGGGCCGATTGTAGCAGGACGACGGATGAATAGAAAGGATGCAGAATGATTGACTTCACCTCGATCTCGGACGATACTACGATTCAACGTGCGGCTCCGACATCCGGTCGGGCTCAATGCGAAGGAGCGGACATGAAGAAACAGAATGCCCGTCAGGCGGTCGTCAAGCCCGATATCGAAGCCGCGAATCCGATGATGGAAATGGTGTGGCGGCTGGAACGGCTGGAGCGGCAGGTGCAGCGCCTCTCCGAGCTCGTGCGGAACCATGCTGAAGATAACGACCGGCTCGTGCGCATTGTGGCGGAAGATCGCGACGTGATTCGCCGTGAGTTGTTGCGGAAACATGAGCATCGGGTGCGGGTGCGCAAACACCTGCGCGATGTCAGTTCCAAAGTCGATTTGGAGCATTGAGCCGTGGCTGTCGGCGCGGCGGTTTGAATTCAGCCTTCGATGGCCACGTCGTCCACTCCTCCGTTCACCGCTTCTGAACAGTCTCTATCCTCAACACCTCCAACGATCGATATACGCGGGATCGTGCGCCGCCACGGTGCGGTCACGGCCGTGGATCGGGTGAGTTGCCAAGTCCGCCGCGGCGAGTTTTTTTCCATTCTTGGTCCGAGCGGCGCGGGGAAAACGTCGGTCCTGCGCATGCTGGCGGGTTTCGAAGATCCGGACGAAGGCGATCTATTGATCGACGGGCAGTCGATGCTCGGCGTGCCGCCGAATCGCCGGCCGGTGAATCTGGTCTTTCAATCCTACGCGTTATTTCCTCACCTCACCGTCTTCGAGAATGTGGCCTTCGGCCTGAAGATGCGGCGGGTGTCCGCGGCACTCATTGCTGAGCAGGTACGCCAGGCGTTGACGATGGTCAAGCTGCTCGGCAAAGAGGCGAGGATGCCGGCCCAATTGTCGGGAGGCGAACAACAGCGTGTGGCCCTGGCCCGTGCGCTGGTGAACAAGCCGGCCGTGGTGCTGCTCGATGAACCGCTGGCCGCCTTGGATCAACAACTGCGGCAGGCCATGCAGGTTGAGCTGAAATCCATTCAAGAGCAGGCCGGGCTGACTTGTGTCTGTGTGACGCATCATCAGGAAGAGGCGATGATGATGTCGGACCGCATTGCCGTCATGCATCAGGGGCGCCTGTGGCAGGTCGGAAGCCCGCGCGAGGTCTATGAACGGCCCTGCAATCTGTTTGTGTCCCGGTTTCTCGGCGTGTCGAACGAGCTAGCGGGTACGATCGGGCCCTCGGTCGGGGAGGATCGCCTCTTTCAGCCGACCCAAGCCGAACAGCATCCGTTCACCGTGCGCACTGTTTCCACGGAACAGGCCGGCCGTTCAGCCACGCTCTCACTCCGGCCGGAGCACATCCGCATGGCGCAGGAACGTCCGTCCACATCCGACCCGCTGCTCTACGGCCGGATTGAGAAGGTCCTGTTTACCGGGAGCGAGACGAAGTATCTGGTTCGCGTCGGCCGCGACCGGTTGTGGGAAACCAGGATGACCTCGAACACATCGCTCTCTTCGTTCGCAGCGGGAGACCCGGTGTTTCTTCACTGGTCCTTGGCTGATGCGCGGTTGTTTTTCGAGTGACCATGCCCTCTCACGATCTGTCTTCACCTCCTGCGCCCGGTCAATCCATCTGCCGTTCCTGCTGGCTGGCCGCTCCCGGTCTGTTGTGGATGGGTCTGTTTTTTCTCGCGCCGCTGGCCTTGGTGTTTGCGATCAGCTTCGCTTCACGCGGAACCTACGGCGGCATTGTGTGGGAATTCACGGCGGCGAATTATCTGGATCTATGGCATCCCCTGTACGGCAAGATCCTCGGGCAGTCGCTCTGGTACGCGAGTCTCACCACGGCGATCTGTTTCGTGTTGGGATTTCCGCTTGCCTACATGATCGCCAGGAGTCCGGCCCGGTGGCAGCCCGTGTTGTTGCTGCTGGTGATGTTACCGTTCTGGACGAACTTTCTCGTGCGAACCTACGCCTGGATGATCGTGCTGCGCCAGGACGGCCTTCTGAACGGCCTGTTGCTGGCTCTCGGTATAGTCGACGCTCCGCTGGAATTGCTCTACACGCCGACGGCCGTCGTGATCGGACTGGTCTACGGGTACCTTCCCTTTATGGTCCTGCCGCTCTATGTCGCCGTCGAACGGCTGGATCCGCTCCTGGTGGAGGCGGCCTGGGATCTGTACGCCTCGCGCTGGGCGATATTCACGCGGGTGGTGGTCCCCCTCACGATGCCGGGCATCGTCGGTGGCTGTGTCCTGGTCTTCATCCCGTCGATCGGCTCGTTCATCACGCCGGATCTTTTGGGCGGGGCGAGAAGCATGATGATCGGCAATCTCATTCAACACGAGTATCTGGTCGTGCGGGACTGGCCGCTGGGATCGGCGGTGTCCTTTGTGCTGATGGCGATTGTCATGGCCGCGGTGGCGCTGTATTACCGCCATGCCGCCCGGACTGCCGGGCCGACGGAGAAACGATGAGGCGAGGATCGACCGGCCTGACTCTCGTCAGCGGTCTGGCGATGCTGTTTCTCTACGGACCCATTCTCGTACTGGTGCTCTATTCGTTCAATGCCGCCCACCTGTCGATGGCCTGGCGGGGGACGACCCTCAAGTGGTATGCCGCCCTCTGGCATGACGAAGCGCTGCTGGCTGCGACTGCGAACAGCCTGTTCATTGCCGCGATCTCGACCATCGGTGCGACTGTGCTGGGCGGGCTGATGGCACTCGGCATGGAGCGTATGCCGCTTCGACGGCAGCAGCTCATTGAAGGCGGGCTGGTGCTGCCGCTCATCATTCCGGAGGTAATGCTGGGCGTGGCGCTGATGTTGCTTTTCGTGATGCTCAAGATGCCGCTCGGTCTCACCACGGTCATTCTGGGACACATCGTGTTCAATATTCCGCTGGTGACCATCATGATCCGCACGCGTCTGCGCAAACTGGATCCGGCGTTGCGCGAGGCGGCGGCTGATCTGGGCGCGGACTCCTGGCAGGTCTTCCGGCATGTCACGTTGCCGCTCTTGCGTCCGGCGATCTGGGGCGCGGTGCTGGTGGCCTTTACGGTCTCGCTCGACGATTTTCTGGTGACGTTCTTCACGGCCGGTCCCGGCGCGACGACGCTGCCGTTGAAGGTGTATTCGATGATCAAGTCCGGTGTCACGCCGGAGATCAATGCGCTCTCCGCACTGCTGTTGCTCATTTCCATGGCCTGTGTCGCCCTCTCCCTTCATCTTCAACGCCGCGAGGTCTGAGTGGGGACTCCTCTCCGACGAATGAGCCTTTGGGGGCCCTGTCTACTCTGGCTGGCAGGGGCGCTGTCTGCCTGCGGGCAAGGTGCGGGCAGCGATCCTGCCGGGTCCCGACCGGTTCTGCATTACTTCACCTGGTCCGACTACGTGGGGCCGGACATTATCCAGGAGTTCGAACGGCGCGAGCGGGTGAAGGTGGTGATCGACACCTTCAGCAGCAACGAAGAGTTGTTGGCCAAACTCCAGAGCGGCGCGACGGGGTATGACGTGGCGGTGCCGTCGGATTTCATGGTGGCCATCATGATCCAGCAGGGGCTGCTGAGTGAATTGGACCAGCAGGCGCTGCCCAACGCGTCCCTGTTGGAGCCCCACCTGCAAGCCCTCCCGTTCGATCCGGAGCGGCGGTACTCGATCCCGTATCTGTGGGGCAGCGTGGGGATCGGGTACGATTCTACGGTGATTCCTACGCCGCCGGACAGTTGGGCGATCCTATGGGACGAGCGGTACAAAGGCCGCATCAGCATGTTGAACGACCAGCGGGAAGTCTTCGGCGCGGTGTTGCGTTCCATGGGGCAATCGATGAACAGCACGGATCCGGAGGTGATCGAGGCGGCGAAGGAGCGGTTGCTGCAGCAGAAACCCTTGGTGAAGACCTATACGAGCGACCATTACGATCAGTTGTTGGCTTCAGGGGAGGTAGTCTTGGCGCATGCCTGGGGTGGACCCGTGGCGCGGGCCATGGCCGAACGGCCGTCCATTCGCTATGTCGTCCCGAAGGAAGGGGCAACCTTGTGGGCCGACTGTCTAGTGGTGCTCCGGACGGCGCCTCAGAAACAGTTAGCCATGCGGTTTATCAACTATTTAATGGAGCCTCAGGTCGCGGCGCGCACGTCGGAGCGGCTGCGTTTTGCCTCCGCCTCCAGGCCGGCCAGGGAACTGGTGAACGCCACGACGAGGGACAATCCCGCGGTGTATCCGCCGTTCGATCAACTCGATCGATTAGAGTGGATGAAGGATGTCGGTAGGGGCATCCGCCTCTATGACCGGGCCTGGACGGAACTGAAAATGCAATGAGCGAGTGCCGCGGGTCTTGTTTCAAACACACTGAAGAATCAGTATAATGCGCGCGCTGTCCTCGATGGTTCGATACTCCTGCACAATGCGTGACGACATGCTCCACTACAGAGATCGCCGGCGGGTCGGCCCGTGCCTATCGGCCCTGGTCTGTCGCGCCTGGCTGGCGATCGGCCTGCTGGGATGCTTCGTGATCGGCGGCGGAATTGCGCAGGCGGCTGAATCAACCCCGCCCCCGGCCGTTCCGTTTTCTCCGCCGGTGGTCCGCCTGAACTTGTCCGAGGCGATGGCCCTGTTTCTGAAGCAGAACCTGGATTTGTTGATCGCCAAGTACGGGATCGAGTCCAGCAAGGGGCAGCAGATTACGGCTCGGCTCTTTCCGAATCCGGTGGCGCAGCTGGGAAATGTGGCCTCGTTTACGCAGGGTAATACGCTGGCCAAAACCGGCGCGCTCACCATGCAGGTGCAGCAATTGTTTGAATTGGCCGGCAAGCGCGGGTACCGGATCGAAAGTGCCGGCTTCGGGGTGCAGTCGGCGGAAGCGGATTTTGAAGATGCCGTCCGGCAGTTGGGGTTCACGATCAAGGACGCCTACTATCGAGTGCTGGTGGCGCAGCGCCGGTTGTCTCTGGCCGAAGAAAACCGGGACCGGTTCGCGCGTATTTTAGACGTCAACACGATCCGTTTTAAAAAAGGGTATATCGCCGAAGTCGATCTGATTCGTATTCGTCTGCAGGTGGTCGATTTTCAAGCGCAGGTGATCGAGGCGATTCAGGAGGGCGAGTCCGCCAGGGCCGATCTCCGGCAACTGCTGCGTCTCTCTCCTGCGTCGAAGCTGGAGTTGACGACCGAAATGGACTACCGGCGGGTGGACCCCGACATGGGACGGCTCAGGTCGGTGGCCCTGGATGTCCGTCCCGATATCAAGAGCCGGCGGGCGGCTCTGTCGCAACGCGAGGCAGATCTCAAACTGGCCAAGGCCTTTCGGGTTCCGGATGTGACCATCGGCGCCGGCTATTCGGTGCAAGGCTCGCGCGGCCCCGATAACCAGCAGATGGGGATCCTGAATCTCGGTGTGCCTCTGCCGTTGTTCAATCGTAACCAGGGCGGGATCGTCCAGGCTGAAGTCGGCGTGCAGTCGGCCCAGGCGGAATTGGATCGCACGGTCAATCAGGTGGAAAACCAGGTGGATGTAGCCTACCAGAATCTGCTCCAGAGTCGTCGGCTGGTGGAGGCCTATCTGGCGGGAGTGTTGGAAGATGCCCGCTCCACCTTCACCATCGTCGAGCGCGCCTATGAACGGGGAGGCGCCACCATTCTGGATCTTCTCGATGCCGCGCGGACGTCCCGTACGATTCAACAGAATTTCATCGAAGCCCTCTTTTCCTATCAGCGGAACCTGTTCCAATTGGAGAGTTCGGTCGGGCAGGAGATTACGTCATGATCTCTGGGGTGAGGTCGGTCGCAGGGGTGGCCGTGGCGCTGTCGCTGTGTGCCTGCAGTCAAACGCAAGAACCAGCCTCCTCGAAGCCTCCCGTGACCCCGGAACATGTTGCCATCCAGCCTCCGCCGCAGTCCACCGGGCAGATCGAATCGGCCGTGGTGGATTTCAAACCGATCCAGCCCGAGCTGGTTCTGGTCGGAAAGGTGGCCTACGGGGAAGATCGGTATTCGAAAATTTCCTCTCCGCTGCAAGGCCGGGTGGTGGAGGTACGTGCCAAGCTGGGCGACCGCGTGGAGGCAGGGGCGACGTTGCTGGTGATCGACAGTTCCGATATTACCGCCGCCTATTCGGAGTTTGTGAAAGAAGCGTCGGAGATGGAATATTCCACGCGGGCGCAGGAACTTGCGAAGGAATTGTATGCCACCAAGGCCTTGGCCCTGAAGGATCTCAAGCAGGCCGAGAACGATTTGATCAAAGCGCGCGCGGAATTCCGGCGGGCAAAAGAGCGCTTGTTGTCGTTGCGCATTCCGGCTCAAGAGCTGGAGAAGCCGCTCGCCCAACAGCGTATTACCTCGCGCTTCGAGATGAAGAGTCCCTTGACCGGCACCGTCGTCGAACGGGCCGTGACTCCGGGACAGTCTGTTGGAAGCGACGCCGGCCAGGTCTTGTTCACGGTGGCCGATCTGGATCGGTTGCAGGTCGTGGCCGATGTCTATGAACGGGACCTCGCCTTGGTGAAAGTCAGCCAGGTCGGGCGCATCAACGTGGAAGCCTATCCGGGGACCGACTTCGCCTCCGTCGTGGCTTCCATCGGAGATGTCGTCGATCCGAACACCCGCACGATTAAGGTTCGAGCCTGGGTCGATAATCGCGATCAGCGCCTGAAACCGGAGATGTTCGCGCGGCTGAGGCTGGACGTCGGCGACGCCACGCCATTCCTCACGATTCCCAAGGAAGCGGTCGTCGAGATCGACGGCAAACATTTCGTCTACCTGGTCGACGCCCCCAATCACTATGAGAAGCGCGAAGTGGTGGTCTCCAACGTGTCCAGCGGGCAGGTCCGCATTCTGGAGGGGCTGACGTCAGGCCAGCGTATCGTCATCAAGGGCGCGGTGCTGGTGAAGGGACAGGAGGTGAAGTAATGATCGAGGTCACGATCATGTGTTCTCGCCTCTCCCAGAGGTGTCCCGCCTCATGATTGTCCGTATCGTCGAGCTCTCCCTCGTTCAGCGGTTTCTGATCTGTGCGCTGGGCTTCAGTCTCCTCTTCGGCGGGCTCTATGCCTTCCAGCAACTCGACATCGTCGCCTATCCGGATCCCTCTCCTCCGATGGTGGAGGTGATCACGCAATTTCCGGGCTGGTCCGCGGAAGAGATCGAACGGCAAATCACCATTCCCATCGAGGTGGCCTTAAACGGGATGCCGGGTCTCACCGATATTCGCTCCTTGTCGATTTTCGGGTTGAGCGACGTGAAGATCTATTTCGACTTCGGGACGCAATATTTCCTCGACCGGCAGGAAGTCATCAATCGCCTGGCCACGGTCAGTCTTCCTCAAAACGTGCAGCCGGCCTTGTCGCCCTGGTGGGCGATTGCAGAGATCTACCGCTATGAACTGGCCGGAGACGGGAAGACGAGCCTGACCGACCTGAAGACGATCCAGGATTGGCAGGTTCGGCGGGAGTTCCGGCGTGTGCCGGGGATCATCGATGTGACGGCCTTCGGAGGCACGACCCAGGAATATCACGTCGATATCGATCCCGGGAAATTGATCAGTTATCAAGTCAGCCTCGCGCAAGTCATGGAGGCCTTGACCAACAGCAACGCCAACGTCGGCGGCAACTACCTCACCGTCGGCGCGCAGAACTACAACATCCGTGGTCTCGGGTTGATCAACGGTTTGGCGGATATCGAAAATGTGATGGTGGCCGAAAAGGAAGGTACCCCCATTTTCGTCAAGACGCTAGGCACCGTGTCGGTGGGGCATCGGGTGCGGCTGGGGAAGGTCGGCATCGACGACAACGACGACGTTGTGGAAGGGGTGATCCTGTTGCAGCGCGGATACAAGGCGCTGTCCGTGCTGGAGCGGGTCCGGGAAAAGGTCGAGGAACTGAACAAGTGGAAATTGCCGGAAGGGGTGAAGATCAAGACGTTCTATGACCGGACCGCCCTGATCCATACCACAGTTGAAACGGTCACCGATATTTTGATCAGCGGCATGGTCCTGGTCTTCGTGATTCTGTTCGTGTTTCTGGGTCATTTCCGCGCGTCGCTTATCGTGGCGCTGACCATTCCCCTATCGCTGCTGTTCACTTTCACCATGATGGTGATGATCGGGCAGTCCGCCAACCTCATTTCGCTCGGCTCGATCGATTTCGGCATCATCGTCGATGCCACCCTGGTGATGGTGGAAAGTATCTTTTTCCATCTCGGCCACGATCGCCGCCTGGGCCTGACCGTGCCGCAACAGATCGTGCGTGCGGCTCGCCAGGTCGGGCAGCCGATTTTCTTTTCGACGGCGATCATTGTGGTGGCGTTCATTCCCCTGTTCACGATGACCGGCGTGCCCGGGAAGATTTTTGCGCCGATGTCCATCACCTATGGTTTTGCCCTCTTCGGTGCGCTGCTCATGGCCTTTACGCTGGCGCCGGTGCTCTGCTCGCTGATGCTGACAGGAGTGGTGAAGGAAGAAGACACGCGGTTTGTCGGCGCGATTCGACGGACCTATCTGGCCGTGTTGCAATGGGCCTTGCGCCACAACGTGAAAGTGATCGGAGCGGCGCTGTTGCTGCTGGTCGGGGCATTCGGGGCGCTGCAATTTATCGGTGGAGAATTCATGCCGGCGCTGGAGGAGGGGAACCTCTGGGTCCGCGCGACCATGCCGGTCGATATTTCCTACGACGAGGCCGCCCGCTTGACCGGAGAAATCCGGCAGATGTTCCGGCAGTCGCCCGAGGTCGTCACGATTGTCTCTCAGCTCGGGAGACCCGACGACGGGACCGACCCCACGAGTTTCTTCAACGCGGAGTTCCTCGCGAATCTGAAGCCGCAGAAGGAGTGGCGGCCGGGTCTGACCAAGGATCAGCTGGTGGAAGAAATCGAAGCGCGGTTGAAGGTCATCCCGGGGATTGTCTTCAACTTTTCCCAGGTCATCCAGGACAATGTGGAAGAAGCCATGTCCGGCGTGAAGGGAGAGAACTCCATCAAGTTGTTCGGCAACGACCTGAAGACCATGGAGGCGAAGGCGGTCGAAGTCGAAGCGGTCATGAAGGGTATCCGGGGGGTGAAGGATCTGGGCGTCTTCCGGCTGGTGGGGCAGCCTAATCTCCTGATTCAGGTGGATCGTGAGGCAAGCGCCCGTTACGGGTTGCGCGTGTCCGACGTCAACGCGGTAGTGCAGGCGGCGGTGGGCGGCCAGGGAGTGACGCAGGTCTACGAGGGCGAGCGCCTGTTCGATCTGGTGGTTCGGTTTCTTCCCGAGTTTCGGCGGGATGCTGAGACCATCGGCAATATTCTGGTCAATACGCCGGACGGCGCGCGGATTCCCCTCAAACAGGTGGCGACGATCAGGACCCAGACCGGCGCGTTCATCATTTATCGGGAAAACAACGAACGGTATATTCCGATCAAGTTCAGCGTCCGCGACCGCGACCTGGAGAGCACGGTGAAGGAGGCCCAGACCAAGATGGCTCAAGCGGTCTCGCTCCCGGAACGGTATCGGCTTGAATGGGCGGGCCAATACGATCAACTCACGGCCGAACAGAAACGCCTGACGATGATCGTGCCGGTGAGTCTGGTGATCATCCTGTTTCTCCTCTACACGACCTTCAATTCTCTGACGAACGCGCTCCTGGTGTTGGTCACGGTGCCGTTTGCGTTGATCGGCGGTATTTTCTCGCTCGTCTTCACCGGAACCCACTTCAGCATCTCTGCAGCGGTGGGGGTGATTTCGACGCTGGGAGTAGCGATTCTCGGAGGAGTCCTGCTAATCTCACGCATCGAAGATTTTCGTCGGCATGGGCTCGATTTGCGAGAGGCCGTCTTGAAGGGGGCGGATGTGCAGATGCGTCCCATTCTCATGGCCACGCTCGCCGCGGCCATCGGGTTGCTCCCTGCAGCCTTGGCCACAGGGATCGGCTCGCAGGCGCAACAACCGCTGGCCCGGGTGGTGGTGGGCGGTATGCTGACTGCGGCGGTGCTCATCCTTGTTGTCCTGCCGGTTTTATATGAAGTTGTACATCGTCGCACGGCGAGCACGCGCACAGTCGAAGCAGAGCAGGAACCGGTGGTTCCACATTAATGGTCATGCTGTAAGGGGTAGGTCACTATGATGGGTGTGAAGCAGCGCATGGTCGGTCGATTGTTGGTTCGGGGCCTGGTGTGCCTGGGCTTGGTGGGAATCACTGTGGATCAAGCCTGGTCCGATGCCATCCTGTGGCCGGTGCAGATGCCGTATGAGGCGCCGCCCAAGTCCGAGCCGGTGCCGGATGTCTCGGTGGCCCCGAATACCAAGGCCCTGACGCCTGAGGAACTGCAGCGGGCCGAGGCACTGTTGCCGTTGTTGGAGGGAAAGCAGGAATTCTGGGCGATGGGCGAATTCGTGCATCTGGGAGAGCCGGTCCTGTCGGTGGTGACCAAGGCGCTGGCCATGCCCGGCCCGCGGATCCGGTACAATGCCATTGAGACTCTTTCCATGATCAAGTCTCCGGCTGCCGTGCCGGCTCTGCTGGATACGGCGAAGCTGGGGACAGAACTGCCTCGTATTCGTGAGCACGCGCTCCGGGTCGCGGTGCGCCTGGATCCGATGGAGGCCGCGCCGGCCATTGAGGCGATGGCGAAAGATGCCAATGCGTCGATCCGCAAAGCGGCGGCGGTTGAAGCGCGGTATGTTCGTCGGAAAGAAGTGATTCAGCCCCTCATCGATCTGCTGGGGGATGACGAACGGTTCGTGGCCTTGTCCGCCGTGCAGTCGCTCTGGACGTTGACGCGGCATGAGACGGATTTTCATGACTGGGATGCCTCCAGCAAGCAGGATCGCCAGGCCTGGGCGCAGGAGTGGATTGACTGGTGGAATCAGTCGAAAGAGATGTTTGAAATGCCGGAGCCGAAGAGCCGCAAGCGGGCCGGCTGACGATCCGACTCGGGCGGTTGCGGAGAGTCAAAAGCCCGTGGTAGGTATTGAAGGAGCCGGTTGTCCGGCGTAAGTCGCTCGCGCGATGAGACATTGATAGAAAAGGTGCAGGATGGCGATCTTGGCGATCAGTAAACTCGGCAATCCGATTCTCCGGCAGAAGGCCCTGCCTCTGACCCCGGCGGAAATAAAAAAAAGCGCGTTCCAGCAACTCATCGACGACATGTTTGAAACCATGTACGACGAACCGGGGATCGGTTTAGCCGCTCCGCAGGTGGGGCGATCGCAGCAACTCGTGGTAATGGATTGTCCCGGAGAAGGCGGTTTTCCCAAGACGGTGCTCATCAATCCGACGATCCAGTTCTACGGCCCCGAGCAGGTTGAAGGATGGGAAGGTTGCTTGAGTGTCGACGGGTTGCGAGGCAAAGTCACGCGTCCTTCGATCGTTCGAGTGACCGGGCTGGATCGGAATGCGAAGCCGTTCGATTTCGAAGCCAGCGGCTTGTATGCCGTCTGTATTCAACATGAACTGGACCATCTCATCGGCAAGCTGTTCATCGACCGCATGACCGACTTCTCCACCCTGACCCAGATGGATGAATTTCAGAAGTATTGGCAGAAGGAACCGGCCAGTGTCATCTGATCCGTCCCGGATCGTCGAGTCGTCGTGAACTCGCTTCTACGCGTTCTGTCTTACCTCAAGCCGTTCCGGATGCTGGCGGTGGTGACCTTTGTGTGCGCGGGTCTCGCCACGGCGCTGGAATTGGTTCCGCCGTATCTCGTCAAGATCGTCATCGACGATGTCATCCAGTCGAAGCGTCCTGAGATGTTGCCCTGGGTGTTGGGAGCGCTCCTCGGCTCCTATGTCCTGCGAAATCTCATGAGCTCGATGCGGGTCCGGTTCAACAATCTGCTCGAACAGAAGGCCGTGCACGCGTTGCGCATGCAGGTGTTCGGGGCGCTGCAACGCCTGTCGTTGAGCTATTTCGAGAACCGCTCGACGGGCGAGATCATGACCCGGGTGACCAGCGATACCGAACATGTCGAACGGATTTTCGTCGACGGGCTCGAGGGATTGCTGACGGCCTCGCTGACCTTGGTCGGCATCACGATTATGATGTTTTTCCTGAACTGGAAGCTCGCGCTGCTTTCGCTGCTGCCCATTCCGATCCTGATCGTCTGTGCCGCCTGGTTTACGCGACGGGTGCACGGGTACTACGCCGAGATCCGCAAAAGCGTGGCGGACCTCAATGCCTATCTTCAGGATGCCTTGTCGGGCATCAAGGAGACCATCGGCTTCAATCAACACGAGTATGAACGCAAACGGTTCGAGACCTTGAGCCAGACGTACAGTCAAAACAGCCTGCGGGCCATGTTCCTGTGGTCCTGGTACTGGCCGGGTATGGTGTTTGTGGGCAGCACCGGCACGGTGTTGATCCTGTGGTACGGCGCGGGGGAAGTGCTGGCCGGAGAACTGACGGTCGGTCAGTTGGTGATGTTCCTCTCCTACCTCGGGCTCTTTTACACCCCGATCAACGAAATCCACTCCTTGAATCACATGTTGCAGCATGCGTTGGCGGCCAGCGAGCGGGTGTTTGAAATCCTCGATACCAAGTCGGAGGTTGAAGACCGGCCCGGCGTAGTGCGGCCCGTCGAACGGCTGAGAGGCGCGGTGGAGTATCGGCATGTGGGGTTCGGCTACCGGAAGGACGGCACCGTCTTATCCGATGTGAATCTCACGGTCAGGCCGGGCGAACGGATCGCCTTGGTCGGACCGAGCGGAGCGGGCAAAACATCGCTCTTGAAGCTGTTGATGCGGTTTTACGACGTCCGCAGCGGGGCGGTGCTGCTGGATGGGCATGATGTGCGAGAGCTGCCGCTGGACTTTTTGAGAGGGCAGATCGGCTTGGTACAGCAGGAGCCCTTTCTCTTCAACGGCACCGTGCGCCAGAATATCGTCTATAGCGACCTTTCGGCCGGCCATGAGCGCGTGGAAGCGGCCGCCCGCGCGGCGCGTGCCCATGACTTTATCACCCGACTGCCGGACGGGTATGATAGCTGGATCGGGGAGCGCGGGGTGAAATTGTCGGTTGGCCAGAAGCAGCGGGTCTCGATCGCGCGCGTGTTGCTGAAAGATCCGCCCATCGTGATCTTCGACGAGGCCACCTCCAATATCGACACTGAAACCGAGGTGAAGATTCGTGAAGCCCTGAACGATCTCACCAAAGGGCGAACGACCTTCATCATTGCACACCGCCTGGCCACGCTGCATGACGTGGATCGTATCATCGTGGTGGAGCGCGGGACGATTGTCGAGGAAGGCGACCACGAGGCCCTGATGAAACGGGGCGGGGTGTATGCGGGGCTGTACGAGGCCCAGTTCAAAATTTAACAGGATGCTGAAAAAGTCCGCCAGCATCGTTCTCGCATCGTGAAAGAGCTCAACGTACCGCAAGGGTACGCCTCGCTCATTCACGTCGCTGCGGCCTTGCTGGACGGCCATTTTGAGCATCCTTACGAATATGTATAAGAAATACGCGGTCAATATCCAAGAGTCGATTGAATATTGAGTATTACGGTTGCGCAGACTTCATGAATGATGATCAAAGGGAGTAAGGGATATGGTGCTGATTTACGAAAGTGATCCGCTCGACAACGAAGACGCCCGGGGGCATTTCTACCATGTGTGCCGTGGCCGAATCGACCGGACGGAGATTCAATTACCGGAGGGGCAGTCGATTTATGAGTGCGCGGTGTGTGGGGTCGATCTAGAGCCTGAAGATTTCTGGATCGCGAGGCAAAAGGGATCGGTGTAGCGCAGGCTGCGCGCACCGGATCATATAGATGAAAGGAAGTCGGTTATGGCGGGGAGTGCAGGCCGGAAAACCGTGTCCGTGTCACGCGGGTTGATGATGTTGTGCGACACATGCTACGAGGAAGTCTTTGCCGAAAAATTGGTCGACGGTAGGAACTTCGTGTCCGATCACGAATCGTTGTTCGATACCATTTGCATCGGGTGCACGGATATTAATCGACCGTTAGTCGACGACATGCTGGGGAGTTCGGAGTAGCGCTACGGCATTTGTGAAACGTGCCGCGCCGGATGTGGCGCGGCGGGTCACTCCTGCTATTGCGCCTTGGTGACCATCCGTTAGGATGGTGGGCTGGATATCTCATTCTTTCCTTTCGATCTTCTCCTCCAGTCCCATCCGCTGAAACCGGCCCCGTCTGAGCGCCATTGCCCTGACGCATGGTCGCTCACGTCAAAATGTAAGTATCTGCCGTGCCTGCTGATCCTGTGCCTTGACGCTGTAGGTGAATCGGTAGACAATTTGCCCGGTTTGGGCAAGCGGACTTGTCCGATCTTGGACGGGGTTGAGTGGCTGCAATCTAGTCAGGAGGTATCGAAGCATCGTGACGTTTCATGGCTCAAGGAGAACTCGCCATGTTGGACCTTGCAAAGACTATCTGGGAAGTAGGCAAGGAGATATTCGGGATCCGAGGTGATTTGCAGAAAGCACAACGAGATCGCCGCGACAGGTTGGCCAACTATTTTAGCGAACTTGCTGAGCTTATCGAGTCGGTGAGCGCGTCGCTCAAGATCAAGCAATACCCACATGGCAGTTGCGCCCAGCTCCACACACTTGCACAGCTGATGCAAAAGACCCTTCGAGGGCTTGTCGAATCGGGGCAGGCTCGCGAGTTTCAGGATCGATTAATGCGTGTTTGGGAAATTGAACAACTGTTCAGTCAGTTGCAGAGTAAATCCGATTCAGTTGTTCGGAAACGCCTTATTGAGCTTGACGAAGCTGCGGGCTTCTTCCGTGCTACAGCCGCCCATCTGAGGGTTGTGTGAATTCGAAATAGAACGGGGGCTAATCTCGCTCAGACGAATGGAGACATCGACAGATCCGGGCAGCGAAAACTCTCCTCAAGGAGCATTACGATGAAATCCGCAACGCCTGGCAAGAACATTTCGGAAGCTGAGGTCACAAACATCTCCCGGCATGGGTTCTGGCTGTTCATCGCGGATGAAGAGCTCTTTGTTGGATTCAAAGAATTCCCCTGGTTCAAGGATGCCTCCGTGGCAGAACTTGTTAACGTTCAATGGCCGCAATCTCACCACCTGTATTGGCCTGATCTTGATGTGGATCTAGCTGTCGAGTCCATTAGGCATCCTAAGAAATTCCCTCATGTCTCGAAAGCATCGCGACCGGCCAGGCGCCCAACCCGTCGAGCAAAGATAGCGCGTCGCTGAAGTGAGGCGCTAATCATGCGACTCTACTTTGCATACGGCTCCAATATGTGGAGCGCCCAAATGGACAAACGATGCTCACAAAGCAAGAAAGTTGGTGTTGCCCGTCTTCTTGATTACCGTTGGATTATTTCGACGCGTGGATATGCGAACGTTGTCAAATCGATGAATGACTACGTCGAAGGTGTCCTGTTCGAGATTTCTGCAACGGATGAAGCTTCGTTGGATAAGTACGAAGGCGTGAGTTCAGGCTCGTATCAGAAGGTCGAGTTCCCTGTGTTACATGAGGGGCAAGAGAAAGTGGCGCTCGTCTACGTTGATGCAGTGACGGTCGAAGGCAGCCCTAAACAGGAGTATATTCAGCGTATCAATTCGGGGTTGGCAGATGCGAAGCTGTCCGAAGCGTATGTAACTCGTTATGTGCGGAAGTACGTACCAGCCCAACCAAGTTAGGGCCAAGTGCAACGCTTCTTCCCTACTTGCAGACCTTCCCGTCGAAGTGCAGGCAGGTCGATTCGCCGGACTTGACCTTCCAGCTTTTCAGGAGCGGCGGCTGGCCGTCGCGCGTCTCCACCACGATATCCACCAGTCCGGATTGCGGCAGTTTCTCCATGTGGGGACGTCCTGCTTCAGGCACCTCCACCCAAAAGACCGCACCAAGGGTCGAGATCAGAATGCGGCTGTTTTCGACATCGACGTTGATGATCGGACTGTAGTAGCTCTTTTCAGCGGCCGAGGTGTTTCCAGCGTTCGTGATTCCGGTCAGGCAGAGGATGAGTGCGATGATGAATGGCGTGAATCGCATCGATTGCTCCCTTGGATGAGAGGACAAAACCGGATTATGGCATCGTTGCCGAGCGATTGGTAGAGGTGCGCGCTGGAATTATTGGAGTGAGGAGTGGCTAGATAATATGCACGTCGGCGGGACGAACGTGGCCGCCGGTGATCCAATAGGTGCGGATGTCCGCTGCAGGGGCGTGCATCAGGGAGACCAATAGATAGGCAGGGACCGGCAGGTTGATGCGTTGCCAGATTTCTTCATAGTCGGTGGCGATCTTGATGTCGGTGTGCGAGGGGCGCGCGGGATCTTTCGGATGGGAATGATAGACCACCTGGAGGTCCAAGCCGTTTTTGCGGATGTCTTTTTTGGCGGCCGAAAAATCCCCCATGTCCATCACGAAGGCGATCTCAGCTCGTTCTTCCGGGGACAGCCGTTCGAGATGGGCGACCTTATCGTCATCGAAGGTCGAGAGTTTCTCCGCCCCTTCGACGGCCACGATGTTCGTGATGCGGTAGAGATGCGTGACGGTCTTGTTCGTGCCGGCGAGCAGGCCGCAGCATTCGAACGGCGCTAACTCGCGCGCATGCGCGACGATCTGATCCAGGATGTGTTGCGGAATCGATAGATCGGGCATATCAGATGGTGCAGGCGACGCTGTAGTCCCCGCCCAAATCTTTGATCGTCGGCGTGGCGCTGCAGAGGGGACATCGCGGATCTTTCGGGCGAGACACTTTCCTGAACTTCATCTCCAGCGCATCGTAGATCACGAGCTTGTCGGCGATGGTTTCGCCGATGCCCAGGATTTCCTTGATCGCTTCAGACGCCTGCAGGATGCCCATGGTTCCCGCCAGCACACCCAACACACCGGCTTCCTGACAGTTCGGGACCAATCCGGCCGGCGGCGGTTCAGGATAGAGGCATCGATAGCAAGGGTATCCGGCATGCGGCTTGATGGTCGTGAGCTGTCCCTCGAAGCGGAACATACTGGCTGAGATGAGTGTCTTCTTGGCGAAGAAACAGGCATCGTTGACCAGGAAGCGCGTGGTGAAATTGTCGGAGCCGTCCAGCACGATGTCATAGTCGGACATGAGAGCAAGAATATTCTCGGTATCGACGTTCAACTGATAGGTCTTGATCGTGATGTCGGGGTTGATGGCCGACAGCATCCTTCTCCCGGATTCCACCTTCGGTACGCCGATGGTGGCGGTCGTATGGAGAATCTGCCGCTGGAGGTTCGAGAGATCCACCACGTCGCCGTCCACCAGGCCGATGGTGCCGATGCCGGCAGCCGCCAGATACAGGGCTGCGGGCGAGCCGAGCCCTCCGGCTCCGATCAGGAGAACCTTGGCCTTGGACAGTTTGACCTGCCCCTTGCCGCCGACCTCGTTGAGGATGATGTGCCGGCTATAGCGCTGTATTTGCTGTTCGGTAAATTCCATTCGACTCGTCTCTCGTCGCTCGTGAAACGTGAAGCGGTCCGGCCCTAAAACGAGATACGCTTCACGAGGTGCGTTTCACCCATGGTTATTCCACCACGTTCAATTCAATGGGATCGACGACGCAGCCTTTGGTGCGGATGCCGTCGATGGCGCGTTCGATTTCTTCGGTCTCGCCGGTCAGTTCGAGATCCATCCACCCGGTGGTTTCGCGCACGTCGGCCCGGCGCACGTTGGTCACGACCTTGAACTCATGTCCGATCTGATAAATGATCGGCTCCTTGATCTTGTTCTCGGGAAAACGAATATGAAAGCGTAGGCTGGTCATGGCTATCCTCCGGCAATCGCGGGAACGATCGACACTTCATCGCCGTCCTTCAAAGAGGTTTCTTTCCCGTTCAGGAAACGGATGTCCTCCTCGTTGACGTAGATGTTGACGAAGCGCCGCAAGTCGCCTTTTTCGTCACAAAGTCGGCTTTTCAGCCCAGGATAGGTCGCGTCGAGCGATCCGATCATGTCCACAATGTTGGCTGCCGCGGATTCAACCTCGCCCTGGCCCTTTGTGAGGGGACGCAGAGGCGTTGGAATACGAACCTTAATCATGAGTCACCACCACTGTTCTTTCCCATTTTGAATGTTTTTTGGAAGTTCACCAGGCTGGGCTGGATGCGGAACGGACGTCCGACGGCGTCCACGACCGCTTCCTGGGTTTTGAGCCCGTTGCCGGTGATATAGGCGACCGTGACATCGCTCTTCTTGATCAGCCCCTGCTTCACAAGCTTGCACAGCACCCCGATGGTCACGCCGCCGGCCGTCTCGGCGAAAATGCCTTCGGTCTGGGCGAGGAGCTTGATGCCTTCGACGATTTCCTCGTCCGTCACCGCGTCCATCGCGCCTTTGCTCTCCGCGGTGGCTTTCAAGGCGTAGTAGCCGTCGGCCGGGTTGCCGATGGCAAGGGACTTGGCGATCGTCTTCGGCTTGACCGGCTTGAAGAAATCCCGGCCTGCTTTAAAGGCGGTCGCGATCGGGGAGCAGCCTTCAGCCTGCGCACCGTTGATCTTGGTGCGGACGGAATCGACCAGCCCCAGCGCATGCATTTCGTGCAGTCCCTTCCAGATCTTCGTCAGCAGGGAACCAGAGGCCATGGGAATGACGGCCTGGTCCGGCGTGCGCCAGCCGAGTTGTTCGACGGTCTCGAACGCGAGGGTTTTGGAACCCTCGGCATAGTAGGGGCGAATGTTGATATTCACGAACGCCCAGCCATGTTCCCCCGCGATTTCGCTGCAGAGACGGTTCACATCGTCGTAGTTGCCCTCGACCTCGACTACGTTCGGCTTGTAAATCAGGTTGCCGAGTACCTTCGCCGCTTCAAGGTCGGCTGGAATGAACACATAACACTTCATGCCCGCCGCCGCCGCGTGAGCCGCAACGGAGTTGGCCAGATTGCCGGTTGAGGCGCAGGCGACCGTCTCAAAGCCGAGTTCCCGCGCGCGCGTGAGGGCCACCGCGACGACCCGATCCTTGAACGACAGGGTCGGATGGTTCACCGTATCGTTCTTGATATAGAGCTCGTCGATGCCCAGATAGGCGCCGAGATTTTTCGCCCGCACCAACGGCGTCAGTCCCGCATGGGGCCCGATGATCGCGGTGCTTTCGACCGGCAACAGGTCGATATAGCGCCACATGCTGTTCGGGCCCTGTTCGATCTTTTTCCGGGAGATCGTGCTTTTGATCTCGTCGTAGTTGTATTTGACTTCGAGCGGGCCGAAGCACATCTCACAGACGTGGATGGCTTTGGGTGGATATTCCTTCCCACATTCCCGGCACACGAGCGCTTTCATTTTCGACATGGAGACACCTTCGCTACAAGTTACGTTGACCCGGGAGCGCACAGGTCGGCCCGGCGACGTCGCCGTCTTCAATCAGCTCCGTAATCGTGGGCCGTTCGCCGCAGAGCGGACAATCGGGATTCCGCTTGATGCGGATTTCTCTAAACTGGGTGCGACGCGCATCGAAATCCAGAAGGCGATCGGTCAACGGGCGGCCGATGCCGAGAATCAGTTTGAGCGCCTCGGTCGCTTGAATCGTGCCGATGATGCCGGCCAGCACACCGATGACACCGGCTTCCTGACAGGAGGCGACGAGTCCCTCGGGCGGCGGCTTCTTAAACACGCAGCGATAACAAGCCGACTTCTTCGGAATGATGGTGGTGACGCGACCATCGAATCGAAGAATGCCGCCGTGTACCAACGGTTTGCCGGCAAAGAAGCAGGCATCGTTGATGAGGAACTTCGTGGGGAAGTTATCGACGCCGTCGATGACCACATCGTAGCCGCTCACAATCTTGAGCGCATTGCCGGCGGTGAGTCGCTCTTCGTACATCACCACGTTCACGTCGGGATTCAGCGCCTGAATTTTTTCTTTGCCGGAGACGACCTTCGGGCGGCCCACGTCCGGCGTCTGGTGAATGACTTGCCGCTGCAGGTTACTCAGATCCACGACGTCGCTGTCGATGAGCCCGATAGTACCGATCCCGGCGGCTGCGAGATAGAGCGCGGCCGGCGAGCCGAGCCCCCCTGCGCCGACGATGAGGACCTTCGCCTGCACGATCTTCTTCTGGCCCTTGCCCCCGACTTCGGGAAGAAGAATATGGCGGCTGTAGCGATTGATTTGTGTCTCTGTAAATTCCATGTCCGACGGAGGCTGAAAACCGTCACCAGCGGCGTTCTCGCATCGTTCACGCCCTCACCGTACCGCAAGGGTACGCCTCGGACCTTCACTCGCTGCGGCCTTGCTGAATGACGCTTTTGAGCCTCCTCTCCCTAGGTAATCTGTACCAAGCTCAGATGTTGAAAATCTTCCGGATGCTGAAAATGGACCTTCAGCTTCGTTCTCGGCTCGATGAAATCCTCAACGTACCCAGAGGGTACGCCTCCGGTTTCCTCTCACCTGCGGCCTTGCTGAGAGACCATTTTGAGCATCCCCCCTCAATCATTCATGCCAATGGTCAAATGTTGAAATACTTTTCGATGCTGATGTACCGCTCGCCGGTGTCACAGAGGATGGTGACGACGTTTTTCCCCGGTCCAAGCTCTTCGGCGATCTTTTGCGCGGCGAAGACGTTGGCGCCGGCGGAGATGCCGACCAGTAGCCCTTCTTTCTTCGCGAGCAGTTTCGCCGTTTGATAGGCTTCATCGTCGGTCACGGTGACCACACGATCGAGTAATGTCCGGTTGAGCACTTTCGGGACGAACCCGGCGCCGATGCCTTGGATCTTGTGAGGCCCGGGATCTCCGCCCGACAACACGGGCGAACCGGCCGGTTCGACGGCGACGATCTTGGCGGCCGGATTCCGTTGGCGGATCACTTCGCCGCAGCCTGTGATGGTGCCGCCGGTGCCGACCGCAGCCACGAAGGCGTCCACGCGTCCATCCAGCGCATTCACAATTTCCGGGCCGGTCGTTTTCCGGTGCATATCCGGATTAGCCGGGTTGGAGAACTGGTCGGGCATGTAATACGACGGATTCTGCGCGACGATACTTTCCGCTTCCTTAATCGAGCCCTTCATACCTTCCCACGCCGCTGTGAGCACGAGCTGTGCTCCATAAGACGACAGGAGGCTGGCGCGTTCCATACTCATGCTTTCGGGCATGACCAAAATGAGCTTATATCCCCGCACCGCCGCCACCAGCGCCAGGCCGATGCCGGTATTGCCACTGGTCGGTTCGACGATGGTGCCGCCCGGTTTCAGTTTGCCGAGGCGCTCGGCTTCGTTGATCATGTTCAGGCAGATGCGGTCCTTGATGCTGCCGCCGGGATTGAACGATTCCACCTTGGCGTAAATCGTGGCGCCGCCCGGCTTGCTCAGGCGGTTGAGTCGAACCAGCGGGGTCCCGCCGATCAACTCGGTGATATCTGCATGGGCCTTGTCGGTCACCGGCCACCGCCCATGTAGAACAGAAACTCCACATGATCGCCGTCTTTCAGTTGGGTAGTCTCGAGGTGTGTCCGTTCGAGCATGGTGTCATTCACTTCAACCGCGACCATTTGGGGTTCAATGCTCTTGGTTTTCAAGAGATCCAACACGCTGCCCCCGGCGATCTCTTCGGATTTGCCGTTGATCATGACCTGCATATCTGCTCCTGAGAAGGTAAGAGTCTGACAGGATACTGAAAATCTCCGCCAGCGGCGTTCTCGCATCTCTCAGGTCCTCAACGTACCGCAAGGGTACGCCTCGTTCCTTCGTTCGCTACGGCCTTGCTGGACGGCCATTTTGAGCATCCTGTCAAAAGGGATTCTTGTTGCGCCTTACGTGTAGGTGCTCAGTGTTTCGATGAGCTCACAGTGATTTTCCGCAAACTGCTAAATAATTTCAAGAAGTTAGCAAACGCATTCTTGTTTTGTCAAGGCAACACACCCCGATGGGTCGATGTGGCGGAGGTTGCTGCGGAGTCGCACGGAGCAGGCGGCCGCTTTCTTGACTTTCACCATGCCTAGCTTACAGTATGCGCCGGTCTGGAGGGTAGGGCATGTGGAAGAAAAATTTCTTATTTCGCGCGCATGAGGCGGCTCCGCTGAAAGAGTCGGAAAACGAGCTGTTTCATGATGCGGAACCGGCCCTGGACAGCGCCGGGTTGCAGATGGAAAAATTTTTGTCGGTATGGGTGCAGGGGGAAGGCGAGGACGACAGTCCCTCCATGTACACGAACATCTATGTGCGGACCGCGACGCTCGATTTTCGGACGCGCGCCGGTTTTCTCCAGCCCCTGCAGGGCCGGTCGCATCAGATCAAGCAGATGTTAACGCCGGAGCAGAAGGGTTTTTTGCGCGAGTGGTTGTCGAAAACGTCGCCGCACGCCTGGGAAGAATCGGACGACCATTTTCGAACCTTGTTCGATATAGAGTGACCCACTCTAGCAGGATGCTGAAAACCTCCGCCAGCGGCCTTCTCGCTTCGTGCAGATCCTCAACGTACCGCAAGGGTACGCCTCGGATCTTCATTCGCTGCGGCCTTGCTGG
>CAKKRE010000010.1:136533-141814 GCA_919902505.1 Nitrospiraceae bacterium
ATCGATCGGGTGGTCGGTCTCTATGCCCATGCGACGCGGTACATCTATGTGTCCGTCTATGCATTGACGGCGCCTTCGGTGGTGACGGCGCTGGTGGAGGCGAAACGCCGCGGCGTGGATGTCCGGGTGATTACCGATCGCGAACGTCTCAACGATTCGAAACAGCATAGCGCCGTGAATACATTACGACTGGCGGGCGTGCCCATCAGGATCAATCGGCATGAGGCCCTGATGCACCTGAAGCAGGTCGTGATCGACGATGCCATCAATACGTCGGGATCGGCCAACCATACGACGAGCGGGAACCGGTACAATGACGAACGCCTCGATGTCATCACCGATGTGCGATTGACGACGAAGGCTCGCGAGAAGTTTCTGACCATGTGGAACGACCACGAACGATTTGTGACCTGGACTCAGTAGGACGAGCCGCGCATGGGCCGTGCAATGATCGAGACAGATGTGGCGATTGTCGGCGCGGGGGGCGGCGGCGCCGTGTTGGCCTTGATGCTCGCGCAGCAGGGGGTGCGGTCGCTGGTGCTGGAGCGGGCCGCCGGACCGCCGCAGGGATTGCGGGGCGAGATCCTGCAGCCGAACGGTCAGCGGGTACTCGATCGGCTCGGATTATTGGATCAGCTGCCGCCTCATGCCGTCCGGTCGGTCCGTCGATTCAACTTTTGCCGGGCGGGCGGAGAACGGCTCTGCACGGTGGACTATGGCGATCTGCCGGCTCCCTACAATCACGCCCTGGTGACGCTGCCGAACGTGGCGCACCATGCCATTCTCGATGCGCTGGAAAAACAGAATCCCGGTGCGCTCTGGTATGACGCCACGTTTACCGGTCTCCGGTTCGACGGCTCGCGCGTAATCGGTTTGCAGGCGACACGTCACGGCGAGCCGGTCGATGTGTCCGCGCGACTGGTCGTCGGCGCCGACGGCGCGTTTTCAAAAGTGCGCGAGTCCCTCGGCATCGCCGCCCAACTCCATCGGTATCCCGAAAGTTATCTCATTGCCATTCTCAAGGCTCCGCCGGGCTTCGACGAGGCGCGGTATCTGGTGGGTAAACGCGAAATCCTGGGCCTGTTTCCCGCCGCCGGGCAACAGGTCTATGCCTTCTCTATGATCAAGGCCGGATCGTATGAGGCGGTCAAAGCCCGTGGGCTCGAAGCGTTGCGGCGAGCCTGGGTCAGGATCGATCCCGGTATGGAAGGGATTGTGCAAGGACTGCTCGATTGGAGCCAGACGGGCTACATGCCGACGGGACGTGTCAAAACCGATCGATGGGTGGCGGACGGCGCTCTGCTCATCGGAGACGCAGCGCACGCGATGAACCCGCATGCGTCGCAGGGGCGGATGCAGGCGATGGTGGACGCGGTGGTCGTGGCGGATCTCATTCCAGGCTGGTTGAAGAAGAACGATTTCTCTGCTGAGTCGTTGCGCGCATTTGAAGTGGCGAGGCGGCCACACGTGATGATGTTGCAGCGGTTGGCCGATGAGCAATGTCGATTTTGGAATACCGGCAATCCGTTAGTGGCCTATGTGCGGGACCGCGTGTTCCGGACGCTCGACCGCAATGCCAGACTGCGCTATCGTGTGCTCTCGACCACGGCCGGATTACGAAGCCGGCCCCCGTTTTCCTTGTTGGACCGGGTCATGGCTGCCGGAATGTTACCCGATCCGCGCGCAGGTCAGAGATCAGTGGACGAAACATAAGGCGAAGACTTCCCTGGTAGGTTACGAGAATTTCTTATCCCGAAACCATCAGAATAAGAACGAATTAGCCCTGGGGATGCTCAAAAAGCCGTCCAGCAAGGCCGCAGCGAGTGAAGGGCCGAGGCGTACCCTTGCGGTACGTTGAGGACCTGAACGAGGCGAGAACGCCGCTGGAGGGCTTTTTCAGCATCCTACCCAAACCACGACAGAGGTGTTTGTGACGCAACCCACTGCACTCGATATTCCCTCCGAAGTTCAGCAACTCTTGCAGCGATACGTCAAGGAAACGACGGCCCTGCTTGGCTCCCAGTTGGAAGGTATCCTGCTCTACGGCAGCGCGGTCGGAGGGGAATTCCTGCCCGGCCGGTCGAACCTGAATCTCTTGCTCATGCTGTCCGGATACGAGCGCGAGGGACTGAAGCGGTATGCCAAGGCGCATAAGCGTTGGAGCCGTGAACAGTTCGTGGTGCCGCTCCTGGTGACGGAGGCCGAACTCACGCGGCCCGGCACCGTCTTCCCGCTCGAATATCTCGAAATTCAGGAACAACATCGCGTGCTCTGGGGGCGGGATCCGTTCATCGGCATGCACATCGACCGGACGCATTTGGCCTCTCAAGTGCAACAGGGCATTCAAGGGAACCTGGTGCGTCTGCGGCAGCGATATATTGAAGGCGGCGGTACGGAAGAAGCGATGACCATGTTGTTGCCCCTCTCGCTGAACGCGTTGCTGCCCTGTTTGCGAGGATTGCAACGGATCGCCGGACAGCCGGCCTTGTTTCAGTCGGATGCGTTGCTTGCGGGCATTCGCACGCTGACGGGACTCGATCTCGCAGGATTGACCGATGTGTTGGAACTCAAACGAGGGATCATTTCTCCCGGTCCGGTGGAGGTGCCACGCTTGTTCGAGCGGTATGCGGCGAACCTCGACGCATTGATCGCGTTGATCCGACCGGATGGGACGGTGGCGTCGCGATGAACCGTCGATCCAATATCACGATCGGTTCTGTTGTGAGCTTGTGCCTTCTGCTGCTGTGGGTCGCAGTGCCGGTCGGATTCGCCCGTGAGCCGGTGCCTTCCTATGACCCGCAAGGGTATGTGAGCGACCATGCCGGGGTGATCGATGCGGAGTGGCGCGAGCGAATCAGGTCGGTCTGCCAGGATCTTGAGCGCAAGACCGGGGTGGAAATGGTAGTGGTCACCGTGCCCTCGCTGAAACCCTATGGCTCCGCCAACGACTACGCGGTCGGTCTCTACCAAAAATGGGGGATCGGCTCGGCCCAGAATGAACACGGGGTGTTGGTGCTCCTGTCTGTGCAGGAGCGCCAGGCGGCCGTCACCATGGGACGACGAATGTTGCCGGTGATGGGTGGGAACGTGGTCGGGAAGGTGGGGCACGAATATCTGGACCCAGCCGTCAAGAACGGTCACTTCGGCGAAGGACTCTATCGCACAGTGGTGGGGTTGGCCTCGGTCTCGCAGGAGATTCGCGTCGGCTCCATTAAGAAGACGCACTTTCGCGGACTCGGCTTTTGGATCACGATCTTTACCGTCAGCGGAGCCCTCTGGTTTCTCTGGTGGCTCAGTCGTCCGGATCTGCGCCATCCCTATGCGCGCCTGCGCCGCGGAGAATATTGGGGGAGCGGTCAGGGCGGCTTCGGCGGGAACTTCGGCGGCCACGGCGGCGGGATGAGCGGGGAGGGGTGGAAGTAGGGAGAGGGTGGGCTGGTCGTCCTCTTGCTCGCGGAACGCGCACGCTGAGAAGGTGCTCGTCCGACGCGCGCAATCGAGGATCGACCAGCCCACCCTTTCTGTGAGGTAAGGCGAGCAAGCTTGGAGGGAGCATCATAGAAGAGTGCGCTCGGAAAGAAGGGTGGCCCGTTAGTCTCAAGAAGATGCGGCTGGCTCACCGTCTCGCTGGCGTGCGCAGACGTGACGCTCGTTATTCCTCGCGTCGCGCACCTCCCACAGTGCGCGGCCTCGGGAGGCTCTCGTTGGACGCGCACTGTGGGAGACCATTCGGGCCACTCTCTGGTGAAAATAAAAACGGATAACTCGCTCCCTACCCATCGGGCGCGGAGAGCCAGGCTGGTCAGAGGGGTCGATGCTCAATGTGTGATCGTAAGACGTGGGCAAAAACCGGCTTCACAGTCCAGCGGGCGGGGGACGGGGTCTTCTCCAGCATCACAATGCAACTGGCATCTTATCCGGAACCAGATAATACATAGTTAGATGCCGAGCACAGCATGGCCGTCATGCTAGAACGAGTCGCAGAGTTTCTGTTCGCGTATGCCGCCCGCTATCGCGAGGTCTACGCCCGGGCGACCGCGGCCCTTCCGGGGGGGGCCGAGATGAAGAAATGGTGTCAGGAATGATTTAGAGTGAATGCACGCCAGCTGGAGCTGGTGGCTATACGCGTCTCTGCACTTACCTGCCTTCTTCGAGATCCGCAGATCCCCCCAGCTGATGAGTGTGGTTCACGAGGGGATGAAGATATAAAAGGGGTCGGACCCCTTACATTTGGCCCGCTCAACTGTTAATTGGGTGGGTATAGTCCGATTGGTCAAAGGGGTCGATGGTGCTTAATGTGTGATCGCAAGACCGGGCCCCAAAATCGGCTTGTGGCTGTGCGGTCTATGACTGTTCCCTTCCGCAGAGCCGGTCTCTTCACCATTCTTTTCTTCTGGACTGCGACTACAATCCTCTCCGCGGCGGAGAAGATTTCCGGAACCTTGACGGTTCACGATAGCCTCACCTCGCCCAACCAGTCGGCCACCATTGAAGCGACGCTCACATGGAAGGGCTTCCTGACGGAGACTGGTCTGGGAGGAGAACCCATCGAGCTTCTCGTCGCCGGCAATGTCGTCGCGACCTCGATGACTGGTGGCGACGGGCGGGCCTTCTTGTCATACACGCCGAAAGCCAAAGGGGTGGTCCCATTCACCGTGCGCGTCGGAACCACTCCGAGAGTCGCCGTGACCGAAGCTGCTGCGAATCTGGCCGTGTGGGAACGTCGCAGCCCGATCATGGCGGTGGAAATGGCGGCGCTCATGGAAGAGCCCGTCGGACAGGGGCCGACCGTGACCCTGCTTGGAAAAGCGGCGGAAGGCAGACGCCCAATGCCCGATGCCGCGGAGGAACTCGGCAAGCTCACGCAGTTCTACTACAACGTGCTCTATGTAGTGACGCAGGGTAAGGCGGCGGGTACCAACGATCAGGTGAACGCGCAAGCCAGACAATGGCTCAAGGATCAGAAGTTTCCGGTCGGGCACATCCTCGTGCTGCCATCCGGTCCAGAGGCGGTTGGGGCGAAACTCGATGAATTGCATGCCGCCGGCTGGAAGACGCTCAAGATAGGTGTGGGGCGCACGAAGGCCTTTGCCGAAGCGTTTCTGCAACGGCGCCTCGACGCCGTGATGGTGCCAGAACCAGCCAAGGGCGAGACGCCGCGCAAAGCGAAGGTGGCGAAGGAGTGGAAGGACGTGCGGAAGAAATTGTGATGGTGCGACGGCTGGGTGAGCTAGGCTCGAAAAAGTGGACGCCTTCAACCTACTATAGGGGAGTTGGAGGT
>CAKKRE010000011.1 GCA_919902505.1 Nitrospiraceae bacterium
CTGTGCTCGCGCAACGCGCGGCCTAGGAAGGCCCTCGTTGGACGGCGCGCAGTGGGAGATCAACCAGCCCCCATCCACAGTGAGAGTTGGAAATTGAAAAGATGGAGAGCGCGCACGATCGGAATGTGCTCGTCCCATGCGCGCAGTGAGAGCCGCCCCGACCCCTCCCCTTGGATTGGTGGAGCGTTGGATGCGCGCAGGTTAGGGACCTTCCAGGCTGCCCGCCCTGGGTAGATAGGGGAGTGGAGGTCGGAAGGAAGCCTGGGGGCCAGAGCCGGGGCGGTTACTTGCCCAATGGATTCGTCAGCGTGCCTTTCGCGCCTTCCTTGATGCCTTTGACGTCTTCTTTCACCTGACCGACGCCCTGCTTGGTCTTGTCGATGTCCAGCTTCTTGGCGTCGTCTTTCGTTTGGGTCGCATCGGTCTTGAGTTTGCCGGTCGCTTCCGTCAGCGACTTGCCCGTCCCTTTCATCGCTTCTTTGCCTTCGGCGACAAGGCCATCGGCATGGGCTGATGGCAGCAGCGACGGGATGGAGCTTGCACCGAGACCGGCGGCGACTGCGATGGCAACGATCAACGACTTTTGCATGACGAGCCTCCTCGGTTTGTGGGGATCATTCACGGCATGGGGGATTCGGGAAGTGTGCACATGGTCGGCATGTTTAAGCCAATGCCAGGCTTTCGTGCGGGCACTATAGCAGAATAACTTGTTTCATTGCGTGCTGATTCAGTGAGCCGAGGGGTTATGCAGCGTTCAATATTGGGGCGGGTTGGGAGATGGAACCTGTGTTGGGAACCTTCTCCCGGTTATTCTTATGCGTTCTCTTCGCTCAGGTACCAGTGGGCTATTCATTTCATCGGGGTGATCTTAGCGAATTCGCAGTGCTTAAAAGGCCTGCCTATCTCGAAGAAGATGCTTCTGAGTAGTGGCCGTATCTGTTGCACTTGTTATTTGATTTCACGGCCGAGAGCCAGATGAAATCTGCGGCTGGGTGTGAGGTAGCTGCCGTCCCCCATACAATGTTGACGGAAAGGTGTGGTGATTTTTAGTGAGGGAACAGGTATCCTCTGGTCTAGAGCAAGCCAAGCTTTTATTTGATATTGAGTGTGCGGTTGTGACCGATCATGTCTCTCCCAAGAAACGGAGCGCCATTATGGCGCAAGTCAGGACTAGAAACACCGGCCCGGAATTGGTTGCACGAAAGATGCTGCATCGGCTTGGTTACCGATACCGTCTACATCGGAAAGACCTGCCAGGCTCTCCGGACATTGTTTTCCCACGAACCAAGTTAGCAATCTTCGTCAATGGCTGCTTTTGGCATGGTCATGCTTGCCGGTATGGTCGATTGCCAAAGAGTAAGTTGCAGTACTGGCGTCCCAAAATCGAAGCAAATCGAACGCGGGATGTATCGAAGCAGAGACAGTTACGTCAACGAGGTTGGAGTTTTCTCGTTGTATGGCAGTGTGAGTTGAGAAAACCAGAGGCTGCGCTCAAGAAAATGGTTCAGTTCCTCAACAAATGGTATCGGTAATTTCGGGACCGGCAGCTTTTCGGCAGACTAAGGGGTTCGATCCTCAAGCAGATTCAGGCGAGTAAGGAATGATGACACCAAGGCCAATAGGTATAGATCTGTTTTCTGGGGCCGGCGGGCTCAGTCTTGGCTTCGAACAGGCTGGGTTCGATGTCGTCGCCGCCGTAGAGATCGATCCCATACATGCAGCGATTCATAAGTTCAATTTTCCGGAATGCACGGTCATTCCTAGGACCGTGATCGGGTTGTCGGGACAAGAGATTAGAGAGCTTGCTAACATTCGGGACAGATCGGTTGAGGTAGTTTTCGGCGGTGCCCCGTGCCAAGGTTTCTCGCTCATGGGGCAGCGAGTGCTGGACGATCCACGTAATGCTCTGGTTCGAGAGTTTGTTCGAATCGTCAGTGAACTTGATGCGTCGTATTTTGTTTTTGAAAACGTTAAAGGTCTCACCGTCGGTCAACACAAGCGGTTCCTTGATGAGTTGATCAGAGCTTTCCGGACCGTGGGTTACAGGGTGCAATTACCTTGGAGAGTCTTGAATGCCAGCTTCTATGGGGTGCCTCAAGATCGTGAGCGGCTGTTTCTCCTCGGTGCGAAAGAGGGGCTATCGTTGCCAGACTATCCATGTCCTACGACAAGGCCTGCCGGTTCAAAGCGGAGCTTGTTTGATTTGCCGCAAGGGCCTTCTTCCAGAGATGCTCTTGAGGACCTGCCAGATGTAGAGAAGTTCCCCCAACTTTTTGAAGACGATTGCGTGCTCACCGATAAGTGGCTGGCCACGAGCGAATATGCAAAAGAACTGCGCTGTGCTCAGTCCAGTGCATGGCACTATGGTTATAGGAGGCGTTGGCAGCCGAATTTGCTAACGTCGAGTATGCGCACCGTTCATACCCAAATATCTCGAAGGCGTTTCGCCGAAACTGGGCTTGGGGACGTTGAGCCCATTTCTCGATTTTTTAAGTTGGCGGGCAACGGAATTTCTAATACCCTTCGTGCCGGTACCGATTCTGCCAGAGGAGCATTTACTAGCCCTCGACCTATTCACTATAAATATGCGAGGTGTATAACCGTCCGAGAGATGGCGCGTCTACACGGTTTCCCCGATTGGTTTAGGTTTCACCAAAGAAAGTGGCATGGGGCCAGGCAGATCGGGAATGCCGTTCCCCCGCCGTTAGGCAGAGCAATCGCGATTGAAATCCGCAAGATCTTAGGCGGTAAACCTTGCAAGCCTGTTCGGATCCTTGGGCTTGGCGATCCCGCGCTGCTGCGAATGGGCATGACTCAGGCCGCCGAATATTGGGGCATTAAGGTGCCTATAGGCCGTCGCGACCGCAGGAGTGGGGTTCGGAAGCGATCACAAGCGGAAATAGAAGCGGTACGCCTTGCTACTGTTGGAGCTTGAAAATATGGCTAACGGGTCGGAAGATAGCAGCCAAAGTCGCTATAAGGCACTCATCGAAAAAATCTTCTTCGGAAATTTCAGGAAAGGTGCCAAGGAGGTTGCGTTCGAACGTGAAGATTTGCCTCGTGCGGCTAAGGCGCTCGATATTCAACTTCCCAAAAATCTGGGCGATGTGGTGTACTCGATTCGATACCGTACTCCGATGCCGGCCAGGATCCTCCGCACGCAACCGAAAGGCATGGAGTGGGTTATCGAGGGGGTGGGGCGTTCTCGCTATATATTTAGGCTCGTTAAGATCAATCGAGTCGTTCCAAATGCTGGACTCTTAACAATCAAGATTCCCGACGCTACACCGGAAATAATTTCAGCTTATGCTCTTTCTGATGAACAAAGCTTGCTGGCAAAAGTTCGCTACAACAGGTTGGTCGACGTATTCCTGGGGATTGCCACGTACTCGCTCCAGAATCATTTACGGACGACGGTAAAAGGTATTGGGCAAATCGAGATTGATGAGATGTATGTCGGTGTCGACAGCCGTGGAAGGCAGTATGTGTTGCCTGTGCAGGCCAAAGGTGGGAACGACCAGCTATCGGTTGTACAAACGAAACAAGATATTGCTTGTTGCGCTGAAAAATTCCCCGGTTTGATTTGCCGGTCAATTTCTGCGCAGTTCATGGCTGACGATCTCATCGCTATGTTCGAGCTCACTCAGCACGATGGCGAGATCAGGATTGTGGAGGAGAAACATTACAGGCTTGTGCCTTCCGATCAAATTAGCATCAGCGATCTAAAGTCGTATGGAAAGTCCGTACTATAGTTTGGAGGGAAGCTCCGGAGGCTAGATAGTGTCGTCACGAGAGTGGAACTGGTGTAGCATCATGCTGAACCGAGGGAGGTTGAGCATGAACGCATCGCATAGAAGACACGACATCTCCGACAGAACGTGGAAATTGCTGGAGCCACATTTCCCCGGACGCGAGGGCGTCTGGGGCGGGATCGCCAAAGACAACCGATTGTTTATCAATGCCATTGTCTGGATTTTGCGAACGGGAGCCCCGTGGCGGGATTTGCCGCCGGACCTGGGCGACTGGAAGAAAGAGGGGGCTCCGGAAATTCGGACAGTGTGCTAAGTGGGAGCCTGGCTTCACCGA
>CAKKRE010000012.1 GCA_919902505.1 Nitrospiraceae bacterium
CCCTCGGTTCAGCATGATGCTACACCAGTTCCACTCTCGTGACGACACTATCTAGAAGAAAAGCACCAATGTCCGATGTAAACCCGTCCGAAAATCTTTAGAAGGGTGCAGCACTGATGGGACTCAGAGGGCGAAGCTATGTTGAACACGATTCAATCCGGTTCTGAAATCACGAATCCGTCGATGACCGCAGCGGCTGTCGATCTTCATTGGTATGCCGTCAGCACCCGCTCCCGACATGAGAAGCTGGTCCGGGATCGCCTGGCCGCCATTGGTATCGACCCGTTTCTTCCCTTGGCGAAGAAGTTGAGCCAGTGGTCGGATCGAAAGGTCTGGACTGAAAATCCGCTTTTTTCCGGCTATTGTTTCGCCCGGTTTTCCCTCAGGAATAGTCATGCCGTGCTCCAGACGCCCGGTGTCGTTCGCATCATCGGGTCGCTCATGCCCGAAGCGATCCCTGATGAAGAGCTCGAGGCGATCAGGACGCTGGCCGAAAGCAAACGCTCCTTTGAGCCCCATGACTATATGACGGAAGGGACCCTGGTGGAGGTCGTCCGTGGCCCATTGACAGGTGTGCGCGGCCAATTACTCAGGAAGGCGGGTCATGATTGTCTGGTTATTCGTGTGAACCTCATCCAGCAAGCTGCGACCGTTCACATCGAGATGAGCGAAGTCGTCGCCGTTCAATAATCTCTTCCCTTTCGCTTCTCCCTTCACGCTCCCTGGATGTAGCAGGGACACGTGCTGCGAATCCATTATGCCGAAATCCCGTTTTAGCCACGATCAAATCAGAGCCATCGTGTTGGAGATGGCGACGGCGGGCACCCTCAAGGACCTGGCGCGAAAGCACGGGGTCTCGACGGCGACGCTCCATCGATGGAGGCGCGCGGTGAGCGATGAGCGGAAGCCTGCGAGGGATCGGCTTCGTTCACTGGAGATGGAGCATCGTCGGCTCAAGAACAGATATGCTGAGCTTTCGCTGGATTATCTTTCGCTTCGCGCCGCCTTGGTGAAAGATGTCAACCGGGAGTGTTGATCGCGGCTCGCGGGGTGTCGTCTGTCTGAATTTCTAACCGTGTGGAGGATTTCCAATGCGCTGGTTTACCGCCGTAGCAGTCGGATTGACAGTCATCTGGGGAGTCGCCCCGGCATTTTCTCAGGCGCCAGGCCCATCTGCATCCACCGGTTCTTCTGAAATGGGCGGGAAAGACGGCGCCCCCTCGTCTACGACCGCGCCACTGCATCCGGGAGGTCATCCGGGCGAGAAGCTGTCGAACATCGTCACCGATGCGTACACCATCGGCGCGGAAGACATTCTGGAGATTACCGTCTGGAGAAACCAGGATCTATCGAAGACGGTCCAGGTGCGTCCGGACGGCAGATTTTCATTGCCGGTGATTCGCGATGTCGTCGCAGTCGGAAAGACGCCGTCGCAACTGGCCGACGAAATTACGCGCAAGCTGAAAGAATATGTGCAGAACCCGGTCGTCGCCATCAGCGTTCGAGAGGTCAATAGTTACAATATCTTCGTGCTGGGGGAAGTCGTGAGGCCGGGAAAATATCCGCTCAAGAGTCGGACCACGCTGTTGCAGGGGGTGACGATCGCGGGAGGGTTTACGCCGGTTGCAGCGAGAAATCAGGTGGTCATTTTCCGGTTTACAGACAATGGCTCGACGATGCAAACGCTGACGTCCAGCTATGACGACATCGTGTTGCGCGGAGCCATCGCGGGGAATCTCGAACTCCGGGCCGGAGATACCATCGTGGTGCCAAGCGAAGCCATGGTCGTGTTCCCGGGGCAGCAACAACAATAAGACATCTTTCAGGCAGGCAGAGATCATATGCATATGAAACAGGCAATCAATTCTCTCGTGCTGCTGTGTGCGGTCGCCTTCATTAGCGTCTCTCCGGTGGGATGTGCCGCGGTCGTCCAGGAACGCGAGTATGAGGCGCCGGGCGGATTCCTGTTGGGTCCGGAAGATCTCCTGGAGATCACCGTCTGGAAAAATGCTGACTTGTCGAGAATTACGGCCGTTCGTCCGGATGGCTTGATCTCGATGCCGTTGATCGGCGATGTGCAGGCGTCGGGCCTTACGGCGGATGGTCTGGCCCATAGGATTACGGAGCGGCTCAAACAGTTCGTCGCCAGCAGTCCAGCCGTTTCCGTCAGTGTCAAAGAACTGAATAGTTATTCCATCTTTGTGCTGGGAGAAGTCACAAGGCCGGGCAAGTATCAGGCCAAATCATACGTGACGCTGCTGCAGGCCATTTCGATGGGTGGCGGCTTTACCGAGTATGCCAAGAAGAACAAGCTGCAGGTGGTCCGCAATCGGTTGAACGGCGACAACAAGATCCATGAGACGCGGATTCCCGTTCGGTATGACGACTTATTGGCCGGCAGCGGAGAACCGGGCAACATGATCCTCTTGTCTGGTGACACGGTCATCGTCCCCTAAGCCCACCCAGCGCAGTCGATACTTGTCGCGACCGAAGGCCCAGGTAGTTCCGGACCGGCTCGGCCAATCCTCATCCTCCGATCTCCGGCAATCTCTGCGGTTGTCAGGGTTTCATGATCTCCCGTCTGCGTCCGACGGGTGGGCGGCCGCTCGCAACACTTTGTCCGGTGATCGAATTGTGGAGTCCTAATCGGTGCAAACGGAATCATGGCATGCGATGGGCGCTTGCGGTGGTTCTTATTTCCGGAGCGGTCGTCGCGACGATCGCCGCCCGGCCTACTCACGCGCAGGCCGACACGAAGGTGATCCCGTCCGTGACGTTATCGGAACGTTACGACAGCAACGTGTTTTTCGCGCCACCGGAATTCCTTCCTCCTGGACAGCGGCGGAGCGATTTTGTCTCGACCATTGCCGGCGGGCTGCAAGTACTGCACAAGACGAGAAATATCGAAGCGAGCCTGACCGGTGGAGCCGATGCCAACGCGTACGCGTACAACTCGAGCTTGAACTATTTCTCCACCTCGGCCGACGCCTATGCCAAGCTGGATGGGTTAGTGGGGCAGCTCACTGAAGGCGCCCATCTGTTGATCAGCGAGCGGTTTCGCTATACGCCTGAACAGCCGAGCTTTTTGACGGGAGCAAAAGGTCAGGGCCTCGACGATCCGTTTCTTCGGGGTATTCAGGGGTTTCGAGCCAATACCTTCTCAAACACCGCGGCCGTCAACGGCGAATACCCGCTGTTCAGAGGGTTGGGACTTCAAGGGAGCTACTCCTTCTCCACCTATAGAGTCGGCTCAATCCTGGTTTTGAACACGACCGGCGCGACGTTTTTCGATACGAACCTTCACACCTGGTCGGTCGGTCCCAGTTACCGGCTCTCTCCAGTCGATCATCTGTCCCTGTCGTATCAGCAGAGCCTGGTGACGCAGACGGTGACGGATGGCAGCCAGAACATCGAGTACAACACGCAGGAACTCTGGGCGAACTATACGCGTGTCATGCCTGAATGGACGGTGACCGTCCGCGGCGGTGCCACCCTGATTGAGCCGGCGAGTCGAGCATTCCCGAGCGCGGTCTTGAGCATTACGAGCAATCCCGAGCGCGCGACATCGATTCGCTTAGATCTGTCACGGCGCGCGGCCCCGTCATTTTTTATCGTGGGAGGCGCGACGATCAGTAACGTGGGACAGGTGGAAGTGACCCAACGACTGTCCAAGCGATTCAGCCTCCGGGGCAGTTTTAGTTACGGGTACAACGAAGTCGTGCCGATGAAAACCGTGAAATTCGAAAATCTGAACGCCGTGGCGGGGTTGAATTACAGTCTTTCAAGAACCATGTCGATCGATCTGTTCTACAGCTATAACGATTTCAAACTCACTCAGCCTGGTGTGCCATTCGATGTGTTGCGCGAGGTGGTGATGCTGTCGCTGACCGCGCAGTGGAAATAGTCCGTGTATGGGGCCTAATGGCGGCACTCGGTCGGGATGGCAGAGCGCCGGCGCATCTGAATGGCCTGGCAGGAAGCACAGGGGGAGAGGTGAAGACGTGGAAGAGATAATCAAACTCGCCCCGATAGCGGGCGCAGCTGGGGTCCAGGAGCCGCTGCTGGTCCTTCGTCCCAGACGCGGGTGGCAGCGTCTCGGCCTGAAAGACCTCTGGCAGTATCGTGAGTTGCTCTATTTCCTCTGCTGGCGGGACATCAAGGTTCGTTACAAACAGACCGCGCTGGGCGTGGCCTGGGCGATTCTTCAGCCGCTGATGACCATGGTGCTCTTCAGTTTGTTTTTCGGAAAGCTGGCGAAGATGCCTTCCGATGGCATTCCTTATCCGCTTTTCGTGCTCACTGCCCTGGTGCCCTGGATGTTTTTCTCCAATGGAATCACCCAGTCCGCGGGGAGCCTGGTGGAAAATGCCAGCCTGTTGAAGAAGGTCTATTTTCCGCGTCTGGCTGTTCCCATCGCAAGTATCATCGCCGGCTGCGTCGATTTCCTCTGTTCGTTCGTGCTCCTGATCGGCATGATGCTGTTCTACGGGATTGTACCGTCGGCGTCTGTCGTCTGGTTGCCCTTCTTCCTTGCGCTGGCCTGTATTGCCTCGTTGGGAGTGGGGCTCTGGCTCTCCGCGCTCAACGTGCAATTCCGCGATGTACGGTATGTAATCCCGTTTTTGACGCAACTGTGGTTGTTCGCGACCCCGATCGCCTATCCCAGCAGTTTGCTATCCGAGCCGTTGCGGACGGTGTACGGCCTCAACCCGATGGTGGGTGTGGTCGAGGGATTCCGCTGGGCATTACTTGGAACCGAGACCTCGCCGGGTCCCATGTTGCTGGTGTCGGCAGTGGCGAGCGTGCTCGTGCTGCTCACCGGGGCATTCTATTTTCGCCGGATGGAAGTCACCTTTTCCGACAGGGTGTGAGGCACATGGCTGATCTTGCGGTTCGTGTCGAAAATCTCTGGAAGCAGTATCGTGTCGGACGGCAGCCGGAACGGTATTCCACGCTGCGCGATACGATGGCCAATATGTTCCGGGCCCCGTTTCGGAAGCTGCAAGGGCTTGTCCCGGGGCAGGGGAGCCCCGACGCTGCGGGCGATGACCGGTTCTGGGCCGTGAAGGACGTGTCGTTCGATATCCGCCGCGGCGAAGTCGTCGGCATTATCGGACGCAACGGCGCGGGGAAAAGCACTTTGTTGAAAATCCTCTCGCGGATCACCGAGCCGACTCGGGGGCAAGTCTCGCTCTACGGGCGTGTCGGCTCGTTGCTGGAGGTGGGGACGGGGTTTCACCCGGAACTCACCGGGCGGGAGAATATCCAGCTCAATGCCGCCATTCTCGGCATGAAGCGGGAAGAGTTGACGGCGAAGTTCGACGAAATTGTGGCCTTTGCCGAAGTGGAAAAATTCATCGATACGCCGGTCAAGCACTATTCGAGCGGCATGTATCTGCGCCTGGCATTTGCCGTGGCGGCCCATCTCGAACCGGAGATTCTCATCGTGGACGAGGTGCTGGCGGTCGGCGACGCGGCGTTTCAGAAGAAATGCCTCGGCAAGATGGAGGGCGTCGCGAAAGAGGGCCGCACGGTCTTGTTCGTCAGCCATAACATGCAAGCCGTGACTCGCCTCTGCGAACGCGTGATTCTCCTGGACGGCGGAGGGGTAGTCGGTGATGGACCCGCGGGCCAGCTGGTGACCCGCTACTTATCCTCCGGTGACGGGAATACCAAAATGCGGGCATGGGACGATCCCGTGCGAGCTCCCGGAAGCGACGTGGTGCGGCTCTGCGCGGTTCGAACGCGCACTGAAGACGGTCAACCCACAGATCTGGTGGATATCCGCAAACCTCTTGGGGTCGAGATCGAGTACGACGTGCTCAAGCCGGGTCATATCTTTCATCCCTGTTTCAGCGTGCACAACAGCGAAGGGGTGCACCTGTTTTCCGCGCAGGATACCGATGGCACATGGAGACGTCGCGCTCGACCGACAGGGCGTTATGTCAGCACCGGATGGATTCCCGGCGACTTGCTGAACGAAGGGGCGATGTTCGTCGGCGTCGCGGTCTGGACGCTCAACCCTGAACATTGCCACTTCTATGAACGGGATGCCGTCGCATTTCATGTCGTGGACTCGTACGACGAGGAATCCGCCCGAGGCGGTTGGCCGTTTTCTGTGCCGGGCGCCATCAGGCCGTTCTGCAAGTGGGAGACGCAATCTGAGCACGGAACGGTCGTCGTGCCTGACGACTTGCCGGACGATGTGCCGCAGGCGCAATGCAAAGGGTAACCGCTGACAATTGCCCGTCATGCCCATGCTGAAAACGTTTGCCCTCCGCTGCGCGCACGTCTGCATGCTCTGGGCCTGGACCTGGCCGGTCGGAAGAGTGGCGACCTGGTGCGCGACGTGTTTCGTGCCCCCGGACCGGGGTCGTTCCTGCCTGGCCTGGTTCAACCGGAAAGGATATGTCTCGCTCAAGGCGACGATTCATGCAACAGACCTTCGCCTGGGAAACAATGTGTTTCTCGGGGACCGGGTCGTGTTGTTTCAGGACCGTGACGGCGGCCCCATCGAAGTGGGGAACGGGGCGCACATCTTCGGCGATACGCATCTTCAAACGGCGCAAGGTGGACGTATCAGCATCGGTACGAATACCCATATTCAGCCCAGGTGTCAGTTCACGGCCTGCTTGGCTCCGATCGAGATCGGGGTCGGCGCCCATATTGCGGTGGGGTGCGCTTTTTACTCCTATGATCACGGCGTGGAGCCGAATATCCTCATCGGCCAACAGCCGTTACAGACCAAGGGCGGCATTCTGATCGGTGACGACGCCTGGTTGGGATTCGGCGTCATCGTGTTGTCGGGAGTGTGCATCGGAAAAGGCGCGGTCGTAGGTGCCGGTTCCGTCGTGACTCACGACATCCCTGATGGGGCCATCGCCGTCGGGTCGCCGGCCCGTGTCATCAAGATGCGCGGCCAACCTGGTGGAGCGGTCGCTGTTGAGGAAAATTCCCCGCTGAGCCGTAAGTAGCTCTCCAATGCCGTGATTGCTCGTCGAATCGATCGCAGCGTCGCTCCCGGGTGATGACGCGCGCGGCATCTGGCCACGAACAAGTGAGGCGTTCATACATGCGATCGCATACGCAACCGTTGGTGACCGTGCTGACGCCCGTGTACAACGGTGAAAAGTACCTGACGGAATGTATTGAGAGCGTGTTGGCGCAGACCTATGCCAATTGGGAATACTACATCCTCAACAATCGCAGCACCGACCGGACTCTGAAGATTGCCGAATCCTATGCGGCAAAGGACGCCCGGGTTCGCGTGGTGACGACCGAACGGTTCCTTCCGATCATGGAAAACCACAATACGGCGTTCCGGCTCATGTCGAAGGACAGCAAGTATTGCAAAATGGTGCACGCTCCCGACTGGTTGTTCCCGGAATGTGTCGAGAAAATGGTGGACCTGGCGGAGGCCCATCCTAGCGTGGGAATCGTGGGGGCCTACAGTCTCAAGGATCATACGGTCATCTGCAACGGGTTGCCCTATCCGAGCCCTGTGACGAACGGGAAAGAACTGGGCAGAAAGACATTTTTGGGCGGCCCCAGTGTCTTCGGGACGCCGACCACGGTGCTCTTCGCAGCCGATGTGGTGAGGAGCCGGCCTCAGTTCTACAATGAGGCGAGCTTTCACGCCGATTCGGAAGCCTGTTTCGATGTCTTGAGAGATCGGGACTTCGGGTTTGTCCATCAAGTACTGACCTACTCGCGCGTGTTTCCCGAGAATGCCAGTCGGTTCGATGAGGTGTGTCTGCTCTTCCCGGAGATCGAAACCCTCTTCAAGTATGGCCGCGACTATCTCAGTCCCGAAGAATTCAGCCGGGAAACTGGGCGGCTGTGGGATCGCTACTATACGTCCTTGGGATCGCGAGTCTTCCGCAACCGGGCGAAGGGGTTTTGGCAGTATCACCGCACGAATCTCAAGCGGATCGGCCACTCACTGAGGGTAGAACGAATCGCCAAAGCGGTGATCGTGAAGTGTTTCGACATCGCCCTCAATCCACTCAATACCTCCCTCCGGATAACCAGGAAGCTGGTGAGTTTCTGACGGCTGACGAATCAAACACCCTTCCGCACCAGCAGCGTATTTCAGAACGATAGGTCTGAGTCATGAAAAAAATCCTGATGGTCGCCCGGTTTTTCCCGCCCGAGGGGTCCGCCACGTCGTTTCGAACCCTGCGGTTTGTACGACAACTCTCGAAGCTGGGGTGGAATGTCACGGTGGTGACCGCGACCCCCAGTCAGTACGAACGGCATGATGCCAAGCTGGTTACGACGGTCCCCAGCCAAGTCCGGGTGATCCGGGCCAAGGGATATGATCTGTGGCAGTGGTTTCAGTCCTGGCGCTTTCGAAGAATCGAGCAGCAGTCTGCCGGCCGACAGAGCGACGCGGCTCGGAAGCCGGCCGTTCAGGGGGGCGGCAGTCTGCGGGCCTGGGCGCGCGAGATGGTTCGGCGCGTAGAGGCCTGGTGGTATCAGCCGGATGTGGACATGCCCTGGATCCGGCCGGGGGTGAAGGCCTGCCTGGACGTCTGCGCGGATCAGCGTCCCACTATCATCTGGGCGAACGCAGGACGGCTCGCCGCATTCCGGGTCGTCCGGGAAGTTTCGAAACACACGGGAGTGCCCTATGTGCTGGATTTCGACGATGCGTGGACGGTGACATCGAACGATCACGATAGGCGCAGGCCGAGAGCAGCTACAGGGCGAATCCGCCGGGACATGTACGAGCTGCTCAAAGGGGCCCACGCCGTGGTCTTCAGGTATGAAAGCGAGGCGGAATGTTTCTGGCGGGCCTATAGAGGCGCATTGCAGGCCTCACGCGTCTATATCATTCCGAACGGGTTCGAGGCTCCCATCGACCGGTTCGAGGCGCCTGCCGGAGAGAGGTGTACCGTTCTCTATTCCGGCACCTTACCCGATTACCGCTACGACACACTCCTCAGCGCTCTCGGGATGTTGAAGGAGCAGGACCCGGAGGGGGCCAAACAGTTGCTTCTGCGCTTCGTCGGCGAGGGAATGGAGCCTCTTGCCGCCGAGGTCAACGCTCGTGGCCTCTCGGCCATGGTCGAAACCTCCGGCCCAACCTCCTTCGACGAGGTGTCCCGCCTCCAGCGGGAAGCGCACGCGTTATTGGCCCTCGGAAGGCCCGCGACCATGAAAGGATATGAACTCTTTGCCGGCGCCAAGCTGTTCGGGTACCTGAAGGGCGGCCGGCCGATCATCGGGGTGTTGCCGCCGGATGAAACGAAACAAGCGCTGATTCGCGTTGGTGTCCGCACGATCGCGGATGTCGACTCGGTGCCGGAGATCGTGGCGGTACTGCAGATGCTTCTTGCAAAATGGTCGGCTCGGGATTTGGAGTCGTTGGTGCCGGACCGCAAAGCGTGTGAAGCCTATTCGTCCGAGCGGCAAACCGAGATTCTGGTACGCGCGTTGGAGGGAGTACCTCCGGAGAAGCCGTTTGTTCCCGGCGCGCAGCCCATCCCGCCGAGTTTGAGGGAAATCGAAGATCCGAAATGGCTGGAAGGCGGCCGTTAGGACCCAGATTCAACATTCCGACGTGATCGTCGCCTCGCGGTGCGCATCAAGCGAGTGAGCAGGAGCCGAACGTGTATTTTTGTATCCGTGACGATGACACCAGCTTCTTCACTGCACCGCATGAACTGGAGCGAGCCTACGGCGAGGTGACGAAACATGGCCCGGTGTCGCTGGCGATCATTCCATTTTGCCGGGCGGGGAACAGCAAAGGGGTGCCGGCGGCCTACCGAGAGCAAGGGTCGATCCATGCGCTCGAGGAAAACGGAGCGTTGGTAGAGTATCTGCGTCGCGGGATCGCCGGTGGTCGCTATGAAGCCATGCTGCACGGGTACCATCACGACGAGCCGGAGAACCGCCGTGAGTTTTTGCACGGTTCCGAGTTAGCCCGGAAAGTCCGTGAAGGTAAACAGTATTTAGAACGGCTGTTGGAGACCACCATCCGCGTCTTCGTTCCACCACACAATGCAATCGGCAGGGAAGGATTACAGGCGATCAGCGCAGCGGGACTGCACCTTGGCGGCGTCGCAGGCATGCGTCACGGCTGGCCCTGGTGGTCTCCATCGTGCCTTGGAATCTGGTGGCACTTGAGACGGCGCCGAATAAACGGACTTGACGGGTTACCCTATGTGCTGGATGTACCGGGTCATAGGGAACTGGCCGGAACCCCTATCACCCCGGCGGCCGTGCTCCGGGGAAGCCTGCGACGCTTTGACGAGGCCATCGGACTTGATGGCGTATTTTGCGCCGCCACACATTATTGGGAACTCGGTCATCCGGTCACCGATCCAGATGCCACCACCGTCGGGGATCATCTCTATAAGTTGGTCCAACGGGCGATGGCTGATTCGAAGGTTCGCTGGCAGTCTGTGGGAGCCGTGATGACCGGAAGCCCACCACTAGGCAAGCGACCCTAGCAGCCACGCTTCCCGGCTCTCCTCGACCACCTACACGCCTGTCCGCTCGGTTTCTCTCGTGCTCGAATCAGAAGGTACCTATGTGCGGTTTTCTGGCCATACTTCAGGATGCTCCCCGCATCGAGCTTCACACGGCGCAGGCTGCCGCCGACCGTCTTGCCCATCGAGGGCCGGATGGGTCGGGGAAATGGACGGAAGCGCAGGTGATGCTCTTTCATCGGCGTCTATCGATCATCGATTTGGCCACGGGCCAACAGCCGATGGTGAGTCGGGATCAGCGATACGTCATCGTCTTCAACGGCGAGATTTATAACTATGCGGAGATCCGCGAACAGCTGAGCCGGGAGGGCGTCCGGTTCCGGACGCAATCCGACACGGAGGTCTTGCTGGAAGGGTTCGCTCGCTGGGGGGCGGCCGTCGTCGGTCAGGTGAACGGCATCTTCGCATTTGTCGTGTGGGATCGGCTGAACAAGGTGGCGTTCGGCGCGCGGGACCGGTTGGGAATCAAACCGCTCTGTTGGGCCGTCTCTAAGGGAACCCTCGTCGCGTCCTCGACCCTGGAACCGTTCGATGCCCTGCCAGGATTCGGCCAGGTAGATCCGGTCGCCGTGCGGGATCTGCTGGCGTTCGATTACATCCCTTCGCCGCAATCGATCTTGCAGGGCGTTCAGAAATTGGAACCAGGCTGCAGGTTCCTGTGGCGATTAGGTGATGAGGCCCCCCGGATCGAGCGGTATTGGACTCCTCCAGGTCCGGACAGACAGGCCGTCGCACCCGATGAAAATGACCTTGAACGGTTACTCCAGCAGGTCGTGCGGCGCCAGATGATCAGCGATGTGCCGGTCGGCGTGTTTCTCTCCGGCGGCATCGACTCTTCACTGTTGGTGGCCCTGATGGCGCGTGAGAGCGAAAAGCCGGTGCGATCCTTCTCCATCGCCTTCAAGGACGCCTCCGCCGATGAATCCTCCATCGCGGGGCTCGTGGCGAGGCAGTTCGGAACCGATCATACGGTGCTGCCTGCCGAGGATTTTGGGCCGGATATGCTGCTCGATTTGCTTGGACGGTTGGATGAGCCGTTTGCCGATCCGGCCGTCGTGCCGACCTATGCGCTCGCAAAAATGACGGCCGGTCACGTGAAAGTCGCACTGTCCGGTGACGGGGGCGATGAGGTCTTCGGGGGCTATCCGAAATACCTGCTCGGCAACGATCAGTCGTCGCCGCTTCCCGGTCACCGCATCCTCGACCGATCGCTTCGCCTATCGAACTGGAGGCCGCGAGGCATGGCCCATCTCTATTGGCGAACGCTCTCCCCGAAAGATCGTATCCGATGGTCCTGGGTCCGGTACGGCGATTTTCCAATTTTCCGAAAAGACCTCCGACAGGTGCTGGCGGGCACGTACCACGATGCAGCCCGCGTGTCAGAGTATTTCGAGCCTTGGGCGCGACGAGCACGTCGATACGGCGAATCCATCGATAGGGATCTCTTGATGCGGGCCGATTTGGAAACGTATTTGAGCGAGAATTGCCTGGTGAAGACCGATCGAGCCAGCATGCTGGCCTCGCTTGAGGTCCGGGTGCCATTTCTCGACGAGCTGATCCTGGATCGTATGCTGCCGCTGCATGCGGACCGGAAAATCGTCAACGGCACGTTGAAGGCCTTGCTGATCCCGATCGCGCAACGACTCCTGCCCCGGCAGGTCTGGGACCGGCCCAAGCATGGATTTAACGTCCCGCTCGACAAGTTTCTATCCGGTCTCTGGAGGCCGGCCTTCGACGCTGCGATAGATTGGGGAGAACAGCATATCGGCCTCTTCAACTATCCGTACCTCCGGCGCCTCCAGACTATCAGTAGATCGGAAAGCGGGATCGGGCGAGAGCTCTGGAATCCGTTTGTCTTTCTCGCCTGGGCGATGAGACGCAAGGTCACCATATGAAAATCGTATTTCTGAACGATGTCGCGTACGAATACGCCATAGGATCGCCGAAGGCGGTCGGAGGGACTGAGCGCGATATTTGGATTCTGTCGCGTGCCTTGGCTGCAGCAGGGTGGTCGGTTGTCGTGGGAGTGTGCGGAGCAATCGCGATTGGACAGCGCAGGATTATCGAAGGCGTGGAGTATGTAGGAATCAACCCTGGAAACCCCGTTGTCGCGTGGTATAGATTTCTCGCCGCTGAGCGGCCCGACTGGCTGTTTTGGGAGGGCGCGTCCCATTGGTGGGGGATTCTCGTGGAGTTAGCGAAACGACACGGAGCCCGCACCGTCTTCCATACAGCGTTCGATACCGATGTGTCGCCACGACAGGCGTTGGTGAGGCGGAGTCGCTGGTGGCCGCTGTATGCATGGGGACTCAAGCGAACCGACAGGATCTTTGTTCAGCACATGGGGCAGTTCGACATGTTGCCTTCGCCATGGAGGGCAAAATCGGAGGTTCTGCCGAAGGTGTGCCAGCTCCCGCCGGTCATGAATACCCACTCCGGGCGATCTCCATATATCGCGTGGGTCGCCATGTTGCGCACACCGAAACGCCCTGATCTTCTGGTTGAAATTGCACGTAAATCTCCAAATTTGAAATTTGTCGTGTGTGGTGGCTTGACGGCACATAGGTCGCAAGGGGATTCCACTGCGCAGGCTGCGGAGTCCCTCAAACAGTTGCCGAACGTCGAGTATCGTGGGCGGGTGGATCCTGAGGAAGCCGCTGGAGTGATCGAAAACGCCGCCCTGCTTTTGTGCACCTCCGATCAAGAGGGGTTTCCGAATACATTTGTGCAGGCATGGAGCCACGGCACACCTGTCGTCACGCTCCGGGTCGATCCCGACAACATCATCAAGCAGCGCAACGTGGGAATTGTCACGGGTACGGTTGATGCCACGGTTGAACGGTTGCAGCGATTAATGTCCAGTACTCAGGAGCGCCAGGCCATGGCCATCAGGGCGCGTGAATACATTCTCGAGCAACACAGTGCGGAAGTCGTGGTCAAAAAGTTCGATGCCGCGACGCGTCATTGGATTCGATGATCATATGATGACCACCCAGCACGTGCGGAACTGAACGATTTGACGGGTACGATAACGAGGTTCGAGATCCGGCCAGAGCCTTGCTGCCGAGCTTGCATTCCAAGGTTCGTCTGAGAATCGGACTGGTCTAATTGAGCGCAAGATAGCATGAGAGTGTTGGTCATACAGTCAGAGCTTGGGGTTCTTCGGGGTGGGGGAGAGAACTTCACGCGGAACTTGTTTCAGTCCTTCGCCGACCGGGGGCATGAGGTCTGGGCGACCTTCATTGCCGATTATAGGGGGCAGTATCCCCTCGCCCTCCCTCCGGCATTTCGCCCGCTCCCACTGGCCGGATGCTGGTCAAGAAAGCTGGGGCAGGACGCGCTCTCCACGATGGCGGCTTGTTTGCCGAAGCGAACGTCACTGAGAGCTCATTGGGATCGCGTGCAAGCGGCACTCTGCTGGCGAACTGTTCGGTGGCACGATGGGCGGTTTACGCGTCGCGTCGTACAGGAGTTCGGTGGCCGTTGGAAAGAGTTCGATGCGGCATACGTGCATGCAAGCGCGGTCTTGGCATCGCGAATTGCTCCCCATTGCCCGACCATGTTGCGGTTGCCAGGACCGATCTCGTCGGATTTCGAACCGGTGCTCAGGTCAATTCCGGTTGTCTGCGCCAATGGAGACGCGTTGAGCAAGATTCGTGAATTTGTGGGCGATCATGCTCTCGAACTTCCAATCGGTTTGGACGGTGAGTTGTTCAAGCCGGGTGCGTCCCGGATTCGACAGCAGTTGGGATGGACGGACAAAGATTGGGTAATTGGATACGTGGGGCGGCTGGCCTACATCAAGGGTATCGATCTGCTCGTCCGCGCGTTCACAAAAATACGCCGAACAGTGCCGCAGGCGAGGCTCCTGGTCATCGGGTCGGGGGAAGAACAGGGAAAGCTGCGACTGTGCTTGAAGCAGGAACTCGCGCAAGGGATCGCGCGGCTCGAAGCCGATGTGCCGCACGCTGCGTTGCCTGAATGGTATCGCGCCATGGATCTCTTCGTCATGCCGAGCCGATATGAAAATTATTCCAATGCGGTCCTCGAAGCCCAGGCGTGCGGGGTGCCGTTCCTGGCATCCGGAATAGGTGGGAACCGGAGCCTGGCCGAGACTTGCGGTGGGCGGCTGTTTGAGCAGGGTTCGGACGATGCGTTGACTCAGGCGTTGCAGTCCATCGCCGGCAATCCCGGTGAGGCTCGATTGCGGGGCATGCTCGGGGGAGAAGTAATCAGAAATCACTACAGCTGGTCTGCCAGCGCGAAACGGTTAGAGGCCCTGTTGGAGCAAGCCTGCTCAACCGTCGCCAGGAACGCCGCATGCACGTCATAGATGCCATGCCCATGGAATGTCCGCGACGCGCGGCCTCCGCAGCATTGGCTCCGGCCGAGTACGGGTATTACTTCGTCATCTTCTATACGGTCCTGGGAGCGCCGCTGGGGATCATCCTGATGGGAAGCATCGGCTCCGGATTTCTGTTGATTCCGGTTCTGGCGCTGTGTTTTCTCGCCCTTGGCCCGGCGATCCTGAATACCATGCAGACGGCATGGGTCCCCCTTGCCTGCGGTATCACCTATCTCTTCATCCAACTCGGCGTGCATGGGGAGTCCCTCTACGAACCCTACGTGTACCCGTTCGGCCAGTGGATCATTTCGCTGGTCATTGTTCAGGCGCTCGCGGCGCATCGTCCCAACTTCCTGAACCGGTTTCTCTGGTTCACGCTGTTCATGGGACTCTCCATGTTGCCGTTCATGACACCGAGTCAGGGCGGGGGCTATGAACGTGTGGCCTTGAACCGAGAATTGGGCTATGCGAATGCCAATGCCATGGCGGGCTGGTTTGGTTTCTGCGTGGTCTGCATGGTCATCAAGGGATATCTGGAGAAGAAACCGGCATCACGGCTGGTGGCATGGGTTCTGGCGCTCGTCTCATTCTACGTGGTGACATTGACCGTAAGCCGCAGCGCGCTTCTTGCTATCTGCGCTGCGCTCCTGGTGGCGAGCAGACGTTTGCTGAAGGGAGGCTTCCTTCCTCTTCTGTTATTGGCCGGGTTTGTTCTAGGACTAGTGGAACTCGGGGTGTTCGACCAGGCGGTCCGGTCCTATTCGCTGCGTGCGGGAGAGGAGACGGGACGTTTTCGGGTCTGGCCGCTGCTGATCGAAAGATTTCTCGCCTCTCCGTTGATCGGAGTCGGCGCTGCGCATCCGGGAGCCATCACCAGCACCGGCATGTACGTGACTCCGCACAATAGTTTCCTGCTGTTTGCGGTGGCATCAGGATTCCTTCCATTGCTGCTGTTTTGTGCGTACCTGGTTCGGAGCGGGCTGGCGGCTTTACGCACGGGGAGGTCGGCAGAGTACGAAAGTGCGTTCCACCTCCCACTCGTCGTGTATGCGATGTTGATCACCTGTGCCGGGAACATGGATTTCATGTCTCCTTGGGCCATTGCGTGTCTCTCTCTGCCGATTGCAGGCGATGTGGCTTCCATGGCCGGCGGCGAGGCACCGCCGCGGCAGAGATCACCGATCGTCTGAATCTACGTGCGGCAGACTCTGCCTTGGATGCTCAGCCATCCTTCCGAACCGTTTCAGGGTATAGATCGCTTTCTATGAACACTATCGTCGGGGATTCCCTCCGTCGGCAGGAGTCGCCGTCAACATGTGCCTCATGGCTGCGGGACCATCCCCTTCTCGCATCATTGCTTATATTGGTGTGTGCTCTCTCCGTTCGGCTGATCCTCACGTGGCGCGCCGACCCGGTTGAGCTCGTGTTTCCCGACTCCAGAACCTACTTCGACCCGGCGTTGAGCCTCCATGAGTCGGGATCGTTTCTCAATAGGTATCAGACCCCGGAGATCACCCGGACGCCCGGGTATCCGCTGTTCCTTACGATCCTCATGACTGTCTTTGGCACGGAAGTACGCGCCCTCTTGATTGCCCAGACGGTCATCGTGTCGTTGAGCGTGGTCATTCTGTATTGGTTGGCGAGACAAATTCTCCCGCCGGTGATGGCATACGCGGGAGCGTGGCTGGCCGCCGTTTCACCCTGGGGGGCAGTAAGGGCCGGTTTCCTGCTTACCGATGGGGTGTTTCTTCTGCTCTTAGTGTCATTGTTCGCTCTGATGTACGGCGTCATTCGATCTGCGCGGACCACGGTGATGGTCATCGTCAGCGGTAGCCTGGTGGGGTTACTGACAAGCGCCGTGGTGCTGGTCAGGCCGATCTTTCCCCTGATTCTCTTCGTCGCCGTTGTACTGGTGCTGTTCTTTCCCGGTCGGCGGAGTCGCGCCTGGCTGCTGGTGACGATGATGGTGATGAGCGCGTCGATACCATTGCATTTCTGGAAGATGCGTAACCTCCAAGAGGCGCAGTTTCACGGTTTCAGTGACGTGTCGGGCAAGGCGGCCTGGCAGTGGTTGGCCTCCAGCGTGAAAGCGAAGGTTCCAGGGGCATCCGGAGATCGCTGGGCGATGCTCAAAGCCGCCGAGCAGGACGAAACTCATTGGACCCTGTCGCTCCAGCAAGCCGATGACGAACGGTGGCGGCTGGCGAACGATGTGTTTACGGCACATCCGTTCCTCACGGTCTATGCGTTCACGCTCAACGCAATCGAAGCCCTTATCCATCCTGAGCCGGATATCCTGGCTCCGGCGCGTTTGCGCTTCTACGGCGATACAATTCTTTTGGGAGGGATTTGGATGGCGTTCATCGTCTGCGCCGCCATTGGACTAGGGCATGTTTGGAATAGTGGCCAAGCCGATCGGGCTATTGACCGGAACTGGCTGCTGGCAATGCTAATTATTTGCTGTGCGTTAACTCTGACTGCAGGGGTGTCGTTCGGGGCCGGGTCACGATATCGAGTGCCGTTGGAGCCGATTGTGCCGTTGCTGGCAGGTGTTGGCCTCGTGCGACTCGCGACTCTTCTCTACGCGAATCGCCGGGAGGAATCTGGTGGCAGCAACCCTTTTCAAGTTCAGGATATCGGGTAATGTTTCGAGTGTGCTGTCAGCATCGAAACATTGAAGCGCGTCTTGCAATCGGTAGCAAGTCACTCCACATGCGGTTACTTCCCCGTTAAATTCGCGTCGAGAATGTCCTGGTTTGACCAGGCGTTCATGGATTGGGGTAGTCATTCCATAGTCTTAGGAAGATCATTGCATGGGGGGCAGTTAATGTGCCCTGGAGGGAATAGCAATTGATCCAAGAGTCGAGGTCGATGGACTTTGTCGAGGATATCACGAGACCTCCCCTTCAGAGTCATGCTCTCAAGGCCTGTCGGCTTCTGTATGTTGTCGGCCAGCTCGGGCTCGGGGGATTAGAGCGACAGCTGTTCTATCTTCTCAAGACAATGGATCGACAACGCTATAGACCGATTGTTGCCGTGTGGGATTACCGTGAAAAAGATCCGTACGTCCAGGAATTTCAACGACTCCATGTTCCGGTGCTGGGTCTCGGTGACAAACCTTCACGCATGGAAAAGCTGGCGGCTTTTCGCCGCATGGTCTCTCAATTTCAGCCTGAGGTGGTTCATTCTTATACCTTCCATACAAATTTTGCTGCTTGGTGGGCCACTCTTGGTTCGACAGTCCTACCCCTGGGATCGGTTCGGAACAGTTTTCTCTTCGATCGTCAAACTACAGGTACGGTGTTAGGTCGAATGTGCGCTCGATGGCCTCATGTGCAAATATGCAATAGTGTGGCTGCCAAATACACAGCGGAACATTGCGCAACTATGTTTAAAGCTGGCCGCCTGTGCGTTGTCCGGAACAGCTTAGACTTAAGCTACTTCAGCCCTCGTCCTTTTCCACAAAAGATAACGCTTCTTGCCGTCGGTAGCCTTTATCAGAGAAAACGCTGGGATAGATTAATCATGAGTTTATCTCTGCTTTCAACGAGGGGGATACGATTCCATGTCCGCCATGTGGGGGAAGGGCCGTTGCGAGGAGAGCTAGAAGATCTGGCTAAACGTGTCGGTGTGGCGGGGCTGATTCAATTCCTCGGCGCCCGAAATGATATTCCAGAATTGCTTGCCGATTCTGCCTTCCTGGTCCACACAGCTGAAGATGAAGGTTGCCCCAATGTTGTGATGGAAGCCATGGCATGCGGTCGTGCAGTTGTTGCCATGGATGCCGGAGATATCCCGTTTCTCGTGGAGGACGGCAAGACCGGTTTCGTCGTTAGCCGTGGTGATGTGACGAGGTTTGCTGAACGTGTGTTCCAATTGCTCACAGACAACGATCTCCGCAACCGCATGAGTCTGGCTGCTCGAGAAAAGGCAGAGCGGGAACTGGGGTTGGATCGCCTAATCTCCGAAACGCTAGCGGTCTACAAATCTGCAGGCTGGAAGGATGCAAGAGTTGGAGTGTCCCTATGACTCAGTGAGGGTGAATATATCTTCATTGATCGGTTGGGGTAGACAACACGGATTGATGAAGGAATGGCATGCCAGAGAGCATCGGTGAACGCTCACTGAGCCTTTTCGAGTATCGGTCTTGGGATGCGTTCGAGCTCAAGGCGTCAAAAGATCTGCCGACTCTCGATGTAGTGAGTGCTGGAGCGGGTTGTGGAGCAAAAATTTATATGTGTGGAATAGCTGGATTTGTGCATGACGGAGTGGAGCCTGCAGCGGCACGAACCGTGGTAAGACAAATGGTCGCGTTACAGCGGCATCGCGGGCCTGATGGTGAAGGGTTCTTCGATAGTCACGGAGTTACTCTGGGCCATTGTCGCCTGGCGATTATTGATTTGAGTGACGCCGGACATCAACCGATGAGCGATCACGAGGGGAGATATTGGATCACCTTCAACGGAGAAATTTATAATTATCTAGAGTTAAGAGAAGAATTACGGGAACTTGGGGTTCGTTTTAAGGGTCGTTCGGACACTGAGGTCCTTCTGGCAGCCTTTCGTCAGTGGGGGGAGAAATGTTTGGAACGACTCAGAGGTATGTTCGCATTTGCCATTTGGGATGAGCGGACAGGATGTCTCTTCGCAGCACGAGACCGACTTGGAATCAAGCCCTTTCATTACTGGGTCAATGGTACGGACCAATTTGCGTTCTCCTCGGAGTTGAAAGCGCTGCTGGAGTTTATTCCTACTCGGTCAGCCAATATTGTCTTGGCGCAACAGTTTATTGCCTGGAACCTCCTTGATCATGAACCCGGAGAAACAATGGTCTCCGGAATCAAACGACTGATTCCTGGGCACGCATTGCTCTGGCGGCAAGGCGAAGGACTTCGAACTTGGCGTTATTGGGAGCTTAAGGTTAGTGATGATTTTAAAGTGACCCCTGCGCGTGAGGCGAGCCTGATTGGTGAGTTTCGTCACCAATTTGAAGAGACCGTTTCGCTGCATCTCAGGTCTGATGTGCCCGTGGGGACCTGTTTGAGCGGCGGCCTAGATTCTTCTGCAATTGCATGCGTGGTCAGTCAGGAATTACGCCGACGAGAGGTTTGGCATAAAGATTTACAGCACACATTTAGCGCCTGTTTTGAAGATCCTGCACTTGATGAGCGTCCCTTCATGGAGACCGTGGTGGACGCGATCGACTGCCAGAGTCATTACGTCTTCCCCTCTGGCGAACGGCTTGCCGAAGACCTTGATCAATGGATCTGGCATCAGGAGGAGCCAGTGGGAGGATCTGGCGTGTATGCGCAATATTGTGTGGCGCGCCTCGCCAGGGACAGTGGTATCAAGGTGCTGCTTGATGGCCAGGGTGCCGATGAGCAGTTGGCTGGGTATCGAAAATTTATTCTTGTATACCTTCGACAACTTCTTAAGGCAGGGAAGTATGCAGAGATGGTGCGCGAAGCTTTCTCATTTTTTGGCAGACTAGATATTCTCCGTACAAGCCGGTTTGTAGACGCAAGGCGGTATATCTATAAATCCTTGCCTGAGGGGGCCGACCTGTGGCCGGGAGATTCTTTCCCGGATCGTCCGGGAGCACTCATTATCGGCACCTCTCTTGGAAGTCGCATCGAATCAGACTTGACTCGATTCAGTTTGCCACCACTGCTGAGGTTTGAGGACCGGAACATGATGGCATTCGGAGTCGAATCGAGAGTCCCATTTGTCGACCATCTGTTTGTCGAATGGGTCGCCAAACTCCCGGCTTCACTACGCCTGTCTGGAGGATGGACAAAACGCATTCTTCGCGAGGGGCTTCGGGGTGTCCTTCCAGAACGTATTCGCACTCGGAGGAGCAAATTGGGTTTCTCTACTCCCGAGCCGGCTTGGCTTGCCGGACCTCTTTCGACCTGGATCAAGAAGACGCTGAGCTCAGCTCACCACCTGGGCAGCGTAGTAGATCTTCAAGGAGTTGGCCGTATTCTAGAGAGATATAATGCCGGTGACCGATCTCTGCCGCTGGAGAACCTTATATTTCGCCTAGCCATGTATGAGTCCTGGGCTGGCCAGTTCTTGGGGACTAAACTGATAGAGAATAAGAGCTGCGTCAATTCTGGGAATCAGTTGAACGAAACGATGAAAACTACATGTAATGAGGAACCCAAGACATGTCAGTTGTAAGGGCACCCCACGTTCTTATCGTTTCTAATCATTGGGGCGCAAAGAACTTGTCTCCTTCCGCAGGCATCTTCGTGGATCGCCAGATTACTTCCCTAGAAAGAGTAGGGGTAAAGATCAGCACCTTCGATATTGGCCTTAGCCACTCGCCAATCGGCCTCATCAAAAAGTGGTTGGAACTTCGAAAGTTGGTTCGAATGCTGAATCCAGACCTGTTGCACGGCAGGTATGGAACTATTGTAGGTCTTGTGACGGCATTTGTTGGTAAACCAAGTGTGATCTCTTTCTGCGGAGGTGATTTGCTCCTGGGGGCATCTATTCCCCTTTTCCGCCAGCGTGTCGGGGTATTGCTCTCAAATCTTGCCGCTCTTCGTGCGAAGCGCCTTATTTGTGTGAGTGAGGAATTAAGAGAAGCTTTATGGTGGCGAAAGAGTCGGACAATTGTCATACCTGATGGAGTTGATCTTGATCTTTTCTCCCCTGGGACCCAAGAAACTGCGCGCAGAGAATTGGGATGGAACGCCCATAATCCAATCGTATTGCTGAATGTTCGGAACGACCCAAAGGCTAAGGGGCTGGATTTGGCTAAGGCGGCAATTCAACTGGCACAGTTACGGATTCCCGATGCGGAATTGTGTGTGATTGAGAATGTAGCGCCCGATAGAATGCCATTGCATTACCAAGCGGCGGATGCACTTTTATGTCTGAGCCTATCAGAAGGTTCTCCGAACGTTGTCAAAGAAGCGCTGGCTTGTAACCTACCTGTAATCTCTACGCTCGTCGGAGATGTTCCTGAGAGGTTAGCAGGGGTCCAACCCTCCGCGGTAGTGGAGAGAGATGTGGAGGCCATAGCGAAAGCGATGGTGCAAATTCTGCAGCATCGAAAGCGTAGCAATGGGCGAGAGCATGTTCGCAGCTTATCCTTGGAGAATATCGCCCAACGTATTGTGGACGTTTACCAAACTGCTCTGGATAAGGAGTCGAACGAAAATACGGGTTTGGGCATCCCTCGACTCGAGGCGCCTATAGTTGTGCCCATCACGAATGAGGAGATGTTGAAGAACGTAGCCGGAATTCACTTGGAGGCATTCGCTGGCTATCTGAATGCGCAGTTCGGGCGAGGATATGCAAAAGCTTTCGTAAGGTGGTTTTCCAAAAGAAAGGGCGCCATAGCAATTGCCGCAGTCGATAGCAATCGAAATGTCATTGGCTATGCACTTGGTGCTCCTGTTGGATATGGCCAGACGCTTAATCGTGAGTTGTTCTGGAGCGTCGCTGGCAGAATCATTTTACGGCCCTGGTTATTCCTTAATCCTCAGCTGTGGAAAGTTCTCATAGCACGAGTTAAAATTTTATTGGGTCTTACTCAGACAGCAAGCGATGTACTCGAGCTCCCTGAACCGTCGATGTCTTTGGTGGCGATTGGCGTGGTTCCAACTCAACGTAGAGGTAAGATTGGCCAGCGGTTGATGGAGGCCTTTGAAGCAAGGGCTCGAGAGTCCCAGATGCGCTCGGCGGTACTATCTGTGTATGAGAACCGAACAGCGGCACGTCGATTTTATGAGAAGTGTGGATGGCAACCTGACGGCACTCAAGCAGGCGGCGGGACTGTTATGCGCTATTTTAAAATGTTCCAGTCAGATCACGTCTCGTCTTGTGGGTCAATCAAAGTCAGCACGCGGTCCATTGACTCCACTAATTGATAACTTGAATATTCCGTGGAGGCACTGGTGCGGTTGTATCAGTTGTTCCGTTCGCCTCATATGCCCCAATGTCATAGTTGGGCCCTTGTGGCCTTGCAGCTCGGGCGAAATCATTTCCGACTAGACTTAAGGGAGTTCCAGCATCTATGGCAGGACTTCCAGCTTGGATACGTAGGTCAAATCCGGCGGCATTGGCAAACTTGGGGTCGCCAATGAGAGAACAACCAAGTGCCGCAGCTGGACAGAGATTATTTGAAAAAAATGTACCACTGCCGGTATTTGCGATGCCGAAACCATTTTGAAAAAGAATGTTGTTCCTTACTTGGGCATTTATGCTCTCGGAGCTTACGTTAATACCGTACAAATTCGCGTAGAAGGTATTATTGTAAACCAGAGCGCCGGAGACGGGCCTTGTGCCGGACCCAGTGGTTTGGAAGCCCCAGTAATTTGAATAAATCAGATTATTGTAAGCGGCATTGTTTGCATCACCGAGTACTATCCCACCGCCCCCAGATCCACATGTAGCAGTGCCAGAAAAAGCTACACCGCGTCCATTCCCATAGATACGTGTATTCCTTACGACATTATTGTCTGAACTTTGGGCCGCCGAACTGTCCATGAAGCGGACTCCGAAGCACTGATTATTATAGTATTCCCCCCCATCCACAATACTGTTATCGGTTGTGAGATACGCTCCATTGTTTCCCGGTCCGTAACCAGTAGACATTGACCATGCTCCGTTGTCATGGACCTTGAGGTTGATAAATTCATGAAAGCTCCCCGCAACAATGATGCCGTTCCATGGGCTATTTTTGACCTCCAGATTTTGGAATCGCAAATGATGCGTGCTGGGCTGCGTACTAATTCCGTAGCAGCCAACACCAGTATTTCTAACGAGGTTGATCCCATCCAGTACGAGGTCCTTAAAAATGATGTATTGGAGATAGGATGCCGGCAGGTTTAGGATTTCGCAGGCAGATGGATTGAGGGTGACAGTCTCCCCTGGATACCCAGAGATTGTTACGGGTGCACTCCAAGAAGTGCCTGTAGGGATGGTGTGCTGATTACTGTTAATTGCCTCCGCATAGGTGCCGGCTCTGATGAAAAGCGTATCTCCAGGCATTGGACAATCCAAAGCACTATTGATTGTCCGCTTTGGAGTTGAAATGTTGGATGCATTTACACAAAGCACGCTATCATTTCCGTTCGGAGCAACATAGTACGTCGCCGCCTCCGACACCAGCGCTCCAGAGAATAGAGAGAGGATGCTCAGTCCCCATGCGAACAGGTGAGCATGGCTCTTATTGACACGTCGTTTCAATGCCATCCGGACCTCCTCTTAAGATTCTGACGGCGGGGGGCGCTCTTGTGTCCTATGGCTAGAGCAGAATACATGCCGTCTTGATGATGTCTAATAAATTCTTTCGTTTTCAATAGGTTACTTCCAGGTACCCTAAATGGGCCTGTTCGAGATTGTAGGTAAATGCCTGCAGCAAGCTACAGGAATCGTTGTGATTGTCGAAATGTAGCCCAGGGCCCGGGTGCCTGCCTCAAGACGATACGGCCACGGAGACAGGTTGTGCAGCGGCGAGGGCTAACGGGTAATTTTGAGGAACGCAACAACTGAGAAGCCGAGTGTGCCAGTTTTGACAGACAAAAAGAAAGCCGAAAATACAAGTTTTTCCAGAGGGCCTGTCTCGTGCACGTGAACTCTCCATCAATTAACGAATCTTCGAGCACCATTCTGCGTCTGCCGTCGTCGATGACGCGCTGTATCGTGACGGCCATCGTGCCCTGCCGGAATGAGAAAGAATCGATCGAAGCCTGTGTGCGATCGATCCTGGAACAGGAGATGCCGGGGGGGGATTTTGAACTGATTGTGGTCGATGGTCTTTCAGACGACGGGACACGTGAGATTCTCTCGAGGTTGTCCGGGGAATACCCGGCGTTGAAGGTCATTGCGAACCGCAAGCGAACGATGCCGAGCGGTGTCAATCTCGCGATCACGGCTGCGTGTGGTCGCTACATCGCCATCATGGGCGCGCACAACCGTTATGCTCCTGACTATCTGCGGCAGGCGGTGCGAGTACTGGAGGAAACCCAGGCGGATAATGCCGGCGGCAGCATGGTCTGCGAAGGCGAGTCCTATGTCCAGGAAGCTATTGCTCTGGCTCACCACAGCGGGTTCAGCGTAGGCGGAGCGCGATGGCACGATCCGCAGTACGAAGGCCCAGCCGATACTGTATTCGGCGGTGTCTATCGCCGCGAGGTTTTCGACCGGATCGGACTGTTCGACGAAGAGTTGGTCCGCAATCAAGACGATGAGCTCAACCTTCGGCTGGTGCAGCTCGGTGGAAGCATCTGGCATTCACCGCGCATCAAGAGTTGGTACAAACCACGGCGCAGTCTCAAGGCGCTCCTCCGGCAATATGTACAATACGGGTACTGGCGGGTCCGTGTCGTCCAGAAGCGGAAAGCGGTTGCATCGCTCCGGCAGTATGTTCCCGGGACGTTTGTGTTTGCCTTGTTGTCGCTGCCTCTCGCCGCGTTTCTGTGGTCGCCTCTATGGTGGCTCTGGTTAGGCATTCTCACGGCATATTGTTTCTGCACCATCGGCATTTCACTTACTGTGGCCGCAAGACGGGGGTGGCGCTATTTTCCGATCCTGCCGCCGGTGTTTGCTTGCTACCACCTTGGATATGGTGCTGGGTTCCTTCATGGCATGGTCGATTTCGTCTTGCTTCGCCGCCGGGCAGCAGGATTCCACAGCACACTCACCCGTTCCTCAGAGTCAACCGAGCGGTCAAGCCCTTCATAGAAGCATGGTGTCGTCTTGCAATCAATTTCTCGGAAACAGGAGCCCCTTGCCTCGAACCGATTCCGACAATGCGGAGATACATTCCTAATCCCTGGAATCCCAAAAGGCAGAGACCACGCGATTGTTTCCTGACTGCGATATTACGCTCGATCGCGTTTCGCTCGCCTTGCCGGTGGCCAAACGTCTGGCGCACCGGTCCTGGTTTCTTTGTTACCTCCTCGATCATCTCCGGTTGTTGAATACTCACTATCTGGGCCTGATCCGCAAACGATAGTTTCTCGGCTTTCTTGACCGAATCCCGTTGGATCTTCTTCTCCTGTTTGGCAGAGCAGGGATCCGCTCGAAACAGTCACGGTCGGCACGTCTCACGACACGCACTCCCATACTCAGCAGAAAGCGGTTGCCGGAATCTTGTCGTCGACGAGATCGGGCGGCTGCCACAAAGGAAAGGTTGACCATCATGATGGCCACGCAGAGCAATTCGCCTGCCATTCGTCAGAGCATTGCCGTGATCGGGTCCGGGTATTGGGGAAAGAATCTTGTCCGTAACTTCGCCGAGCTCGGTGCGTTGGCGGCGATTTGCGACACCGATAAGGCCACGCGGGAAGCTCTGGCAGCACAGTATCCCGGCTGCCGTGCGGTGGCCGACTTTGCGGAGGTGTTGCAGGACGACAGTATTCAGGCTGTCTCGATCGCCACGCCGGCCGAGACCCATGGAACCCTTGTACGGCAAGCGCTGCTGGCGGGTAAGGATGTCCTGGTCGAGAAGCCATTGTGCCTGATCGAGGACGAAGCCCGATCGCTGGTGGCATTGGCCAAACAGCAGGGCCGTCTGCTCATGGTCGGCCATTTGCTCTGGTATCACCCGGCGATTCTCAAGCTGAAGGAGTTGATCGACAGCGGGGAATTGGGGCGCATTCAGTACGTGTACTCGAACCGGTTGAATCTGGGAAAGATCCGTCGTGAAGAGAACATTCTCTGGTCGTTTGCGCCGCACGATGTCTCTGTCATTCTCGGGTTGCTGGGCGAAATGCCGGATGCCGTGTCGGCACAAGGCGGCAACTATCTCCACCAACAGATTGCGGATATCACGGTGACGATGCTGGCCTTTCCCAGCGGTGTGAAGTCCCATATTTTCGTGTCCTGGCTGCACCCGTTCAAAGAGCAGAAGTTGATCGTGGTGGGCGATCGCAAGATGGCGGTCTTCGATGACATGGAGAAGAAGGACAAGCTGCTCTTGTACCCGCATTCGATCCAGTGGAAGGGACAGATCCCCGTCGCGAACCGGGCCGAGGCGCAACCGGTGGAGTTGGACAAGGCCGAACCTCTTCGCGAAGAATGCGCTCATTTTCTCGATTGTCTGAAGACCCGTCGCCGTCCACGGACGGATGGCGAAGAAGGGGTGAGAGTGCTTTCGGTTTTGCAGCGATGTCAGGAAGCCTTGGAGCGGAAGGAGCCCAAGCCTGTGCGGACTCCGTCACCGGCCCCGCGCCCCTGGTTTGCGCATGGGTCTGCCTTCATCGACGACGGCGTGGAAATCGGGGAGGGAACCAGTATCTGGCATGTCTCGCATGTCTTGAAAGGCTCCAAAATCGGTCGGTCCTGCAAGATTGGCCAAAATGTGGTGATCGGTCCGAATGCGGTCGTTGGAAACGGTGTAAAGGTGCAGAACAACGTGTCGGTCTACGAGGGTGTCACGCTCGAGGATCATGTGTTTTGCGGCCCCTCCATGGTGTTCACGAATGTGTTCAACCCGCGCAGTGAAATCCCTCGCATGTCTGAGCTGAAACCGACGCTGGTGAAGCGGGGGGCGACGCTCGGCGCCAACTGCACGATCGTGTGCGGTACGACTATCGGACGATATGCCTTTGTCGGGGCCGGCGCGGTGGTGACGAAGGACGTCCCGGACTATGCCTGTGTCATGGGATCTCCCGCCAGGGTCTCGGGATGGATGTGCGAATGCGGAGCCAAATTGATCTGGCAGGCGGAGACCTCGCGCTGCTCCTGTGGCGCGCACTATGGTAAGTCCACGGCCGGAGTATCGCGCGTGCCGGAGCGTGCTGCGGTCGAGGAACAGCCGGCGGCGTTGGCATCGGTGCTGGAAGGGTAGTCCATGGTCGGCGGTATGGTTCACACGGCGATCCCACAGTCGTCCATCGAAGCGCAGGCGAGCAGCCGGACGGAATGTCCGCTCTGCGGGAGTACCGAGCTACGCGCGGTGTATCGATTTGCTCAGTTCTCAGTGCTCAAGTGCCGGAGATGCTCGGGATCCTGGCGTAGCAACATGTATTCCGCCGGTGACATTGCCGCGATGTATACGGGTGAGGAATATTCACGGAACCCTTATTTCTCCTATGACGTCGGGGAATTCAAGGCGCTGGCCAGGGGGCGGTATGCCAACTATGTCAAGGCGCTGTCCGACATCGAGTCGATGGTTGGTGTTGGGAATTTGCTGGACGTCGGCTGCGGGGCCGGTGCGTTTCTGAATGTGGCCCGGCAGCGGGGATGGGACGTATCCGGGGTGGAACTCTCGCCGAAACTGAGCGACGTCTCGCGCCGTGCCGTTCGGGCCGAGGTGATCACCGCCTCGTTCGAATCGGTGGAGCTGCCCGCCGCATCCTATGATGTGATTACCATGTGGGACATCATCGAACATGTGGTCGACCCTGTCCTGTGCATGAAAAAGGTCAGCCGGTTGCTGAAGCCGGGAGGTGTCGCCCTCTTCTGTACTCCGGATGAAGACAGCGTGCTCGCGCGCGCCGGTCTGTTCCTGTATCGGATCTCCGGGGGACGAGTGTCCTATCCGGCCTTGGCCCTGCATCCCACCTACCATACCTATTTCTTCTCCAGAAGCGGGTTCACGAGAATGGTTCGAAACAGCGGGATGCAAGCCATGCGCTCTTATTCGCAGGAGGCGTTTTTCGAGCACTCGCAACTGCCAAGTCCTGTCGTCAAGTGGGGAATCTGGGCGATCGAGAAGGTGAGCGCGCTTGCCGATCGACGGTACGAGCTCGTCTGTCTGGCGCAGAAACCCCATCGCAGTGAGCCTTTTAACCCTCGGAGCGTGCCATGCTCGTGACGACTTCTTCTGCCCCTCCCGCGCCGAACGGAGACGCGCGGACTACTGCCGGGAGGGACCCCATTGCCCACCGGCCGGACAGCGATCGCCCGCTGGTGTCGATCGTCATTCCGGCATTCAACGAGGGTGCGATGTTGCCCTCGACGCTGGCGAGAGTCTGCCGGTATATGGGTTCCCTCGAAGCGCAGTATCGATGGGAAGTCGTCGTCGTCAATGACGGCAGCACGGACCATACCGCGCTGGTCGCCGAGGAATTCTCCAAAGGACGACAAGAGATCCGCGTGGCGCACCACCAGCGGAATCGCGGCCTGGGGCACGCGCTTCGCACCGGCTTCGAGTGCAGTCTCGGCCGATATGTGGTCGTGCTCGATTGCGATCTCAGTTATGCGCCGGACCATGTCGGACGGTTGCTCGATCGAATTCAACAGACCAAGGCGACGATCGTCGTGGCCTCGCCTTACGCGACCGGCGGGCAGGTCAGCGACGTGCCCTGGCTCCGGCGCACCATGAGTCGGTGGGCCAACCGGTTTCTGGCCGGTTTCGCCCGCTGCAACTTGTCTACCCTGACCGGCATGGTGCGGGTGTATGACGGCCCGTTCATCCGGGCGGTCAGCCTGAGGGCTCGCGGACAGGAAATCAGCCCCGAGATCATCTACAAGGGCATGTTGCTTCGGGCGCAGATCGAGGAGATTCCCGCGCATCTCGACTGGAGGCTTCAGCACGAAGCGGGCAAGGGGCGGAACTCCAGCATGAAAATGCTGCCGCATGTGTTGTCCACGATCGTATCCGGATTCATCTTCCGCCCGTTTATGTTTTTTCTGCTCCCCGGCCTGCTACTCGCGTTGCTGGCCGCCTATGCCGATGTCTGGATGCTGATCCATTTCTACGATGCCTACCAGCCGCTGGCTCAACACGATTGGATTCTGACGCGCGCGTCGCTGGCTGTCGCGCAGGCGTATCAAGCCTATCCCCACACCTTCATCATCGGAGGATTATCATCGATGCTGAGCATTCAATTGATCAGCCTTGGTCTGTTGTCCATGCAGAGCAAACGCTATTTCGAAGAAATGTTCCATCTGGTCAGTTCCATGTATCGGCATACACGCGACCACGAACGCGCGTGACCGGCAGCGCAAACGACCCACGTCTCGGAGGCCGCCCAATCCGACGTGCGGTGCAGACAGTCCACATCGGGCATGACCAAGAAAGAGCGGAGCGCGCATGTCACTATCCGTGGTCTCATCCAAATATATTCTGGTAACGGGCGTGGCGGGATTTCTGGGTTCGCATTTGCTGGACCGCTTGTTGGCGGTCGGCCATCGGGTCATCGGCATGGACGATCTGTCGAAGGGATCGTTGAGCAACATTGCGGGGCATATCGGCAATCCCGCCTTTCGGTTTCTCGAACGCGACGCGACCGATCCTGCCGCATTCAGCGATTTGAGCGAAGACGCCGGCTGTCTCGTCCACCTGGCCTCCCATAAGATCCCCCGGTACGGCAATGCATTGGCGACTCTGCAGGTGAATACCAGAAGTTGTGAAAACGCGTTGGAGTTTGCGCGGAAGGTCGGATGTAAGTCCGTTCTGGCCTCGACCTCCGATGTGTATGGACGAAATCCCAAGCTGCCATTCGCTGAAGACGATGACTCTGTCTTCGGTTCTTCAAAGGTCGCCCGTTGGGGTTACGCCGTGTCCAAACTGTTTACCGAACACTTGGCTTTTGCCTATCAAGAGGCATATGGGATCCCGGTTTCCCTCCTGAGATTTTTCGGATCCTATGGACCGCGAAACCATGTGAGTTGGTGGGGAGGCCCACAGGCGGTGTTTATCGATGCCATCTTGAACGATCATGACATTTCCATTCACGGTGACGGCCTCCAGACGCGGAGCTTCACCTATGTTGCCGACACCATCGATGGAATCTATGCTGCGATGACGACCCCCGAGGCGAATGGGGAAATTTTGAATGTGGGATCCACCCATGAGATCACCATTCTCGATCTGGCCCGCACCATTCACCGCCTGGCCAGGACGCCATGGCCGCTCAAATGTACCTTTGTGTCCTACGAAAGCTTTACCGGTGGAAAGTATGAAGATGTTCGAAGACGAGTGCCCGACATTGAGCGGTCACAGCGGATCCTGGGTATCAAGGCCCGGGTCGGCCTGGAAGAGGGACTGTTGCAGACGATTTGTTGGCAGCGCTCGCTTGTGAGTTCGGCTGCCGTGGTCAGTGAGTCGCCCCGCTTGCAGGAGACGGCTGTCAGGCTGTGAGCCGGTTCACAGCGGGATAGGAAGAGGTGTGCCGTTGCGTGTCGGAATTGTCGGAGCCGGAATCATGGGGCTGTCGCTGGCCCAGCGCCTATCGGCTCAAGGTGCGCGGGTGACCGTCTTCGAACGCGAAAGCCAGGCAGGCGGGTTGACGACCTATCATGATTACGAACACTTCTGGTGGGATCGTTTCTATCACGTCATTCTCTCTTCCGATACCCACCTGATTCAGTATCTGCAGGAGATCGGTCTGGGAGATCGGCTTCGATGGAGCGCGGCCCGGGCCGGCCTCTATGCGAAGGGGCGGTTCTATCCGGTCAGCACCACGCTGGATTTATTGCGGTTTCCCCTGGTGGGGATCATTGGCAAGCTGCGACTGGCGCGGACGATTGTGGCCTGCAATCGAATCCGCGACTGGCGTGAGTTGGAGACGGTATCGGTGGAAGAGTGGCTGCTGCGCATGTGCGGGCAGCGCACCTATGAGGCGTTTTGGAAACCGCTGCTGCTGGCCAGGCTGGGCGCCCACTACAAACGAGTGTCGGCGGTGTTTATCTGGTCGTACATCACCCGCCTGTTTTCCACGCGCGATACGACCGCCCAACGGAATCAATTGGGGTATGTGGCCGGCGGGTATCGCACGGTGATCGAGCGGCTCGAATCCCTGGTGCAGGCGGCGGGCGGGACGATCAGGCTGAACACCCCCGTCCAGGCCATCGAGTCCGATGCTCATGCCGGCATCACCATCAAGACGAACGGGTGTCGCGAGCATTACGACAAGGTGATTTGGACAAGCCCGATCGATGGGGGCAGTCCGTTGGCGACGCAGGGACTGGTGTCGGTAGGAGCCTCGTCCGGACCTGTCGAGTATCTGGGTGTGATTTGTCCGGTGTTGGTGACGCGACGACCGCTGCTGCCGTACTACACCCTGAATCTGGCCGATTCGGATGTGCCCTTTACCGGTGTCATCGGCATGAGCAGCATCGTGTCGACGGAAGAAACCGCGGGATATTATCTCACGTACTTTCCGAAGTATGTGCCGTCCGGTGATCCGGAGTTCCAACTCCCTGACGAGACGATCACACAGCGGTTCTTTCAGGGCGCGCGCAGGCTGTTTCCGGATCTCCACGACTCGGATATTGTCGGCCTCCATCTCAACAAGGCTGCGAAGGTTCAACCCCTGCAAGTGCTGGACTATTCGAAGCGCGTGCCCCGTGTCACGACACGGCATCAGGACTTCTTCGTCCTCAATACCTCGCAATTCGTGAACTCGACGCTGAACAACAACGCTGTCATTCGAGCCGTGAATGAGTTCGTCAGACAACATCGTCTGAGCTTCGAACCGGCCGGGGATCGATTCGCCTCCGCTCTCCCCGCCGTGTCCCGTCCATAGATTGGATCACATGAGCATGACTACCCCTGGTCTGGTTCCGACGCTCCTGCCGCAGAGTGCGCTGGTCAAGACCAGCGACGTCGATAAAGCGGAGTGGAATTTCCATCCGCTGCTCGGCCTGATCCAGCGCCTCCGGTTCAAATTGATTCTTTCGCTGCTGCCGAACCGACGAATCGGACGGTTGCTTGAAATCGGGTACGGAAGCGGAGTGTTTTTGCCTGAGTTGGCCAAGCGCTGCGACGAGCTTTACGGGATCGATACACACCAAGCGGCCGCGTCCGTGTCGCGCAATCTGAGCCGTCATCGTGTCGCTGCGAAGTTATCGTGCGGAAGCGCCGTGGCATTGCCCTTCGAAGATCGGTCATTCGATTGCGTGGTGGCGGTCAGCTGCCTGGAATATGTGGATCCCTTCGAGCAGGCCGCGGCGGAGATCACGCGGGTGTTGAAGCCGGACGGTGTCCTGGTGTTCGTCACGCCGGGGAACTCTCCCATTCTCGATCTGGGGCACTATCTGTTGACCGGCTGCCGGGCGCAGGAGCATTACGGCCGACGGCGAGATGCCCTCGTGCCGACACTCTTGAACGCCTTGACGGTGCAGAGTGACATCACCGCTCCGAGAATCGGCAGCAGCCTTTTCACGCTGTATCGGGCGATGCGTGTGAGTCCTCGCGAACTGCCGTCGCCTTCTGCCGGTGTCCGCCATGCTTGAGTTGCCTTCCGTGCGCAATAGAAAGGGAGAGATGGCGAAGCCGATCGCGAGTCTGTCGTGCGACCTGGACGATAAGTGGGCCTACATGAAAACGCACGGCAATCCGGCGTGGCAGACGCTGCCGTCTTACCACGATGTGGTGGTGCCACGCATTCTGTCCTGCCTGGACCGGCATCACCTCAAGGCGACATTTTTTCTCGTAGGTCAGGACGCCGCGCTCCCGAGGAATCAGGAGCAGTTCAGGGCGATCTCCGCAGCGGGACATGAAATCGGGAACCACTCGTTCCATCACGATCCCTGGCTGCACCGGTATGCCGAAGACGACATGGTCCGTGAACTGGCGATGGCCGAAGAGCACATCGAGCGGGCTACGGGGCAACGACCGATCGGATTCCGGGGGCCCGGCTACAGCCTGTCGGAGACCACGGTCATCGAATTGGCCAGGCGGGGGTATCTCTACGATGCCTCCACGCTGCCCACGTTCATTGGTCCGCTGGCCCGCGCGTATTTCTTTATGTCCAGCGCATTCACCCGGGAAGAGGCCGACTGCCGGAGCACGATCTTCGGCGGGCTGCGTGACGGATTCAGGCGGATTCAACCCTATCGGTGGGATGTGGGCGGGCAGGGCCTTATTGAAATCCCCGTGACGACCATGCCCTTTCTACGGGTTCCCATTCATTTCAGCTATGTGCTGTATCTGAGCCTCTATTCTCCGGCGCTGGCCGAACGATATTTTCGCACGTCTCTGCAGCTCTGTCGGCTCGCGGGTGTCGAACCATCCCTGTTGCTCCACCCGTTGGATTTTTTAGGCAGTCACGAATCGGCGGGCGTCGAGTTTTTCCCCGGCATGAAACTGCCGCTGGAGCAGAAACTGGAGCGGATCGATGCGCTCGTGGCCAGCCTGAGTGACGCATTCCGGGTCGTGCCGATGCGGGACCATGCCATGGCCGTCGCTCAGAATGTGACCCTGCCTCTGCTGAGTGTGGCGATGTGACGATTCTGCCTGTGCGGTGCATCGTGCGGACGTGATTGCCTGAGGTGAGTCCTGTTGTCCGGTCGGGGAAGTTCCCCCAATCTAAGGAGTTGTTGTATGAACGTGCCATTGCTCGATCTCAAAGCCCAACATGAACCCATCCGGAAGGACCTGCTTGCCGCCATGGAACGGGTGCTTGATCAGAACAACTTCATCCTGGGCCGTGAGGTGAGCGAACTGGAGGAGCAGGTAGCCGCCTATTCCGGAACCCGATACGCCGTCGGCGTCTCGTCCGGTACCGATGCGCTGTTGGCCGCATTGATGGCGTTGGACCTGAAGCCGGGGGATGAAGTCATCACCACGCCGCTCTCATTTTTTGCGACCGTGGGGGCGATTGTCCGCCTCGGGGCCGTACCGGTCTTCGTTGATATCGATCCAGTGACCTATAACCTCGATTCCAGCCGGATTGAGGCGGCGGTCACGCCTCGTACTCGCGCCATCATTCCGGTCCATTTATACGGGCAATGCGCGGACATGACACCGATTCTACAAGTGGCTGCGGCGCACAATCTGGCCGTGGTGGAAGATGCGGCTCAGGCCATCGGCGCGGAGTATGGCGACGGACGCAGGGCGGGGAGCATGGGGACGATGGGGTGTTTTTCGTTTTTTCCCAGCAAAAATCTCGGTGGCCTCGGCGACGGCGGCATGATCGTGACCAATGATGCGCCACTGGCCGAGCGCCTGCGAGTGCTTCGCGTGCAGGGCGGCAAGCCGAAATACTACCATCGTGTACTGGGGGGAAATTTCCGGCTCGACACGATTCAGGCCGCGGTATTGAACGTCAAGTTGCCCTATCTGGATCGCTGGACGGCTCTACGCCAGCAACATGCCGATCTGTACGAATCGTTGTTTCGAAGCCTGAATGTCGAATCGGAATTCGGCGTACGCCTTCCGCAGGCTGTCTACAAACAGAATGGGGTGCGGCATTACCATATTTATAACCAGTTTGTGATCGGCGTTCCGAAACGCGAGGCGCTGCGCGAGTATCTCAAGGCTAAAGGCATCGGGACGGAAATCTACTATCCGGTTCCGCTCCATCGGCAGGAATGTCTCCAGAGTTTGGGGTACAAAGAAGGAGCCTATCCAGAGGCCGAGCGGGCCTGTCGCGATTTGGTCGCGCTTCCGATCTACCCTGAGCTGAACGAAGATCAGCAACACTATGTGGCGCAAACCGTTCGCGAGGGTCTGGCTCAATGAAGGTGGTCTCGATCATCGGGGCACGCCCGCAATTCATCAAGTGCGCGCCCGTCTCTCGTGAATTGCGGGCGCTCGCCGATGAGGTACTGGTTCATACCGGACAGCATTATGACGACGCCATGAGCGGCGTATTCTTTCGTGAACTCGGCATTGCCGCTCCGGATTACCAGCTCGGCGTCGGGTCTGGCTCTCATGGACGGCAGACCGGCGAGATGTTACGACGCATTGAAGAGGTTCTGGAGAAGGAAGCACCGGCAGCCGTTCTCGTCTATGGCGATACCAATTCCACCCTGGCGGGCGCGCTTGCGGCGGCCAAGCTGCATGTGCCGGTGGTCCATGTCGAAGCTGGGCTCCGGAGTTTCAACCGGAGAATGCCGGAGGAAATCAACCGAGTATTGACCGATCAGCTCTCCGACCTGTTGCTCTGTCCGACAGCCACAGCCGTTGAAAATCTTCGACGGGAGGGGGTGACTGCCGGGGTCCATCTCGTCGGTGATGTGATGTACGATGCGCTCCTCGACAGCGCTGAGCGGGCCGATCACACCTCGACCATCCTCGAACGGTTGGGAGTGGAGCCTCATGAATATCTCCTGGCGACCGTGCACCGGGCGGACAACACCGATCGTCTGCCGCAGCTCGAAGCGATTATGACGGCCTTTCAGGCGCTCGTCGATTCCGGGCGGACCATCGTGTTTCCCGTTCATCCGCGAACACGCAAACAACTCGGGCGGGTCTCCTTCAAGAATCACGAGCGGCTGCTGCTGATCGACCCCGTGCCCTATCTTGATATGGTACGTTTGGAATCCATGGCTCAGGCTCTCGTGACGGACTCGGGCGGCATTCAAAAGGAAGCGTATTGGCTCGGGGTGCCTTGTATCACGCTTCGGGAGGAGACCGAATGGGTCGAAACGGTGGAGCGCGGGTGGAACCGACTGGTGGGGACTCATCCGGATTCCATAGTGAATGCGGTCCGGACGGCCGGTCCCGGCCTGGCCGGCGAGTGGCCCTGGAAGCGGGGCGAGTCGTCCCACACGGTGGCTCGAATGATCGTTCAGTATCGACAGGGTCAAGGCAGTCCTGCTGATGTGCCTGAGCAAGATTGGCTGCGCAGTCCACGTGACTCCAGCCATGCGGTGGGTCTGGCGGTGACGGACTGCGCGGGGTGACGAGAGATTATGCATCGCCGAATCCAGTGGCCTGAAGGGAAATCGTTTGCCTTCACGATTTTTGACGACACCGACTATCAGACTGCGACGAACGTCGCGCCGGTCTATGACTTCTTGGCGGACATCGGGCTCCACACGACCAAATCGGTGTGGCCGATTCTCGGAAAAGGAACGGCCAAGGTCGGAGGGGCGACTTGTGAGGATCCGGCCTATCGGACCTGGGTCGTCGATCTGCAGAAGCGAGGCGTGGAAATCGCCTTGCACAATGTCACGCATCATACGTCCACCCGTCGGGAGACGGCAGAGGGGTTGGAGCGATTCCGGGATTTGTTCGAGCACTATCCCCATACCATGGCCAATCACACGGGGTGCCGGGAGGGAATCTATTGGGGACGCACCCGTCTCTCCGGGTTTCACCGTTTGATCTATGATTTCATCCACATGAGCCAGCCTCGTACTGAGTTCCAGGGGCACATTGAGAAAAGCCCGTTGTTTTGGGGGGATCTGTGTCGGGACAAGATCCGGTATGTGCGGAACTTCACATTCTCCGAAATCAACACCCTCAAGGCCTGTCCAGCTATGCCGTATCATGATCCGAGTCGGCCCTTCGTCAACCGTTGGTTTGCCGGCACCGACGGCGCTGCGGTTCTCCCGTTCACGAATATGCTGTGTGAGCAGAACCAGGAGCGGCTGCTGGCCGAAGGGGGCGCGTGCATCATGTACACGCATTTCGCGCAGGGGTTTGTCGGCAATGGGCATCTGCATAACCGGTTTGTCACCCTGATGAGGCGGTTGAGCAGAATGAACGGGTGGTTTGTGCCGACTCATAGGCTGTTGGATTTTCTCGCAAGCACGCAATCGGTCCGGACCATTTCGATTCCGGAGCGATCCCGAATCGAGCGCCGATGGTTGTTACAAAAGATATTCAGGACGAAAGGCCGGACCTAACAGGCTGCACCTTTCACGTCTTACCTTTCACGTTTGACGCTTCACGTTTCCCGCGACGAATCGCGAGGCATTTACGGTCATGTATCGATACGAACAGGTGGATGTCGGGGATGAGCGCTGGTGGAGCGAGGCGCGGTCTTATCGCGACAGCACGGTGTTTCAAACCCGCGCATGGATTACGTTTGTGGCGACTACGCAATGCGGCACACCGGTTCTCGCCGCGCTCAAGGACGGCGAGCGCACGGTCGGTTATTTTGCCGGGTTAATCGTGAAGAAATTCGGCATCCGAATTCTTGGAAGTCCCTGTCCGGGATGGAGCACGGACTACATGGGGTTTGTACTGGAACCAGGCGCCAGTCGAACGGCGGCCCTTCGCGGACTCTTTGCGTTTGCGTTCGACCAGTTGGGCTGTGTGCACGTGGAAGTGATGGATCGGCACCTCACCCAGGAAGATCTGCTCGGCAGCGACGTGGAGTACCGTGTGTATCACGGATTTGCCGTCGATCTAAACCAGGATGAGGCGGCGCTCTTCGGGAATTTCACCAGTGCCTGCCGTCGATGTGTCCGGAAAGCCGACAAAGAGGGAGTGGTCGTCGAAGTCGCGCAGGCTGCCGGTTTTGCCGAGGATTATTTCGACCAGCTTTGGGATGTCTTCGCGAAGCAAGGGTTGGTTCCGACCTATCGCCTGGATCGAGTGAAACAGTTGATCGCCCATCTCCATCCGACAGGGCAGGCGCTCCTCTTGCGCGCGCGAGACCGTAACGGACGCAGCATCGCCACCGGCATTTTTCCATTTCTCAACGGGACGATGTATTTTTGGGGAGGAGCGAGTTGGCGGGAGTTCCACAGTCTGCGTCCTAATCAGGCCTTGCACTGGTTCGCCATGAGATATGCCAAGGCCCATGATGCCCACACGTACGATATGGGCGGGGGCGGCGAGTACAAGCGACAGTATGGCGGGCAGGAAATCCATGTTCCGTGGATCAGAAAGTCCAAATACGGCTGGATAGAACCCGCCAGAGATTTCGCCCAGAGCGCCTACAAACTACGCCAGCGTGTCCTGGGTCGAATTCAGCATGCCGTCGCGCTGCCCCGACGGGTATTCCACACATCATCGGTGGGCAGCAGGTGTCTCGATGAGTGTGCCCAATCCTGAATCTGCGAGTACTGGCGCGCCGTTTTTTACAGACTCAGTCTGACTACGTATGATGGCGTAATCAATTTCCTGCCTGAGCCTCGCCGGTGATGGAACGTACCGGCTCCACGAATCAGGTTGTTCCGACGATAATTTCAGGCCGCCGGCGTAGAAATCTTCACCGCCATCTCAGTTTGGAGCGGGCAAAGGCCCTGTCTTTGGTGAGAGATCTCTGGACAGCTTCTCTGAGCACCCATTCGCAGAACCAGACAACCTGACCAGGTAGGGGCAACGGCGGCTCTCGTTCGTCCCTGCTCCGAAGGAACACCGATGACAAGTCGCGGTCAACTCATCAAGGCCAGACTCGCTATTCTCACGATGGCGGCGGAGTTGAAGAATGTCGTCAAGGCCTGTCGGGTGGCCGGGGTCAGCCGCTCACAGTTCTATGCGATGAAGAAGGCCTACGAGACGCACGGGACGGAAGGTTTGGCGCCGCGGGTGCGACGAAAACCCCAGATGCCGAATCGCACCCCTGCAACATTAGAGGGGCTCATTTTAAAGAAAACACAAGATAATCCCACCGTGAGTTACGTGCGGCTTGCCGGACAACTGCAGGTGGATGGGACTCCCGCCACCCCGGCGATGGTCCGGTATGTCTGGCAACGAAAAGGTCTGTCCACCCGCCAGGCCCGAATACAGTGGGTCAAAACAATGACCCGGCAGCGTGGACCGTTGAGGTCGGCTGTCGGGAGCCAGCCGGGTCAGGCCGATCATGCGTGTAACCGTCTCGCGCGGACTCCGCATTCGATTCCGGTCTCAGTCGAGTAATCCTGGTGGTCCGGCGGTACAGGGACCGCGGCAGTGGGTGTCCGGAGAACATTAACTAAGTAGTTGGCCTATATTTTTCTTGACGAAAGTGAGTCAGCGCGAGACAATGCGCCGCAAGAAATCGATGGAATCATTCCAGGCGTGTTACGAATAGTCGGTGCGGAACGGATCTCGGAGGCGTGAAGTAGTTTGCGTAGGCATGTTGCTGTTCACGGGTCTTGGCGGTGCGTATCTTTAACGAAAGGGGGCCTCAATGATGGCGTTACACATGGAGCACTGGTACAACTGGCACCAGTGGTACCACTGGATCATTGGCATTATTAACGGCGGAACCCCTGGCAATGGTGGCTCCGTTCCCGGGCCTGAAACCTTGGTGGCCTTTGGTCTCGGTTTCGCGGCTTTTGTGGTCTGGCGGGCGAAACGAGTAGAAGCGTAGCCTTCTTTTTGTTTCTTTTAATGGAAGGCACCACTCGCGCGGACAAGCCGGCGAGTGGTGCTTCTTCCCGATGCGGTTCACGCTTCCTCAACTCAGACTTCAACGTTTCTGGGTTTTCCTCTCTGGTGAGCGTCCTTCACAGGTCTCCTTGTTAAACGCCATGACTCAGGTGAGAGCCTGGCGCCTGTTCCGAAGATGACGAGGGCGTGGCCCACCGGGTCATCGAGTCTTGCTCGTTGGCCGAACCACCGCATATGCCTCAGTGCGTCATCATCATGCCGGTGAGCCCATGAAAGACGTGACTCTGATCCCCCTGCGGCAGGTTCCGATGGGGCGTCCGACGTTCCCCGAGCGGCAGGCGGCAGGATTGATGCTCCTTTCGGCGACACTGTGCGTCGTCGCGATGTTTTGGCCGACCATTCTATCGATGGTGGATGTGTGGCTGAGTTCCCGAACCTTTGCGCATGGATTTCTGGTCTTGCCGGTGGTGGGGTATCTCGTCTGGTCGTCTCGTCGGCGGCTCGTCGGGTTGACCCCTCACCCGAGCGTCTGGGGGCTCGTGGCCCTGCTTCTCTCAGGGAGCGGATGGATTGCGGGGGCTCTGAGTGGATTAGTATGGCTGCAACAGGCTGCGGTCGTCGCGGTGCTGCCGGGTCTGGTGTGGACGATTTATGGAACGGAGATCGTCCGAACGCTCTCATGGCCTCTGGGGTTTCTCATCTTTCTCCTCCCCGTCGGGACATCGCTTGAACCCTGGCTTCAGGACGTGACGGCCTGGCTCATTCTCCGGGGGCTTGATCTCTCTGGCATTGCCTATATGTATCGGGATTATCACATCATCGTCGGCCCGGCGAACTGGGAGGTCGCGCCTGACTGCGCCGGGTTGCGTTACCTGCTTCCCGGTCTGTCGTTGGGGTATGCGTTCGCCGCGCTGATCTATCGGCAACCTGCCAGACGGATCGTGTTTCTGGTTTTCTGCGCCGTGGCGTTGATGGTGGCCAATGGCATTCGTGCGTACGGAGTGATCGTGGGCAATCACCTCGGCATCGCTGCCGGCGCCGACCATCGGATCTTCAGCTACACGATCTATGGCCTCACCATGCCCTGTCTGTTCTGGCTGGGTCTCAAATGGAAACAACGGGTCGCGCCCGATGCCAACCTGCACCCCGGCGCGATCCATCGCTTGGATACCCGCAAGGCAGTCGTGATGTCTTTCTGTGGCGTCGGCCTGTTGCTGCTGGCCCGCTTCGCCCTATGGTTTTTCCCCGCGTCGTCCTGATTCAGCGACACATTCGTCGTTGTCCCGCGTCGCCGTCTCGCACGGCGTGCCGGTCTTTCGCGTGTTGCGTCGCTGTGGCGACGGAATCGAATTTCTTATTTTCCTTGTCATGTGAGAGGAGCTCCGAGATGGCGGACTTTCTTCCTTTTCATGTTCCGGACATTGATGACGAGGACATCGAGGCGGTCGTTGGAGTGCTCCGTTCAGGGTGGCTGACCACCGGCGGAAAGGCGAGACAGTTCGAGCAGGAGTTTGCCGCCAAGGTCGGAGCGCGGTACGCGGTGGCGCTCAATTCCTGCACGGCCGCTTTGCACTTGGCGCTGGAGGCCATCGGTCTTCGCGAGGGCGACGAAGTGCTCGTTCCGACGATGACCTTTGCCGCCACGGCCGAGGTGGTGACTTATTTCAAAGCCAAGCCCGTGCTGATCGATTGTCTCCCCGATACCTTGAACATGGACCCGGACTTGCTCGAACGCGCCATGACGCCCAGGACCAAGGCATTGATCCCGGTCCATTTTGCCGGACAGCCCTGTGACATGGCTCGCGTGCTCGATATCGCCCGTCGCCACGGCCTTCGCGTTGTGGAAGATGCGGCCCATGCCTTTCCGGCGTCGTACAAAGGCAAGACCATCGGGAGCATCGGCGACTACACCTGCTTTTCGTTTTATGCGACGAAGAATATCACCACCGGTGAAGGCGGGATGGTGACGACAGACGATCCTGAGGGGGCTGATCGTATCCGGAAGATGAGTTTGCACGGCCTCAGCCGTGATGCCTGGAAACGATATACCAACCAGGGGTCCTGGTATTACGAAATCGTCGCGCCGGGGTTCAAATACAATCTGACCGACATGGCCGCCGCGTTGGGGTTGTCGCAGCTCCGAAAGGCCGATCGTTTCTGGAAGACGCGCGAACGATACGCGGCCTTGTATGCGGAGGGGTTCAGGGATCTCCCTGAAATTCTCCCCGTGGCGACTCAGGATGAGGTGCAGCACGCGTGGCATCTGTACGTGATCCGCTTGGATATGGACCGGTTACGAATCGGACGGGCCGAATTCATCGATCGGCTGCAGCAGAAGCAGATCGGTTGTAGTGTTCATTTCATTCCCCTCCATCTGCATCCGTACTACCAACGCACCTGGGGCTACCGACCGGGGGATTTCCCGGTGGCGACGCATGCTTTTGAACGGATGGTGTCGCTCCCGTTGTATTCCAAAATGTCGGAGACGGACGTCTGCCGCACCATCGAGGCCGTACGGGACCTCATTCTCGAGTTCAGGCGATGATGAAGCGAACGATTGACCTCATCGGTGCGTGTTGCGGGCTCATGCTGACATGGCCGCTGTGGTTGCTTGCCGCAGCCTCGATTAAGCTCGATTCCCCAGGACCGGTCTTCTTCACGCAGGTCCGGATGGGACGCGCCCGGCGCCCGTTCGGAATCTACAAATTTCGCACCATGACGGCGGACGCGCCGTCGAAGGGCGGTCAACTGACCATCGGCCGTGATGCCCGCGTGACGCGCGTCGGCGCGGTGCTGCGAAAATATAAGCTCGATGAACTGCCGCAACTGTGGAACATTCTGACGGGCGATATGAGCCTGGTCGGTCCACGTCCGGAGGTGCCCCGCTACGTGGACATGTTTGCCGATGCCTATGCCGATATTCTCACCGTGCGCCCGGGGCTGACCGATCTCGCCTCGTTGAAATACATCGACGAAGCGACCGTTCTTGCTGCTGCGGCCAGTCCTGACGAAGAATATGTGTCGGTCATCCTGCCGGAAAAAATCAAATTGGCGAAGTTTTATGTCCGGCACGCATCGACGCTGCTGGATCTGGCGATCGTCATCCAAACGCTGCTCTGCCTGCTGAAGATTCCTCTGGTGGTCTGCGATCTGCCAGATCTTCAGGTGACCCGACCGGCGCAATCATCGGACTGGGGCCCACGCGTGATCGCCTTCGTGCTGAGACGGCGCCGCCCGTTGATCGTCTTGCTCGACGTCGCCCTGATGGTGCTGTCCAATTACCTGGCCTTCTGGCTGCGGTTCGACGGAAGGATACCGGACGCGGAATGGGGAAGCTTTCTGTTGGTACTGCCCTGGCTCCTGATGATTCGCACCGCGGCCTTCTTCGTCTTCCGGCTTAACGAGGGCCTCTGGCGATACACCAGCTTGTGGGATCTGCAGAACATCGTCATTGGGGTGATGAGCAGCACCGTAGTCCTCTACGCCTTGACACGCTGGGGCATGGAGGTGACGGAGTACCCGCGCTCGATTTTCGTCATCGATGCGCTGTTACTCGTCGGGTTTACCGCCGGCGTGCGCCTCCCTCGACGAGTGTTGCGCGAAGCAGTGATTTATCGCCCGAAGAAAACCGTGCTCATCATCGGCGCTGGGGACAGGGGCGAACGAGTCGCGCGGGAAATGAAACAGAGTCCGACCTCCCAATATCAGCCCATTGGGTTCATCGACGATCATAGTTCTCTTCGGTACAAAAGAATTCACGGGGTCAAGGTGCTCGGCGCACGGGAGGAGTTAGGGACCATTCTTTCCAGCGAACGGCCGGATGAGGTGGTGCTCGCCCTCCCGCAGGTCACTCCTGACGTTTTACGCCAGATCATGTCCGCGATCGGCCCGTTCAAAGTCTCTGTGAAGATGTTGCCGAGTATGCGGGATCTGCTGGGGGACCGCAGCGTGGTGAGTCAGATCAGAAATGTCGCAGTGGAGGATTTGCTGGCGCGGGCGCCGGTGCATCTGAAGACCGACGCCATGGTCAATATGGTGGCCGGCCGGCGCATGTTGATTACCGGTGCCGGCGGGTCGATCGGCTCCGAACTGTCTCGCCAGATCGCCGCGATGAGACCGGAATGCGTGGTGCTCTATGAGCGTCATGAGAACAGTCTGTACACCATTGCCAAAGAGCTGGAGGATCAGGGGTTGTCTGCGCTGATCCATCCCGTGCTCGGTGACGTGACGGACCGGCGCCGTCTCATGGAGACGATGACCCGGTATCGGCCCTGTATCGTGTTCCACGCGGCGGCCCATAAGCATGTGCCCCTGGTGGAGCTCAATCCATCGGAGGCGCTGAAGAATAACTGCCTCGGGACGCGGATCGCCGCGGAAACGGCTGACCGATGCGGGGTGGAGCGCTTCGTCCTGATTTCGACGGATAAGGCCGTCAATCCTTCCAGCGTGATGGGTGCCACGAAACGCGCGGCCGAGCTTGTCGTGCAGGATATGGCCGACCGGAGCGCGACACGGTTCCTGACCGTCCGGTTCGGAAACGTCCTAGGCAGCAATGGCAGCGTGTTGCTGCGGTTTCAGGAGCAGATCCGGGCGGGTGGCCCGGTGACCGTCACGCATCCCGATATTCGTCGGTTCTTTATGTTGATTCCTGAGGCCGTCCACCTGGTCTTGCAGGCTGCGACATTGGGTGAACAGGGCGCGACCTATGTGCTGGATATGGGGGACCAGATCAAGGTGCTGGATCTGGCCAGAAATCTGATTCGCTTGTCCGGGTTTGTGCCAGGGCGGGAGATTCCCATCCGTTTCGTCGGCTTACGGCCGGGTGAAAAACTCTACGAAGAATTGGTGGGAACGGACGAAATTGCAGAGCGGTCGTCGCTGAACAAGATCTTGCAGATTCGCCGGCTGGGAGGGCCCGAGGTGAGCAAGGTTGCCGGCATGATGATGGCGATAGAGGCCGCGGCCTATCTGAACAATTCCGCGAAAGCGATCGAACGGCTGCGCGAGCTGGTTCCGGACTTTCGCTCTCCGGAAAAGATCGAAGATGTGGGCGTCCCGGGTACCGATTGGATTGAGGAAGAACCGGCGTTTTCGGCGCCTCCACAGTAGGCCGGGCAGGGCACCGCGGGCAGGAAGGCCCGAATGGTGCCTCTGTGATTCGGGCCAGAGGTTGTGGTTCGGCAGCGGAGAGAAGAGTGATCGGCAGATTGACGGTAACAGGTAAGGTGGAGGCTATGGGTCAAACTACTATGATGCCGCAGAACGACAATTCCGCAGCCAGTCTGGCCCATGAATATTGGGGCATGGTATTGCGCCGGAAATGGATACTCCTTGGCGCCATCGTGTTCTCGCTCGGCGCCGCCTTGGTCTATTGCAAACTCGCCACCAAGGTCTATCGTTCCGACACGTTGATCCTGCTCGAAGATCAAAAGGTCCCCGAAAGTTATGTGCAGGCGAACGCTGAAGGTAACAGTAATTTCGATCGCCGGATTTTCGTCATCGAAACCCAGGTGCGGGATCGCGCGCGTCTCGAAAAAATTCGCAAGGAATTGAATCTCTATCCGACTCAAGTCGAGCAATTCGGCCCGGAGTGGGCGGTGTTGCAGATGAATGCCGCGCTGGAAGTCACGACCGTCAGCAAAGGCAGCGTGCCCGGGCAGAATACCATCGGGGCCTTTACGGTGTCGTTTGCTCATGAGGATCCGGCCACCGCGATGACGGTGATTTCAAAAATTTCGACCATGTTGATTGATGAAGATCTCAAAGATCGCACGCAGGCGGCGGAAGGGACCACCGAGTTTCTCGATAATGAGGTGAACCGGACGCGGGTCCAACTCGATAAGAAAGAGGAAGAGATCAGCCAATTCAAATCGCAGCACGTCGGCCAGCTTCCCCAGCAGACCGAAGCGAACCTCCGGGCGCTCGACCGTCTGCATGACGATCTCAACGTGGTCAGCGAAAGCATCCATCGCCAATCCGACCGGCTTGCGCTCGTAGAGAGCGCGATTCAGAAGTACCTCGAATTCGGTGTGACGATTCCTGCGCTGGTCAATGGTCCGGTGCAACCGAATCCCTCGTTCGCTCGATTGAATGAACTGAAAAATAAGTTGGCTCAGCTGGAAGCGGAATTCTGGGAGGGGTATCCCGAGGTCGCCTTGACCAAGGAGGAGATCAACCAGATCGAACAGAAGCTTCGACGACAATATGGGCCTGACGCCGCAGGATCGGATGAGCAAACGAAAGACCCCTACTATCAGGATCTCCGTAAGCAGCGGAGTGAATTGCGGAGCGAGTTGGCGCTGCTTAAACAGCGCCAGCACACGCTCCGGGCCGAGAAGAAGGAGTATGACAGCCGCGTTGAGACCGCTCCGGCGGTCGAGCAGGGGTTGCTCACGCTCATGCGGGACTATGAGAATCTCAAGGGGCTCTATCAGTCGCTGCTTGATAAACGGCTGCATGCGTCCGTCGCGGAGAACCTTGAGAAACGACAGAAGGGTGCGCAGCTGAAAATTCTGGAACGACCCAAATTTCCGCGTGTTCCGGAACGGCCGAATCAGCCTCGGGTGATCATGCTGGGGTTGCTCATGGGCTGCGCCATGGGAATCGGCCTGGCAGTGCTACTCGAACAGTTGAATCCTCAATTCAGACGCCCGGAGGATGTCGAGTCGATGTTCGGCCCGCAACTGTTGGCCGCCATTCCGGACTTTGCCTTGGACTACGCGTATTCGAACTGGAGACGGTTCTTTCCGACCTATCACTTCGGGCGCGGAGCCAAATCGATTCAACAGACTCCCGGCCTCGTGCCGATGCAGTCCGGGGACATGGGCGTCAACGGATCCAGCGGCCAGTCGTTCGATCGCAGTTTTGTCGTCAAATGGATGCCCAATGCGATCGTCTCGGAACAGTATCGCGTGGCAGCGACCCGATTGTTTCTCCTGGGAACTGAAAAACAATCGACGGTCGTGGCGGTCAGCAGCGCAGTCAAAGGCGAGGGAAAGACCACGACGGTCATCAACCTCGGGTATACGCTGGCGCGCGACCTGGGCAAGCGAGTGCTCCTGGTGGATTGTGATCTGAAATGCCCAGGGCTCCATACGTTTATGGAAGGCAGCACGGACGGGGGCTTGGCCGACTATCTGGCCGGCGACCGGGAGATCGACGACTGTGTGGCGGGATTCGGTGAAGTGCCATGCTGGATCATGCCGGTGGGAAATCCGGTCGTCAATTCGACGGAACTGCTTCGGACGGATCGACTCGCGGCCCTGTTCGCCCGGCTGCGGAACCGGTTCGACTATATTATCCTGAACACGCCCCCGATTCTCCCTCAGGCAACGATGAATATTCTGGCCGGACATTCCGATATCCTGCTGCTTGTGGTCCGAGCGAACTCCACACCGCATGATGTGGTGAAGAGGGCCGTGAGTTCACTGGGAAGCCGTAAGCCGCTGCACGTGCTGCTGAATGCGGTTGGGAGTCAGTCGTTACCCTCCTATGTCTACCAATACGCGCAGCCGCAAGTCGCTGCTGTGCGCGGCGGTTTGAAGGGAAAGTCTGTGTGATGCCGCTTGCACCGGTGGTGCTTGCAGGAAATGGTGTCAGCCACGAATCGCGATGTCGAGTGACAGGAGGTGCGGTTATGAGCAGCGATCACTGGATTGTGAGCAATCGGGCAGGGGAAGAATGGGGGCTGATCAGACGCTTGATTTTCGATTCTGTCACCCGGCAAATCAGTTTTGCCGATGTGGTCGTGATTCAGACAGGCCACGTGGCCCGGATCCCTTGGGAGGGTTTTGAGATCCGGCCTGAGGGCATCATGCTTGGCGTGGCCGAGGCCCAGGTGACGGTTGGTGATACGCGAGTGGCCGAAGAAGGGTTAGCCATGGATGTGGGGCTTTGATACCTCGGTTTGAGTGAGAGGCATATTGTTTGATATTCCCGTCATTCTTCCTTCATTGATCGCAAGCGATCCGCACCCACTCTGTGTTGCTGTCACGATTCACGATAGCCGGGTACCGGTGCGGACTCCTCAACTCTTCTCCCTATCCCAGCCAGCAGCGACCATCCGTTTCAGTTCCAGCCTAACTTCTTCCCCCTTCGTCTCCCTGTTTCCTTGCCTCTGAACATCATCGCAATTCTCTGCCAAGGGGGCGCATCGCGCCTCACGCAGATAGCTGCGAACTTTCCGGGTTGCTAGGGCTCAGTCCCCGGAATACATTCTTGCGGCATGAGTTCGCCGCCATGGAAATGGGACACCTGTCTCCATTTCTGGAGCACGGCCTTGTCGTCGAAGGTGACGAGATAGTGTTCGCACCACATTCCGGGTGCGGTCAGCCGGTTCCCGGACTGTTGCTCGCGCAATTCATACACCCACACGGTGGCTCCGCCCTCATCCTGCCGAACAGTCTTGGGAGCACCTAGTTTCTCCCGCACCTGGGCTTGAGTGGCCCACCCCTTGGCGGAATCCAGATAGGTGGCTTCCCGGTTCTGGAAATGGCTGCATGCCGCGATCAGCATGGAGATGATGACAAGGCTGAGCGACCGACTGATCTTCATCGTGTTGCCTCCCGATTCGACTGGGATCCGTTTTTTTCCACCAGCTTGCTTGGCAGGGGATTGTACACGGATCGTGGGGGCGCGTCTCCTCCAGGGAAGATTTCCTACATCGTCCCCGGTCCCCGCGAGTCCGAGGCGGCAGACTATTCGTGTGGGTGTGTGAGGCCGTACCGAATCTGAAGCAGGGCGAACGGGGAGAAGGCGCAACTTGGGCGTGTGATCAGATCATGAACTGACGAGAGAAGGGAGAAAAGCAGATCAATCAGACGGCTTTTTTGACCAGGCCGGACCGCAGGCAACGCGTGCACACCCGAATGCGCAAGGCCGACCCGTTCACGAGTGCCTTCACGCGTTGCAGGTTGGGATTAAAGACGCGCTTGGTCTTGTTGTTTGCGTGGCTGACGTTATTACCGGTTTGATGCTTTTTCCCACAGAGATCACAGGCAAATGCCACGGCCCTACTCCTTTGTTGCGGCGTCTTTCAACGACTAGTCCTTGGATGGGAGGGGATGCTACCATAGCGCCGCGGGTCATGACAAGCTGCTGAGGTGAATTCTCCCTACCAGGATGCCCTCTCCCGCTCGCGCCGCTCACTCCACTGAGGTTGCAGATATGGATCAGGTCACGCTCATCGGATTGCTGGCAGGGACCCTCACCACCATCGCGTTCATTCCTCAGCTGCAACAGACCTGGCGCACCCGTTCCGCCCAGGACGTGTCGCTGGGAATGTTGCTCACTTTTGTGACCGGCGTGTTTCTCTGGTTGATCTATGGGCTCATGCTCGGCGCCTTGCCCATTATTCTGGCGAATCTCGTGACCCTGGTGCTGACCCTGGCGATTCTCATCCTGAAGCTCCGGTATCGCTCATAACGCGGATATGCTTGTGCACGTGCGAGGACCTCGTGTGCACCGGCGTCGGGTTAGTTGACCACATCCCGGTCGGGCAAGTTTGAACTTGACAAGATCGGCCATGCGCTTCTAGAGTTTGTCTCTTTTCAAGACACCTCGGGTCAAGGGAAGAGGGTGAAAAACCCTCGCGGTCCCGCCGCTGTAAATGGGGACGAAACCCGCCGATGCCACTCGCGTGGCCGTGAAGCGTTGTTCGTGAAGCGTGAAGCGTCTGGTTCCTGACGCAAGATACGGTTCACGAGGGACGAATCACGGGCCTGCTGGGAAGGCGCGGGGAGTAGGATGAACCATGAGCCAGAAGACCTGCCTGAGGGAGACCCTTTATTCCCTCGTGGGCTGGGGAATAGGCGAGGATGATATTGCGGGTGCAATCCTCAGGGTTCCACGTTGGCCCTGGGGATTTTTTTATTTGCGCGCCGTTCGAATCGTCCCCAGTCGCCGGTTCGCAGCCGCATGCATCGGCGTGGTCGCGTCTGTGCTGCTGGCCTGCCTTGCCTTCGCATTCGGAGAGACTCAGGAAGATCACACGGTGATGAAACGTCGTCAGCAAGGCATCCTGACCGGCATGCCGTTCATGGCCAACATTACCCCGCGCACCTTCATCGACGATGCGGGCAGAAAACTCTATGTCGCCAAGGCGCCCACACGGGTCGTGTCATTGGCGCCGAGCATCACGGAGATGTTGTTTGCGTTGGGGCTGGACGAACAGATCGTCGGGGTCACGGAGTTTTGCGATTTCCCGGTCGCAGCCAAGGCCAAATCCAAAGTCGGGTACGCCAACCCCAATCTTGAATCCCTCGTCGCCCTCCGGCCGGAATTGATCGTCGCGCCGCGGGAATTTCACCGCGCGAATGTGCTGGCCAAGCTGGAGGAATTGAAGATTCCGGTACTCCTGCTGGAAGCCACTTCGGTGGAAAACATTTTTTCCCACATTCACACGCTGGGACGCATTTTCGATCGTTCGACGGAAGCCCATGCCATGACCGCGGCCATGCGGAGCCGAATGGCCGAGATCAGCCGTCGAACCGAACACCTGCCGCGCATCCGGGTGCTGTACGTGATCAACAGCCAGCCCTTGATCACGGTCGGCCCCGGCAGTTACCTCCACCAAATGATCGGCCTAGCCGGGGGAACCAATATCGCATCCGGAGCTGCAACACCCTATCCACGCCTGACCATGGAAACGGTCCTGAAAGAAGATCCCGAAGTGCTGATCTTTCCGATGGGGTCGGTTGAAACGGTGCCCCGCCGCGAACAGCAGGAGTGGCGGCGCTGGACGACTCTGACCGCTGTGCAGCAGAACCGGTTGCGCGAAGTGTCGGCCAACGCCTTGAATCGGCCCGGCCCGCGCGTCATGGACGGGCTGGAAGAACTCGTCAGGGTGATTCACCCCGAGGCCTTTTCTCCCCAAGCGGTGCCTGTCCAGCCATGATGCCCTCAGCCGGCGACTCTACATCACCTGCTCCCGCATTGGCCTCGCCCCCGTTGCCTTCCACGAGCCGTCACAGTTCCGCTCCCATGACCGGACAGGAACGGCCGTTTCAGGGGGCCATCCTGACTCCGGCGCGCTGGTGCGTCATCATGGGTAGTTTGTCGGTCGTCGCGCTGATCCTGGCTGTCGTCTGTCTGCAACTCGGGACACAGTACATCGGACTCGGGAAACTCGTCGGCGTCCTTTCGTCCGCTCTGTTCGACCAGCCAACGGAGAACGAGGCGATCAAGACGACCAGCGTGATCCTGCTGCAGGTGCGCCTGCCGCGAGTCTTTCTTGGATTTTTGGTGGGAGTCTGCCTGGCATCCGTCGGTGTGGCGCTACAAGCCCTGCTCAGAAATCCTCTGGCCGATCCCTATGTGCTCGGGGTCTCCAGCGGAGCCGCGCTGGGTGTGGCTGTTGCGGTGCTGTTCGGGATCGGAACCACGGTCCTCGCATTTTCGCTCCTGCCGGTCTGCGGGTTTGTAGGTGGACTGGTGGCCTTGCTGGTGGTCTATCGTATGGCGGCCACCTACGACCGGCTGCCGATTCATTCCGTGCTGCTGGCCGGTGTGATCCTAAACGCGATTTTCTCGGCGCTGATCATGTTCATTACCTCGATTATGGAACCCAACCGTTCCTTCGGCATGATGGCCTGGCTCATGGGATCGCTCACGGCACCGGCCTATCCTGCGCTGGCTGCGCTCTCAGTCTATCTGTTGGCCGGTCTCTTCCTGCTCTTCAAGCAGGTCCGGGTCCTGAACATCCTGGCCTTGGGTGAAGAGCCGGCACGGTCGTTGGGAATCGATACCGAACGCGCCAAGCGGGTGATCTTCCTGGTGTCGGCGCTGCTCACCGGCGCCGTGGTGTCTGTCAGCGGCATGATCGGATTCATCGGGATGATCATTCCTCACGCGGTGCGCCTGGTGATCGGGGCGGATCATCGATTGCTCCTGCCGGCCTCAGCGCTCGTGGGCGGCATATTTTTGATGGTGGCCGATACCATGGCCCGGACATTCTTCGTGCCGTCGGAAGTCCCGGTCGGAATCATCACGGCCCTCGCGGGCGGCCCGTTCTTTGTCTACCTGCTGGTCTGGCGAAAGGATCGGCTCGTATGAGGCTTCCTGTAGACCCGATGTGTACGGCTGATGCCTACTCGGACCGGCACCATGCCTACGATGTGCAGGGGGCCTCGTTCTGCTATGGCAAGTTGCCCGTGCGGGAAAGCCGGTGGGTCCTCAGCGATGTGAGCCTGCACGTCGAGGCAGGCGAAATACTCGGTATTGTCGGACCCAACGGGTCGGGCAAGACATCACTCGTGAAACTCCTGGCCAAGCTGGCCGTGCCTCAGCGGGGACGCCTCTCGCTCTTCGGGAGAAACCTGTCTGACCTTTCACGAGAGGAGGCGGCGCGGACCGTGGCGTTCGTCCCGCAAGAGAGTCCGACGGCCTTCTCCTTTACGGTGGCGGAAACGGTGTTGATGGGACGGTATCCTCATCGCCGACAGAGCAGGTGGAGTCTCGGGTTCGGCTGGGAAGATCGGGAGGATTGTGCGGCGGCCGCTCGGGCCATGGCCACGATGGATATCGGCCATCTGGCTTCGCGTGCGGTGACCGATCTGTCGGGCGGCGAACGTCAACGCGCGATGATCGCCCGGGCCTTAGCCCAAACGCCCCGGGTCCTCTTGCTCGATGAGCCGACCGCGTTTCTCGATCTTCAGCATCAACTCGAGATTTGCTCGGTGCTGCGCCGTCTGACCGACGAGCAGGGCCTGACCGTCGTCATCGTGTCGCACGATTTGAACCTGGCCAGTCAGTATTGCGATCGGATCGTGATGCTGAAGGACGGGGCGATGTATTCGATGGGCACGCCCGCTGAGGTGTTGTCGGTAGAAGCCTTGCGGGCCGTCTATGGCTGTGAAGTTTTGATCGATCCGCATCCGGAGTCGGGGCTGCCCAGGATTACCTTGCCGAGGCAGGCTGGGCCGTTCAGGGGTTGATCACGTGTTGCGGGATGGGTTCGTGCCCGGCCCACCCGCGTGAAACGCAAGGGCGTGTCATCATTGGAGAGCGGAGTGTCAGGAAGACGCCGTCAGCGTTGGGGAAGATGGTGCAAAACCATCACGGTGCCGCCACTGTAAGCGGGGAGTGACTCTGCATCGAGCCACTGGCGAGCGGTGTGGTTCGTGAATCGTATCTTGTGAAGCGCGGGAGGTTCCCTCTGACCGTTTCACGAACATCGTTTCACGTTTCACGCTGCGCTGGGAAGGCGCAGAGAAACGAGGATCCGCAAGTCAGGAGACCCAACTGACGGCCGTTACGACTGAGCCCTTCGAGCGAAAGGGAGCGTCAGTATGTCGAGTTTTGTCCGGGAATGGTCTGTCTATGTCGTGTTGTTGTGTGCCGCAAGTGTCCCACCTGTGTGGACGGCCGTCGCATCTGCCGAGGAGCCTCTGGAGCCTGATCCCGTGGTGCAAGCCGAGGAGGTCGTGGTCTCGGCCACCAAAACTCCGGTGCCGGTGAGCCAAGTGACCAGCGCGGTGGAAGTGATCACCGCCCAGGACATGAAAAAACAAAACATCAGAAACGTGGCTGATGCCCTTCGATTGGCTCAGGGACTGGCAGTGTTCTCCAATGGAGGGCCGGGGACTGAGGTCAACGCGAGAATTCGCGGGGGCAGTTCGAGCCAGACGTTAGTGTTGATCGACGGGGCCATCGTCAACAGCGGGACCCTCGGAAGTTATAACTTCGCCAATCTGACCACCGACAATATCGAGCGGGTCGAAATTCTCCGTGGGGCGCAGAGTATGTTATGGGGGTCTGACGCCATGGGCGGTGTCATCAACATCGTGACGAAGAAGGGGCAGGGGCCGCTTTCCGCCACTGGCTTTATGGAATACGGGTCCTTCGCCTCCCTTCGTGAAGGGGGCACGGTGTCCGGGAAACAGGGCGCGGTCGACTACAGCTTCTCGCTGTCCCGCTGGGACACCTCCAGTTTTTCGGCCGTCAATTATCGGCGTGGTGCTAGCGAGCGAGACTCCTATCGTAACTGGCAGGGATCAGGGCGAATCGGTGTAGACCTTCCAAAGGACGGCCGTCTTGATTTCATGATGCGCTGGATGAATTCCGACGTGCAACTCGACAGTGTATCGGCGACCTCACCAAGCGACGTCTTTGGCTCAAAAAATCGGAGTCAGGAATATGTGTTCAGCGGCAGTTATGAGCAGCCGATCACGACCTGGTGGTCCCAGAAGCTCACCCTTGCGCGTGCGCAGGAGGCCTCGCAGTTTTTGTCAGGAACATTGCAGCGCAGTCTGATCACAGGGGCATTCAGCACGCCCTTCAACTCCAACAATGAAATTCGCGTCCTCTCGAATCGGTTGGAGTGGCAGCACAATTTCCAAATCACGAAACTGTTGCTGATCAGCGCCGGATACCAGTTCCGCGAACAACAGGGCGAGAATGATACGGGGATTACCAACCGGATTCTGAGTTCCAACGCCGGGTTCGCGCAGGCACAATTCAATCTGTGGGATCGCCTGTTCGCAACCGCGGGCATTCGCCATGACAGTTACAACGTGTTCGGCGACGCGACGACCTATCGACTGACTGCTGGGTATCTCCACAAGGAAACCGACACGAAAATCCGAGGCAGCTATTCCACCGGTTTCCGAGCTCCGACAATGAACGAATTGTATTTTCCCAATTTCGGTAATTCCCAATTAGGGCCGGAAAAAAGCCAAAGCATGGACGTGGGAATCGACCAGTATTTCTTCTCCAAGCAGCTGAAGTTCACGGGAGGGTTTTTCTGGAACCGCTACCGGAATTTGATCACGACCACGTTCGATCCGGTATTTTGCGCGCCGTTCAGCACGTTCGGGTTCTGCCCGCAGCAGCTCGGTGAAGCCTCGACAAAGGGCTGGGAGGCTGGACTCTCGTACACCTATTCCAGCGACCGTCCGTTCCTCAAGGGCGTTGTGGTGCAGGCCAACTATACCAACACCATCACCCGAGATTTGGTCACCCAGACTCGTCTGCCTCGTTGGCCCACTGACCAGTGGAGTGCGTCTGTCAGCTATCAGCCCATCGATCCGCTATGGATCACGCTGATCGGCCGGTACGTGGGTTCGCGCTTCAATACAACCGGGGATCGGCAAGCTCTACCGGCGTTCGATGTATGGTCGTTGGCGGTTACCTACGATGTCACGAAGCAGCTACAGGCCTATCTCCGGGCTGAGAATTTGTTCAATGAGAAGTATGAAGAAGTCGCCAGCGCCGGCACACCGATCCGCTCGATTTTTGGTGGTGTGCGGGTCACGTTCGGTGGGAAGTCATAAACAAGAGATGAGAGCCAGAGCATAATGCATCGTCCGCGTCTGGTCATCGCCGGCACCCACAGTGGTGCCGGCAAAACCACGGTCACCCTGGCGCTCATGGCCGCATTGAAAGCCAAAGGGCTGGTGGTGCAGCCGTTTAAGGCCGGGCCGGACTTCATCGATCCCGGCCATCACCAAGCGGTGATTGGGCGTCCGTCGCGAAATCTGGATGGCTGGATGTTGGGGGAGAGCGCCAACCGTGCCATCTTCGCGCGCGCCTCGGCCGATGCGGACTTGTCGATCATCGAAGGCATGATGGGGTTGTTCGACGGCAGCTCACCGGTGCATGAGCAGGGCAGCACGGCTGAACTGGCGAAGCAGCTCAACGCGCCGGTGCTGCTGGTCATCGACGGGAGCGCCATGGCGAGATCGGCCGCAGCCATGGCATCCGGGTATGCGAAATTCGATGCAGCCGTACAGGTTCGCGGAGTGTTGTTCAATCGCGTGCGGAGTGAGGGCCATTACCAGTTATTGCGGCAGGCGGTAGAGTCGGAGACGGATCTGGCGGTTGTGGGATACCTGCAGCCCGATGCTTCGGTGACGATTCAGGACCGCCATCTCGGGCTGAGGACTGCCATCGAGCAGGGGCAGGGCGATCTCTACGACCGGTTGGCGCGATCCGCGGCACAGACGGTCGACTTGGATCGGGTAGAGGCCATGGCTCGATCTACCGGTGAATGTCCGGGAGAGGATCTCCCAATCACGAGGCCGCCGGCAACGCAACAACCGGTTCGAGTCGGCGTGGCCTACGATGCGGCCTTTTGTTTTTACTATCAGGACAATCTGGATTTGCTGGAAGCAGCGGGGGCCGAGCTCGTGAAGTTTTCACCGTTGCGCGATGCCAAGTTGCCTGATGTGGACCTGCTGTATTTCGGTGGAGGCTACCCCGAACTGTATGGCGAGACATTGGCGGCCAATCTGTCCATGCGTTCGGCCGTGCAGACATTTGCCCGGCGTGGTGGGGCTGTGTATGCCGAATGTGGCGGGCTGATGTACTTGACGGAAGCCATTCGCGACGGGGAAGGCAGGCGACATGAAATGGTCGGGGTGTTTCCGGCGGATGCGGTCATGCGGAAAAACGGGATGACGTTAGGGTATCGAACCGTGGAGATCGCTGAATCCTGCATGCTGGGCGGAGCCGGGACAGTGGTGCGCGGGCATGAGTTTCACTATTCGATGCTCGAACCGACCGGCGAACTCCATCATGCCTGTACCCTGTCGGATGCAGCGGGGAAACCCGTCGGGCAGGACGGGTTGACGATGGGGAATACCCTTGCGTTGTACAGCCACCTGCACTTCGGCAGTCATCCGGCTGTCGTGGCCGATCTGCTGGGGACTGCCCGTCGACTGCGCGGGGCACAGGCCTCTGCAACGAAAGGATGAGATGGCGGAACAGGACGAGCATACGGCGAAGATGCAACGCTTGAAGGCCTCCGTGGATCGGCGGATCGAAGCGGCGCAGGACGAGAAGGGGCTTCTGATCGTGTACACCGGCGCGGGAAAGGGAAAAACGACCGCCGCGCTCGGCATGGCCCTCCGTTGCCTCGGCCACGGCATGAAGGTGGCGATCGTGCAATTCATCAAGGGGGCGATCGACACGGCAGAGGAGCGCATCCTGAAATCGTTCGGCGACCGCGTGACGTTCCTCCGTATGGGCGAAGGGTATACCTGGGAGACGCAGGATCGGGAGCGCGATACGAGCCATGCGCAAGCGGCCTGGGCCAAGGCCTGCGAGTTCATGCGTGATCCGTCGTATGCGATGGTGATCCTGGATGAATTCAATATTGCGCTGCACCACGGCTATGTGGCGGTGACTGAAGTTCTGCCGCGTGTGCAGCAGCGGCCGGCGATGCAACATGTCGTGATCACCGGCAGAGGGGCTCCGGAGGAATTGATCGAGGCTGCAGATCTGGTGACGGAGATGAAGCAGGTGAAGCATCCGTTCCGCAACGGCATCAAGGCGCAGGCGGGGGTGGAGTTTTGAGAGGGCCGGTGACCAAAACCTGTGAGCATTGCCGACAGCCATTCTCCTGTGGCGGGTATCAATGCTGGTGCGGGAAGATCGGAATTACCGAAGCGCAGATGGATTGGATTGCAGCACGGTTCCAGGACTGCCTCTGTCCGACCTGTCTGCAACTGGTGGCGGATGGAGTACTCGGACCGGAAGTCTCGCAGCAGAAGCAAGTTGATCTGCCGGTAGCCGAAGAAGAACGTCCTGCCTCGTCAGAGAGAGGACCGTGCGGGTAGGGGAGGGAAAGGAATAGGGGATGCGAATCACCAAGGTCTATACAAGAACGGGCGACGCGGGCCAAACGAGGTTAGCCGGCGGACAACAGGTCTGGAAAGACTGTCTGCGGGTCGAGGCCTACGGCACAGTCGATGAGTTGAACGCCTCCGTCGGATTGGTGCGTGCGATGAACGCCGAAGCCGGGAGCGGGTCTGCCGCTTCGACGCAATTGGAGGCGGATTTGCGCTGGGTACAGAACAAGCTCTTCGATGTCGGGAGTATTCTGGCTACGGCGCCTGGCCAAACCTTTCCCAACATGCCGGAGGTGACGGCCAAGGATGTGACGAAGCTCGAAGAGATGATCGATCGATGCCAGGAGGAGCTTGCCCCGCTGAAGGAGTTCATTCTACCCGGTGGCGGCAAGGTCTCGGCGACGCTCCACCAAGCGCGAACGATCTGCCGCCGCGCGGAACGAATCTGTATCCGGTTGAGCCGCGAGGAACCGGTGGCAGCCGAGCTCAATAAGTATCTGAACCGGTTGAGCGACGCGCTGTTCGTCCTCGCTCGTTGGGTGTCGAAGACCCAGGGCGAACCGGAATTCTTATGGCAACGCGAATCCGGCGCAACCGCCGAGTAAGTCGATGAAGAAGAACTCGGCCACAGGATCCCATCTTATTCTGGTGCTTGGCGGCGCCGCATCGGGAAAAAGTGAGGCAGCGCTCGATCGGGCTGGCCGTCGAGGCCCGAAGGCCTTTGTCGCGACCGGGCAGGCGCTGGACGGTGAGATGAAAGCGCGTATTGCGCGGCACCGCGAGACCCGTCCCACCGACTGGATCACCGCCGAGGTGCCGCGTGATCTGGCCGGCTGGTTTCGAACGGAAGGACTGGCCTATCGAACGGTCGTGGTGGATTGTCTCACACTCTGGTTAAGCAACGTGTGCGGCCGTCGTATTGCCGGGCAGGAGATGGTCCCTCATGTGGAGGAGTTGCTGCAGGCTATTCGTGGCACCAAGGCTCGGGTGGTGTTGGTGAGCAACGAGTTGGGCTTGGGGCTGGTGCCGACGAGTCGCAGTGCGCGGGCGTTTCGCGATGTCGCGGGGCGGGTCAACCAACAGATTGCTGCAGCGTCCGACGAAGTCTACTTTGTCGTCAGCGGCCAGTCGCTCAAACTCAAATGACAGGGGAGAAGACCCGATGACGCTCCAGGAAGTGTTGACACGCATTCAACCGGTGGATCAGGCGATCGCCGCGGCGACGCAAGCCCGCCTGGACCGGTTGACCAAACCCCTCGGCAGTCTGGGGCGGCTGGAAGAAACCGCGGTGCGGTATGCCACGATCACGGGCGAAGTGAAACCGGTTGTGCCGCGCGGGGTCGTGTTTACGTTTGCGGCCGACCATGGCGTGGCGACTGAAGGGGTGAGCGCCTATCCGCGTGAAGTCACGCCGCAAATGGTGTTGAACTTCTTGCGTGGCGGCGCCGGGGTCAATGTGTTGGCTCGTCATGCCGGGGTCGAAGTGCGGGTGGTGGATATCGGGGTCGCATACGACTTTGGGTCGGTCCCCGGGCTGATTCACAAGAAGGTGATGGCGGGAACGAACAATCTCCTGGTGGAAGCCGCCATGAGTCGTGACCAGGCCGTGCAAGCGTTGCAGGTCGGGATCGGGTTGGCCACGGAGGCCGCGCGTGAAGGGGTCGGGCTGATCGGGACCGGCGAGATGGGAATCGGCAATACGACGCCGAGCGCGGCGATCACAGCCGTCATGACCGGGAGGCCGGTGGCTGAAGTGACAGGTCGAGGAACCGGCATCGACGAAGCGGGCCATGCCCGCAAAGTCGCGGTCATTCAGCAGGCACTTGAGCGGCATCACCCGAACCGGGCGGATGCCATGGATGTGCTCGCCAAGGTGGGTGGCCTCGAGATAGCCGGGCTGGCCGGGTTGATCCTGGGTGCAGCGGCAGCACGGGTTCCCGTGGTGTTGGACGGCTTCATTGCCGGGGCTGCGGCATTGATCGCGGCGGGGTTGCAGCCGCTCTGTCGGGATTATCTGATCGCCTCGCACCGCTCGGTGGAGCGTGGTCATCAGGCGATTCTGGAACATCTGAGCTTGAAGCCGCTGCTCGATCTCGATCTGCGGTTAGGCGAAGGGACTGGAGCTTGCCTGGGGATGGGCCTCGTGCAGGCGTCGATCAAGATTCTCACTGAGATGGCGACCTTCGAAGAAGCGGGTGTCTCGGATCGTGAGGCGTGAAAGGTGAAACGTGAAGCGTGAAATGCCGAGCGAGGGAACCGTAGAAACGGCGCGTTCGTATCCGGCAGAATCCGGGCTCCGCATGCAACATAAGAGTCGCGATGATTCTCGAGTTTCACATTTTACGCATGACGTTTTCCGCCCGTTCATCCTGGCCTGGCATTTCCTTACGGCGATTCCGATCAGTCGGAGCCACCATGAGCCCTCGTCCGCGGAGTTGGCTACGTCGATGGCCTGGTACTCCACGGTCGGGCTTCTGATCGGCGGATTACTTGTGGCGGCTGACCAGGGCTTGCGCTTGTTCTTGACGGCCGAGGTGGTCAATGTCCTGCTGATCGTCCTGCTGGTGCTCCTGACACGCGGGCTGCATCAAGACGGGCTCGCGGACACCCTGGATGGCCTGGCGGGCGGGCGGACCGCAGCCGATCGGCTGCGCATCATGCGCGATCCGAGCGTGGGGGCACTGGGCGCGACCGGTCTCTTTCTCTCCCTGTTGTTACGCTATGCCGGTTTGCTCGCCCTCCCTCAACCGCTGCGCCTTCCCGTTCTACTCTGTATGCCGGCGCTGGGCCGTTGGGCGATGGTGTCCGTCGCCTGGGCCTCTCCCTATGCCAGGCGAGAAGGTGGGCTGGCGGCGGCGTTTCTGACTCATCTCTCCTGGCAACATGTGTTGCTGTCGAGTTTCGTGGTGGCCTGTGCGCTGATGGCCGGACTAGGAGTGATGGCGGCAGCGGCGACCATCGGGTTGGGAGCCGTGATGGTGGTGGTGGTGCGGCGGGGTTGTCGGACATGGTTCGGCGGAGTGACGGGAGATCTGCTCGGCGCCACGAATGAATTGATCGAAATACTTTTCCTCTTGTTGATCCCGCTGTTGGTGATGGCGCGATGACCGGCGGCGAGTTGGTGTTGGCGGCGGCGCTGGATGTCGTGGCGGGAGATCCCCGTTGGTTGCCCCATCCGGTACGGGGCATGGGTATGCTCATTGCCTGGTACGATCACCGGGTCAGAACATTCTGCCGGAGTGATCAATCCTTACAAATCGCCGGAGCCTGTCTTGCGCTGGGGCTGCCGGCGGCGGTCTATGCGGCGGCCACCTGGCTGATTGCGCAGGCGGCTGCATATTCTCCGCTACTCGGACAACTGGTCGGGATCGGCTTGGCCTATACCTCACTGGCGGGCCGTGATCTCTTCGATCATGTTCAACCGGTCAGTCGTGCGTTGCAGGAGGGGAATCTTGCAGCGGCGCGCGAGGCCGTGGCCAGGATTGTCGGTCGGGACAGCGCCACATTGGAAGAACCGGAGATCGTGCGCGCCACGGTGGAGACGATCGCCGAAAGCACTTCCGACGGCATTATTGCGCCGCTCGTATACCTCTCCCTTGGCGGCGCGCCGCTCGCGCTGGCCTATAAGGCGGTGAATACGCTCGACTCGATGGTGGGACACCACGATGACCGGTATGAACATTTCGGCTGGGCCTCGGCACGGTTGGACGATGTGATGAACTGGGTACCTGCCCGGCTGACGGGCGGCTTCATCGCGCTGGCCTCTGGTCTGGCGACCGCTCAGTGGCATCGTGTGCAGGACAGTTGGTGCATCCTGCATCGGGACGGCGATAAACATTCCAGCCCGAACAGCGGCCTGCCGGAAGCGGCCATGGCCGGCGCATTGGGCGTGCAACTCGGCGGCCTGAACTATTACGACGGGGTGCCCCACGAGGGTGAATTGATCGGCGACGACGGCATCGTGTTGTCACCTGGGCACATCGATCAGGCTACCCGCATCATGGTGATCGCTGCGGGGCTGGGTCTCTTCTTTGCGCTACTCTCCCTATGGGTATCATGAGACGCATCGGTCACGGCGGGGATGTGTATGCGGCGGCCCGTGAGTTAGGGCGAGATCTCCACCGTCTCCTCGATTTCAGCGCCAGCATCAATCCCTTGGGGCCGTCCCCCGCCGCAGTGCGGACCCTTCGAGGAGCCGAGGCCTTGCTCGGTCATTATCCAGACCCGGCCTGTTGGGGGCTGCGGCAGGCGCTGGCCGCGTATTGGCATCGTCCGAGTCAGGAGTTTCTAGTCGGCAACGGATCGACCGAGTTGATCCATCTTCTTCCCAGGACATTGGGGATCAGGCATCTCCTGTTGATCGGCCCGACGTTTTCCGAATATGCCGAGGCGATGACACGCTCCGGAGGACAGGTCACCATGTTGATGGCGGATCGTGCCGACGGATATCGTCCTCCGCTGGAGTTGGTCCTCGCAGCGCTGCAGAAGCGGCGGCAGTCTGCGAGCGGCGCCTATCCCATTGATGCAGTACTCCTCTGTAATCCCAATAGCCCGACCGGTCGCGCCTGCGAGGCTGCCGCCGTGAGAACGCTTGCGCGTCTGGTGGCCCGCCGGGGGCTCTGGTGTGTCGTGGACGAAACCTTCGCTGAATATGCGGATCACGCGTCGATCTTGTCCCAGCCTCTTCCCTCACGGACCGTCGTGCTGCGCAGCTTTACCAAGTTTTATGGGTTGCCGGGGCTTCGGGTGGGATACGCGGTGGCCAAGCCGGGCGTGATTGCTCAAATTGCGACGCAGCAGCCGCCCTGGTCGGTGAATATGGTGGCGCAGCAAACTGCCCTCGCCGCCTTGCTGGATGTGCGACACGCCGGGCGAAGTCTTGGTTTTATGGAACGGGAGCGAGCCCGCTTTCAGAAGGCACTGACCCGGTTGCCCGGTTGCACGGTCTTTCCCTCTGCCGCCAATTTTCTGCTGATAGAGTTGCCGGTCGGGCAGAAAGCGGCGGCCCTGGTAGCCGCGCTTCGCCGGCAGGGACTCTTGATAAGGGATTGTTCGCAAGTGCCTGGGCTGAATGGCCGTTCGGTGCGCGTCGCAGTGCGTCCCAGGGCCGACAATGATCGCCTCCTGCGAGCCCTGTCGGTTCTCCTTCGCAAGGGTGGCGCATGACGAGGTGTCCGGATGGTTTCACCACTCGCTCTCGAATTGCCAAGGACACGCTCATCCTCGATCTGGGAACCCGCATGCGGGTGTTGTCGTCCGCTCCAAGAGGGGGAGGGCTTCGAACGACGCGCTACATAGTGAATCATCGGGTGCCCTCCAATCCTGTTCGGCAGGCGACTCATTCGAAGTGGGAACATCCTGCCCGTTACCTCAAGCGAATCGCGGTGGATTTGGGAGTGGATCCTGATTGTGTCGGCCTGATGACAGCAGTTCCGATGAAACAGGTCGTGACCTGTCGTAAGGCGCAGGATGGAATCTGGGTCGAGTGTTTTGCCACGGTCGGTGTCACCAACGCGGTGCGGGCAGGTGAGCCGCCACCGCGAGAAGAGAGTGAGAGCAAAGTCGACCGAGCCGGGACGATCAATCTGATGGTGGTCACCAATGCCTGCCTCGCCGTGCCGGCCCTGGTCTGTGCGGTGCAGGTGGTGACGGAGAGCAAAACCGGGGTGTTGCGTGACCATGCGGTGCCCAGTTGGACCGGTCGTCCCGGCGCGACCGGCACGGGAACGGACGCAGTGGTCGTCGCCTGTGCCCTGCGGGGGAATGGCCTGCGGTCGGACTATGCCGGAACCCATACTGTGATCGGGTCCTTGATCGGACGAGTCGTCGCCGAGTGCCTGAAACAAGGTCTGGCTAGCGCGACGGAGTGGACTGCAACACATCGCGGCTGACCATTCATCATTTCCTATGTCCCAATCACCTCGTGCCAAAGCCATCGCGATCCTGGGGACCGGCTCGGACGTCGGGAAAAGCATGATCACGTCGGGGCTCTGCCGGCTGTTGCATCGCGCCGGGTTCCGCGTCGCGCCTTTCAAGGCGCAGAATATGTCATTGAACTCCTTTGTCACGCCGGAGGGTGGAGAGATCGGGCGTGCTCAGGCCCTGCAAGCCGAAGCCTGTGGAATTCCCCCCCATGTAGATATGAATCCCATTCTGCTCAAGCCGGAATCCGATTCCAGGTCGCAGATCATCGTGCAGGGAAAAGTGTTTGCCACGCGCGAGGCCCGGGCCTATTTCGCGCGCAGCCGGGACTCTGAATTGTTTCAGGCGGTGGAACGCAGTTACCACCGCCTCGCCTCGCAGTATGAGGTCATGGTCATCGAAGGCGCCGGCAGCGCTGCGGAGGTCAATCTGCGAGATCGCGACCTGGTGAACTGGCCGGTCGTCGAGATGGCCGATGCCAAGGTGGTGTTGGTGGGGGATATCGATCGCGGCGGCGTGTTCGCGCAGATTATCGGCACGCTCGATCTCATCGCGCCGGAGGAGCGCGACCGGGTGTGCGGGATCGTCATCAACAAGTTCCGGGGAGACGCGGCGCTCTTTGCCGACGGCGTCCGTTTTTTGACGGAGCGGACAGGGATTCCTGTGCTGGGCGTCTTGCCGTTTTTGCGCGACCTGGCACTCGATCAGGAGGATAGTCTGGACGTCGATATCCGACGACAGGTCGCGTTTCAGCGTGACCGTATCAACCTGGCGGTGGTCCTCCTGCCCCACATGAGCAACTTCACCGATTTTAATGCGCTGGCCGGTGAACCGGATGTGGCGTTGCGATATGCGGCGACCCCGGAAGAAGCGGACGGGGCTGATGCCATTCTGATTCCCGGTTCCAAAACTACATTGGCGGACCTCGCCTATCTGCGCGGCAAGGGGTTCGAATCGCTTCTGCAGGCTCATGTCCATCGCGGGGGAGAAGTGGTCGGCATTTGTGGCGGGTATCAAATGTTGGGGCGCCGGATCGCCGATCCGGATGCGGTCGAATCAGGCGGGAGCGGCGAGGGGCTCGGCCTGTTGCAGGTGACGACGGTGTTGATGCGGGAGAAGATCACCGAGCAGGTCGAAGCACGTGCCTTGCATCTCGATGGGCCGGCGGCGTCCCCGGTGCGGGGGTACTTGATTCACATGGGACGGACGGATCGTCATGGACATCGAGCCTGCTTCGAACTGCAGGGCCAAGAACCGTCGCCTGCAGGACCACGCGACGTCACCGAGCGGAATGATGCGTGGCTCGACGGCGCGATGAGCGATGACGGTCTGGTCTGGGGGACCTACATCCATGGCCTGTTCGACGAGCCACTCTGTCGACGCGCATGGTTGAACCGGTTGCGTATCAGAAAGGGGCTTCCAGCCGCCGACATGGCCTTATCGCAACAGGTGAACCGACAGCGATCCGATGCGATGGATCGATGGGCCGACCACGTCGAACAACATCTTGATCTCACCCCGATCCGGACCCTGCTCCGGCAGGGTCGGATGGACTAGCCTCGTACAGCATGGCATCCGATGAGTTCCTGAAGCGACTTTGACACTTCCCTTGAAAAACGACCAAACTTTGGCGCTCACGACTTGCATCGTGAACAATTCCGCACCCATGTCAGCCTAGCTGACTATAGTGGGTATAGTAGACCATCCACACATAATCATCCGCAAAATCGCCGACTTCATCGAATCGAATTCTTTCCGCTCCGCAATCCTAACTAATTGTTTTGTTTGGCACCGATCGTGCACAACGTCTGCCGGGGTTGCAGAATCTTAGCGTGGCTCCATGCGCCGATGAAATTGTCAACGAAGAATTTTGCGCTATCTTTGACAGAGGATTGGCTGACTTAGGGGAGTTGGGTTGACCGGGCGCTACGAGGCAGGCAGGAGGAGACGGCATGGCGAAACATATCATCAAGAGAATCGTGATGGCTGCACTGACCGTGACCTGCATGGGTGCGGCTGTTCCCGCATCGGCCAATACCGAGGTGGAAACGGCCGAATTGCTCATCAAGTTGTTGCAGGTCGGCCGTGGCGTGATTTCCGAACACCAGGCCACGATCAATGACGCCGGCAAGGGCGACAAAGGGTTTAGCGGAGACTTTGTGTCCAATCAGGTGATCGAACGATTTCGCAAAGCCACCAAGATCGATTTGAGCCGGCCCGCCACGGTTCCGCAAGCGCCGCTGTTTCTCGCCATGGTGGAATCCGAAAAAGAAGTCATCGACGAGGCGCAGCCCGTCATCAATAAGCAGGGCGTCGGCTTCAAAGGGATTATCCCGGCCGTCTTCGCCCGCAAGTCCGGCGAGCGGTTCTATCGGAAAACCGGAATTCGTCTGAAGTTGACGGGCACCGACTATCGGTTTCCCGGCAATCGGCCGGACGAGTTTGAGTCGGAAGTGTTGAGGATTTTTGCCGACACGCGCCATCCGAAAGGCCAGCCGTACAGCAAGGCCACGATGTTGGACGGCAAGCCGGTCCTGCGCATGATGGATCCGGAGTACGCGGCGACCACGTGTCTGAGCTGCCATGGCGGTCCGAAAGGGGAGCGCGACATCACCGGCGCGAAGAAAGAAGGGTGGCATGAGGGCGATCTGGCCGGGGCGATCAGTATCGTGATTCCCATGCGATAGCCGCAGCCGGATCAAACGTCTTGATCGCGCACACATTTAGCAGGTTTGAAGGGGGGATGCACTCATGAGCAAGATCGTTGTCGTCGATGATTCGTACGCCGAACTGCAGTTGATCGAAGGCTATTTGAAGTCTGCCAATCACACAGTTGTGTCGTACCCGAACACCGACAAACTCGAGGATAAACTGGCATTGGATAAGCCGGACCTGATCGTACTGGATGTGGTGATGCCCGGGCGTAACGGGTTCCAGGCCTGCCGCGACCTGAAAAGCGATGATCGTTTCAAGGGCATCCCGATCGTCCTCTGCACGTCCAAGGGGCAGGAAAGCGACAAATTCTGGGGCCAGCAGCAGGGTGCCAACGGGTATGTGGTGAAGCCGTTTAAAGCCGAAGATCTGGTCGCCGCAGTCAAGCGGGCGTTGAACTAATCCATGAGCGACGTGCCAACGATCCAGCCTCACTCCTCAGACTCATCTCCGGCTCACGGACCCTCTAGCCCATCGAGGTCTCCTGCCGCGTCGATCGAAGGCACGCTGCGTATGTGTGTCCTCACGTTGGGGGGCGAGTTATTTGCTATCGATCTCCGCCACGTCAGTGAAGTGTTTGAGGTGGAATCGGTGACCGTCGTGCCCAGCATGCCCAGCCTGTTGACCGGAGTGACCAATCTTCGGGGAACGGTCGTTACCCTGGTCGATCTGCGAGGAAGCCTGGGGCTGTCCGTGACCGGGACCGCGCTGCCTTTCGCGGTCGTGATTCGCCATGGCAGCCGACAGGTGGGAGTGCTCGTCGATCACGTTCCTGAAATTCACACCGTCAGTCGTGAGCACCTGCTGCCGGCCATGCAAGCGGGACCGGCGGGGGCGCGTCCTTGTGTCTCGGCAGTGCTTCGCCTGGACGAACGTCTGGGGGGAGTGCTGGAGGTGCCGCAGGTCTTTGCACAGGTTGACGGAGGGAGTGCGATATTGTCGATCGCGTAAACAGCAGGAGCGGTGAATCAGCGCGGTCCTGCGCATCGGAGATTGTGCGACCGACCACCGGACGTTGAGGAAAGCAGAACAAGGAGGAGCGCACCATGATCGGGCAAGGCGTCAAGAATCGATTCCAGGACATGAAAACAAAGACGAAGCTGCTGGTCAGCTTCGGTCTCGTGAGTGTCATCATCATGATCATGGCCAGCGTCGGTGTGTTTACCCTGCGCCAACTCAGCAGTCAGTCGCAAACGGTGTATGCGGACTATACGGTGCCGCTGGCTGAGTTCGCCCAGATGGGAACCGCGTTGACCAAACACCACCAGATTCTGCTGGATGTCGCGTCCGCTACCAAACAAGGCGACTTCGCCCAGGAAGTGACCAAGTTGCCGCCCCTGAAGGCCCAGATCGACAAGGTGGTGAACAACTATAAGAGCACGACGCTGCGCGTATCGCGATCGGGCCGGGACGAGGCGAAGGATCTGACCCTCTTTGAACCGGCATTGAAAAAATACTTTCAGGATGCCGACGGCGCCCTGAGCGCCATGGCGGATAGTTTCGATCGTAATGTCCTGTCATCGACGCAAGCGGAGCAAATGCGGGCCCTCGGTATCCTGGCCGTAACGGTCAATTTGACGCCCTCATTCGAAAATGCCGTCAAACGCCACAATGAGCAGGTCACGGCCATCGAGGCCGTCGCCAAGGACCTCAACGATGATGCGCAAGGCCTGGCCAACAACGGTACCCTGATTCTGGTGGCCGGCGGTTTGGTCGCCGTGGCACTCGGATTGTTCGTCGGATATCTGTTAGCGACGTTCCTCTCCCGGAGCATCAGCCACATCGCCAATGTCGCGACGCAGGCCGCCGGCGGCAATCTACAGGCCCGCGCGAAAATTCAGTCGCACGATGAGTTGGGCCAGATGGCCACCGCGTTCAACTCCATGCTCGATCGTATTACCGCCCTGGTCTCGACGGAGGAAGAGCGCGACCTGATGCAGAAACGGCTCATGCAATTCCTCGTGCTGGTCTCCGAAGTCGGTAAAGGAGACTTGACCCGGCGAGGCGAAGTGACGGCCGACATGTTCGGCAACCTTGCGGACGGGTTCAACCTCATGATCGCGCGGTTCGGACAATTGTTGAAGCAGGTGCGCGAGGCGGCCGATCGGGTGAACAAGTCAGCCGGTACCCTGCGGGATTCAGCCGGTCACATGTCCGGAACAGCCCGGGCGCAGGCGGAAGAATCCGTGCGTACGCTGGGCGCGGTCGAACAGTTGGCTGCCGGTATGCGTCAAGTGGCCACCACGGCCGGCGCATCCTCCGACTCCGCCAAGCAGGTGCTGTCCGCCACGGAGCGCGGCAACGTCGCGGTGCAGGAAACCGTGCGCGACATGCAGAGCATCCGGTCGGCAGTGCAACGTATGTCCAAGCAGGTGAAGGGCCTCGGTGACCGTTCACTCGAAATTTCACAAATCGTGTCGACGATCCGCGATATCGCCAATCAAACGAACCTGCTCGCGCTCAACGCCGCCATCGAGGCGGCCGGCGCGGGTGAGGCCGGTGCACGATTCGCCGTCGTCGCCGACCAGGTCCGAAAGCTGGCGGAAAGCTCCACACAAGCCACACGTGAAATCGCCGACCTCGTGAAAGTGATTCAAACGGAAACGCAGGATGCCGTGGTGGCCATGGAGCACGAAACGCAGGCGGTGGAAGCCGGATCCGCTTCGGCCCTCCGGACCGGCGACGTGTTCGCTGAAATTTCAGACATTGCAAAACGGTCTTCCGAGTTGGCCCAGAACATCGCGAGCGCGGCGTCCGAGCAGACCGCCTCGACGGAAAAGGTCGGTCGAGCCATTAAGGAGTTCACCGGCGGCGCCGTGGCGACGCAGAAGCAGACGGACTCGACGCGACTTACGATCGAAGACATGGCAAAACTGGCCGAAGGCCTCAACTCTTCGGTCGCTCAGTTCAAGCTCGCGTAAGAGAACTCTTGAAGAGCGGTGATCTGCCTCCGCTCGGATGCTGAGTGGGTGAATGAGCGCTGATTTCGATCGCGACCAGTTGCTGGACATTTTCGTGGCCGAGGCCGGCGACGATATGGGGCGCTTCTGGAAAGCGTTGCATCCCGATGGGAAGGCGCATCCGGAGCCGAGCGACGTCGCCGAGTTTCACACGGTCGGCCACAAGCTCAAAGGCGCGGCGCTCCTCTATGGGTTCCCGGCGCTCGGGCAACTCGGGGCCTTACTCGAAGATACACTCGAACGTGTGCAGGAGATTCCGGCGGCGCGCTGGCCCGAAGCCATGCACCTGATGCGCGAGATTGCCGCGTCCTTTCGAGAGCAGGTCGAGCAGATCGGGCGTGGGGGAGGGGAAGATGCCTCCGTGGTTGAGGGATTTGTCCGACGCCATTCCGACTTGATGCCGGCCGTTTCGAGCGACTCGTCGGCCGCGTCTGTGCAGCGTTCCGATCAGCCGACGGATGAGTACCTTATTCCTGTCCTGGACGAAGAGTTGCTGTCCTACTTCTCGCCGGAGGCAGAAGAATACCTCGACACGATTCAGACCCTGCTCAGACGGTTGGAATCCGACCTGGCAAATGCCGACACGATTCATCAATTGTATCGGGTGGCACACACGCTGAAAGGGTCGGCCTATACCGTTGGATTTGAGGTCGTGGGAGATGTCGCTCATCCGATTGAATCCTGCATGGTGGCCGTTCGTGAGTGCGCTGTGACGATCGCGCCGCATTGGATCGCCGTTCTGCGGCAGGCGGTGGACGTGATCCGTTCCCTGATGGCGCGGGACGCTCAATCATTGGCCCGCTTGCGTCAGGAGGTGCCTCGTATCAGGACGATGCTCAGAGAATTGGAGCAGGGCGTGAGTCAGGGTGAGTCTGGAGCGGCTGCCACTGCGATGAGCCGGCCTGAAGAGACGTCGATCCAGGAATCCGTGCCTGCGGCCTCATCCGGTCCCGAATCCGTCGGGCACTCCATGAGCGAGGCGGACTCCGGCGAGCTCTCCGAGGCCTATTTGATCCCGGCCCTCGATTCTGAGGTGATGTCCTATTTCGCGCCGGAGGCGCAGGAGTATTTGGAAAGCCTTGAAGCCGACTTGCTGCGTGTCGATAAGGACGCGGGCAATCCCGACACGATCCACCAACTGTTCCGCACGGCCCATACGCTGAAAGGCTCGGCTTATACCGTGGGCTTTCAGGCGATCGGTGATCTGACTCATCACATCGAAGATTTCATGGGCGCCGTTCGGGAAGGGCAACTGGAACTGCTTCCGGGTCATACGGATGTGTTGCTGCGCGCAATCGATGTCATTCGCGCCTTGATGCGACGGGACTTATCCATGGTGGGCCGGACGAGACAACGGTTTGCGAATTCCTTGCAGGAGTTGAAGCGACTGGGACAGGCTCAGCTGGCACCGGACCAAGATCACCACATCGTCTCATCGATTGCCGAGGGCGCCTCGGTGGAAGAAATTCGCGAAGCCGACGGACAGGATTCGGCCACAGGCGTCGATGGAAAGACCGGCGAAGAGCGGGAGGTGATCCGGGTCAGCCGTGATCGTTTAGAACGCCTCCTCAATCTGGTCGGCGAATTGGTGATCGATCGCGGCCGGCTGGAGCAGCGGCTCCGCACGTTGGATCAATTGGCCACACAGGTCTTGGCCAACAAGAACCGGCTGACCGATGCCGTAGGTACGTTCGAAGACAAGCATACCTTTTCCTTTCAGCCCTCTCCCGTGTCCTCGGGCGAAGCCGCGCCGCAGGCGTATCCTGGCGTCAGTGATTTCGGCAGCCTGGAATTCGATAAGTACGACGACTTCAACATCCTGGCTCGGCGAATCAGCGAGGTCACAGCGGACATCACCGAATCGATGTCACAGCTCAGCGGATCGATCCATCGCGCCCAGGACGACATGGGGTCGCTGCAACAGTTAACCTTGGGGATGCGCGATGAAATTGCACGCGCCCGCATGGTGCCGATCGGGACGCCGTTCACGCGATTTCGTCGCGCGGCGCGTGAGATGGCCCGTGCCACCGGAAAAGAAGTCAATTTGGTCACGTCCGGCGAACATACCGAAATCGACACCGGTGTCGTGGAGCGGCTTGTCGATCCGCTTGTCCATCTGGTCAGAAATGCGGTGTATCACGGGATCGAGCCTGCGGGCATCCGTCTCAGCCAAGGGAAGCCGGCGGCGGGTACGATCTATCTCCACGCCGCGCATCGAGGGAACTCGGTGCTCATCGAAGTCGAGGACGATGGAGCAGGGCTCGACATCGCCAAGATCAAGGCCAAGGCGGTCAAGCTGGGTCTCGTACGCGCGGATGTTGCGGACTCACTGCCGGAGAGCGAAATCATCAAGTTCATCTTCCTGCCGGGATTTTCCACTGCCGATGCGGTCGGGGATCAAGCCGGACGCGGCGTCGGTATGGATGTGGTCAAGCGGGTCATCGAAACGATGAACGGCCATATCGAAGTGGAATCCGTCTACGGGCAGGGCACCAAGTTCACAATGCATTTGCCGCTCACCCTCTTGATCGCAACGGCGCTGCTCGTTCGGGTCGGAAAGGAGCGCTATGCGATTCCGCTTCCGAGCGTGCGTGAGGTCACGATGTCGACGGCGTCGACGATCCAGCAGATGGGGGATCGATCGGTGCTGCGGATCGGCGACGAAGCCATTGAGGTCTATCCGCTCGGCAGCCTCATTCGCCGGGATGCCGGCACCATCGACGGGGCGACTCCCGTGGTCGTCGTTCGAACCTCGACCGGCGCGCTCGGCTGCGCGGTCGATGAATTGCTGGGCCGGCAGGAAATCGTCATTAAATCACTGGGCGGGCTGAAGCCGTATGAACGGTCCGTGTTCGGTGGCGCGACCATCGACCCCGAGGGGCGTGTGGTGCTGGTTCTGGACGTCAGCCGGTTGACGACTCGCGAATATCGTGAGGCCATGTCGGTCATTCAAAACCCCGCCACCTCGCCGATGCTTGAGGGACCGGCCCAGCCCGCTTCGCCGCAGAGTCCGGATACGCAGCTTCCGCTGTTGCTGATCGATGACTCGCTCAGCATCAGAAAGTTTGTCGGACGCATGCTGGAATCCGCCGGGTATACCGTCGACACGGCGACCGACGGGGAAGAAGGCTGCCGCAAGGCATTGGTGCAGCAGTACCAGCTCATCATCACCGATCTCGAAATGCCGAAGTTGAACGGCTTTGAAGTGATTCAGGCGCTTCGCGCCAGGCCGCAGACTCAGACCACTCCGATTCTCGTCATGACCACCCGGGCGGGTGAAAAGCATCGTCAGATGGCCGTGAGTGTAGGGGCCTCAGGGTACATTGCCAAGCCGGTGGAAGAACGCGCCCTGATCCAAGAGGTTCGCAAGTGGACGGGCCGTGAAAGCGTCGTCAAAAAATAGAAACGAGTTGTCGATTCGTACCGATCTTGGCAGAAGAAGGACAGGTATGGGACTCCGGGGACATAAGACAGCAGTGGTGTCGAGCGGGCTGGCGGTACGGTTTCTCGTGGCGCTCATGGGCTCCACGCATGTGGCCTTTCCCTCCCGTTGGGTTCGAGGCATTGTCATCCCGGCTGAGGGGGGGCAGGACGGGCACGCCACCTGCGCCAATGCTTCCTACGAACGCACCGATCTTGCCCGTCGTTTGACGATCCAGGCCAAGGGTGTCACCTCTGAGACCCGGATCGTGCTGTATGCCAATGAGCAACGGTCGCGGTCCTTTGTGGTGGACAAGGTCGTGGGCCTCATCGATGTCGAACGAGCGCTGATCCAGCCGCTTCCTGCGCAGTTTCGAGGAGGGGAGCGGGAGCGATTGCTTGGATTGTTTGTCGAGTCGTCGTATATCGCCCTCATTGCCAATCCGTTTTGGGTGCTCGAGCTTCCGTCTCAGAATAATGTTTTGGATGTGTTTGCCCTTCAGGTTTCAGAACGCCGGCCGGGAGAATTCGATTCCAGGCTCCGCTTGCCTTCGTCCGTACTGGAAGCCACACCGGTAATGTCAGCCGGAGCAACGAAGTAGTTCGGAGGATCGACTGTGTTACGTGCTCAGCTACGCAGACAGTCACACACGGGCATGAAAGGCGCTGCTGAGGCGCGGATGCAGAATATGGTCGTCTTTTCGGTCGGAGGGCAACGGTTGGCCGCCAGAACCGATGAGATCGGCGGTGTCATGCCCTGGCCGGGCTCGACGGCGGTCCCTAGCGATACGCCGTTTGTGACTGCGCTGGTGCGGCAGGAGAAGGGGTGCCTTCCGGTGTTCGACCTGGCGGCAAAATTCAACCGCCCCATGCAGGATGATGAGCCGCTGTGTCTGGTTGTCAAACATGTGGAGGGACCGCTGGCAATCTGTATCGATTCCCAGGTTCCTTCCTTGCACATGGTGTCACGCTCGGCAGTGCAGTATCGCGCCGGCAACGATCCCGACATCGCGGGAACGTGCATCGCCGGCGAAGAAGAACTTCCTATCATCAACCTGACAACCTTGGGAGTCTCATCGAACCGTCCCGCGTGATGAGCCTTGCCTTGTGTAGAGGAACGACATGCCAAAGATCTTGATTGCCGACGACAGTATCGCAGTCCGTAAGGTAGCCGAGCGTCTCCTGACAGAGGCCGGCATGGGGGTGACACTGGCGGCGAACGGATCGGAGGCTCTGGCGCTCTTGAGTAAGGATCGCCCAGACCTCATCGTGTCCGACGTCATTATGCCGGACAAGAGCGGCTATGAGGTCTGTGCGTTCATTCGGGGACAGGCAAACCTCGCGGATCTCCCAGTACTCCTGATCAGCGGTATTGTGAACGATGAAGTGTCCCGGCAAGCAGAATCCTGTAAGGCCGACGGAGTCTTGAAGAAGCCGTTTCAGGGCTCCTCGCTCAAGGATCGTGTGCTGGACCTGCTGATGAAGCGCCCACAAAAGCCTGCTCCGATGCCAGAAGCGCCGCAGACGCAAACGGCCGTGGAACCATCCACCGTGGCAGAGGTTGCGGCCGTACCCGCCGCGCATGTGCCGGAAGAAATAGCAGTACCCCGTGCAGAAGCCCAGGAGCAGCGGCTGTCGCTCGAGCCGATCACGATCAGTGTTGAAGACCCTCACGCCATACCGGCGACGATGACCCGCGATACGATCGTAGATGCGGCCCCCGCATTCCATGCCGCTGAGCCGACTCCGTCGGCGCATGACGATGAACATCATCTGGCAATCCTGGCGGAACGTGACAGGCGAATCGGCGAACTCGAAGCGCAGTTGGACGAGGAGCGTCGGCGGAGTCTGGAGCAAACCCAGCAGATCGGGCACATCCAGGGTGTGTTGGATGAGCAGCACGAGCAGGTTGCAGCCCTGTCGTCCCACGCACAAACATTGGACCGGAGTCTGGCCGACGAGCGGGCGCAGCGAACCGCTCTCGCAGACCAATTGGATGAAGTCTCGAGGCAGATACACCGGATCGGTGAACTGGAGGCGACTTTGGCCGATGAGCAACATCGTGCCCAGCAATTGTCTCAACAGGTTTCGGAAGGGGCCCGCCACGCCGCGCGCATCGTGGAATTGGAGGCCCATCTGGAGGCTGAGCGGGAAGCGGCGAATCAATTGGTGCAACAGATTGCCAATCTTGAGCAGGTCGAAACGCGCGTCCACGAGCTTGAAACGACCCTGGCGGCTGAACGTGAGCAAGCAGAGCTGCAGCGGCGGGAGCGTGTCGAGCTGGAACAAAGTGCAGACAAGGTGCCGGTGCTGGAAGAGGCCTGTGCGAAAGCCCATGCTCAGATCGTTGAGCTCGACGCCGCGCTCTCGGCGGAACGCGAGGCTGCAGCGGCTCTGCTGATTCAGGTCAAGCAGTTGGAAGCGACAGCGCAACGTGCCAGTGAGTTGGATCTCGCTCTTGTGAGCGAGCAGGAGCGTTCGATGCAGCTCGAGAAACGGGCGATGGAAGCCGAGCACATGGCGGAGCAGTCGACTCGCCGGTTCGAAGATATGGCGAGGAAGCTGGGGGAGATCGCGGGGCTGGCCTCCCAACTCGGTAATGGAAAACGCTAGGAGGCCGTCACTCGTCCGTATGTTCAGGCGAGTGCATGGGCCAGAAGCAGGGTGCCACTGTGTCGACCGAACCAGAACTGACCGAAGACGATTTTCAAAAAGAGCTGATTGAACTGTTCGGTCAAGAGGCACAAGAGTGGCTCATCCAGATCCATTCCGCCCTGACCGAACTTGAAAGCCAGCCGGATACCGATCGGCATGCACAACTGGTGGATGCCGTGGTGAGAGGCATCACCAGTCTCGGTGGTTCTGCCGCCACGGTGAACCTCCCCGATGTCGAACGTACCACCTTCGCGCTGCTGCCCTTCATCGACACCCTGAAAGATCGGACCACGGCGACCAAGCAGGATTTCGGCACGGTCCGTGAACAGTTCTGTCTCGTCATCGCGTCCGTGACGATGGCCACTGGCATCACGCTGGACCTTGGTCCTGCGCAGGCCACGCCTCTACAACCGGAGCTGGCCATCGATTTCCTCACGCTCCTGAACGCGCTTCGCATGCTTCAAGACGAGGCGGCTGCTAAGGGGGGCTCTTCCCGCAGTTTGATTCCACAAGTCATGCATCGATTGGAGCAGGAAGCGAGACAAGGGGAGAGCCAGATACAGATCACCGCGTTTCAGCAACTGCTGGACGAGCTTCACAGCACGGATGCCCGATGCCTCGACTCGCTACGACAAGCATTGCCCGGCATTGCGCAGAACCTGAACAGGCTTCGGGTCGAGGGCTTGACGGTGTTGGAACCCGACAACGTGCTCGGCACATGCATGCAACAGATCCAACAACTCCAGGGCATTGCCAAGCAGGTCAATGCCACCCCGTTGGTGACCTTTCTCGCCGGCCTTCAGAACTTCCTGTCCTTGATGATCCAGCGTCGTATCGTGATCGCGTCCCAGCGTGTCCAGGCGGTCGAAGCACGCATTCTCGCCGTGATGACCACGATCGAGGACTGGATCACCGCCGGACAACAGGAACGTGATCTGATGAGCCGCCTGCTGCCTGTCGCCTGAGGAAGCTCCTTACAGTGTGCGACCGGCCAGGGCAGAACCTTCAAGAGAGAGTTCGTCGAGTTGAAGGTGCCTCCCCGCCGTGGGGATCGGTTCGGACGGCTTTGCGGATCCGCGTGAGCCGGAATATCGGACCATGCAAAGGTGGACACAAAGGCGTGCCGCGTGACGAAGCGCGTGAGGCTGGAGGCTAAGAGGAAATGGAGCAGAATCACTATCGGCAGGCTGAGGATGCGCTGATGAGGGTCACTGCCGCCGTGCAACGGCAGGAATCGGTGAACCTGACGGAGTTGACCCAGCTGGCCGGCAGCATCGTCGAGTCGATTCAGGAAAACGATCAATTAGTCGTTGAAGCCCTCTCTAGTCCTGTCGGCCCTCCGCTGGTTACCAATCTAGTCAATGTGAGCATTCTCGCGACGAAGGTCGGGATCGGCCTCGGCTATTACGGCGCAGAGTTGCGGCGTCTGGCGTTGGCCGGGCTCCTGCATGACATCGGAATTTTTGCCGTGCCGCAGCATTTGCTGACGAAGACCGGCCGCCTGAGCGCCGATGAGCGGGCTCTGGTCGAGCAACATCCGCGCTTGGGGTATGGGGTGATCGAACGTCTCGGCGCGGACTATGCCTGGCTGGCAGAGGTGGTCTTGCAGGCCCATGAGCGCGGGAAGGGGCAGGGGTACCCGAATCGTTTGAAGGGGCGTGAAATCAATGAGCTGGCGCAGATCATCGGGCTTGTCGATATCTTCGATGCGTTGGTCAGTCCGCGCCCCTACCGCCGGCGCCTCCTTCCGCACGAGGCGATCCGCGAGTTGTTGAACACGGAACGTACCGCGTTTCCCCGTGAAATCATGAAAGGGCTGGTCGAGCAACTCTCGGTCTATCCGCTGGGCACCAAGGTGCGCCTGAGCAGCGGCGAAGAAGGTGTGGTGGTGCGCATCATGCCTCGATACCCATCCCGTCCTGTCCTCCGTGTGAACGGTTCACAGGAGGCAGCTGTATCCGACCCGCCGCGATATCTCGATCTCAGCCTCTTGCCGCATGTATCGGTTGCAGAGACGGTCGATCCGCCGGTCTTGGAGCGCGTCACTTTCGCGGCCGCACCGGTAGCGGTCGAACCCGCCACGCCCCCGACGAGCGCATCGGATCAGTTTGCCGCCTTACTCGAAAGTCTGGATGCGATTGCCGGTGTGATTCAGGCCGCAGTGGAGCAACCTAATGCGGCTGCGCAGGTCCAGTCGGCTATTGAGGCGCCTGACCAGGAGGGGTCGCATGTCCGTCGGGAAATTCTCGGCCTGTTCGTATTGGAGGCCCGTGAATGGCTCAATCAGATTCAGACGGCGCTTGAACGGCTCGACACGACAAGTGAACAGGGGCGCCGCGCCAAGTTGACGACGATTTTATGGCAGAGCGTCAGCAACCTCGCCCGATCCGCCGCGACCGTCGGTCTGACGGCCGTGGAGGACATGGCGACTCGACTGCTGCCGCTCCTTCAGGCCGCCGCAAAACATGAGCGCACTGTGGCGGCCAATCACGTGGCCTCGCTTCGAGAAGGATTGCTCGACATCAGTAAGATGGTGCAGGCGCTTCAGGCAGTCGAGCGGCCACCCCAGAATCATCTCGAAGCTGCCGTCGCTGTGCAACAGCCGGTGACTGCAACGCCTGAGCCGATGGTCGCTGAAGTGTCGGCGCCCGTCGAGGTTGACGTTCCGGATGAGGTACCTTCCGCCTCCTTGCCGGCCGCATCCATTCTTGATGCCTTGCGGCAGTTGCATCACGCGCGAGGTCGATCACTGCAACCGGTGCGCGATGTGCTGGAAACCGTGATTCAGCGCGCCGAGCAGGAGCTGGAGCGAGGGACGACCGTGGTGGATGCACGTGCCGTCGGGCGACTGTTGCAGGAGCTGGATGAGTTGGACGAGCGATTTCTCGCGCACATGCAGGCGCATATCCCGACGGTGATCGCCACGCTCAGGCATGTCGCTCTCACCAGTGAGGATCGCATATTTCCACCCCAGGCGTTGGAACCCATTTTTGTCGAAATTGAGGCGCTTTCCGCTGCGGCCGAACGGGTGGCCGCGGCGAATATCAGTCTGTTCCTGCATGGCCTCCGCACATTCCTCCGCGTCACAGCTCAGCACAAGCCGACGGTCATCCGAGAGCGACTGGCAGCCGTGGAAGAACGATTGGCGACGCTCATTCCGCTGGCCCAGCAATGGGTCGATGTCGGCCGCGTGGAACGGGCGGCCATTTTTGACATCCTCCCCATGGCGTAGCAGCCTGAGGAAGCGCTCCTAATTGATAGCCGGTTTGCCGGCCTGCCCTTGTCGGCCGTCCTCCACTGTTCAAAGCTGAACACGTTTCTGTCCTGCTGAGAAATCTCACGTCACGCCGCCTAATTATTGAGCACATTGCAGGCATTCTTACGCAGCCACTGCCGGCGGAGGGTCTGTCCACATGGTTGCGCACAGTCCGTCCACAGTTCTTGTGGACAGGGAAGAATGATGCCATTTAGTTGAGATCGCCGGTTCCCCACGTCAATCCTGAACGATCGATCCACTGCCTGCTGAACACCTGTCTCTGTGCGAGCTTGGAGGGAATCAACTCCGTCGGCCTGCGCCCCCTGTGCTCACGCCTCTTGCTCGTCGAGTGAAGAGGTGGCCCTGCACAGGAAAGGTACGCGTGCTTCGCCGCTCGCTGAAATTTGTCACGGCCCGACACATTTTCTCTTGCGGTTGAGGTTGCGATTGTACGACCATCACGCCCATGGCAAAACTAGTCTCTCTCAAGCAGCAGGAAGGGCACGACGCGCGGGCGACGGCCTACATCAAAGCGTACATGTTATTTCCGGCCGGCATCCTCGGCCTGATTTCCATGATCGGCGGGGTCGGCGGGCTCGGGTATCAGCTCATCGCCACCGACACCTACACGTGGTGGACCTTTCTCCAAAGTTCCGGGTTATTGCTGCTGGGCGGGGTGCTGGGGTGGTTGCAGACGACGTACCACCGATGGATCTTGAGCCATCGCCCGGAGGTGTTTGCGGCGCGCATGCGGCAGCCGACGGTCAGTAAGAGTGGCAAACCGAAACGAGAAAGTGCGGCCAGTCAGGAACAGGCCAGCGGGTCGCCCTGGGCTCCGGGCGCCTATATGGTCGGCCTGGCGTTATTGCTCGCGGGCTCGATGGTCGGCATGCTCTATGGCGCGGTTCATCCGATCGCGGCCTGTTTCCTGCCCTGGGCTGGATTTTTCTGGGCCAAGCTGTTCTTTTGGAAGTCGTTGCTGAAGAACTAACGATCCGGCTGACGCGGACTATTTGCGACGGGGTGTCCGGGACTTGGCGGGAGTTTGCCGGGTCTGTTCCAGTTTTGCGAGGCGCTCTTCCAAGTCGCGGACGCGCTGGCGTAGTTCCGGCAACTGCGGAATCACCGCCTGGGCCTTCAGAAACGTCGCATGGGGCATCACCGGCGCGCCGGAGACGATTTGATTGGGCTCCAGGCTTCTTGTGACGCCGGATTTCGCCGCAATCATCACCTGATCGCCGATCTGCAAATGGTCGGCGAGGCCGGCCTGGCCACCCACCATCACATACTTTCCCAGCGTCGTACTTCCGGCGATCCCGACTTGCGCGACGAGGATATTGTGCTCACCCACCACCACGTTGTGGGCGATCTGGACGAGGTTATCGATCTTCGTCCCGCGCTTGATGACGGTGTTGCCGAACGTCGCGCGATCCACGCTCACATTGGAGCCCAGTTCCACGTCATCTTCGATGAGCACGCCGCCCAATTGCGGAATCTTCTGGTGACGTCCCTGATACTGGACGTAGCCGAATCCGTCGCTGCCGATCACCGTGCCGCTGTGCACGATCACGCGAGCTCCGAGACGGCAGCCTTCACGAACCACTACGTTGGGGTAGAGGAGGGCATCATCACCGATGACGCTATCGTCGCCGATGAAGACCCCCGGATAGAGGGTCACCCGCGCGCCGATGGAGACGCGGTCTCCGAGGGTCACGCCGGGCCAGATCGACACATCCGCGCCGATCGTCACGTCCTCGCCGCGGGTGATGCTCTGGGCGATGCCGCGCATGCGGGTCGGTCGCGTAAAAAATTGTTGGGCGGCCCGCGCAAAGGCATAGGCAGGATTGTCCACCACGAGTTGCGGTGACGGGCAATCCGGCAGGCGACGCCCCACGAGCAGGGCCCCGATGATGGTGGTGTGCGGAGACTTCAAATTGCGTTCGGAGGTCAGGAAGGCGAGGTCGCCAGGTCCGGCCTCTTCCAGGCTCGCCACCCCGGTGACGGTCGCATCCGGTGAACCGACCAGCTCTCCTCCGACATAGCTGTGGAGTTCCCGGAGTGTCAGCGGCGTGTGTCTCGGTGCGGTCGTCATACGGCTAGGCCTTCTTGCTCTTGGTAGAACGCTTGGCGGCAGGTGTCTTCGCGGCGGCTTTCGCCGGAGTTTTCGCGGCCGCCTTCGCGGGAGCCTTCGGAGGGGCGACGCGGCCCTGCACATAGGCGATCACCTGGCCGACGGTCGTCAGGCCGACGAGGTCCTGGTCGGGGATCTGGAGATTAAAGACTTCTTCGATGCGGTACAGCATTTCGATCACCGCCATCGAATCCAAACCCAGGTCGTCCCGCAGGTGATGGGTCGTCTGAATCGACGCCGCATCCCGCTTGAGATAGTCCGCCAGCGCCTGAATGATCTTGTCGGAAACGTCTGAAGTCTTAGCCATAACCGGTTCCTTCGTTCCTTGCCGGCACATCGCACGTGCACGAATGTCGTCGCCCAACGAGGGTCAGGTCGACAGAGATTTTAAGACGACCGCAGCATTGTTACTGCCGAAGCCGAACGCGTTGATCAGCGCGACCTTGGTTTTGCGGGTTTGCGGTTGCGCAGACAGCCCCGCGAGGGCGCAGGCCGGATCCGGATCGTCGAGGTTGAGCGTCGGGTGAATCTGCCCGCTGGTGAGGGTCAGGGCCGAGACGATCCCGGCCAGCGATCCTGCGGCACCGAGCGTATGGCCCACGAGTGACTTCGTGGCGCTCACCGCCAGCTTATCCGCCCGGGATTTGAACAAGAGACGAATGGCCTTCACCTCGACCGCATCGCCCACCGTGGTGGATGTCGCATGGGCATTGATGTAATCGACGTGTGCCGGCGTGACGCCCGCATCCTTCAAGGCCAGGCGCATCGTGATGGCCACCTCTTCGCCGTCTTCGCGCGGAATCACCATGTGATGCGCTTCGCTGGTGGCGGCGTAGCCCGCCACTTCCGCATACATCCGGGCCTTGCGTTTCTTGGCGTGGGCGAACGATTCGAGAATCAGGGCGCCGGCGCCTTCACCCATGACAAATCCATCCCGACCGCGATCGAAGGGCCGTGAGGCTCGTTCCGGCGCATCGTTATACTTCGTCGAAAGGGCGCGCAGCGAACAAAATCCGGCAAAGACCAGGGGGGTGATGCTGGCATCGGCGCCGACGACGATCACTGCATCCGCTGTGCCGGCGCGAATGGCGTGCATGGCCTGACCAAGGGCATGGGCGCTCGATGAGCAAGCCGTGGAAATCGTCAGGTTGGGTCCTTTGGCCCCATAGGCCATGGCCACGATGCCGGAAGCCGAATTCAGAGTAATGACCGGAATAAAGTTGGGATGTACCCGGTGCGGGCGTTTCTGCTCATACAGTTGTGTGATTTCCCGTTCGCCCATTACCATGCCGCCCATACCGGCGCCGACGATGACCCCGACCCGGTGCGGCTCTTCCCGCTCCATGCGAAAGTCGGCATCCGCCAGTGCTTCCTTGGCGGCCACAAGGGCGAACTGCGCATAGCGGTCTACCCGGTCGCCTTGGCCGGCCGGGAGATACTGCTCGGGCGAGAATCCGGGAATGCGTCCGGCCACGCGCGACCGGTAACCTTCCAGAGGGAACGGGTCGAAGGAGGTAATGGCCGAAATTCCGGACCGGCCTTCCAATGCCGCTTTCCAGAACTGCGGCACCCCGATGCCGATGGGGGAGACGACTCCCAGACCTGTGATGACGACTCTCGTCGACATAGAACCCTTTCACTGCTTGCCGGTGATGCGTGTGCGGCCTGTCTACTTACCGTACGGTGACGCCACAGTCAATGCTGTAAGCATCAGGCACTCGTGAGCGATGCTGCGACTGTCGAATGGCGAACGCCGCTGGCGGACTATTTCGTGATCCTCTCAGTAACGGACCTTCAAAAGCAGATAAAAGCCAAACGTCAGAAATACCAGATTGGCCATCCAGCCGGCCAGCATCGGCGAGAGTGCCCCGCCGCGTCCCAGCGCAATCGCTACGGAATGGGTCGACCAGTAGAAAAAACCTACCGCCATGGCCTGCCCGATGCCCATGGCCATCCCGCTGCCGCGCACGCCGGTGCGCCGAAGGCTCAAGGCAATGCCGACGACCACCATAATAAAGGTCACGCAGGGGAAGGCGATCCGGCCATAATAATCCGTCAGCAGGCGCGGGAGGATAGTGCCTCCCAGATGCAGCCGATCGACATAGGCGCGAATCTCCGGCAGCGTCATCGTTTCCGAATCCAACTCCAGCCAGGTCGTGAAGTCGTCCGGAATCTGCGCGAGCGGCAGGGGTTCCGTCTGAAAGCTGTTCACCGAAACCGTGCCATCCTGCCGGAACGAGCGCCGGATGCCGTCTTCCAGGACCCAGCCCTGCGGCGAATACACCGCTCGCTGTGCCTCCGCAATCTGCTCCAGCTCGAACGTGGGGCTCAAGCGATAGAGGCGGATCTTTCGCAACACGGCTCCGCCCGGGTCGATGGTGTCGATGTTCATCAATGTTTGGCCGCCCAGACTGACCCAGGGCTGTGCCGCTTTCACCGAGACCGGCAACGCTCGTTTTTCGATCCGGGTCGTTTTGATTTGCTCGGCCTTGGCGAGGGCGAGGGGAATGACGGTGGAACTGAAGAGGAACAGGACCATCGCCAGCACGGTACCCAGAAACAGGAACGGGGAGGTGATCCAATAGAGGCTGATGCCGCAACTGCGCATCGCGGTGATTTCATGGCTGCGCGACAACAGACCGATCGTGAGCAGGGTCGCCATCAGGACCGCCAGCGGCGCGATCTGGTAAGAAATAGCGGGCATCTTCAGGACGAAGTAGGCCAGCACATCGAGGGCATGGGCGTCGTACCGCAGGAAGCGGCGCACCTTCTCGAAGAAGTCGATGACGAGGTAAATCGTCATGAGCCCGGCGAAGCACATGCCGAAGATCTTCACGTACTCGCGCAGCATATAGCGGAACAGAATGTTCATAGGACTATTGGCGGCTCACCCGATAGAACCATAGAATGGTGAGCATGGTGAAGATGACGTTGGGTAACCAGGCGCCGGCGAAGGGGGAAATCCACAGGGTGGTGACCAGGAACTCGCAGGCCACATTGAGGACATAGTAGGCGATCACCACCAGCACGCCCACCGCAAACCCGCCGATGCTGCCTGAACGCTTGGACACGATGCCGACCGGCACGCCCAGGATACAGAACACCAGCGAGGCCGCAGGGAAGGCCAGATCCTTATAATATTCCATCAAGCGCCGCAACGCGTTGGTATCCGTCCAGCCGGTACTCTCCAGTTTGGCGCGAATGACGTCGATCGGCGTGCGTTCCTCCGCGCCGTACAGGCTCGCGCTCAAGCTCAGCTTCAGGTCGTAGGACGTAAACGAAATCTTCTGATACTCCTCCGGATTCTGGGGGCGACTATGGATGACGCCGTTCATCAGCCGTAGCGCCACCTGGCTGCTGGCCGGATCGGTCATCACCTGATACTGCTGGGCCACGATGATGCGTGGATCGGCCGGGTTCCGTTCATCGGCCACGAAAATGCCCCGGTTGTCCTGTCCCTCCTGGGCGTCCGGTACGTAGATCGTCATCTTGGGAATGGCTTCATTAAAGACGCCGCGATCGAGTTCCAGCACGAGTTCGTCGCGCAACAGGTTCAGCGCCACCTTCTTGAGATTGACGTTGCTCCAGGGCTGCCCGTACTGCGCCATCACCAGCGTCAGGCCGCAGACCAGCGCGGCGAAAATAAAGACCGACTGAGACAGCCGCAGGAGGCTGAAGCCGGCGGCGCGCATCGCCACGAGCTCCTTGTCGAGGGAGAGGCGGCCGAAGGCCGTAATGGTGGCAATGATGCCCGCAATCGGCAGGGTGAGAACCAGAAACGACGGCAGCAAATGGGCGAACACTTTCAGGACCGAGAGAAAGCCGATGCCCTTCGTCACCAGCAGTTCCACCAGTCGCAACAGCTCTTTCGTGAGCATCACGAAACAGAGCGCCGCCAGGCTGATGCCGAACGGGGAGAAGAGCTCGCGGAAAATATAGCGATCGAGGATGGTGTGCAGCACGAGGGCGGTCGAAATCCTACATCGGAGACTTGAGTTGCCGCACTATAGAAGAGTCTACGGAGCTTGTAAACAGATCTGAGAGCCATTCTCGAAACTTCCCGCTTGACAAGATTTGCACCCCATGGTACATCGCTGCGCACTTTTCAGTAGGTCACGATGGTTCGGGTTGAATATTGTCTCAACGCCTCGCAAGAGCTTCCACGCTCGTCGGTTTTATTTCCCCTTTTATCGTCATCATTACCATGCCATGCGACTCAGCCGGCGAGCTGATGCGCTCATTATGTCTGTGCGTTGAGAAAGGGAGGACCGTATGAAGACCAAAGGGACAGTGAAATGGTTCAACGATCGTAAGGGGTTCGGGTTTATCCGGCTCGATGGCGGAGACGATGTCTTCGTGCATTATTCCGCGCTGCAAGGCGAGGGATTCAAGACGTTGAAAGAGGGGGAGAACGTCGAGTTCGACATCGTGCAGGGAGCCAAGGGGCCGCAAGCGGCGAACGTGTTGAAGGATCTCGCAACGGCCTCCTGATCGCCGGGGCATCGTAATCCGCGGCCCCTCCGTGTTCCGGAGGGGCCGCCGGTTTGCCGTCGTTGATTTCGTCCGCTCTGGACGCCGCGTTCGCGGTGTTGTTCTTTTATCCATTTGTTTGACAAAGAAAAGGCAGACTGTTAGCGTTGACTCTCAACGTCGGGTGAGGAGTCTTCTTGGCTGTCGATCGCCGAACAGTTCTCCAAAACGCGCAGCTCTTTGCCTCCAAGGGGCAGTACGAAGCGGCCATCGCCGAATGGCGAAAACTCACCACCGATACCCCGGCCGACGGGACGATTTTCAACTCCATCGGCGACCTCCAGCTGAAACGCAATGCCACTCCCGACGCCGTTGCCGCCTTTCTTCAGGCCGCCGGCGCGTTCCGTTCCGAAGGGTCTGTCCTCAAGGCCATTGCCGCCTATAAAAAAATTCTCAAGGTCGATCCCACCAAGACCGAAATCTATCGACACCTCGGCGACTTGAATGCGGAGCGGGGGTTGTTGAGCAGCGCCGTCCAGGATTATGTGACCCTGGGCAAGCACTATGTTAAGGACGGACGCAACAAAGAAGCCCTGGAGATCTACCGCAAAATCATTTCACAGGATCCGTCGAACCTCGATGCGCAGCTGCGCGTGGCGGAACTCTGTGAGCAGGAACAATTAGTCGACGAAGCGATTCGCGTGTATCTCCAACTCGGGCGGGAGCGTTCCGCCGCCCAACAGTACGAACAGGCCAATGCCATGTATGCGGCAGTCTTGCGCCTGAATCCGGAGAACGCCGAAGCCAAAGAAATCATCACCATGATCGAGGCGGGCGGAGGCGCGCCCTTGAACCTGGCACGCGCCGCCAAACCGTCTGCGGCCGCGGCGAAGCCGGGTGAAGGCAGCGACCTCATGGCTGAAGCGACGCGCCGGATCGAAGAAGGGCAGTATGCCGGCGCCGAAGCCATGTTGACTCAGCTGCTGAGCCGGGAGCCGGGCAATCCGGAAATCTGTCAACTGCTGGCGCGACTGCATCTGTTGCAGGGCAATCTGCAAGTGGCGTTGGGTGAATATCGATTCCTGGCCGGCGCCGCGTTGCGCGCGCAAGACTATGCCATGGCCGAGTCGTTGATTAACGACTATCTCAAGGTTGAACCGGCATCCGTACCGATGTTGGAACTGCTCGGCGAGCTCTATCAGGAAAAAGGGGATGCCGCCACGGCAGCGCAGCATTTCGGCAGGGCGGTGGAGATTTTGCTGGAGCATCCGGAACCGGGCATGCCCACGCTGCCGGCAGAGCTGTTCGAGAAGGTTCAAGCGCTGGCCCCGGGCAGCGCCATTGCCCGCAAGCTCGCGCCGGCATTCGACCCGAACGCATCCTCGTCCACCGAACGGGAAGTCACAGAGCCAATGGTGATGACACCGGAGCCTATCGCGATCCAACTCGAACCACAACCGGAACCGGCTCCCGCTCCGCTCATCGCCGCGCCCGCGGTAGACATGCCGTTCCGATTGCAGGACAGCTCGGCTACTCCAGCCGCTCCAGCGCCCCCGGTGGCGCCTGTGCTGGCTCAGGTCGCCCCGCCGCCTACGCCCGCTCCGGCTCCGGCGCCGCCCGTTGCCCAGGCCGCGCCCGTCGAGCCTGCTCCGGCCCCCGTTCCTGCTGCGCAACCCATCGCCCAGGTGGACGCGGAAACGCAGTACGCGTTGGGCATGGCCTACAAGGACATGGGGTTGTTGGAGGAAGCGAAGGAAGAGTTCGTCTCCTCGATGAAGGACTCCGGGTTTTTCGTCGATTCCTGCCTGATGCTGGGACTCTGCCTCAAGGAGCAGAACCGGTTCGATCAGGCCATTCAGTTGCTGGAGAAACTCATCGCCGATTCGCGCTGTCGGGGAGGCAACGCGCAGCTTGTGCGGTATGAACTGGCCATGCTCTACGAGAAAACCGGCGCCCGCGACCGAGCGCTCGCCATGTATCAGTCCATTCCCTCGTTCCACGACGTGCCCCGCCGGGTTGAAGCGCTACGCATCCTCGGCACCAACGGGGTCGCCCATCCGGAACTTCCGGCATCGAGTCAAACCAGCCCTCTGCCGCTCGCCGGCCACTAATATCGGTATCCACACAGATTTTTCCGGCTAAGGTGATGCATCCGGATGAAAGGCGCTACGCCTGGGTCCGATTCACCTGATTTGGAGCCAGCCTCCCTGCGCAGACCGCCGCAATATTCTCCAGACAAATTATCCCCATGCGCACACGCGTCGCCAGGGTGGCGGAGCCGAGGTGCGGCAGGAGCACCACCTGCCGGAGGTCGCGCAGGCTGGGATGAAAGACCGGCTCCTGTTCAAACACATCCAGCGCCGCGCCGGCCAGCCGACGTTGCAGGAGCGCATCGACCAACGCGCCTTCGTCCACCACCGGTCCTCGCGACGTATTGATCAGAAACGCCGTCGGCTTCATGAGCGCCAGCTGCCGCGGACCGATCAAGTGATGAGTCTCCGAGGCGAGTGGTACATGCAGCGTCACGAAGTCGGCCTCTCTCAGCAGATCGGGCAGATCGCGCTGTTCCCATTGCGATGAGCCCTGTCCCGATGCCTGCGGGGTCCGTGAGCTGTAACAAATGCGCATGTTGAACCCGGCGGCCCGCTTTCCCACCGCCTGTCCGATCCGCCCCATGCCGACGATTCCCAGCACCTTGCCCGAGACATCCGTGCCCAGCATCTGAGTCGGTGCCCAACCGGGCCAGGCTCCCGCTCGTACGTAGGCGTCGCCTTCCGCCACGCGCCGCGCCACCGCCAGGATCAAGGCCCAGGTGAGATCGGCTGTCGAGTCGGTCAACACGTCCGGAGTGTTCGTGACCACAATGCCCTTGGCAGTCGCGGCGGCGAGGTCGATGTTGTTGTACCCCACGGCATAGTTCGCCAGGATCTTGAGTCTGGTCGGCTCGGCCAGCAGGGCTGTATCCACGCGATCGGTCAGGGTGCAGATGGCCGCATCCGCTTCGCGAAGTCCTGCCTTGAAGGTCTCCCACGAGGGTGCGATGTCGCGGGGCTCGTTGAAGAGCTGAAACTGCTGGCGTGCTGCCGCCATGACCGGATCGGGCAGCAGGCGGGAGATATAGAGGGTAGGAGGTGACATGGCGCCTCGTTCGAATGGCACGTATCTTAGCGAATCGTGTGCGACGCAACAACTCACTTGTCCTGCTCTCTGCCGAGCGACTACAATGACGCAACGTAATCACAAGCATGACCCTCATCCTTCCCAACACCTCATCCGTCGTCGTCAGCGGCCTTCGGCAACTCCTTGGACAGGCGAAGGTCCGGAACGACGTACCCACGCTGACCGCCTACGCCGTCGATGCCAGCATTTACCGGATGACCCCGCAAGCCGTCGTGCTCGCGGAACATGAAGGCGACATCGAGACCGTGGTCCGATTTGCGGTCGAGCGAGGCATTCCGCTCACGCCGCGCGCGGCCGGCACCAATCTGACCGGCTCTGCGATCGGCCCCGGCATCATCCTGGATATCTCCAAGATGAACCGGATTCTCGAAGTGAATGAGGAGGAACGTTGGGCCCGTGTGCAGCCGGGGATCGTCCTGGCGGAATTGAACAAGCAGCTCGGACGACGCAATCTCCTCTTCGGTCCCGACCCGTCCAGCGGAGATATGTGCAAACTCGGGGGCATGCTCGCCAACAATTCGGCCGGGCCGCACACCCTGATCTATGGTGCCGTCAAAGACAACGTCCAGGCCATGCGTGTCTGCCTGCCGTCCGGGTCTTGGCTTTCCGCCTCGGCGATGAACCTGAACGATCCGGGGTTGGATCAGACCCTCGCGGCCCATCCATCGCTCAAGCCGATCCTCGACCTCGTCCAGCGGCAGCGCGGCCTGATCGACAGCAAGAAGCCGACGGTGAGCAAGAATAGTTGCGGGTACAACCTGTTCGGTCTCGCCGACGGGCTGAGCCGCGGCTGTTTCGATCTGCCGAAACTGTTTGTCGGCAGCGAGGGCACGCTGGGGGTGGTGAGCGAAGCGACGCTTCGTCTCGTACCGAAACCACAGGGCACGCTGACGGCGTTGATCCACTTTCGCCGTCTGGAAGAGGTCGGGGAGGCGGTGCCGCATCTCTTGGGCCTCCGGCCGAGCGCGCTGGAAGTCATGGATGCGAACACGCTGAATCTGATCGGGCGGTCGGCGCATGGCATTCCTGCCGATGCCGCCGCGACGCTGCTGGCCGAACTCGACAGCAGCGAAGGCGAGGGCGACCTGCGCGAACGGGCCGACCAGATGGCCGCCATCTGCGCACGCTATCAACTGTGCGGCGACCTCACCATCGCCTATGACAAGGAGCAGCGGGACCAACTGTGGAAAGCCAGAAAGGCCCTGTATCCCACGCTCTACCGGTTCGATCCGCGCAAGAAGCCGATTAACTTCGTGGACGACGTCGTGGTGCCCGCCACACGGATCAGCGAGTTGATCCGCTACCTGGAAACCTTCTTCGAAGGACAGCATGTGCCGGTGGCGATCTTCGGCCATATCGGCAACGGCAACGCCCACATCACGCCCTTGCTCGACCTGAACGACAGGCAGGACTTCGACAAGATGGTGCAGGCCTACCATGAGATTCACGGGGCGGTGCTGTCCCGGTTCGAGGGGTCCATTTGCGGCGAGCATGGGGACGGCCGCGTGCGGGCGGAATATGTGCGCAAGATGTTCGGGGAGGAGTTGTATCAACTCTTCGTGCAGGTGAAGCAGACGCTCGATCCCGCGAACGTGATGAACCCCGGCATCAAGATCAGCGAGACGCCCTTCACCGAACACATCGACTACCAGCGGCTGTCGAAACCCTGTGCGACCTGCGCGAAGTGCAATTCCGTCTGTCCGGTCTACGACGTGTTCCAGTCGGAGGACATGAGCTCGCGCGGCTGGTTCGAAATCGTCACGGCGAAGGACTACAGCTACCTCGACTCGAAGCGGGTGGTGGAGGCCTGCTTGAACTGCAAATCCTGCCGCACGATCTGTCCGGCCGGGGTGGATGTGTCGGAGCTGATCCTCCAGCGGCGCGCCGAGAACCCCAATCAGGGCTCGCGCTGGCTCTTCGCGCTGCAGGCGAAGCTGCCGATATTTGAAGCGATACTTAAGCTATTGGCCAAGACGCAGTCATGGTGGGATCGGCCCGCTCCGCGTGCCCTGCTCGAACGCCTGGCCGCGCCGGTGATGAAACGCATCGCCTCCACGGCAAAACTTCCGGCCGAGATGATCTTGCCCAAACTCGCCACGACCCACCTGCGCGACCGGTATCCGGAGCTCACGCAACCATCGACGAAAAAGGCTGGCCCTCGCGTGGCCTACTTTCATGGCTGTGCGGCGAACTACTTCGACGACGGGGTGGGGGACGCGGTCATTTCCGTCTTGCGTAAACATCGGGTAGAGCCGGAACTTCCGCCGCAGCGTTGTTCCGGGACGCCGATCGAGACCTATGGGCATGTGGATCTCGTGAAGGAGAATGCGCGCTTCAATCTGCAGTCCCTGGCGGGCTATGATCAGGTCGTCACCGGCTGCGCCTCCTGCACGCTGATGCTCAAGGAATACAAAAAGTTTTTCGAGAGTGGTCCGGAACAGCAGGCGGCGGACGCGTTGGCGAAGAAGGTCGTCCACATCACGGAATTCGTGGCGCGATCCGACCAACACCCACCGATGGGAACGCCGGAAGGCCGGACCGGGAAAGTCACCTACCACTCCTCCTGTCATCTGCGAGCCGCCGGGGTGACGAAAGAACCGCGGCAGTTGCTCAAACAGTTGCCCGGATCGGACTATGTGGAGATGACCGATGCCGATCGTTGCGCAGGCGGGGCCGGGACTTACATCGTGAAAGATTACGACACCTCGCAGAAGGTCTTCGACCGGAAGCGCCGGAATATCGAGCAGAGCGGGGCGGAGACGGTGGCCACCAGTTGCCCGGCCTGCATGATTCAGCTCAGCAACGGCATGCGCGGCCGAGTGGCGGTGAAACATGTGGCGCAGCTACTTAACGACGCCTATGAGGCGGGGGCTGCAACAGAGACAGGACCAGGAGCCGGGCAATGACCTTTCGTAAAGTGGATATCATTTTTGTCGTGCTGGCGCTGCTCGTGGTGGGAGGCGTGGCCCTGCTGCCGTCGCCGCGCGACCGTAACCCGAAGGTGCCGGCCAACGGTGCGCATCAGGCCGTGACGGTGGAGAAGGATTGCCTGGCTTGCCATGTGCCGACAGGCGCGCGTCCCTTGCCGGTGCAACATCCCAAGCGACAGGATTGCCTGCACTGCCACGCGCGGGTGCAGGGGTGACGGGAGGCCGTCGTTCGTGAAGCGTCGTTCGTCTCTCGTGTTGAGCTTCCGTCACTGACTCTTAGCCATATGCTATAAGCCATACGCTCCTCTTACTAATCTCATGAAGGATCTATAGACCATGGTCAAAGTATTGATTCTCGGGCCGACGTTACAACAGCGGGTGACGGAACCGGAATTGGATGTGGAAGTGGAAGGATCGGTGCCCATCAAGCTACTGATCGAAGGCAATGCCGACCTCATGGATGCGCTGGCGCCGTTCGTCGTCCGCGGTGAATTGCTGGTGACCGTGAACCGCAAGGTCGGCTCGCTCGATTCCGTGGTGAAAGACGGCGACGTGTTGAAGATCTCTCATCAATCGCGGGCCTCCTACGACGGCACCACCGACATTCCCACCTGAGCAGGCGACCACGGGGCGAGGAGGGACAAGAGCGTATAGCCGGGGGGCACTTCCTACCATCGGCTATTAGCTATCAGCCATAGGCTCTTCTCTCTTTCCGCAGCTCTTCTCTCCCTCGGGCCATCCTGGTAGACTGGCCGCGCAATCGACCGGACCGGGAGCGGGGAGACGATGGCGCGCAACGATCAGGCGGTGCGTCTGCTGGTGGTGTTGAAGCAGCTGGAGGGGGCCAGGCAAGGCCTCACGCTGGAGCAGCTGGCTGAGTCGCTCGCGCCCGGATCCACCCGCCATCCCCGCACCCTCCGCCGCGACCTCGCCGCGCTGGAAGAAGCCGGCTACCCCCTCGTCACCGAACGCATCAACGGCCATACCTGCTGGCGGCTCATGGAAGGATTTCGCAACGTCCCCGGGTTGCGCTTCTCCCCCTCTGAGCTGATGGCGCTGACCTTCAGCCGCCGGCTCATTACTCCACTGGAAGGCACGGAACTCCACACATCACTACAGTCTGCGTTGGGCAAGGCCGCCGCCGCGTTGCCGCCGCAGGGCGTGGCGTTGGTGCAACAACTCGACGGTACCTTCAGCGTCGGCCTGGGCCCGCACAAGCGCTATCGGCAGCATCGCGAAACCATCGACCGGCTCACGAGGTCCATCGCCGACGCGACCACCGTGCAGATTCGCTACGACTCCGCCTCACGCGGCCGCACGACCAGGCGCGAAGTGGATCCCTATCGACTCTGGTACGCCAGCGGCGGCCTCTACCTCATTGCCTACTGCCATCTGCGGCGCGAGCCGCGCATGTTCGCGGTGGAGCGAATCAAGTCCGTTACCCCCACCGACCATCCCTATCAGATGCCGCTGCATTTCGATCTCGACGCCTTCGTGCAGGACGCGCTTACGGTCATGCGCGGGCCGCGCATCGAGGTGGAGTTGGAATTCAACAAGGCCACCGCCGCCTGGGTGAAAGATCGAGTCTGGCATGCCACGCAGGGAACCAAACGAACCAAAGGTGGCGGCTTACGCATGACCCTCTCCGTGGCCGATACCAGAGAGTTGACGGGGTGGGTGCTGAGCTTCGGCAGCGGGGTGAAGGTGCTCAAGCCCGACAGCCTCCGGGACGCCGTGCGTCAGGAAGCGCAACGGATCGCGGCGCAAGCATAGGCCAATCTCTGTCAGGGCGAATCCTCTTTGTGGTGTATACGATACGAAGGAGAGACCATGAAAAAGAAACCATCCGGCTCATCAGCGCAAGGCAGGCGAGTCGAAAAGAGCGTCAAGCATATACCGGACTCGCAAATTGATTTCTCCGATATCCCGGAAGCGTCGGATGTAGAGTTGAAACGTATGCGTCGGGTAGACGGATCTAGGCAGCGGGCAACGGGGAAATGTGATTAATTTGGGCCTTGATATTCCGCGCCGCGTCCCAGAGATCGACCGCACGCTGGGCGTTGAGCCAGAACTCGGGGCTGTTCCCAAAGAATCGTGAAAGCCGCAGCGCCATCTCAGGACTGACCCCCCGCCGCTCCTGCAGCAATTCGTTCAAGGTCTGGCGAGAAACCCGGATTGCTCTGGCACAGCCGGATACGGTCAAGCCATACTCTGGCAGGAAATCTTCGCGCAGCATCGCGCCCGGATGAGTAGGCCGAACTTTGCGTGCTCGCTTATTGGGGATGCTCATGACACACCTCTGCTAGTGGTAGTCTGTGATCTCGACGTCGAAGGCGTCGCCGGATTCAAAGCGGAAGCAGATCCGCCATTGGTCGTTCACGGAAATCGAATACTGCCCAGCCCGATCGTGCTCCAATCTGTGCAGCCGATTACTCGGAGGAACCTTCAAGTCTGACACGCTCATCGCAAGATCTAGGTACTCTAACTTCCGCAATGCTCGTTCCCACATATCGGGTGGAAAGCGCTTGGACGTACCGGTGTCATACAGATCCTTCGTGCGCTTGTCGGCAAAGCTTTTGATCACGTGTGAAGTGTAACGTGATGCGTGACACCAGTCAACCATCTCGCTATCGCGTATTGAGGTTTTCTTTCCCATACCTCAGCCCTCAAGCCCCAGCACTCAGGAATTCATCGGCCCCTCCTACGGGGCCGATGAATTCCTTGGAGCAAGGGGGGCAGCTGCCCGGATTGATACTATGTCATATATGACATAGTATTCTGCATCGAGTCGGGAGTGTGCGTGATGGCAGGCAGGGGAGGAAAGCCGCTTGTGTGGTTCAAGGGGGAAGTCAAAACGCCTCCGTTTACCCAAGCGGCACGCCTCGAAGCGGGATATCGGTTACGGCTCTTGCAGGAAGGAGAGTCTCTCGGACTTCCGCACTCACGACCCATGCCGGTTATTGGCGTACGATGCCATGAGTTGCGGATCAACGGAGGGGAGCACCTTTCGCATCATCTATCGGGCCGATGCCGATGCCGTGGTCATCCTTGATGTGGTGAAAAAGAAGACCGAGCAGACCCCGCAGTCGGTTGTTGAAACCTGCCGGCGTCGGCTCAGAGACTATGACAGAGCGATGGGATTGTAGGAGGACTTCAGATGAAGAACACAAAACGGGCCAAGCTGGAAGCGGCCGGATGGGCCGTCGGGTCGGTGAAGGAGTTCCTGGGCCTGTCGGAGGCAGAGTCGGCGCTCATCGACATGAAGTTAGCCCTCAGTCGGAGTGTGCGAGAGCGACGAAATAAACAGGGCCTGTCACAAGTTCAACTGGCTGAGCGCCTCCAATCCAGCCAATCCAGGGTGGCGAAAATGGAAGCCGGTGACCCGTCCGTCTCAATGGATCTGCTGGTCAGCTCGCTGCTCCTTCTCGGAGCCACCTCCGCAGATCTCGCCAAAGCGATCAGCGGCGAAGGGCGCAGCAGAAAGGGGCGGGCAACATAGCCAAAGGGCTGTGACCATACCGTGACCTCTCGTTTCCCTTACATTTCACGTCTTCCGCTTCCTGGTCTGCGTTTTACGCCTCCCGTTTCACCTTTCACGATTGACGTTTCACGTGCGATGCCTCCCGTTTCTCAACGAGCGACACTTCACGATTCACGAGATACGGTTCTTTCGAGATACGCTTTACGAACGACGAGACCCGATCCCCCAGATTTTGAGGTCCTGCTATCAGCCATTGGCCATAAGCTATGAGCTCTCGTTTCCGACCGAGCTACACTGCACAGCGGGGGCTTTCCAGCTGGCCTTCCCCACGGGTTTTGGCTACACTAGGCACAGGAGACAGGTGATGAACATCCGCCAATTACTCCAGTCCAAGCGAGCGCAGATTCTCACCATTGCTGCGCGGCACGGTGCGCGAAAGGTGAGGGTGTTTGGATCGGTCGCGCGTGGAACCGCTCGTCGGAATAGTGACATCGACTTCCTCGTTGAGATGGAGGAAGGTCGAAGCCTGCTGGACCATGCGGCACTGATCCTCGACCTGGAGCGATTGCTGAAACGATCGGTCGATGTGGCATCCGAACGTGGCCTTCGACGCCTGGTTCGAAAGAATGTCTTAAAAGATGCCATTGCTTATGAGGGATGACCGAAGTCAGACTGCGAATCGTATCCGATGAAACGGGAGTGCGATGCCTGAACTCTGTCGTTTCTTCGGGATGATCATTACCATGTTTTATGATGACCATGCCCCACCGCATTTTCATGTGCGCTATGGTGAGCATAAGGCCATCATCGCCATTGAGTCATTGGCGCTCTTAGAAGGATATTTGCCGCCGCGTGCATTGGGACTCGTTGCCGAATGGGGCGCACTTCATCGAGATGAGTTGAAAGACGACTGGACACTTGCAGAGCAGCGGGCACCGCTCAAGAAAATTAAGCCGCTGGAGTAAGGCCATGCTAAAGGATATTGTCGAAGCCACTGCGTTGGATGGTTACTCAGTCCGCCTAAGATTTGAAGACGGAGTGGTGGGTGAACTTGATCTCTCGGCCATCTTACAATTTGAGGGCGTGTTTGCTCCGCTTAAGGATCTCAATCGCTTCCGGGAGCTACGCGTACATCCGGAGCTTGGCACCATCTTCTGGCCGAATGGGGCCGATCTTGATCCCGCCGTTCTGTACGCCCGAGTGACAGGTACCTCGATCCCGACCTATGAGATAAAGACTGGTACCCGGTAAGACTGCCGTCTCACGCCGCTCCTCTTCCATCAGTTATCTGCCATGAGCCCGTTTCTCTTTCGCTATCAGCCATAGGCTCTTGTGCCCGGTCATCAGTTCTTCTTCCCTGCGAGCGACGCTTCACGAACGACGAGTTGTGGTTTTCAAGATTCTCAGGTATTGCAATAAGCCATAGGCCATAAGCTATGAGCTCTTCCTCTGGCACCATGCGCTTCCTCCCGCCATACGCCATCAGCTCTTGTTTTCGATCGAGATACGCTTCACGAACCACGAGTGACGATTCCAAGAACGATTGAAAGAGGTGTTACATGGCGACAGCTAAAACAGGCAAGCGGGTGACTGTTCGATCCGCGGAGGAACTTGGCCGCGCATTGGGCCTCTCTGCGGCCGATACAGCCGAGATGGAGTTTCGTTCCGACCTCACCGTCTCACTCGTCAGCATTATCGAGGCCGGGTCGCTCACACATGCGGAAATTGCGAAGCGCGCGGGGACATCGCGGACCCGCGTCACGGCTATTGCGAATGGGAATACCCAGGGAGTGTCCACCGACGTGCTCATCCGCGTCCTGGCGGCCACCGGGCATCGGGCAGAGGTTCGGGTTAAGAAAACGGCAGCCTAACCTCTCGTCTGTTTGCCATTAGCCAGCACAGTTCTCTCTACGAACGACGCTTCACGAGATTCTAGATACGCTCTCCCAGATTCTGAGATCTTGCTATCAGCCATTGGCCATAAGCCATGAGCTCTTGATCGAGCGACGTTTCACCTTTCACGTTTGACGTTTCACGCCCCCCAGTCCCCTAGGCACCCACCAGCCGCTTGTGCCCGTAAAAACGCGGGTGATTAAAGGCGCGGGAAAGAGTATCCTGCGGCGCAAACTGCACGAATTGTGTCTGGTGGAGAGATTCTTCATGTTTGAACAAGCCTTTAGAAACATCGACGATGTGCTTCGCAAGGAAGCCGGCTGTACCACCGAGCTGGACTATACCGAGCAGACCTCGTGGCTGTTGTTCCTCAAGTACCTCGATGGGCTAGAGCAGGACAGGGCAGACGAAGCCAAGTTGGAGGGCAAGCGCTACAGCTTCATCTTGGACAAAGACTATCGATGGGAAAGCTGGGCCGCGCCCAAAGGGAAAGACGGCAAGCTCGACCATAACAAGGCCATGACCGGCAGTGACCTGAGTGAGTTCGTCACCCTCAAGCTCTTTCCTTACCTGCACAGCTTCAAGCAGAAGGCCAGCGGGCCGAACACCATCGAGTACAAGATCGGCGAAATCTTCGGCGAGATTAAGAACCGGATCCAGAGCGGCTACAACCTGCGCGAGATCATCGACCGCATCGACGAACTGCGATTCCGGTCACAGGTGGAAAAGCACGAGCTGTCGCACCTCTACGAAGCCAAGATCAAGAACATGGGCAATGCCGGGCGCAACGGGGGCGAGTATTACACCCCGCGCCCGCTCATTCGCGCCATGGTGCAAGTGGTCAAACCGAAGATCGGCGACCGCATCTACGACGGGGCTTGCGGGTCGGCGGGGTTCTTGTGCGAGGCATTCGATTACTTGAGGTCCAAGGGGAACCTCACGACGAAAGACCTCACCACGCTCCAGACCCGCACTTTCTACGGGAAGGAAAAGAAATCCCTCGCCTACGTCATGGCAATCATGAACATGATCCTGCACGGCATCGAGGCGCCGAACATCATCCATACCAACACGCTGACTGAAAATCTCGCCGACATTCAGGAGAAGGACCGCTATGAGGTCGTGCTAGCCAATCCGCCCTTCGGCGGCAAGGAACGGAAGGAAGTGCAGCAGAACTTTCCCATCCGCACCGGCGAGACGGCGTTTCTCTTTCTCCAACACTTCATCAAGATGCTCAGGGCGGGTGGGCGAGGCGGCGTGGTCATTAAGAATACCTTCCTCTCCAACACCGACAATGCGTCCGTGAGCCTGCGCAAGCTGCTGCTGGAAAGCTGCAATCTCCATACGGTGCTGGATTGTCCCGGCGGCACGTTCCAGGGTGCGGGTGTGAAGACCGTGGTGCTTTTCTTTGAAAAGGGCGCGCCCACGCGCAAGGTCTGGTACTACCAGCTCGACCCGGGCCGCAGCCTTGGCAAAACAAACCCGCTCAACGACGACGATCTCAAAGAGTTCGTGAAGCTGCAAAAGACCTCAGCCGACTCGCCGAAAAGCTGGAGCATAGACGCCAAGACCATCGACCAGACGACCTTCGATCTCTCTGTGAAAAACCCGAACGGCGGCGAGATCGTCACGCATCGCAGTCCGCAGGAGATCATGGACGAAATCGCTGCGCTGGATGAGGAGAGCGCGGAGGTACTAGGCAACATCAAGGCGTTGCTATGAGGCAAGGGTGGCCAATGAAAACGCTCGGCGAGGTTCTGCAAAAGACCGAAACGGTTAATCCACTCCAATCGCCTCAAGCGGAGTTCGACTATATCGATGTTTCGAGCGTTTCCAATACGACGTTTCAGATTACGACGACACAACGCCTCAAAGGAAAGGACGTCCCAAGCCGGGCTCGGAAGCTCGTGAGAGCAAACGACATTCTTTTCGCGACAATCCGGCCCACCTTACAACGAATTGCTGTCGTGCCAGAACACCTGGATAAGCAAGTCTGTAGCACCGGGTATTTCGTTCTCCGCCCAAAGCCGGAAATTGAGAACCATTTTGTTTTCTACTCCCTTTTCACCGAAAGCTTCATAGGGCAGATGGAAAGCCTTCAGAGGGGTGCAAGCTATCCGGCTGTCAGTGACGGCGACGTGAAAGCGCAATCTATTCCCGTTCCCCCACTTCCCGAGCAGCAACGGATCGTCGGTATCCTCGACGAAGCGTTTGAGGGCATCACCACCGCCACAGCCAACGCCGAAAAGAACCTCCACAACGCCCGCGCCCTCTTCGAAAGCCACCTCCAATCCGTCTTCACTCAGCGCGGGCCAGGGTGGATGGAGAAGCGACTCGACGAAGTTTGCACTTTTAGTAGTGGCGGCACACCGTCCAAAAGCAACAGCAGTTATTGGAGCGGCGAAATACCTTGGGTTTCCGGACGTGACATGAAATCAACCCGCCTGTCCGATTCGCTGTTGCACATTTCGCGGTCCGCAGTTGATGAGTCCTCAACTCGCATGGCACCAGCAGGTGCACTCCTGATTCTTGTTCGTGGAATGGGGCTGGCGCATGGTGCCCAAATCGCCGAGCTAATGGTTCCCTGTGCGTTCAATCAAGACATCAGAGGAATCCACCCAGAACCTGACCTGATACCTCGGTATCTCCTTTTCGCGCTACGAGACCGAATCAATTCGAGCGACACCGTCTTGAGTAATGCGGCTCACGGAACACTCAAGATAGACTCGGACGAACTACAGAGCGTGATGATTCCTGTCCCTCCGCACGAACATCAACAGAGAATTGTGACCACAATCGACTCCCTCACGGAAGAAACCCAACGCCTCGAATCCCTCTACCAGCAAAAGCTCGTCGCGCTGGAGGCGTTGAAAAAGTCGCTGCTGCACCAGGCCTTCAGCGGCAAGCTGTGAAGGATGTTGGCATGAGCGAAATCAGCATCTACGAAACAAATAGCGGCAGCATTGAGGTCCGGCTGGAGCGCGAGACGGTCTGGTTGTCACAGGAGCAGATGGGCCAACTGTTCGGACGGGAACGGTCGGTCATCACCAAGCATGTGCGCAATGTCTTTGCTGAAGGGGAGCTAGAGGAGGGGAGCAATGTGCAAAATATGCACATTGCTGGTTCTGACAAACCAGTCAGGTTCTACAACCTGGATGTCATCATTTCAGTGGGTTATCGCGTGAAGTCGCCACAGGGCACCCGTTTCCGCCAGTGGGCCACCCGCATCCTGCGCGAGCATCTCACCCAAGGTTATACCCTCAATCGCCAACGTTTCGAGGCCAACGCCCGCGAACTGGAAGCGGCCCTCCAATTGGTGCGCAAGGCCGCACGCAGCCCTGAGCTTCAAGCGGATATGGGCCGCGGGCTGGTGGATATCGTCACCCGCTATGCGCAGACCTTTGTGCTGCTACAGCGCTACGACGAAGGACTGCTGACCGAGCCGCCGACGACCACCGGCGGAACGCTCTTCACGCTTGAGGCGGCACGCGCGGCGCTGGCCCGATTAAAAGCCGATCTGATCGCGCGCGGGGAGGCGTCCATGCTCTTCGCGCAGGAACGGCAAGAGGCCTTCGAATCTTTGCTCGGAAACCTCGATCAGAGTGTGTTCGGCGAACCGGCCTATCCGAGTGTGGAATCTAAGGCTGCGCATCTGTTGTACTTCGTCATCAAGAATCACCCCTTTGCCGACGGCAACAAACGCAGCGGCGCATTCCTGTTCGTCGATTTCTTGAATCGCAACGGCCGCCTGCTGGATCGCACCGGGCAACCGGTCATCAACGATATTGGTTTGGCGGCGCTGGCGCTGCTGGTGGCCGAATCCGATCCGTCGCACAAAGACACGATGATCCGTCTCATCATGAACATGCTGGCCCAGGGAGCCTGAAGTGAACGAAGCGGAGACTCGTGCTGAACATGTCGATCCCGCATTGAAAGCGGCGGGTTGGGGCGTCGTGGAAGGCAGTCGCGTTCTGCGGGAATATCCCATTACTCTTGGTCGCATCGAAGGCTACGGGCGGCGCAGTAAGCCGTTGATCGCCGACTACGTGCTGGTCTATCGCAATCACAAATTAGCCGTGATCGAGGCCAAGGCCTGGGATGAAGAACTGACGGAAGGTGTGGCGCAGGCCAAGCAGTACGCCGGAAAGCTTGCCATTCGGTTCACCTACGCCACCAACGGGCAGGGCATCTACGGCATCGACATGGACAACGGCACCGAGGGAGAGGTGCCGCACTATCCCGCCCCGGACGACCTCTGGAAGCGCACTTTCGCCAAGCAGAACGCGTGGCATGACCGTTTCGCCACTGTCCCGTTCGAGGACAAAGGCGGCTATTTTCAAGGCCGCTACTACCAGGACATCGCCGTGGAACGGGTGATGGAGGCCATCGCAGTAGGCAACCCCCGTATCCTGCTCACCCTGGCTACCGGCACGGGCAAGACCTTCATTGCCTTCCAGATCGCTTGGAAGCTCTTTCACAGCCGCTGGAATCTCAGCCGCGAGCCGTCGCGCCGCCCGCGCATTCTCTTTCTCGCCGACCGCAATATCCTCGCGGACCAGGCCTATAACGCCTTCTCCGCATTTCCTGAGGATGCGTTGGTGCGGATCGAGCCCGACGATATTCGTAAGAAGGGCAGGGTGCCGAAGAACGGCAGTCTGTTCTTTACCATCTTCCAGACCTTCATGAGTGGGCCGCCGAAAGATGGAAAGCCCTCGCCCTATTTCGGCGAATATCCTCCGGACTTCTTTGACTTCATCGTCATCGACGAGTGCCATCGCGGCGGAGCCAACGATGAAAGCAACTGGCGAGACATTCTCAACTACTTTGCCCCGGCGGTACAGCTCGGCCTGACGGCCACGCCCAAGCGCAAAGACAACGTGGATACCTATGCCTATTTCGGGGAGCCGGTCTTTATCTATTCGCTGAAGGACGGCATCAATGATGGCTTCCTGACGCCCTTCAAGGTGAAGCAAATTTCCACGACGCTCGACGACTATGTCTACACGCCCGACGACAAGCTGATCGAGGGTGTGATCGAATCCGGGAAGCGTTATACCGAACCAGACTTCAACAAGATCATTGAGATCAAGGAACGGGAAGCGCACCGGGTCAAGCTCTTCATGGACCTGATCAATCAGAATGAGAAGACGCTGGTCTTCTGCGCCACTCAAGACCATGCGCTGGCGGTGCGCGATCTGATCAACCAAATGAAGTCAGTCACCGACCCGAACTACTGCCAACGGGTGACGGCCAACGATGGTGCGCTCGGCGAGCAGCACTTGCGAGACTTTCAAGACAATGAGAAGGCCATTCCGACAATCCTCACCACCTCACAGAAACTTTCCACCGGCGTGGACGCGCGGAACATTCGGAACATCGTGCTCATGCGTCCGATCAACTCCATGATCGAGTTCAAACAGATCATCGGGCGAGGCACGCGGCTCTATGACGGGAAGGACTACTTCACGATCTACGATTTCGTGAAGGCGCACCACCATTTTAGTGACCCGGAGTGGGACGGCGAGCCGATAGAGCCGGAACCGAAGCCTGCCCCTCTCCCGCCGCGACCGGATCTATTGCCTGACAGAGTGCGGGAGAAGCCGGGCGAATATGTGAAGCGGCAGAAGATCAAAGTGAAACTGGCCGACGGCAAGGCCCGCACCATTCAGCATATGATGGTCACGTCGTTCTGGCATCCCGACGGCACGCCGATGTCGGCGCAGCAGTTTATGGAACTGCTCTTCGGTAAGCTGCCGGAGTTCTTCAAAGACGAAGCGGAACTCCGCGCCTTGTGGAGTCTGCCCGACACGCGAGCCAGATTGCTGGAGCGGTTGGCCGAGAAAGGTTTCGGCAAGGAGCAGATGGCGGAGATGCAGAAGATTATCGACGCAGAAAAGAGCGACCTCTTCGATGTGTTGGCGCATGTGGCCTATGCGCTGCCGCCCTTGAGCCGCGAAGATCGCGCCTCAAAGGCCAAGGTAGAAATCAGCCACCACTTCAACAGCAAGCAGCAGGTCTTTCTCGACTTCGTGCTTTCCCACTACGTTACGGTGGGAGTGGAGGAACTCGAACAGGAGAAGCTGACTCCGCTGCTGCGCCTCAAGTACCACAACTCCATCGCCGACGCCGTGGCCGATCTGGGGAAGCCGGAAGAGATCGGGCAGGTGTTCGCTGGATTCCAGAAGTATCTATACCAACCGCAGATTCAGGCAAATCCATGACTGCCATATGAGCAATGAACAGACAACGGTGACAGTCGCGCAACAAGGGGATCCGCATGCCAGATGAAGAAGATAAAGAAAAACTCAAAAGTGTCGCGCAACAGATATTACGTCCACTGCCAGTAAGGCTAAGAGGGCTCGCCAATGTTCGCACGGAAGCCAAGCTGAAGGAGTCTTACACCAAAGGGTGGCGCGTAGAGCTTGGATCTTTGAAGCACTGGAATCTAAGATTTGAGGTCTGGTTTTGTCAGTACCCCAAACAAGGTCAGCGATTTTTCTGGTACGGATTTTATGCAGCACAAGCTGAAAACCTTCGCGCATTTGTCGATGTATTACCTGAGTCCCTGCGGCCTGTTAAACAGCTCTCAGCTTTGGATATGCGGCCAGCAACTGGCTCCAGTCAGGACTATGTTTTAAAGCGGCCACTGGAAAATGAACTGTTTAACTTTCCAATATACGAAGAATACCAAGAGTCTGGGCAGAGGGGTTCCTTCTACGGGAAATTCGATTCCTCCTTGTCGGAAGACAACGATGCAATAGCGGCTATCGTCGTGCGCGCGCTGTCATTTTTCGAGGAAGTCTTTGCGAGTTTTCGTGGGACGAAAGCGGCAGCAGGTAGTGGCGCACCTGATGAGTCAGCAGCGTATAGAGCCATCGAACGGCGCGTCGTAGAGCAGCACTTGGCACGAGAGCGCAGCCGCGAATTGGCAGAACGTTGCAAGCGGCGAGATAACTATCGCTGTCAAGTGTGCGAGATGACATTCAGGGAAGTCTATGGAGATATAGGAAAGACGTTCGCTGAAGCGCACCATGTCATCCCTCTCAGTAAACTTTCTGACACGGTTGAGTCTTCCCTTGACCACCTCATCACGGTCTGTTCGAACTGCCACCAGATGCTACACCGACTGGACGGTGAGGCGGGGGATGTCCCGAAGCTGCGAAGAATGTTACACCGCCGATGAATAACCATAAACCAGTCCTAAACCAGGGGCTGGCCTTGAAATCAAACATTCTGAAATTGCGGGAGGCTATCCCTTCCGTGAGCCCACACCTCGGTGCCTTCGGCTTGTTCACCGTCACTCACGCCGTCTCACGCATCGCTGGCCCGTGACTTTCCGTTCCTACCACGCCGCTGATAGTTCGATCCTGTGCGTTGCCATCGAGCCAAATTGATCCTTCACGGACTGCCTGTTATCCTCAATCGTGATCGTGTGCCGGGGCGGTGCTCACCCCTCAAGGAGGACGTGATGAAGCGAATGACTCCAGCCATGCTCCTGAAGGCGTTGACGATGTTTCGAGGGTTCACACAGACGGCGGCGGAGTATCTCAGGGACAAAGAGCGGCTGCGTTATCTGTTGGCCGCGGCAGTCTCGATTGCGCAGGGTCGCGGTGGCAAGCTCTTGAAGGACCTTCAACTATTGGTGCGGCTGCTGAAAGCGTCCGTGAGCGGTGCGTATACAGGCCTTTCGGTCCATAAGCTTGTGACCATCGTGACGGCGATTCTGTATCTCATCAGTCCGTTCGATGTGATCCCGGACTTCATTCCTGTGGTCGGCTATGCGGATGATGCGGCGGTGATTGCCTGGGTGCTGAACAGCATTGCTGAAGAACTCAGGGACTTTAGGAGTTGGGAACAGGGGACTTGACCGGGCCTCCCATGATTTGGACTTGGCCGTGCAAAGCGTCTGTGCCGTCGATGGTGAAGCGCAGTGCTGAACGCCGAGTGTGGAGCAAGGGGTAAAAAGAAATGGTTGGGGTCTGCTCTTGCCCTGTGGGTGCTCTTTTCTGATGCGATCCCCGGTCAAGACAACCCGGGCGTGTATGGCAATACCCTCGTCGTCGAACGCGCGGGCGGGGAGCCTGACAAATCGACCGGGAGTCGTGCGTTGCCCTGTGTGAGATCCCTTCAAGAAGGCGCTTCTAGCAAGGTGTGGTCGTTAGGCAGCGGATTGTTTGGTGACGTTCCAGCCGGGAAACACGAGGACGGCGGGATGACACTGCAGAACGCGCGCCAGGGTTTTGGCCCGTTCGACCCCCAGATTGATGGTATCGTTTTCGATAGCTGAGATGGTGGACTGGGGAATCTTCGTCCTTCGAGCCAACTCGCTCTGCGTGAGCCCCTGGAGTTCACGAACGATCCGAACGGATTCTCCCACCGACACGGCCACTCGAGCTTTTGCCGGACGGATGTCCTTGTGTTTCATGATTGCCTCCGATAATCGTGCGCGGTGACGTCCATGACGACCACCTGAATGAGGTGCTCCTCAACCTTATAGATGACGCGATACTGTGCATTCAGCCGTGACGAGCGATGTCCTTCCCATTCCCCTTGAAGCCGTTCATCATGGAACCCCTTGATGAAGCGTAGACCTGCCGGCCCGGAGATTCGCACGATGTCTTTCCACTTCTCGTAGCGTTTCAGTAACTCGAGCGGAAGGCGATCAAGGCTCTTGCTCGCTCGACGGCGTTCGTAGATCTCCCACATGGCCGGATGTACTATATCATATTAGATATAGCCTGCCTCAAGGCCTTGTTGGTTTCTGAAGTGTCCACCCCCCACCACGCTGCCGATGGCGAAGCACAGTGCTGAGCGCCGAGTGCCGGGTCCTGAGTGCTCCTCAGAAGTGCTGAGTGTGGGATGTGGGGTCAATATCCCCGATCCCTGGTCCTGATGTGAGCTGGCCTTAAAACGAAATTCCCTGTTAATATGACCACCCTCACGAAGATGTGGTCAAGGAAAGGCCTGCGATGTCGAAGCCCTCACAATCGAATGCCGTGCTTGTGGCGATCCGCACCCCTCGCGTGACTGCGGAGGAGTTGGAAAGTTCGCTGCAAGAGCTCACCCGTCTGGTGAAAACCCTCGGGTACACCGTCGTGGGCCGTGTGACGCAAAAGCGTAGTTCCGATAAATATGCGGCGGTCCTGGGTCAGGGCAAACTTGCCGAATTGGCGCTGTGGACCGGTGGTTCCGGGAAAATCGAGGCCGCGTTTGAACGGCCGATGCACAAAGCCGCGTCGAAGCGCGAGGCGGAGGCTTCGGACGTCACGGAAGAATCAGACGACGACGAATCGGATGACACCATCGAGACTGCCCCCGGCCCTCGCGAACAGGCGCAGATCGTCATCGTGGACTGTGATCTGTCGCCGTCCCAATTGAAGAATCTTGAACGGGCTGCCGGCGTGCCGGTGCTCGATCGGACCGGGGTCATCATTGAGATTTTCAGCCGGCACGCGCGAACCAGAGCGGCCCGGCTGCAGGTGGAGATCGCGCGGCTCAATTATCTCGCGCCACGATTGCGGGAAACCGGCGGCGGGAGCGAGCGGCAAGGCGGGGGAGTCGGTGGCAAAGGGGCCGGGGAGACGAGTCTGGAGCTCGATAAGCGCAGAATCCGCGATCGCATGAAAGAACTCCGGGCGGAATTGGCGGCGATCGGGGACGAGCATCGGACGCGCCGCGCGAGGCGGGAGCACGAATTGACGGTCGCGCTCGTGGGGTACACCAATGCCGGGAAATCCTCGCTCATGCGTGCGATGACGGGCATCGAGGTGTTCGTGGCCGATAAGCTGTTCGCCACGCTCGATACCACGATCCGGCCCTTGTATCCTGACACGCGTCCCAAAGTGCTCATGTCCGATACGGTGGGATTCATTAAAAAGCTCCCGCATGACCTGGTGGCGTCGTTCAAGTCGACGCTTGATGAAGCGGCCTCTGCCTCGCTCTTGCTGTTTGTCGTCGATGCCTCAGATCCGTCCTTTCGATCCCAACTCGACGTCACGCGGAAGGTGTTAGCCGAAGTCGGCGCCACGGATGTTCCCAGCCTGTTGGTGTTGAATAAACGAGATCGTCTCGGGCCGGACGAGCTCGCGGCACTGAAGGCGGAATATCCCGACGCATTCTTTCTGTCCACGAGAAGCAAGGACGATCTGCAGGCGCTCCGTGAGCGCATGATGGGGTACTTTGAGAGCGATATGATCGACGAGGAATTACGTATTCCTTTTACGGCTCAAGGGGTCGTTGCAGAGATTCGCGCCCGGATGCGTATCTTGTCCGAAGAATACGATGCCGAGGGACTCACGATACGGGTGCGCTCGACCTCTGAGAACCTGACCGCTATTAAAAAGAAGCTCGCGCGATGAGGGCAAAATCACAAATTAGGGTCAGGTCTTGTAATCGAACAATTGATTGAGAGACGTCAGGATGAGGTCTTTTTCGAGAGGCATCTTAGCGGCGGTATCAGGCCCCGGGCGGTTTGAGAGGAAGGATGGCTCAGAGAGGATGGTTCAGCCGGCCGTTTGCCAGAGCGGGTATCAGTCGGCTGTGATTGCTGAACACTTGGGGACCATCGCCGCCCACCGACCCTCCCACCAGCGAATTGGTTACCTCCCAACATTGAATCCCTGGTTCGGTATTCCATGTCCTCCTATCTCTTCTCTTCATGATTCACAGAGGCCCTGGGGCAGGGGGTCTTCCCAGTATGTGATCCTTCGCATGAGGGTTACGGTAAGAGCTGATACCGGCTCAGTTACCACATGGGAGGACGTATGATGAAACGAAGTCTTGAAATGCTGCTCGTCGCAGCTCTAGTCACCGGAGGGGGAGGACTCGCGTTTGCGGCCGATCCCATGAAAGAGAAGGAAGCCACGCCGACCATCGGTGAGAGGATCACCAAGGATGCCGTCAAGGGCACCCTCATGAAGATGGACGGGGAGTTTTATCAGATCAGAAATACAGATGGGGAACTCGTCAAAGTGCATGTGGACAAGAGCACGAAGCTCGACAAGGTGGTCGAAGGCGATATGGTGAAGGCCTACGTGACCGATAAAGGCCATGTGACCACGTTGCAGCGGGTTGAGCCCTAATCCCGCTCCGAAGTAATCGGAGGCGGTGGGCTCGCGAGCCTGCCCCCCGGCTCGGTCGGGTAGGTGGAGACGACAGGAAGCTCCGCCTGACCGCACTCCACTCGCTAGGAAGTTCGAATTCTGGACATCCGGCGCAATCCCGCGTAGATTTTCCTGCCGTGGCCGCTACAGCTCCGAAACATTTTTCGATGCTCCGCGAATTTTATCTGGCCGACGTGCTCACGTTGGGCAACGCCGCCTGCGGGCTCGCGGCCGTGTTCTTCGCCATGCACTACATGGGCAGCCGGTCGACTAACAGTATTGGGTCAGGTCTTGCAATCTAACAATCTCACAGGCTACATTCCCGCTCATGGCACGTCCCCTTCGTCTCTCATTCCCGGGTGCCGTCTACCATGTCACGAGTCGGGGCAACGCCCGGCATGACATCGTGGCTGACGACCGTGATCGTTCACAGTGGCTGAGCCTGCTGGCCCACGTCGTCGATCGCTATGGTTGGATCTGCCACGCCTACTGCCTGATGGACAATCACTATCATCTGTTGATCGAGACGCCGAAGCCGAATCTCTCGCTCGGCATGCGGCAGTTAAATGGCCGCTACACGCAGGCCTACAACCTCCGGCACGAGCAGGTCGGGCATGTGTTTCAGGGGCGGTTCACGGCGATTCTGGTGGAAAAGGACGCGCATCTCCTTGAATTGTGCCGGTACGTCGTGCTGAATCCCGTCCGCGCGAAGATCGTGTCGCATCCCCGGCTATGGGCGTGGAGCAGTTATCGGGCCACGGTGGGAGAGACGAAGGCACCTGGCTGGCTGACGACGGACTGGATTCTGAGCCAATTCGGCCAACGCGCGGGGCCTGCGCAGGAGCGGTATCGCACTTTTGTGGCTGAGGGGCGGGGAGAGCCGGGGCCCTGGGAACAGCTCACCGGCCAGATCTACCTGGGGTCGGAAAAATTTGTGGCCCAGCACCAGCCGAATCGGGTGATCCGTGACATTCCCCGCCGACAGACGCAGGCTCAACGGCCCTCGTTGGAGACGCTGTTTCAGCAGAAGGGCAACCTGGAGAAGACGATCCACCAGGCCTATCGGCAATACGGGTATCGATTGGCCGAGATTGCGGACCATTTGGGTGTGCATGCCGCCACGGTGAGCCGCCGCTTGAAGCGGGCCGAGCAGGAAAATATTTGATTGCAAGACCTGACCCCGGTGGGGGAAAGGGAGGCTCATTTCTTGGCGGGGTACACCTCGACCGTCTCCCGGATCTTGACCCACTTATCCCACCCATAACTTCTGGCCGTGCTTCTGATCGATTCCCGAGCAGTCTCGATGGCTTTGTTCAGGCTGTTCCGGTCCAGCGTGGAAGCATGTCGCACGACAATCTGGATGGTCTGGGGATCGGCGAGCACGATGTCGAGCGAATAAGGATGGTCGGGTGTGGCCTCTCGTCTCAGGCCGGCTCGCATGAGTAACGCCAGCCACTCGCCTTCCGTTGGGGTGTACGGCGTGACGCCCGGCCGACTGCGCGTCGGCTGCGTCTCCGTGGTCGCTACTTCCTCTCTGTCCTCCCGACATTGATTATCGCTGCAGGCCTTGGTCCGGATTTGCCGAGTCTCCAGGCAGTCGTTCCGATCGCCTGCGCTAATGGCATTGTCGAGGCATTTTTTCGCCTCCGTTTGCGCCGCGTTGAAACAATTCGAACAAGGGCTCTGTGCGTAGACAGGTGTGGCGACAAGCACAAGTGCACAGGACGCGAGCACAAGACGATCGACCATAAGCGGACCTCCTGCACTGTTTCAGCAAGCGGAGGGGAAGCGGCCAGAGGATCCCCATTTGCCTCTCCTCCTCTACGCTACTCGTGATTAAATTTCAATCATCCCCTTGGGGCGAGCCGTGAAGGCACAAATCTGAGTTGCGTCGGGCATGGCAATCACACATTGCGCAGCCGTACACTGTAGCCTTATGAATTGCCGGATCGCGAGCAGCCGGCTCACAGGATTCTGCAAGGAGTCAGAACCTTTCCGGGCAGCAGGCCGGCCGTACGAGGTTCGACGTGTTTGGATGAACGCGGGCAGAGGTCGCCTGCTGCTTGAATGGCGAAGAAAGTGTGATTGCAAGACCTGACCCCAGCCTGGAGGAATGTCATGTTGAACGACGAGGTGCTTGCCGCGGTGCTGGAATTCCGTCGGAGGCGTGATTGGAAACAGTTTCACAAGCCCAAAGAGTTGGCCGCGGCGATTGCGGTGGAGGCGAGTGAATTGCTGGAGGTCTTCCAATGGAAATCTCACGACGAGGTAGCCCGTCTCCTGGAGAGCCCGTCTCGGGTTCGTGTGGAGGATGAAATCGCCGATGTGGTGATTCTCCTTTCGTACCTCTGCCATGATCTCGGCTTGGATGTGAATGCCGCGGTGAGCGCGAAGCTGAAGAAAAACGAGGCCAAGTATCCAGTCGAGAAGTCCTATGGCAATGCCAGGAAGTATGACGAGTGAGCGGATGCACAGAGTTCACATCCGTCTCGATTCACCGTGCTCGTCTTGAATCCCGCTGCCGGGCCGAGCAGGATTGGTCTTCATTCTTTCCGGAGGATGTATGGCGCAGATTACCGAAGTTGCTCCAGACCTGTTTCGCATCACCACCTTCCTCGAACCGTTCAATCTGCAAGTCAGCCAGTTCCTGGTCCGTGATGCCGAGCCGCTCCTGTATCACACCGGCCCGCGCGCGCTGTTTCCGGCGGTGAGGGAGGCGGTGGCGTCGCTCATCGACGTCCGCACCTTGCGCTGGATCGGGTTCAGCCGTTTCGAGGCCGATGAGTGCGGGTCGCTGCCGGAGTGGCAGCAGCTGGCGCCGCAGTCCGATGCGGTCTGCAGTCTGGTGGGCAAACTCGTGAGTGTGGATGATTGTCTCGTGCTCCGGCCGGCGAAGGGGATGACAGATGGCGAGGTGCTGGAGACGGGGAAATACCACTTTCGTTTTGTGGCCACGTCGCACGTGCCACACTGCTGGGAGTCGGGCCTGATGTTCGAAGAAACGCAGCGGACGAAGCCACTCAGTGCCGGGAGTCATTCATCGACGAATCGGACACGATGTGGGAGCGAGAATGCCGGGTGGCAGCTCAGCATTGCATCTGCTCGCCTGACAGCTTAGGCTGCATGTCGATTCAGTGACCTCTGTAGAAAGGGGAGTTGCATGCGGTTGATTACGATCCTGCTCACGTTGAGTGTTCTCGGCGCGTCCGGCTGTGCGGAATCCACTCAGCCCGCTCGTAACAACCGCACCCAGCAGGCCTTAGCCGAGTCCATGCCCCCCGGCCATCTGTTCCAACGCCATATGATCGATCTCAACCGCTTGACCCTCAGCGTGCTGGAGGCAGGCAGTGGCGATCCGGTTATCTTTGTCCACGGCGTGGTGACGACCAGCAATATCTTTCCCCAATATGTGAGTGCTTTTTCGCCTGATTTTCGAGGTATTGCCGTGGACTTGCGTGGATACGGCGATTCGGAGAAACCGCCGAGCGGGTTCACGATCGAGCAGTTTTCGAAGGATCTCATCACCCTCGCTGATGTGCTCAAGATCGATCGTGCTGTGTGGGTGGGCGTGTCCATGGGCGGGATGATTCTGCAGCGTCTCGCGCTGGATCGTCCTGAGCGGGTGCGGGCGCTGGTGTTGGTGTCCACGACCGACGGGGCGATGATTCTCGACGACGACATTCCGACCATCGGCGCGCCGCGTGACTATCGGGAGGTCTCGAAGAACATGATCGTCGAAAGTTTTCCTCCCGATGCGCCGGCTCATACCTACAGGCCATTGCTTGAACGGATCCCCACCTGGAATGCCACGGTGATCCGGGAGGCGCTGACGTCCATGTCGCAGTTCAACGTGCATGGCCAGCTCAGCCGCATCACTGTGCCGACCCTGGTGATGGTCGGAGCCAAGGACGGTGTCGCCACGCCGACCATTGCAAAGGGAATTCAGGCGCAGATCCCCGGGGCGCAGTTGGTCGAGTTCAACACCGGCCATTTTATGATGGCGGAAGACCCCGACCAGTTTCGCACCGTGCTGGGAAATTTTCTGAAAGGCCTGGCGCGGTAAGGCGTCGCGTGCGCCGGTGGACGCGACCGACCGACGGAGGTCCAGCCTGTGCAAGTGTGCCCTTCCCGGCCGGCTCCATGCCCCTGCTCGACCTGCCGGCTGAATCCTCCGTTCGAAATGGGCGGCGAGAATGGTATGATGACGCTGGTTGTTTGACCGGATCTTCATTCACCATCTGAGAGGACATCATGGCTACGCTTTCGACACGTCTTGTCATTACGGCTTCATTGGGCGTCGTGCTGTTCGCAGGGAATGGCCTGGCGGCGGAACCGGCCGATGTGGAGAAGTTTGTGAACGCCCGCATCGAGATCGGCGAAATGATGACGAATTATTTTAAGGGCGGGGAGTCCTACGGGTCCGGGCAGCGTCCGTCACCGGAGAAAATGAAGGAGATGGGCGACGACATCAATGCGAAACTGACCACGCTCTTGTCCAAGCATGGCTTGACGCTGGAGGATTACCGCGCGCGCAGCAAAGACGTGTTCGCCGATGACGTGGCGGTGAAAGGATATCTCGTCCAGCATCCGGATCTGAAGACCAGATATGAAGCGCTTCCGTTGAATCGGATGAGTGGGGGTGGAGGAGGCAGCACCGGACGGGGCTACTAGCAGGCGGGTGAATCTCGCCACACTGTGTGCTCACAAATTCGAACGCTCGGTGTATTGCATCAGTACGCCGAGCGTTTTCATTTGACCGTGGCTATGCTGGAGAGGCTATTTGACCAGTCTGGCTAGACGACTTGAATCAGCAGGTTGGTGAGATGCTCCATGCCGATGCAGTCGAGGATGCAATAGGCGCGGTATTGGGTGCGGCTCTTCTCTCCGGCGAGAAAGCTCACGCTCGATTCCCGGTTCATCACCCAGACTGAGCCGGTCTCCTGCTTCCAGCCATCCTCGGCTCGGATCGTAATCTGGTGCGTGTCCCCCACGGCCAGGCTGGTCATGTCTTCGGCAAAGACGAAGGTGATCTTCACCATCGTATCTTTCGGCACCTGCAGGGCGCGCTTCGCTCCGTAAGGTCGGCCCTTGTCATCCAAGAACCCCTTTTCACTGACTCGAACCTTGATCTCGACCGGGGTCTTTTCCAGGGGCGCCGCCGCGGTCATCGCTGGTCCGGCGACGCTCGCGACAAACGCCAGCATGGTGGCCATGGTTGCCAATCGCTGTGTCATCTGAGTCATTACTCTCGTGCTCCTCTATTCAGACCGCCTGCGATCGCAGGTGTGCCATCCCCTGTCATAGGGTGGCTGCGAGTCTTGCTGGTGGTGGACTACAGCTGGGGGCGACTCTTACGACGATGCGGAACGTCACGCTCCAAAATTTCGTGTGCTGTATTCACCATAGCACAGGCAAGCAGGTTGGCAAGTTCTTTCACCCGCCTCGGAACAGTAAGCGAAACGATTGAGGGAAACGGCTTAGGGAGTCAGCGTAGACGCCGCGGTTCGGCGAGCGGTCGGTCGTAGCCTCGCAGGATTTCAGCCGACCCGCGAGGTGAGTGGGTGCTCAGGTAGCGCGTCTGTCGAGGGCGCCCGGTTTCGCCTGTGATGACGGTGCCGTCTTGGTGGGCCGCGCCCGGAGTTGCGCCCTGGCTGCTTCGATCGGGAGTTCGCGCCAGGTGCCCGGTTGGAGATCGCCGAGTGTGAAGGGGCCGTATTGAATCCGCCTGAGCCTGGTCACCTCATGTCCCAGCGCCTGGAACAGCCGTCGGATCTCACGATGCTTTCCCTCCGTCAACGTGACGGTCAGGTGGGATTCCCGGCCTGAGCGTTTCTGAATGGTGACGGAGGCGCAGTGCAACCGCTCGCCCTGATCGTCCACCCCGTCAAGCGCCGCCCGGCCTGTCTCGTCCGAGACCTCACCACGCACCGTGACGAGATAGAGGCGCGGCACCTGCTGTTTCGGATCGGTCAGGAAGCTGGAGAGCGTCGAGTCGTTGGTGAGCAGGAGGAGCCCACTCGTCGCCTGATCCAAGCGACCGACTGCGTGCAGGCTTTTCAACTCAGGGGGAAGTACATCGAAGATGGTCTTTCGGCCCTTCTCGTCGTGATGTGTCGTGACCACACCCTTGGGTTTATGGAAGAGAATGAATTGAGGAGGGCGCTGCTGGATCGGTCGGTCGTCGAGTGTGACGGCATCGCCGGGCCAGTCGATCCAGGCATCCGGCGTGCGTACCAGGCGTTGATTGATGCGAACCCGTCCGGCCCTGATCCATTCCTGTGCCTGGCTCCGGCTGGCAATGCCGAGTTTGGAGAGCAGTCGATCCAGCGTCACACGTTTCGCGCTGCTTGCCTTCGCGCGTGGCATGCTCCGCGCCGGCTTTCGGGTAGCGGAAGGCACCCTGCCGGACGACGACGGATCTCGTTGTGTGAATGGCGGTTTGCCGGTCATGCTCACCGGGTTTACGAGTGGGAGTTGTCGTGGAGCGGTCGCATGGCATGACTGTACACTGACGGGTGTTGAAAGAGAAGTCGATCGATTACAGCTGCTGTAGAGCGTGGGGCGGGGATCAGTTGGATGTATGTCGCATGCCTGTGATGGTATGATGGCTGCGCCTTTGCAGCGAAAGAGGAAGCAATCTCTGAGGGGGCACCATGGTGATCAATCCGGCGCGTCTGATGAGCGGCATCCTGTCGGCGGTGGTCCTGTGCGGGGGAATCGGCCGGGCTGCCGAGCCGGCAGAGGTGGAGAAGTTTGTGAACGCGCGGGTCGAGGTCGGCGAGCTGATGACCAGCTACTTTCAGGGGTGGGAGCGATATGGAGAGGGGCAGCGTCCGTCGCCCGAGCGGATGGAGGAAATGAGGGCCGAGATCAATGCCAAGCTCGAGCCGCTCCTGGCTAAATACGATCTGACTGTTGAGAGCTATCGTCAACGGATCAAAGACGTATTGGCCGATGAAGCCGCCGTCAAGGGCTATCTCTCTCAGCACCCCGACGTGAAGAAGCGGTATGACGCTCTGCCCTTTGATCGTATGAGGCGTGATGGGGGCAGCGGACGGGCGTTTTGAGGTCAGTCTGTTGGATTTCCGTCAGCCGTCGGATGTGCCATGAGAAGGGTAGTGCGATAGTGACTGACTGTGCGGTTCCAGGTATGATACTAAGATGAAGCTGAACGATTCGGCTCCCGGTTCTAGCGATTCACGACGCGCCAGCAGGCTCGGCGAGGATCTTGCTCGGCGCAAGTTCGACGAGGTTCGCGCTCTCACCCCAGGCCAGCGGCTGATGATTGCGTTTCAGTTGTCTGACGCGGCCGCCGCTCTCTATCACGCGTGTTCCAAGAAGCCTTAACGAGAATTGTGTCCCAGCTGGCCGAGGCTCGGACCTGCGGGTTGGTGCATGACTATGCGCTGATCGGCGGGTTAGCCGTGTCTGCCTGGGGAGTACCGAGAGCGACCCAGGATATTGATTTCGCAATTGCGATTGGGACTGCAGACCCACAGGCGCTTGCCACATTCGTCCGTGGTCGATATGTCTCCGGCGAGACTGATGATCCCTTGCGGGGGGTCATCCACGCATCGATCGAGGCCGGGACCGAATCGATCCCCGTCCAGTTGATCCTGCTTCCCCCAGCCTTCACCGCTTTCATTTTTCGCGATGTGGAGGCTGTGCCTGTCATGGAGCGCGTTGTTCCGGTTGTATCCTGGCAAGCGTTAGTGCTGCTCAAATTGTACGCTGGCGGGCCTCAAGATCGGCTCGATGTCGAACAGATTTTGCGGGCCAGGCACCCACAGAACGATGACATGCAGAAGGTCTCCGCGATGGTTCAATCAGTTGGGCTGTTGGATGAATGGACGGCACTCGTGAGTCGCGTGAGCTAGGAGGGTCGGATGGTGAAGTACACGGGGTTGGTGATGTTCGCGATGTTGCTGTGGTGCAACGCGGCGTCGGCGGATTGGGTTTTGGTCGGTGGGACGCACAAGTATGACGGCTACGTGGACGTGGCCACGATCGGTCCGACCGGCAAGACCGTGACGCTCTGGACCCTGAAGGACTTCAACATGGATCGGCAGATCCCGCAGGGGGCGTATCGTTCCGTGAGCATTAAGAAGCAGATCGATTGCCTTGCCCAGAAGAGCCGTCCCCTGCAGACCAAGTACTATGCGAGTCAACTGGGAAAGGGGCGCCCGTTGCAGTCCGGTAAAGCCACCAGAGAATGGTCACGGGTGACGCCCGGCAGTGACGGCGAGGCGGAAATGAAGGTCGCCTGCAAGAAGGTCTAACAGGTTGAGAATCGTGCCAAGGAAGTCGGGGTCTGGTCCCGCCCGCATTTAGAATGCCGCAACATGTCTACTAATCCTCGCGTGATCATCGTCGGCGCCGGTCTTGCCTGTGCGCTTGTTCGCCTCTTTTCAGCAAGGTGTGTCGGGGTGCGCGTGGGTGATTCCTTGAATTATTCGTCATGCGGAATGGTTGTCACCGTGAGCAACGGTTGCGGGTGAGGTGATGGTGTCGCGTGCAGGATGGAGAATGCTGCTGATGGCAGTGGTGGCACTGCTGTTCAGTCACGTGCCGGTCGCCATGGCCGACCCTTCCTCCCAGCATCAGCTGCAGGCGCTTGCCGGCCAGGGCGATGCGAACGCGCAATGGATGTTGGGGCAGGCCTTGCTCACGGGTAGTCTCGGGGAAACCGATGAGGCCGAAGCGGTGAGGTGGCTGCAGTTGGCGGCCGATCAGGGCCACGCCTTGGCGCAACGGGACATGGGCATGTTGTATGAGCAGGGCCAGGGGGTGACGCAGGATGCGCTGGAGGCGTTCTTCTGGTATTCCCTCGCGAGTCGTCAGGACAGCAGCCGGGCGAGGCTCCGCCGTGATGCGCTGGCGGCGATGCTCACCGTCGAGCAACATGAGGCCATTGCGGCACGTCTCAAGGGATGGCGGCCGAGAAAGTAATTGTCGGTGTCGGGTGTTATTTTTTTCGTCTGAAGAGATCGGTGCTGAGCGACTGAATGCGGTCGAGGAAGAGCAGGCCGTTCAGATGGTCCACTTCATGCTGAAACGCGAGGGCTTCGAATCCTGACGTACTCACCGTGACGACCCGACCGTCCGGCGCCAGGCCCTCCACCAGCGCCTCCTCGTAGCGCAGCACATTGCCTGTATAGTCCGGGACGCTCAGGCAACCTTCTCGCACGCTCTTCTTCCCGTCCAGCGACAGGATGACCGGGTTCAGCAGCACGATCAACCCATGGCCGGTCTCGCCATTTTTTCGTGAGACGTCCACGGCGATCACCTGTACGGCATACCCGATCTGAGGCGCCGCCAGTGCCACGCCGGGCGATGCGGCGAGCGTATCCAGCATATCTTGAACCACCGCTTGCACGGCCGGATCGGAGGGGACGACGGCGGTGTTCCTGGATTTGAGTGCCTGATGGGGATACAGCAGAATCGGACGGATAGCCACGATCAAAAAGTGACACTTTCGAGCGGGCGGAAGGTCAGATCGACACCCAGCAGCGGCTTGAGTTGTTCAAGGGCCTGTCTGAGCTGGTCGGCTTGCTGAGCCTCCTGCAGTTGAATCTCCAGGACCATGACATAGATAGGAAGCTCCCCCGATCCAACCACGCGGGTATTCATGTCCGTGATGTTGCCGTTGTGCTGGGCGACGGTGCGGGCCACCTGCGCCACGATGCCCGGATGGTCGGCCCCGTAGACCGACAACATGAACGTGGGGACGTCCAGGGTCGTCTGCCTGGTTGCCGCCTGGTCCGGCATCGCTCTGCACAAGACGGCAAGGTCCAGCGGAGTCGTATAGGGCGTCAGGCGTTGGCCAAGCTCCTCGGCGGCGATTCCCTCTGGAAGGCGCACCATGAGCATCATGGTGAACTCGCCACGAAGTCGGGTCATGCAGGTATCTTCGATATTACAGCCGAGTCGGTAGAGGCTATCCGCCATCAGGGCGACGATTCCGGGACGGTCTTGTCCGAAGGCGGTGACAATCGCGAAATGGTCCATTGGCATCTCGTGGGTCGCAAGAGCGGGAGCAGACTGCGAGTAGAATGCTGCAATTGCCGAAGATTAGCAAGCGCCGTCGCACGTGCGTGCTTGGACAAGCGGCATGGCCCGGTCCTACGTCCGTCGCTTCGTCCGATTCGTGGGTTGAGCGGTGAAAGGATCATCCGGCCAGTGGTGGCGTGGGTAGCGGCCTCGCAGTTCTTTCTTCACCTCTTGATAAGCCGAGCGCCAAAAGCTGGCCAGGTCTTTCGTGACTTGTACCGGCCGGCCCGCCGGCGACAACAGATGCACCATCACCGGCACCCTTCCACCCGCGATGCGCGGCGTCTCCTGACAGCCGAACATCTCCTGTAGTCGTACGGCCAGCACCGGTGTCTCGCCCTGATCGTAATCCAGTTTCACATGCGAGCCACTCGGGACGGTGAGGTGTGTGGGCATGAGCTTGGGCAGTTCCTGCCGCTGCTGCCATGTGAGCAGGCTTTCAAGCGGCGGTTGAAGATCGATGCGACGGACCTGCGCGAGGCTCGTAAGGCCGCTGACGAATGGCCCTAGCCATGCTTCGAGGTTGGTTGCGAACGCGTCGTCTGACAGGTCCGGCCAAGTGGGGTCGATCCGATGGAGGAACCCGACGCGTGCGCGCCACTGCTGCAACTCTTTGGACCATGGCAGACAGGTGAGCCCCGCTCGCCGGATGCCGAAGAGTAAGGCGGCGGTGACTTGAGTCGGGTCCGGGTCGTGGGTGGCCCGATCATCGAGGATGAGTTGTCCCAATCGGCGCTGCCGTCTGGCGCGTACGGATTCCGACCGGTCATCCCATTCCAACAGGTCGACGGCTTGGATCTGCTCGGCGCAATGGTGCTGCAGATCTACCAATCCAACCGGCGCCGCCAGGAGGATACGCGCCCAGTCGCCGGTGCCGTCGAGTTGAGCCACCACCAGATACTCTTCTTGAGAGAGACCTTGTACGGTGTGAAATGCCGCGCCTCGGCCGTTGGCCAAACGATAACGACCCTCGCTGCCTGCGATTCGCTGCGCGATGCGGTCGGGATAGGCGAGGGCGAGTAGTGTGCCGGTATGGTCGGTGCCGTCGACGGAAGATGGTGTGAGCTGCAGTTGGCGTCGCCACTGTTCGGAGGCGCGTTGCACCCGTTCACAACCGGCGCGGTTGATGGTCGCTCCTGCGAGATGGTCTCTGGTGCCGCGCAACGCTTCAACTCGGATGCGCAGGTCGGCGTTTCGCCAACCCGGTCCGCCCTGCAGAATGTCCCGTTCACTCAGCAGTGCCGCCAGGTCGCAGGCGTGGGCACCGAGGCCGATCGGCACAGCGGTGACCATCATGTGGGCCAGTCGTGGATTAACAGTGACGTGGGCGAGCCGGCGGCCGTGCGCGGTGAGGGCTCCTTGCGCATCGAGCGCTCCGAGCTGTCGCAGCAGATCACGAGCCTGGGCCAGCGTGCCTGTCGGCGGCGGATCGAGGAAGGAGAGTTCGGCCGTTTCAATGACGCCCCATTCCGCGAGATCCAGTGCCAGCGGAGCCAGGTCCGCCTCCAGGATTTCCGGAGGGCGGCGAGGGAGGAGCGCTTGCTGCTCGGCCGTCGTCCAGAGGCGATAACAGGTGCCCGCTTCCAATCGGCCGGCTCGACCACGTCGTTGATCGGCTGCGTCCTGGGTAACACGAATGGTATCCAGCCGCGTCAGCCCTGAGCGGGGATCGAAGCGCGGAACCCGCATCAGTCCTGCATCGATGACGACCCGCACACCTTCGATAGTCAAACTGGTTTCTGCGATTGAGGTCGCGAGTACGATCTTTCGTCGCCCTGCCGGGGCGGGAAGAATCGCCTGTTCCTGTTCACTCTGCGGGAGTTCACCATGCAGCGGTGCGATGAGAATATCCGGGCCGAGGGAGGCCTCGACAAGTTGCCGCTCGACGCGCCGGATCTCCGCCATGCCGGGGAGAAATACCAACAGACTGCCCTCGTCACGAGCCAGGGCCTGACGAATGCTCCGGACCACTGCCGGTTCCAGATGCCCTTCGATCGGCCGGTCGAGATATTGCGTGGTGACGGGGAACAGGCGGCCTTCGCAGGAGATGGTGTCCGCATCCTGCAGCAGGCGGGTGACCGCCGCGCAGTCGAGGGTCGCCGACATCACAAGCAGGCGAAGGTCCGGTCTGAAGAGGCGTTGCGATTCCCTGGCGAAGGCCAAGCCGAGATCCGCCTGCAGGCTGCGTTCGTGAAATTCGTCGAAGATGACGAGGCCGTATCCGGCGAGTGACGGGTCGTGCTGCAGCAGCCTTGTGAGAATGCCTTCGGTGACGACTTCGATCCGCGTGTCCTTCCCGACCCTGGTATCGTGGCGGATGCGGTACCCGACCGTCTTGCCGACGGGCTCACCTATCATTGCAGCCATGTAGGCTGCGGCGGCGCGGGCGGCCAGTCGCCTGGGTTCCAGCAACACCAGTTTCTGTCCGGCCAGCCAGGGTTCATGCAGCAGGGCCAGCGGGACACGCGTGGTTTTTCCCGCGCCCGGTTGCGCCGTCAGTAAGGCTGCGCGTCCGGTTGCCAGGGTCTGACGCAGTGCCGGGATCGCCTCTTCTATTGGTAATCGGACCATGGTAGGGTGCGTCTCCTGAAGAGCCTATAGCCTATAGCACATAGCCTATAGTGAATGGGACAGTGGCCGGAGCTAATAGCATATTGCTGATAGCGTACTTTTCGTCCGGCCATACGCTATAAGCCATCAGCCATACGCTCTTATCCCTGACGAGATGCGCGTCACGATTCAGGGGAGGATTATGAGTAGTTTGGTATGGACGAGCGACAAACCGACCGCGGCCGGGTGGTATTGGTGGCGCGGGCTTGGAGAGGACATGGACCCGCTGATCCTCTATGTCGATGAGGTGGGGTATTTCCAATGGCCCGACGGGGCCTCGCAGGAAGTCGGGCTGGCGAAGGGCGAGTGGGCCGGTCCGATCGCCCCGCCGAGTGAGGATTGACGGTGCAATGATGGTTCTGCCTCAGACCTGTGAACGGGCCTTGCTCGAACGGTTTTTGCGCGCCGAAGCCATGGCGCTCTGGGCGGTGCGGGCCGCTCAGACTCAGAATCTTCCCCGTCACGTCCAGACGTTTCTCCAGCGCCACGAGACCGACGAGCAGGATCACCTGCGGCAATTCGAAGGGATGCTGGGTACCACGTCGCAGCGGGCGCCGACCCTGCCGACCGTGCCGTCGCAGTGGGCAATGCTGGCGGTGTTGTTGTTCGGGTACGAGGCGCTCGGACTGGAATTCGCGACGCTCCTCGCGACGGTGCGGCCGGACCTGGCGGACATCCTCGAAGACGAACAGGTGCATGTCGGATTCTTCGAGAAGGAATTGAGGGCGGTTCTGGCGGGCGGGGAGACCGGAGCGCAACAGGCGCGGGAGGCGGCACGCACCTGGTGGAAGAAGCTGCCCCGCACGGTGGACCGGTATCTCGGCGATCCTTCACTCGTACCCTACCGGACCGAACTTCGACACCATATCCTATCGGTCATTCAACAGCGATTCCTCGCGTTGGGTCTCCTGCCTGCCGGGCAGGCCGGCCGGTAATTTCCGGCCGGCCCGCTCCGTTCCACCTCGCGCTAGAACTGCAACGTGCCGTTGATGGCGGCCAGGACCTGATTCTTGTTCAGGCCGTCGTTATACGGCGAGCGCTGCCCGTCGAACCAATCGGCCCGCACTTCCGGACGGATCAACACATTGGGGTGTGGCCGATAGTTGAGGCCGGCGCTGAGCGAGTAGAAGGATCCGGCAAACGGCCCGAGGTTCGGGTTGTCGCGTACCGGGTTGCCGCCGACCCTGGTGCCGGCTTCGTCGCGCATCCACTCGAAGCGCAGACCCGCCCGCCATTGATCGGTGAGCGCATAGTACAGATAGTTGTCGATGCCGTACCAGCGCGCGGTGCCGCCGTCGACCTTGCCCTGGTTTTGATAGGCATAGTGATGGTGGAAGACGTATTCCCATCGCTCGGCCGGATGTGCCGTGAAGATCAGGCTGTATCGCGTGCGGGTTTCAAATTGTGTGGCCACGGCGCTGGGTTCGTTGCCCGTGACCATGGAGAATGAGAGCGACCAGAGATTCTCCGGTGCGGTGTACTTGATGCTGGCCAGACCCGTGGTGCTGTCCTTCGTCCGATCCAGCGAATCCCAGCCGTTCACCAGGCCGCCTTGCAACGTGATGCGGTCGTTCAGGTGCCAGGTGGCCAGTCCGCCCCAGTGAGTGAAGGGGCCGGCGAATTGGTAGGCAAAGGATTTGGAGTAGAAGAAATTGTTGATGGACGGCACACCTTCGTAGCCGATGATCGTGTAGAAATGGCCGACCTTCACCGAGAAGGTCTGATTCCCGATTTCAGCATAGGCCTGCGGCATCGCCAGCCCGTAGTGCTGACCCTGGGCGTTCCAACGCTGCGCGCCGTTCTCACGCCGCTCGACCCCGTTGCTCTGTGTCAGGAAGTAATCGTACCCATACATGAAATCCAAACGTCCGCCGATGCCCCAATTGCTGCCCGTGGCGGTCAGCGGCTTTTCGACAATCATGTACAACTGGTTGAGGACCGGAATGTCGCGGTCGATGGCGTTGTAGGGTCCGCTGAAGTTGCTGCGCGGATTGCTTGCATTATACGTATACCCGCCGTCCACCCAGCCGCGCACGCGGAGGAATCCGTCTTGAGGAAAAAAACGGTGCACACCCTGTTGATCGGCTTGCCACAGGGCGTCGGTCCACAATGGATCCGACGAGGAGCGACCTTCCAGGCCGGACGTTTGTGCTGAGAAGACCGGGGTGGGCGTGTCACCCAGCGGGATGCCGGTGAGCAGCGATTGCCCGAAGGCGCCCCCCGTCCAGACTCCCCAACTCCATAACATGGTTACCACGAATGCGTTCACGATCGACTTCGACATACCCGTACCTACCTCCTGTAAAAAAAACCGGTCACGCGATGAATGGCGATCCTGCGAACGAGGATGAAAACGGGGCGACGCGTATCGAGGTGATCTTGTCGAGACGGGACCCATTCGGCGCACGCAGGCGGGCGGCAGTGTAACAAGTCGTCGGGCAATGGAAAATCAGGGCGAGTATGTAGGTGGTTTCAGCGGGTCTTGATGGCCAGGGCCGGATGCAGGGGATAGAGCAACGTTAAGTCAGGCGTACAAATGGTGGAGAGGAAGAATTCCAGGGGGTTAGGCTCCTACCGGTACGAGTCCGCCGACGACACCGATCTTACGGAATTTTTGATCTCGCTGAGCGATAAGCTGGTCGGTCGGGAGTTCAGCCAGGGCATAGAGCTGGTTAGCCAAGGCCTTGGCAACCCGGTCGCACATGGCCCGGGGGTCACGATGCGCGCCGCCCAACGGTTCCGGAATCACTTCATCGACGATGCCGAGTCCGACCAGATCCTGCGCGGTCATTTTCAGCGAGGCTGCGGCATCCGGGACCTTTGACGGGTCATCGTACAGAATCGCCGCGCAGCCTTCGGGGGAAATGACGGAGTAGACGGAATGTTCCAGCATGAGGATGCGGTCGCTCACGCCCAACGCGAGGGCGCCGCCGCTGCCGCCTTCGCCGATGACGACGGACATGATGGGCACTGACAGTCGGGACATCACGAACAGATTGCGGGCGATGGCTTCGGCCTGTCCGCGTTCTTCCGCGCCGATGCCGGGATAGGCGCCGGGGGTGTCGATCAGCGTAATGATCGGACGGCCGAACTTTTCCGCCAGACGCATCAAGCGCAACGCCTTCCGGTAGCCTTCCGGATTGGGCATGCCGAAGTTCCGCTGCATACGCTCTTTGAGCGTCTTCCCTTTTTGGTGCCCGATAATCATGACTGAGCGATCGTTGAACCGGGCGAAGCCGCCCACGATTGCGCGGTCGTCGCCGAAGCTGCGGTCGCCGTGCAGTTCGAGGAATTCGCGCGAGAGTTCGTTGATATAGTCGAGGGTCGTGGGCCGCTGCGGGTGGCGGGCCAGTTGGGTGCGCTGCCAGGGCGTCAGGGTTGTATAGAGCTGGTGCTCGATCTGGGCGAGTTTCGTCCGGAGCTTGCGAATTTCATCCTGCGTGCCGGACTTGGGAGACTCGGCGGAGGCCAGCTTCTCGATTTTCTCTTCGAGTTCGCGGATCGGTTTTTCAAATTCGAGGTAGTCTCTCATACTGCTGAACCCCCTTAAGGGTGTTGCCTAGGTTACCAAAGTGATGGCGCCCTTGCCTAGCACTTCCTCAATATCGGCGACGAAATGCTCGCTGGGAGTGATCTTGACGTTGGGGAGGGGAGAGGTCCGCGCTTCCATCGTGCCGCCGAGGGCCATGACCAGAGAGACGCTCGACGAACCGGGATATTTCTGGAACACCTGCCGGAGCATCGGCAGTCTGGTGGAGGCCGTCGGTCCGTCGTGCAGGCGAATCATCACCCGCGAAATCCCTGTGTTCTGCAAATCGGCCAGCGGTTCGATCTTGGTTCCGCGCAACTTGGTGCCTTTGTCTCCGCGATCCACGGTACCCGTCAATCGCACGACCCGTTCCGGCACGATCATCTCGGCATGGTCTCGATACAGGTCGGGGAAGGCTATCACTTCTACCAGCCCATGTAAATCCTCTAGGGTGATGTAGGCCATGCGGTCGCCTTTTTTGGTGAGCATGGATTTCACCGCCGTGATGATCCCGCAGAGTTTGACCTCGCGTCCGTCCGGCACATCGGGGATCTGCATGGTCGTGGTGTTGGCGAAGAGTTGGATGGCCGCTTCATACCGAGCCAGCGGATGGGCGCTGATGTAGAAGCCGGTCAACTCCCGTTCGTATTTCAGCAGCTCGCCCTGGCTCCACTCGGGCACGTCGGGAAGCGCCGGCTCATCGAGCTTCTGCGGCATGCCGATGGTCTCGTCGCCGAAGATGCTGGTCTGGCCGAGTGCGCGTTCTTTCTGGATGCTCATCCCTTCGTCCATGGCCTGGTCGAGCACGGCCAGGTATTGCGAGCGTCGTCCGCCCATGGAATCGAACGCCCCGGCTTTGATCAATCCTTCCATCATCCGTTTGTTCAACTTGCGCAGATCGACCCGGCGGAAGAGATCGAAGAAGGAGCGGAACGGGCCGGTTTCGTTGCGGACTTCGATGATGGCCTCGACGGCGCCTTCGCCGACATTCTTGATGGCCGCCAGGCCGAAGCGGATGCTCTGATCGACGACGGCGAAATTCTTCTGGCTCTGGTTCACGTCCGGCGGCAGCACCGGAATGCCGAGCCCGCGACATTCGGTGAAGTAGCCGACGATCTTGTCGGCGTTGCCCATGTCGGTGGTCATCAGCGCCGCCATGAACTCGGTCGGATAATGGGCCTTGAGATAGGCCGTTTGATAGCAGATCACCGCGTAGGCCGCCGCGTGGGATTTGTTGAAGCCGTACCCGGCGAATTTCTGGATCAACTCGTAGAGTTTGTCGGCCTTCTTCTCGGCTATTTTTTTCTGCTTCGCGCCTTCGAGGAATTGGACGCGGAGCTTCTCCATCTCCTCGGGCTTCTTTTTGCCCATGGCGCGACGGAGAATATCCGCTTGTCCCAGCGAGAAGCCGGCCACCTTGTTGGCGATGGCCATGACCTGTTCCTGGTACACGATGACGCCGTACGTGTCCTTCAGGATCGGCTCGAGCTCGGGCATCTCGTAGGCGATCGGGATCTTGCCCTGTTTGCGCTTGATGAAGTCGGGGATGAGGTCCATCGGGCCGGGGCGATAGAGCGCGATGATGGCGATGATGTCTTCGAACCGGTCCGGTTTCAGGCCCATCAGGAGGTCGCGCATGCCGGAACTTTCCAGCTGGAACACGCCGGTGGTTTTTCCGGATGACAGCAGCGCGAACGTGTCGGGGTCGTCGAACGCCAGTTGCTCGACGCGCAGGGGCGGACGATCGGGGCGCACCTCGTTCACCAGCGTCTCCGCGCGGTGAATCATGGTGAGCGTTTTCAGTCCGAGGAAGTCGAATTTCACCAGGCCGATTTTTTCCACGTCGCCCATCGAATACTGGGTGACGATTTCGTCCTTGGGGCCTTTATAGAGCGGCACGTGTTCGGTGAGCGGCTGATCGGAGATCACGATCCCGGCCGCATGGGTGGACGCATGCCGGGCGAGGCCTTCGAGCGACTGCGCCACCGACATGAGTTCCTTCACCTTCACATCTTTATCGACCAGCTCCTTCAGGCGGGGCTCCTGTTCGAGCGCCTTGTCGAGCGTCATCTTCAAATCATCCGGGACAAGCTTCGCGATCCGGTCCACTTCGGCGTAGGGCATTTCGAGCACGCGGCCCACGTCGCGAATGGCGGCCTTGGCCTTCATCGTTCCGAACGTGATGATCTGTGCAACATGGTCTTCGCCGTATTTATGGATGACGTAGTTGATGACTTCATCCCGGCGATCCATGCAGAAGTCCATGTCGATGTCGGGGAGGGACACACGCTCAGGATTCAAGAAACGCTCGAAGAGTAGTGAATAGACGAGCGGATCGAGGTCGGTAATGCGCAGGGCATAGGCGACGAGGCTGCCGGCGGCGGATCCGCGTCCCGGTCCCACGGGAATGCCGCGCGAGCGGGTGAACTTGATGATGTCCCACACGATGAGGAAGTACCCGGCGAATCCCATCGAGCAGATCACCGCGACTTCTTCTTTCAGTCGCACCTGATAGGCGATCTCTGGGATGGAGCTCGGCCGTTCCTTGAGGCGCGCCGCCAGCCCTTCCAAGGCCAGTTGCTCCACATAGGATTCGCGGGTGTAGCCTTCCGGCACTTTGAACTGGGGCAGGTAGGTCTTATTGAACGCGAGGTCGAGGGTGCAGGCTTCGGCGATCTTGACGGTATTCGAGACGGCCGTCGGCATTTCCTTGAACTCGGACAGCGCCTGCTCGGTGGATTTGACGTAGAGCTGGTCCGTATCGAACTTCATGCGGTTGGGATCGTTGATCGTCTTGCCGGTCTGCAAGCACAGCATGAGGTCGTGCGGACGGGAATCTTCCTTCTTCAGGTAGTGGCAGTCGTTGGTGCCGGCGAGCGGGATGTCGAGTTTTTTATGGATCTCCAGCAGGCCGTCGTTGGCGATGCGCTGGTGCTCCAGCCCGTTGGCTTGCAGTTCCAGGTAATAGTTGTCTTTGCCGAAAATTTCCCGATATTCGCCGGCAGCCTTGGTGGCGCCCGCCAGATCTTTCTGTCCGATGAGGTACGCAACCTCGCCGCTGAGACAGCCTGACAGGCCGATCAATCCTTCATGATGTTGCTGAAGAATTTCCTTATCCATTCGAGGCTTATAGTAGAACCCTTCAAGATACGCTTTGCTCACCAGTTTGATTAAGTTCTGGTATCCCTTGAGGTTTGTCGCCAGCAGAATCAGGTGGTAGTAGTCGTTGTGCGCCAGGTGAGAGTTCTTCTCCAGACGGCTGCCCGGCGCCATGTAGGCTTCGCACCCGATGATGGGTTTAACTCCCGCTTCCTTCGCCTTCCGGTAGAACTCCACCGCGCCGAACATGTTGCCATGATCGGTCATCGCGACGGCCGGTTGCCCGAACGACTTCACCTGTTGCATCAGGGGGTCGATCTGGTTAGCGCCGTCGAGAAGGCTGTATTGGGTATGGAGATGCAGATGAACGAATTGTGATGCCACGAGCGAATTGTAGTGAGAGGGAAAGTTGAAGTCAAACGGAGGGAGGGGGAGGGAAGGGCGGTGTGGGGACCTCCCTGCTCGCGCAACGCGCGGCCTTAGAAGGCCCTCGTTGGACGCGCACAGTCGGAGACCACCAGGCCGCCCTCCTAGAGGGAAAGCAAGCTGGCTTGGAAGGATCATTCAAGTCATTCCCTCCATTGACAGTTTCCTTCCTCAAGACTAGCCTGTCGCTGTTTTTGACGCGGTGCAGATGCGCGGCGCGAGCCGCTATATGAATGCGCCACTGACGCAATTCGTTGGGAAGACAGGTCGCCTCAATGGCTGAACAGAAGGAAGAGAAATCCAAGCTGCCGCTGACGGGCATCGTGGCCTTGTTGTTGGCGGTGGTCAGCAGCCTCGTTATCTACCAGGTACCGCTCAAGACGTCGCGGCCGATCGACAAGGAAGCGGAAAAGGTGGGCGCTGTCGGTATGGATCGTGTGCAGGCGCGACTCTGGCAGGATCCCTTCGAAGCGGTCTCGACCCATCGACAGAAAGAGGCCGCTGCGGCAACACATCCTGACTCGGAGGCACACCACACCTTTCTCAGATTGCTGACTGCGGTCACTCAAGCCGGAGCGCCATCTGATGTTGTATTGTTGCCGGTCTTCGTGGACGGCAGCCCCTATGCCAGCGGTGTCGAGTCGAGGTTGCGGGATCGTTACGCCCTGGTGTCGGCCTTAGGGGCGGCGGGGTATCAGCCTGAGTCCGGTGAATCCATCAGATATTTTGTCCGACAGGGGAGCGAGCATCTCGTCGTCCCGGTCGAGGCATTTCTCGGGAGACCCGCATCGGCTGATCCGAAGAAGTCTACGCAGGTGTTGGTGCTGTGGCTGAAAGAGCAGGACTTCAGTCCGAAGCCGCTCCTGTCGCTCAACCAGTTGATCATAGAGATCCACGAGGCATTGAAGGCGAAGAAACCGGCCTATCGCGTGATCGGTCCCCGCTCGTCCGGTTCGCTGGGTGCCATGGTTGGCGAGCTCAAGGCTCTGTTCGACGCCGATCCAAACTCAGGCGGATCTCACAGGCCCTCTATGGCTGTGTCTCGCCGGCAGTTGGACCAGTTGAAAGGCGTTCAATTTTATTCATCCTGGGCCACGGCGGCAGACCAGGTTTTGTTGGGGGAACGCCAGGGGGCCGATGCGGCACAGGGCGTGGAGCAATGGTTCGAGGCGGGTGGGATGACGTTGATCAGGACGATCGGCACGGATGCCGTGCTGGCGGAGCAACTGGTTGAGGAACTCAAACGCCGCCGCATCGACCTGACTATTCCGCGGGGGGAGGCTGGGCCGTGCAAGGAGGCAGACTCGGATTCTGCCGCGGTCTCATCCCGGCATTCGGACGGGAAGTGCCGGATTCCTCATATCGCTCTGATCTCAGAATGGGACACGCTCTACGGCAGGTCTCTGCCGCGTACGTTCGTCGCGATGGCCCGCAGCCTGGCGGAGACAGGGCCTGATCGCGCGACTCGAGGCTTCGAGTATCACTTCAATCACTTGCGCACTGAACAGTACCCGGATTGGGTGCACCGCTATTCGTACTTGGCCGGCCTCGATGGCGAGCTGCCGCCCAAGAATACCGAGAAGGATTCCGGTGGTGCTCAGGCGAAAGGGAAAATCGGAGACGGGGGACTGCGTGTGGAGCAGAGTCTGGCGGAGACGCCGGCCGGCCGCAGTCAGTTGGACTATCTTCGACGGCTGGTTGAGACCTTACGGCGCGAAGAAGCGAGTAACGATGGCGAGTTCACGGCCATTGGCGTGTTGGGCAGCGACGTGTACGACAAGCTGATGATCCTCCAAGCTTTGCGGAGCGACTTTCCCCACGCCCTGTTTTTCACGACCGATCTCGATGCACGATTGACCCATCCGAGCCAGCTCCAGTGGACCCGCAATCTGGTGATCGCGTCCCATTTCGGTCTGGAGCTCCACCCGCTGATTCAGACCCCGATTCCGCCCTTCCGCGACAGTTACCAGACCGCGTTGTTTTATTCGGTGCTGCGGGCCGTGGATGACATTGTCCCCGGACCGGACGCGAGCGACTTGCAGATTCCTGCCAAGGTGACCTTCCCCCGGACGGTTCCTCCACGGTTGTATGAAGTCGGGCGTCATGGCCCCGTCGATATCAGCCTTGATGGACCATACCCGTCCGGTCGGCGACCGGAGGCGCTTCCGAACCTTCATCTTCCGCGTCCCGATCTGGACCCGGATACCGGTGAAGTGCGCGTGCTCAGCTCGGAGACGATTGCGCTGCTCCTGTCGGCACTCAGTCTCATGGCCCTCTGCGCGCTGCTGATCAACAGCGAGTTGTGGCAATTCGCGCAATCTCGTTGGGCCCAGGGGGCTGTGGTCGGCCTTGTCCTGGTTGTGTGTCTGCTGCTCGGCCTGCTCTGTTGGGCGATGGGCGATCGAACGGCGGGCGAGCCGTTCACGCTCACCGACGGGATCAGTGTCTGGCCGACCACCTGCCTTAGGCTGCTCGCGTTCCTGCTCTGCTTGCTCTTTCTAGGACATTCGTGGAGACGGCTGCGGGACAATGAAAAGGCGCTGAGCCGGCGCTTCCGGTTCCTGCGTCCCCGGGCACCGCTCTCGATTCCGGCCGGCTCACTCGTCGGCATTCACCACTGGCGTCCGCAACCGACGGGCGATGCGGAGGCGGCTCTGCTGTGGCAGGAATATCGAGCGTTGGGTAGCTGGAAGGAACGACTCGTGCGTATCGTGCCGCAGACGCTGTGTTATGTGGGGTTCGGGGCGCTGTTGATGGTGATCTTCGGGCTTCCGGTGATGCCCTGCCGCGGGTCGGCCTGCTTTACCATCAACTATGCCGTCCTGGGGTTCAGTGTGCTGGCCATGACGCTGTTGATGTTCTATGTCGTCGATGCGACGCGGCTCTGTCGACGTTTGATCACAATCATGGTCGGCACGACTCTCTGGTGGTCGGATCGGCTGCTGACCCGGGAAGCGGCGAAGCGCGGGGTGGACCAGGCCTACGTGCACGAGTGGATCGCGGTGGAGTTCATTGCCAAGCGCACGGCAGTCATCAGCGCCATGATGTATTATCCCTTCGTGGTGGTGTTCCTCATGGCGGTTGCCCGGCACAGTTATTTCGACCGGTGGGATTTTCCGATCGGACTCATGGCGATCTTCGGGTTGAATGCCGCCTATGCGTTCGGGAACGGCGTGTTTCTCCGGCGCTCCGCTGAACAGGCCAAACGGGCCGCTGTCACGCAATTAAAGTCCCGGCTCGACGGATTATCGGGCGACGTCGTCTTCAAGAAGGAAAAGCGAGAGCAGGTTGCGCGAATGGTGGCGCTGATCGAGGACTACCAGGAGGGCGCGTTTCTGCCGTTTACCCGCCATCCATTGTTCGGGGCGATTGCGCTTCCGACCGGAGGCACCGGCCTCGTGTTTTTGCTGGAGTACCTGGCCACCATTTTTTGATATGATCGTTTCCGGCCGGTATGAGCGCAAAGCACAGATGCCGGCGACGATGAGGACTGAATCGGTGAGGGCTGTGACCTTCGAGAGAAGGGTAGTCAGGAGCGCGCGGTCATGACGAAAAAATCCACAGGCACACGCGCACAGGCGGGAAAGCCTCCCGCATCGCCGGTGCGGAACCGGGCCGGCATGGAAACGTTCATGGCGGATCTCAACCGAATCATGCGGGAACAAGCATTTGAAAGTCTGGACGATGCGCAGGCCTTCATGACTCGTCTGATGGAAGAGGGGGGTGGCCGGCTTCCCCTGCCTCGGGCGCAGGCTCCGGTAGAACGGGCTCAATCATTGATCTATCAGGCATGGGAGGCGCGGACTCAACGACAGGCTGCCGCCCTTGCCCGCGAGGCTCTCGAAATTTTTCCTGATTGTGCGGATGCCTACAATGTGCTGGCGGAGGCAGAGTCACGATCCCCGCAAGAAGCCTGTACCTTGTATCGGCAAGGGGTCGATGCCGGGCGACGGAGCCTCGGCAAAGCCTTTTTTGACGAGCACAGGGGACACTTCTGGGGCATGATCGAAACCAGACCGTACATGCGCGCGCGCCAGGGGTTGACCGATTGTTTGTGGGCTCTAGGCCGGAAGCGAGAATCTCTCACGCATTGCGAAGCGTTATTAGAGCTGAATCCTGACGATAACCAGGGCATTCGCCATGGATTGTTGAGTCGCTATCTTGCGCTGGGGAACGATACTGGGGCAGCACGACTCTTTCGTGTCTATGCGCACGACGCCTCCGCCGCGTTTCTGTGGAGCCGTGTCCTGCTCGACCTTCGACGGGGAGATCAGGTCGCAGCAAAGGAGCATTTGGTGCTGGCGATGGACGGCAATCCGCACGTGGCTGGGTTCTTTGCCGGCAAGCGGAAACCGCCGGCTCGATTGCCGGACAGCTATAGTCCCGGAGACCGGAACGAAGCGGTCTTGTATATTGCGAACTTTGCCGAAGCCTGGCTGGCGTCGGCTGATGCGATGGATTGGCTGACGGGTCAATTGGCGAACTGAGGGGAGCGACTGGTGTCGACTCACCGTGTGGATCCTCCGCTCTCAGCATTCCCGTCCTTGCGTCGCGTCATCAGACCTGATACAGTGCAGCTGTTCGCGTAAGACCTTCTGTAGCCGGGGGCAGCAGCCCTCGAATAGCTGAAGTCTTACGCGATTGTTGTTTGTGCCCGCATACGTGCCGTCTCCGCTGAGCCTACCGCCGAAGGTCGTTCCTCCGTCGTTCGCACTGCCAGCTCGTCACCGCCGTGGGAATCTTTCTTTACCTGTTCTAGAGGTGTCTCGTTGTTTCACGAATCCTGTTCCGTTCTCCGGGCATTCCTCCGCCATGCGGCAGGCAGCCTGTACCACATCGTTATCGTCGCCATGAGCGCAGGCATTGCGCTCCTCCTGCCGGCCGGAGCCAGCCGGTTTCTATCGTTCTGGTCGCATGTCGAACATGACAAATTTTCACTGATTGCCGTCGAGATGATCGCCGCCGTTCTGTTGATGGTCTGCTTCAACTACATCCATCGTAGTCTGCGGGATCGGGCGCTCGCCGAAGTTGCGCTTGGCGCCGGCCTGGTTTCCTTTTTTCCCCGGCGCGCGCCGGAGGCGCGCCGGCGTATTCAAGCCTTGAAGGATGAGCAGGGCACCGGTCGTTCGGTCATGGTGATCGGGTCCAGCGGAGCCGGGACCCTGGTAGACCAGGTCGGCGATCTGTCGTCGGTGCTCGACAAGTGCTTGGAGGCCAAGATCCTCCTGGTGAATCCGCTCAGTCAGGATGCGCGCGCCCGCATGCAGGCATTGGCCCATCCTGCCTGCACCTACCCGACCTTCCGTGAGGAGGTTCGGCAGAGCATCGCGTTGCTGAAGCGTCTGAAGGCGATCGGCAAGGTCGTGAAGCTGAAGCTCTATGCCGATGCTCCGCTGGTCAAGCTGGTGATCCTCGGGGACTATCTCTGGTTGCAGCATTACCATGCCGATCTGGATATTCAGAACATGCCGGAGTATGTCCTGCAGCGGAACCGCAAGGAGCACGGTCTGTATACGTTCTACGCCCACTACTTCATGCAGCGCTGGGAGAGCCCCGAGTTGCCTGAATACGATCTGGATACCGACGAGCTGGTGTACCGCAGCCGAACCGGTCAGGAGATTCGACGAGAACGCTTCGAACTTGAGCCTGCTCCCGCAGCGATCCCGTCGGTCAACGCACCGTCGCTTGCCGCTTCCCGCGAACCATTTCAACTGCTTCACGCGCCTGGTCCGTACCTCCCAGTTCAAGG
>CAKKRE010000013.1 GCA_919902505.1 Nitrospiraceae bacterium
CTCCACGCCAAAATTGGTCAACTGGCCCTGGAGCATGATTGTTTAGCCGGGGCGCTCACCAAGGCGGGCTTGCGGAGCGCACAGCCATGATCGATCGCACCCATCTACTGCCTGTGCGGCGACAATGCCAGCTGCTGAAGCTGGCCCGCTCGACCGCCTCTTACCACGCGACGCCCGTATCAGAGACGGCGCTCGCGCTGATGCGGCGGATCGACGAGCTGCATCTGGCCCATCCGTTTGCCGGCGCCCGCATGCTGCGCGATCTCTTGCGGCAAGAGGGCCAGACCATCGGGCGGCGGCATGTGGCGACCCTGATGCGCCGCATGGGGATTGAGGCCCTGTATCGGAAGCCGTCTCTCAGCCGGCGGCAGCCGGCCCATCAGGTGTACCCCTATCTCTTGCGCGACCTGACGATCTCGCGGCCCAATCATGTCTGGGCCGCCGATAGTACCTATCTCCCGATGGCGCGGGGCTTTGTGTCCTTGTGTGCGGTTCTTGACTGGGCCAGTCGCCGGGTGTTGGCGTGGCGGCGCTCCAACACGCTGACGACCGATTTCTGTCTCGATGCGGTGCAGGACGCCGTGGGCTGCTATGGTCCACCGGAGATCTTCAATACCGATCAAGGGTGCCAATTTACGAGCCAGGAGTTCACGGGGCTTCTGACACACCACGGCATCCAGATCAGCATGGACGGAAAAGGGTGCTGGCGAGACCACGTGTTCGTGGAACGCCTCTGGAGAAGCATCACATACGAGGAGGTGTATCTACACGCCTATGACACCGTCAGCGCAGCCCAGCAGGGGTTAGAGCGCTACCTGACGTTCTACCACAATCAGACCAGGCCGCATCGGGCGCTTGACGGTCGGACGCCCGACCAGGTGTATTATGACAATCTGACGCCACGGCTGACGGCCGCGTAGTCAGTAACCCGCGAGGCTCCACTTAAGAACGGAAACATTCTGTCCAAACAAGCGGGGCCACCTCTGAAGGCGTGGGCTCCGCTCTCGGTCTGGTAGTCCCAGAGGTGGCCAAAGGATTCTTTGGGCAGGTAAGCGGTGTTCAGCCGCTTGTTGGCCTTGAGTAGCTTCGCGCGGGAGCGGCGGCCGTCGAGGGAGAGGTGATCACGGTGGGACAGCAGGGTATAGCGCTGTCCCTTGATGAAGGTGCGGTCCTTGGCGGTGAGGCGGCGGTACTCGCTGCGGCGGACAGCGTCGAGCGCCTCGCCGAGGTGCCGCATGATACGAAACTTGTCGAAGATCACGCGCGTCTGTGGCGCCTGAGCGAGGTGCGAAAGGGCTGTCACATGTCCATCGCGGCGAGCTGGATGTGCGCCGCTTTTTCGTGCCCAGCGCGGCGAAAAAGAGATCCCTGTCCGCTTCGGTGCGGCTCTTGCCGCTGACCCAGATTGGTCTCCGGCGGTCGAGGTCCTTGACCGTGCTGTCGTGGAGGCGCTCCGCCTCAGCCACCGCCGTGTTGGGCCTCTCGCGGCAGAGCGCACCCACGTGCATGGCGAAGCGGTGGGTGAAGCGCGGATTCTTGGCCAGCCAGTCGGCGCTCTACGAGCACGCTACGGCACCTCGGGCAGTGAGCCCGCCAGCGCTCGAACTGGAGGTAGCTGCAGAACCCGCCGGCCGAGTGATCGCGGGCACGGCAGGTCCGTTGGTCGTAGCGCCCGCGGCACCGGCGTCCACACTGTGAGCAGCGGGCAGTTTTTCCGGCGCCGTAACACCAGCACCCTAGCGGCGCGGTCCCCGAAGACGCCGACGAGCCGGGAGGCTGCCACGAAGCCCGGCAGTGAGAACAGGGCACGAAGTGATGTGGGGGTATTCATGCGGTGACGCTGCTCCAGAACCTGTACCAGTTTCAAGCGGGGGAGAATGCCAGGACTGCCGCATCAGGTAAGGTGATCACCCAGGATTGGACCGTAGAATGACCCTCTCGAATGTGCGAAGACGCTGAAAACCAATAGGCCTGACGGATGTTTGATTGCAAGACCCTCCATATCGGTTCTGAGCGATACATCGTAGACCACGCCGAGACCGGCCCGTTTTTTCGCAAACCAGCGCGGTCGCGCCTTCTCAGGCAGCGCACAGGAGAATGGAACGGGTACGCGCATCCGGGTATGTTCACGGATATCGAGAAACAACTCATCAGACATCCGTTCGTTCGCTCACTGTGCCGACTTTATACAACTGCTATCGGCTCGAGAACGATTTCGTGTGTTTATGCAGAAACCCTTCAGTCAATTCACTCGGTCATGCCAAGCAACTTAATACTTGACCGATCATTCCAGTATGGCGTACCGTATCTTTTAACTCAGAGGCACAGGAGAGCCTTCAATGCCCCGTCCCAAAGAATTCAATCCGGATGAGGCGCTTGAGAAGGCCATGCAGGTCTTTTGGCACAAAGGCTATCAAGCGACCTCAATGGAGGATCTGCTCACCGCAATGAGCCTCAATCGCGGCAGCCTCTACGCTACCTTCGGAGACAAACGCGAACTGTTCCTGAAAGCCATGGATCTTTACTGCACTGGCGTCGGCGTCGGCAGCAGACTCTCCATCCTGAGCCGGCCGGGCCCGGCTATTCCGCTGGTCCACCAGTTTCTTGAGGGCATGTTGGAGTTCGCCCTTTCCGATCCCCAACGTCGCGGTTGCTTAATCGCCAACACGGCCATGGAGTTGGCCCCTCATCAGACCGACATCGCCAAGAAAGTCTCCGGACGGCTCCAGCATTTGGAGGATGCATTCTTCAAGCTGCTCACACGCGCGAAGCAGAACGGCGAGCTGGACAAGAACAAAAATCCTCGGGCGCTCGCTCGAGTCCTCGTGACGATGATGCAGGGCACGATCGTGATGATCAAAGCCGGCACACCAGCCGAGGTCGTCAGGCAGACGGCAGAGACCGTGCTCTCGATTCTCAAGTGACACTCGATCTCTTTTGATTTGAGGGGATGATCATTCTACGAGGAAGAACGACCATGCTGAAGAAAACCATCATCATCGCAGCCTTATTGATTGGCGCACTTCTCGCCTATGCAGCGACGAAGTTGAAGCTTGAAAGCGAAGCGGAAGGGCTTCGGCTCACGAGACACGTTTGGTCGGACATGAAGCACTTTGGCGGTTACCTGTCTCATCAGATTCTTGTCGATGAGGATGCGCCGGGGCATGTCATGGCGATTGCCAAATGGTGAAGCCGAGCGGACGCCGATGCCGTCCGCGGTAAGTACAAAGACGCTGAGACGATCCGTCAGTTGACTCCGCTGCTTGCCCGTCCCCGAGAACGCTGGGTCATGCACGAAGATCGGCGGGCCTCGGTCTGACCAGAGCCCGCGAGCGGCTAAGGAGGCTACCATGGTCAAGCTGGACGAACATCCCACGGTCAAACAGGTTCGCGAGCGATCGTCTCACGCGCAGGCGGCTGAGCGGACAACTCCCCTCGACGCCGGCGAGCTGCGGCAGCTCTGTCTGGAAACCGGGGCCGACGACGTGGGTTTCGTCGAACTCGCACGACCGGCTCTGGCCGATCAACGGAACGATCTCCTTCACATTTTCCCGCAAGCCAAGTCCTTCATCAGTTTCGTCGTGCGGATGAACCGCGACCCGATTCGCAGCCCGGCCCGATCCGTTGCCAACCTGGAGTTTCATCACGCGGGCGATCGCGTGAACGACATTGCCCGAACGATCGTGAAGATACTGGAAGCGCGCGGGATGCGAGCCCTGAACCCGTCGATGGGATTCCCGATGGAGATGGGCCAATTTCCAGGCAAGATCTGGGTGATCTCGCACAAACCGGTCGCGGTGCAAGCCGGACTCGGCCAGATGGGCATTCATCGGAACGTCATCCATCCCAAATTCGGGAACTTCATTCTGCTAGGCACAATTGTGATGGACCACGAAATCAGTGTCTACGACACTCCGATCGACTACAACCCCTGCCTGGAATGCAAGCTTTGTGTGGCGGCCTGCCCGACTGGCGCGATCGGCGCGGACGGCCATTTTGATTTCTCTGCCTGTTATACGCATAACTATCGTGAATTCATGGGCGGCTTCACCGATTGGGTCGAACGAATTGCGGAGAGCCCGAATGCACAGGCCTATCGGCAGAAGGTCAACGACGCCGAATCCGCCTCCATGTGGCAAAGTCTGTCGTTCGGCGCCAACTACAAAGCCGCCTACTGCCTGGCGGTCTGCCCGGCGGGCGAAGAAGTCATTGCCCCATTCTTGACGGATCGCAAATCATTCACGACCGACGTGGTGACACCGCTTCAAGACAAAATCGAACCGGTCTATGTCGTTCCAGGGTCCGATGCCGAATTGCACGTGGCCAAGCGTTTCCCGCACAAAACCGTCCGGCGCGTCGGTAACAGTCTTCGTCCCTCCTCAATCGATCAATTCTTAGCCGGCCTCCCCAACGCCTTTCAGCGCGGGAAGGCAACGGGTTTCGACGCGACCTACCACTTCACCTTCACAGGGATCGAAGCGCGCCACGCCACAATCGCCATTCGCGATAAGACGATCTCGGTGCAGGACGGTCTTGTCGGAGCGCCGCATCTGCGCATCACGGCCGATAGTCAAACGTGGCTCCGATTCGTACGAAAAGAAGGCAGCCTGGTCTGGGCTTTGCTGACGCGCAGGATTCGGCTCAAGGGTTCACCGAAGCTACTCGTGTCGTTTGGCAACTGTTTCCCGTCATAAATCTGGAGTCGAGCGGCCGATGATATGCCGTATTTGGCACGGTTGGACCACTGAGGCAGACGCTGATGCGTACGAGCGCCTCCTTCGCAGCGAGATCTTTCCTAGCATCATTCGACGGAAGATCTCCGGTTTCCAGGCCATCGATCTGCTCCGAGGCTCGGTGCCCGAGGAGGTCGAGTTTGTGACCATCATGTGGTTCGATTCCGTCGAGGCAGTGCAGCGCTTCGCGGGTCCGGACTACGAAGTGGCTGTGGTTCCACCGGAAGCACGAGCGCTCTTGGCGCGTTTCGATCAGCGATCGGCGCATTACACCGTAGTAGAGAAGCGGTCCGTATAGCTGCTTGCCGGTTCAGCTGTCTCAACGTGACCTCGTGAAACCAGATAGCCCACCCGGCCTGTTAAGAGAAATGGAGGCCCAATAGGAGCGCATCATGCCAAAAGCAAATCGAGGTGGTTGGAAGACATGCTCTCGTGGACACAAGTATCGCGGCGTGGGTCCTTGTCCGGCTTGTTGGCCTGGCGGTGCTAAGAAGCGCAAGAGAAAACTCTAGCAGGCGATGAGTCCATATTCGGACTTAATCGATTTGCTCAGACTACCCGATCGAGGCTGACAGCTCTCGCAGCCCGTCGGCGTCGCTGTGAGGGGGAATGATTTACGCGGAAGGAGAACCGGCCCATGGCCGATGACCGATGACAAGCCGTTGGCAGAATAGGTGCAACCTCCTGAGCGGGCAATGTGCGCCGATCAAGAAAACATTCTCGAACGTCATTGGGTAAGCCCATGAAGAAAATTGATCTCAAGAAAGAGTTGCAGCACTTCTATCAAGCATCCGCCAAGGAGGTTGTTCAGGTTGATATTCCACCGATGAACTACTTGATGGTGGATGGCACAGGCGACCCCAATACATCACCGGCATACGCCGATGCCATTGAGGCTTTATTCGCGGTTTCCTACGCCGTCAAGTTCATGGTCAAGAAGGGGCCAGCGGGAATTGATTATGGAGTTATGCCACTGGAAGGACTTTGGTGGGCCACCGATATGTCAAAGTTCACCACCAAGGACAAATCGAACTGGAAATGGACCATGATGATCATGCAGCCATCCTTCGTCACACCTGAAATCATCGACAACGCTATTGCCGATGTGAGAAAGAAAAAGAATCCAACGGCCATTTCCAAGGTGCGGGTGGAAGCTTTTTCGGAGGGTACGTGTGCGCAAATTCTGCATATTGGCCCGTTCTCCGAAGAAGGGCCGACGATTGAGAAGGTTCATCTATTCATTGACTCCAGAGGCAAACGAGTTGGGAAGCATCACGAAATTTACTTGAGCGATATACGCAAGGCTGACCCGGCGAAATGGAAAACCGTCATCAGACAGCCGATGCAATGACGCATCGGAGAGGATCGGCAACCGTTTTCAGCTCATTCACGTTCGGCCGGCAAGTGTGCGTTCGATAGGCAAAGGAGAAGCTATGCCTGTGAACAAGGCAACGCATATCGCGCTGTTACGCGGCATCAATGTCGGCGGGAACCGGAGGCTCCCGATAAAATATCTCGCCGCCATGTTCAGGGAGGCCGGGTGCGTCGATGTGGAAACATATATCCAGACTGGAAACCTCGTGTTTCGTGTGCCGCCCACTGTCGCCAAGCGGCTGCCCGGCACGATTACAACCGCGATTGAGCAACAGTTCGGATTCTCGGTACCGGTAGTGATCCGCTCGCAAGAAGAACTCGCTGCGACTGTAACGCGTAACCCCTTTCTGAAACGAGGCCTCGACACCGCCGCGCTGCACGTTGCGTTTCTCGCCGATGTCCCCGATCCCGCCTGCGTAGCGGCGCTTGACGCCACACGGTCGCCGGGGGATTCGTTTATCCTGCGTGGGCGTGACATCTATCTCTGGCTGCCAAACGGCGTGGCTCGAACGAAACTCACAAACGACTATTTTGATCGCACCTTGAAAACCGTCTCGACCGTGAGGAACTGGAACACCGTATTGAAACTCTTGGAGATGGTCCAGAACCTATGAGCGATGAGGCCACTGAGAAGGCACTCGCAGTCGTCGACCTAATCTACCGCACTGAGTCGCGGCAGGTGCTGGCCACCTTGATCCGCCTGCTTGGCGACTTCGACGCGGCCGAAGAGGCGATGCACGAAGCCTTCGCCATTGCTGTCGAACAATGGTCGCGAGAAGGTGTCCCGGCCAATCCCAGCGCCTGGCTCGTCTCAACTGGCCGCTTCAAAGCCGGGGATCAGATGGGGTCTTGCAATCAAACATTTAGGCGTATTCTTTTGTTCATGAGCCTTTCAGGCCGCCTTGGATCACATCGACGAGTGCCTGGACCGTCATCGGCGCATTGCCCTCGGCCCGGTTGTTCACCAACACATGCCCGGTTCGGCCTTCCCTCGCCGCGTGCATTACGAGCGCAACCGTCTCCCTGCGCATGTCGGGGAGCACTTCGACGATGCGCGTATAGGGTTCAGCTCTAGCCTTGGCAGCAGCATAGGTCATCTTGAGGGGCGTGAGGAGCCGCAGCACAGCGAAGGGTGCCGTAAAGGATGTCATGCGGGCGTGCTGTTCGGCGAGCGGCGGCCTGTAAGACCAGTGGTTATAGACGTGGGCCACCCCGTGTGCGTAGAGCGTGTCCCGGTACCGCGCGCCGAGAAAGCTCGCATTGCGAATCTCCACGGCATAGGTAAAGTCGGTGGGGAGTCGCGAAAAGAACGTATCGAGCCGTGTGACAAATTCGTCCGTGAGGAGTCCATTCTGTTGGAACTCAAACAGGAACGGGCCGGTCTGCGCTTGGAACTGCGCATCGCGATAGGGCTGCAGCACTAACTGGTTGAAGGCCTCGGCGTTGAGAAAGTTCGGATTCGGTTGCCCGGCTCGTACTCCATACCGGGCGTGCTTGGCATAGGTCGGGATGGTGATTTCTTCCCACACTTTGCAGCACATCTGGGCATGATCGGGCATCATGCGGAGATAGGTGATGAGCTGGCTGGCAGTGGGGGGGCGGTAAAAGGTGCTGTCATTGCCCACCGTCGAAAACAGCGGCTGGCCCTTGTAGCGGTATTGGTAATACTCGCCAAGACTCTCCCGTTTAAAGGCGGTCTTTGGGTATGTGCGCTGGTAAACCTGGCCTTGCCAGCCTTCGTATGTCCAGGTCGAGGTACCGAAGCGTATCAAATGGTGAGAGCGGGGTGGGCTGCGGAGGGGCCGGCTGCGCGGGCGGCGTCTCCCAGGGCAGGGCGGCTTGATCAGATGGTGTCATCGAGTCCATCGAGCGTCCACTGGGGAGGGCCCCCGCTTCAGCCGGACGGTCTCGGTCGTCCGCTCCTTGCGCGCACCGGATCCCGGAAACGCCCCGGCGCCGCGCGCCCGGAACTCCGTCTGCCATTTGTAGAGCTGATTGCGGGCAATGCCCAATTCGCGGGCGATCGCGGAAGCCGGACGGCTCCCGCTCTCTAACAACTGTACGGCTTCGCGTTTACACTCCGGGGTGAACTGCTTGCGTGAACGCCTCGGACACCTCCTGAGGGAATCCTGTCCCCCTTCAAAGGTGTCTGTCAAATCCGGGCCACCTCCGTAAGCTCCCCTGTTAAACAACAGGTTTAACGGAGAACGTCATCGAGGACTACCGAAGCCGCCATCTTACTCTTGTTTTCAGTTGCCGTCGTTTTCTGTGGAGACGCCAGGCCGGAATGGAGCAGGTCACGCAAATGGAGGGAAGGGGAGCGACGAGTGCAGGCGTTGAACTCAGTGGATGTACACAATCTCGATGCGGGACAGGAAGTCTTTCAACCCGTTGAGGTGATCGTGTAGCGCCGAGAGATTGTGCGCCATGGCGGCCCGCTCAAGTTGGTCGCCGATCGCGCTGATCTGATCGAAGCCATACCCGCCGCCGTCGCCTTTCATGCGATGGCCCAGCATGCGAATCGTATTGAGATCGCCCTGCTTCAGACAGGACTCAATCGTGGTGAGATCCCGCTGCCGGTTGGCGAGGAACCCGGGGATGATGGCTTCAAGGCTGGAATCGATACGGACGGGGATCTTGTCGGGGCCGGGTTCAGCATGATGGTGCATCATTGCGCTCGCGTCTTTTCATAGGCCAGGAGTAATTCCAGCAGCGTGGTTCGTTTCAGCGGCTTCGTCATATGGGCATTGCATCCGGCTTCGAAGATCCGCGCCGATTCTTCTTTGAGGGCCAGGGCCGTGAGGGCAATGATTTGAACTGCGGGGAGGCCCTGCTCCTGCTCCCAGCGTCGAATGGTTTGTGTCGCGGTGATGCCGTCCATGACCGGCATCTGCATATCCATCAGAATGAGATCGTAGTGCCCGTTCTGAAATTTCGCCACGCCGATCTGCCCGTTATCGGCCAGGTCCAATCGATGGATGGTGTTCTTCAGATAGGACTGGATCAACACCTGATTGTCCGGCGAGTCCTCCACCAGCAAGATCCGCAGGGATCGTCCTTGAGGTGCGGCCGGGAGAGCGGCGCCTTGAGGAGAAGGCGAGAAGCCGCTCTTGCTGCGGCCCAATGCGATGCTGATGGTTTGTTGAAGATCGGAGCGTCGGATCGGCTTGACCAGGTAGCCACCCAGGCCGAGGTCGTAGGTCTTGGCGATGTCGTCGGCCCACCGGTCGGACGCGAGCATGATGATCGTGAGGTGGCTCAATCTGGGATCGGCATGGATGCGTTCGATGACCTCAAACCCGTCCATGCCGGGCATCCGGCAATCGAGCAGGAGCAGGGAGAACGGGGCGTCGGACTTCAACGAGATTTCCAGGGCCTCCATGGCCTGTTCGCCGCTGTCGGCTTCCACCACGGTTGCGCCCCACCCGAACAGCGTTTCTCGCAGGATCAGCCGGTTGGTCGGGTAATCGTCCACGACCAGGCAGCGGAGCCCGGCCAGGTTCATAGTGCCTGACACTTTCGATGGCGGCGGGGCTGTTTGCACGCCAAGCTGGACCACGCAGTGGAACGTACTGCCTTCGCCGAGGGTGCTTTCCACCCAGATCCGGCCGCCCATGAGGGCTGCCAGCTGTTGCGAGATCGACAAGCCCAGTCCCGTGCCGCCGTACTGGCGCGCAATCGTGCTATGCGCTTGCGTGAATGTGTCGAAGATGGCTTTGATCTTGTCGTGCGGGACTCCGATGCCCGTATCGCTGATCGAGAATCGAATCGCGCCCGGCGTCCGAAGCTCGGCATCGTTGGTGATACTCATGACCACCGAGCCCTTCTCCGTGAATTTGATCGCGTTACCCAGCAGGTTGAGCAGGATTTGGTAGAGGCGGTTGGGATCGCCGATCAGATGGCAGGGGACGTCGTTGGCGAGGTGGCAGACGAGTTCGAGGCCTTTCTCGTTGGCCCGCAAGGCCAGCATTTCACTGGTTTTGTCGATCAACTCGGACAGGTCGAAGTCGATCGAGTCCAGGTCCAGGCGGCCCGATTCGACTTTCGATAGATCGAGGATGTCATTGATCAGGCTCAGCAGACTGGCTCCGGCGCGGCGAAAGATGCGCAGGTACTTCCGTTGTTCCGGAGTGAGGGTGGTTTCCCACAAGAGGTCGGCCATGCCGATGATGGCATTCATCGGGGTGCGGATCTCATGGCTCATGCTGGCCAGGAACTCGCTCTTGGCGCGGTTGGCCACATCGGCGGCATCTTTGGCCCGTTGCAGTTCTTCCACGCGGCGTTGCAATTCTTTGGACACGCGCTGGAGCGCCCGCTCGGCACGCAGGCGCGCGGCCTGCTCGCGTTGCAGTGCGGCGGACGGTCGGGAAGCAGTTCGGGGGAGGCGTGCGGGAGAGGTTGAGGCGGTTCGTCTGGTTTGCGTGATGCGTTTCGCCATGTCGTGGTCCGGTCGTCTCAATCCGGCATGACCGCTCCGTCTCGCGAGTGGGTGACACGATGGTCGCGACGGCGGGAGGTCATCAATCTTTATGCGTGTGGTGCACGAGCGTCAGGACTCCGGCTTGCTTGGCGCGATTGCGCCCGTCCTGCTTGGCCTGATAGAGCGCCTGGTCGGCCGCCCTGATGAGATCGGTCGGTGCCGCAACGCGGCTGGGCACGGTGCAGGCGAAGCCGAGACTGATGGTCACGGGATCGCCGTTCGGATGTTTCATCTCTGCTTCACAGACTTTGCGCCGGAGCGTATCGGCGACCTGTGCCGCGCCGTCTACCGTGGTGCCGGGCAGCACGATGACGAATTCGTCGCCGCCGTAGCGGGCTACCAAGTCGCCGGGACGATTGACGTGGCTGGAGATCAGCTGCGCGACCTGGCGAAGACATTCATCTCCGGCCTGGTGTCCATGGCTGTCGTTGTAGGTCTTGAAGTAGTCGATATCGAGCATGATGAGCGACAGCGGCGTCGATTCACGCGCGGCCCGGCGCCATTCCTGGTCCAGAAAGTCGTCGAACTGGCGACGATTGGTGATTCCGGTCAGGCCATCGAGGCAGGAGAGACGCAACAACATCTGGTTGGCTTCCTGTAGCTGGCGCATCACCTCCAGGAGTTCCTGCTCGCGCGCACGGCGCCGTTCGATTTCATGGACGAGGCGGAGCACGCACCGGACGCGGGTCAGGAGCTCGATCTTGCTGATGGGTTTGGCGACGTAATCGATGGCGCCGGCCGCAAAGGCCAACTGCAGATCGACCGGATCCGTTTTGACGGTGACCATAATGATCGGGATGTCGCGATAGCGTTCGACGGCTTTGATCTGCCGGCAGGCCTCGATCCCGTTGGTGGCAGGCATGACGATATCCATCAGGATCAGATCCACCCGGCCCGTCATTTGCCGCGGGCCGTCGAGCCCCAGCAAACGGAACGCCGCGGCGGCGGACTCCGCGACAAAGGTTTCTTCGTATCCGGCATTGGCGAGGATGGATTGAATCAACAGACGATCGTCCGTCGAGTCGTCGACGATCAGGATACCCATGGTCAGTGTCTCCCTGAAAGTGTGTCGTAGGACGATGCTAGCAGCTAGTCCGGGTAAACGCCAGGGTAATGCTTTTTAATGCATGGGGTGCAGAGGCCGTGACTGAATTCGGCTTCCGAATGTTGCTGGATATACTCTTCCAATTGTTGCCAGAACCCCTGATCGTTCCGGATTTTCTTGCAGGAGGCACAGATCGGCACCAGGCCCTTCAAGACCTTCACTTCCCGTAGCGCCTGTTGGAGTTCGGCATTGCTGCGGCGCAGCTCCAGTTCACGGGTTTTGCGGCAATCCATTTCCTTTTTGAGCATCAGGGCGGAATTCACCCGGGCGAGCAGCTCTACACTGTTGACCGGCTTCGTGATGAAGTCCATCGCGCCGGCTGAGAAGGCTGCCTGAAGATCCCCCAGGGCGGTTTTGGCCGTGACGACGATCACGGGAATATCCCGCAAGTGCTCCAGGCTCTTGATCCGTTGTGTAGCGGCCACCCCATCGATGCCCGGCATCAGAAAGTCCATCAGGATCAAATCAATGGCGGGTGCCTGCCCGTTCGGCTGGGGCTGATCGATGCCAAGGTGGTCGTAGGCTGAAGCGGCCGAGTCCACGATGAGCAGGTCCTGATGGCCGGCTTTGTTCAGCACGGTTTTTAGGAGCAGCTGTTGGTCGGGAGAATCGTCAACGATCAGGATGCCCATGTGCAGCCTCGTCCGCTTGGTGGCGTGTGAGCAGGTGCGATGCCTGCCGATCGGGCATGTTGAATGTGAGACATACCCGGGGTGGCATCGGCGTGATGCCACCCGTCAGGAGCGGTATCGGCAGAATCGAGGAATAGATTAAGAGAGGTGGTGCCGGAGCCGGCACATTTACCGTTGAAGAGCGGCTTTGACCAGGTCGCTGACGACTTTGCCGTCGACGGATTGGCCGGCCAAGCGGGCCATGACGGCTTTCATCACCTGGCCCATGTCTTTGAGGGACGCAGCGCCGGATTCCTTCACAGCGGCGTCGACGATCCGGGTCAGTTCTTCGGAGGAGAGCGCGGCGGGCAGATAACTCTCGATGATGCTGATCTCCTGCCGCTCTTTCGTCGCCAGGTCCTGCCGGTTGCCCTTTTCGAATTGCTCGGCGGATTCCTTGCGTTGCTTGATGAGCGTGGTCATGATCCGGCTCATCGCGGCATCGTCCAGGTCTTGTTTCAGTTCGACTTCCTTATATTGCACGGCGGCTTTGATCATGCGGATGACGTCCATGCGCAGCTGGTCTCTCGACCTCATCGCTGATTTGAGATCTTCGGTCAAACGGTCGTGTAGTGACATCGGGTTCCTTTCAGGATACGTCTGCTCCTGTCGCGGAGGATAACGCCTTTGCCGAAGGCAGTCAACGTGCGAGAGTCGGGCGCGTTTTCATCTTGAGCGCGCCGCAGCACTATCCCATAATGTCTCGTCAGGGGTCGTTGCCGACGGATGGACTGAATCGAAAAGGGGGCTGGCATGGGTAAGGGGAGCAGCAGAACAGGGGCGGGGATGTGCGTGGTCGGGGTGTTCGGAGCATTGGTCGCGGCAGCGGTGTTCGTCGCCGGCTGTGCGAGTGAGAAACCGAAACCCATGGCCCAACCGTCGTTGGAGCAGGTGAAGGGCAATGCGGATCGGGGGTTCGATAAGCTCAAGGAGGAAGAACGGGAACAGAAGCCGGCCGGGATGTAGTCAGCCAGGGCATGGCGACGCGACCGGTTAGGGCGCGACGCGAGAATTTCTCCAGGGGAGCAGCGCTACCAGCGGTTTCACCAGCGGCAACTCCCACATCAGGTGCCGTTGCGGCGGTGTCATGATCTCTCGTGGCTCGCCGAAGGTTCTCAGCAGGCTGAGGGCAATCAGCAATCGTAGCGCTCCGGAGAGGCAGAACAGGAACGGTAGGTTGGACGCCGGGGTGAGTTCCCAGAGGCCGAGCGAAAGCTGGGCCGGGAGGATCGTGGCCAGCCAGCTGCCGGTCAAAGCCCCGAAGCCCCAGCCGATCGCGTTCGTAGCATTGGCCAGGGCTACACCTCGTGTGCGCTCCTGCGGACGGAGTGAGTCAAAGACATAGTTTTGGAGTCCGAGCGACAGCCCCGCCCAAATCACACCGCCGAAAAAATTCAGGATCAGCAGAAACAGATAGTGTTCGCTCAACAGGTAGCCCATCGGTAAGAGCGGGACCGCCAGGCCCGTGACCATGAGCAGGGTCTTGTTCCCGTACCGATCGCCGATCTGTCCCCATGGCGCGAGGGTGAGGAATTGCGCCGAGATGCTGCTGGCCATCCAGCCTGCATATTGGAAGTAAGACCAGTGCAGATCTCGCAACAGGTAGACGACAAAGAACGGTCCTGAAATCAGTACCGCGAAATGCATCAGTCCGGAGAACAGCAGGAAGTGTCGAAAGTCCGGTGTGGCGTGCTTTGTCAGAAAATGCCGGAATCCGTGCGGGGCTTCGATCTGATGCACCGGCAGCAGTTCGGAGATCCTGCTTTGGCATCGGGTCGCTCCCACTCGCGCGGCTGCCGCACCCAGAAAAATGAAGAGGAACCCGATCCAGCTGAGTTCCCATTTCTGCCCCAGCGTCAGGACCGTTCCGGCAATGCCCAAGGCCACAAAACTCGTCAACGCCGTCACGCGGGCTCGCTGGGCAAAGTAGGCGCCCCGGCTGCTCGTCTCCACGACATCGACCAACAGGCTATTCCACACCGGGGCTGTGGCGTGTCCGAAGGCAAAGTACAGCATGGCGCAGCCGATCAGCAGCCAGGGACCATGCTCGGGTAGGAGCAGGGGCAGTGACAGGATCGGCAACCAGCAGAGGGCCTGGGCCCAGCCGCCGCCGATCAGGAGTTGCGCAGGCATGCGGAGATATTGAAGCAGTTTCACCGACAGAAGTTGCGCCACGACTCCGACTAATTGGGGTAGGGCGGACAAGATGCCGATATGCAATGGAGAGGCATGCAGAAACAGGGCAAAGGCCGAGAAATAGTTTTCCCCGCCGCCCTGCGCGGCAGCCTGATAGGCTGCATCGCGAATGCCGTATCGGCGGCTCTCAGCCTTGGCGTCCCCTTTCGACGACTGCGTAAGATCGTCTGAGGGCTCAAGGGGGTGAAGGGGGAGAGATGTCTGTTGCTGGGGGGCGGGTTGGTTCATGAGGCCGTGGATGGCAACGGAAGTAAGATGAGCACTATGATACGTGATGGCTTTCCGGATTATATCAGAGCAAGTCGAGATGGCCGGGGTTTGGAGTGAATCCCTGCAGGCCGGTTGACCCCCTTCTCCGCAGTGAGTACGATAATCCTATGGAGCTCCCGATATCAGCCGCCTGCGGCCAACCAGCCACGACAATGAACGGAAGGTGGGTCATCTGCCGTCTGATCGTCATGCTGTGTGTGGCGGCTGGTCCGGGATTCTTCGCTGCGGTCGTGGAGGGCCGGGACTTGATGGTGCCGAAGGAGCAGGCCATCACGGAATTCGAGCCGACGGAAACCCCTTCGATGGATGTCCAAGAGAAAGGCGTTCCTCAATCGCTGTTCACGTGGATCAAGATGGCGCGCGGTTACGAGGTGGAGTGGGACACGTTTGGGAGAAAGGGATGGTACACCCAGGATCCCCGCTTGAAGCCCATCGCTCCAGGAACCACGCTGTTCTCTCCGGATACTCCGGCCGTCTACATCGTCTTTGAGGTGGCTCCGCTTGAGGACCCGGCGCAGTTTGCCGCCCAGGTGTTCCCCATAGGCGCAGACGGGAAGACCGGTGCTCGTGCAATCGTGACCGATAGTCTCGAGGTGCCTGGCCACGAACGGTATGGTTTTCTGGAGTTGAAGAAGCCGTCTGAACAATGGCCGCAAGGAAAGTATCTGGTCAAGATTTACATTACATCGTTGGGGCAGCAGCCCTTTCATGCCGTGAATCAGGTCGGGACCATGCGTTTTGCCGTGACCGACCAGCTACCCGCGTCAGCGCCGTCCGATTCCACCGCCCGTTGAATATCCCCCGTCGCTTGGTCTACCTTCACTCACCGCCTCTTGAGGGTGGGGTGGGATCGTTTTACCCGGGAGCAGGTGCATGAAAGAGACCGATGCGGAGAAACTGGCGCTGTTATACGAGCGGTTCTGTGATGTCTGCCTGGTTGAGAAGGAAGTGTGGACTGAAATCTATATGCCGCGGACGTTCAAGGACGGGACCGCGGTTCGAACCAATCTGCAGGATAAGTACGACGTGATCATCGACGATCAGGCGGTGGAGGATGCCTTGGAGGCGAATATCCCTCTTGGGAAGGCCGCATTGAGTGCGGCCATCCAAGAGTATCGGGCCCATATCAGTTTCTCCAAGAAAAGCTAAACCGGCTTAGTGCTTCGCGAGAAAGCGCTCCACGTCCTTCACTACTTCGTCAGCCACGGGTTTCGTACGATGGTGGTAGCGCGCGACGACGTTGCCGGAGCGATCGACGAGATATTTCTGGAAGTTCCATTCCACTTCACCGGGGAATGGGCTCTGCTCGGTGAGATAGTGGTAGAGGGGATGTTTGTCGCTCCCCTTCACGCTGATCTTGCTGAAGAGCGGGAAGCCGACACTGTACTTGGTCAGGCAAAATCCCTTGATCTCCTCGTTCGTCCCCGGTTCTTGCTGGCCGAAGTTATTCGCAGGGAAGGCCAGGATCTCAAAGCCCTTGTCTTTGTAAGTCTCGTACATTTTCTCGAGGTCTGAATACTGCGGCGTGTTGCCGCAGAAGCTGGCGGTGTTGACCAGCATGATGACCTTTCCCTTGTATTGACCCAACGAGACAGGTTTCCCGTCGATATCGTTCAACGTGAAGTCATAGACCGTAGACGCTTTAGCCGCCATGCGTGTCGCTCCTTGTTCCGCCGCATCGACCGAACCGAGGCCCGCTGTAAAGGCGCCAAGCCCGAGACCCACTGCGAGCCCGAGGACCAGTACCTTCCATGAACAAGTCGGTCGAGAGATCGGCATATGAAGACTCCTTGGTTAGAGACGTTCCAATGCCGCGACGCGTTCCTCAATCGGGGGATGCGTCGCCAGCAAGTGCAGAAATCCGGAGGTGTTGCCGGAAATCTTCATCGTGGCCAGGGCATCTTGCGTCGAATATTCGAACTGGGCCCGGTTCACCCAACGGTCGATGGCCTGCAAGGCCTTGATCATCGACTCTTTCCCGTACACCTTCGCCGAGAAGGCATCGGCGGCATATTCCCGGCGCCGGGAATGCCAGCTGACGACCAGCATGGCCAGCACGGACAAGACCACCTGCAAGAAGATATAGACCACGAAACCCAGGATCGGGCTGCCGCTCTGGCCTTCTTCTCGATTGCCACCTTGCGGCTGGGCCACCATTTGATACACGAAATTGCTGATGTAATGGACGAACGTGTTCATCAAGCCGGCGAGCACCGTCGTGGAAAACATATCGCCGTTGAAGACATGCCCCATCTCGTGGGCGAGCACAGCCTTGACTTCGTCTTCCCGCAGGTTGGCCAGCAATCCGGTCGATACCGCGACCATGGCGTTATTTTTGCTCGGTCCCGTGGCAAAGGCATTGGGGTCAGGCGATTCATAGACCCAGACTTCGGGCATGGTGATATGGAGCCGTTCGGCGATCTCCCGCACGGACCCGTAAATCACCTGTTCCGCGTTTGTGCGTGGCTGGGTAATTTGAGCGCAATCCAGCATGGCGCGGGCCATTTGTTTGGAAAAGAGCAAACTGATGAACGCGCCGCCGAAACCGATCACCAGCGACCAGACCAGCAGTTCCTGACTGAAGGCTCCCCGGACATCGATGCCGAAGGCCGGCAGGACGACGTTGACCAGCACCCTGACCGTAATCGACAGGGTGAGATAAATGAGAATGTTCGAAATAAGAAGCAGCCCGATACCCTTCAACGACTTCATATCTGTCCTCCTTGGAGGTCCGTTCTCCTCGCTCCCTTGTGCTACGGAGAGGAACGAACCTTGGATGTTATTATACCGGATCTCGAGGCGATTGTTGGACCCTTGGGCAAAGGGGTCTGTCGCGTCTCGATGTTCAGAGATAATACCAGGTTCCCTGCCAGTCAAGTTGCTTGCTCGGTTGACCGACTCCGCGGCCTTCTGCTAGAACCGATGGGTATGAGTAGGGCCTCTGGTTTTCTGCAGCTCGGGTTTGTCTGTGCGCTGATGTGCGACGCGGTCATTGCCCCTGCGCTTGTGCATGCTGCCGATCAGGCGCCGCAGGTCCCACCGCTACAGGTACCGGTTGATCAGCTCGACGGCATTCAGCGAGCCACCGTCATCCTCGACAGTTACTCCTATACGCCCAGTCATTTGATCGTCCAGGCAGGGAAACCGGTCGAATTGTTCTTGACCAGCATCACCAGCATTACTCCGCACAATTTTCTCCTCAAGAACGAAGCGGCGGGACTATCAATTGAACGAGATGTGTCCTCTGGCCGTACGGTCACAGTGCAGTTTACCGTGAGGAAGCCCGGTCTCTATCCCTTCTATTGCGACAAGAAGCTCCTGTTCTTTCCGAGTCATCGGGAGAAGGGCATGGAAGGTGTGCTGGAAGTTAGATAAGAAGGTTGCTCCACGGCTATCGACTCCGCAAGACACGAACTCCTCCACGGCATCCTCAAGCAGGTTTCCCGGTCGTTTTATCTGACCCTCAACGTGCTGCCGGCGACGGTACGCGACCAGATGGGGCTCGCCTATCTCTTCGCGCGTGCCGCCGACACAATTGCCGATACCGACCTGATCGGCCGTGAGCAGCGACTCCGCTATCTCAACCAGTTTCGGATGCAGTTCAGTTCCGACCCCATAGCGCGGAGGGACGTGCAAGCGATCCAAGCCGCCTTGATTCCTCATCAAGCCGATTCCGCAGAACAGGTGTTGCTCCAGCGATTGGAAGACTGTTTGGCGCTGTACGATCGATTCGATTCCGAAGATCAAGAGCGGATTCGATGGTTGATGGGGGTCTTGCCGGACGGGATGGCGATGGATCTTACGCATTTTCAGGGCGATTCGGCTCAGGACCTGACGGCGTTTCAGACCCTGGACGAATTGGATCGGTATACGTACTACGTCGCGGGTTGTGTCGGAGAATTCTGGACCAGGATGGTCTGTGCGCATTGTCCGTCGATGTCAGGCTGGGATGTGAAGAACATGTCGGCCCTCGGGGTGCGATTCGGCAAGGGATTGCAGCTGACGAATATCGTGAAGGATCTTGCCCGGGATCTCCACCGTGGCCGCTGTTATGTGCCGGAACCGCTTCTCCGTGAGGCGGGCCTGACGCCGGTTGATTTGCTGAATCGAGAGAACCTGCCGAAGTTCAGGCCGGTGTTGATGCGGCTGATCAAGATGGCCATCGAACACTTGGATCAGGGCTGGATGTACACCATGGCCCTGCCACGCCTTGAAATTCGCCAGCGATTGGCATGTATGTGGCCGATTCTGTTGGCGGGTGAAACGCTGAAACGTGTGGCCGCTGCGCCGGATCTCCTCGACCCGGCGGTCAACGTCAAGGCGCCGCGCTCCGTCGTCTATCGCGTCATGGCGTTGACCACCTTCACGGGCGGTTGCGGATATGTAGGGACGGCCTACTGGGGGCGCTTGCGGAAGCAGATCGTCTGATCTCACCGCGTGTTTTCTTCTCTGCCCGAAAAAATCCCGGGTGCTACTTAAATCGAGTCCTACCTCCAACACTGGGAGGGGGATTTGTCCTTCTCCCTCCTCTTTCTCAAGGGGTAGCCTGGCTGGTCCCCCACTGCGCGCGTCCAACGAGGGCTTTCTTCTATTTTCCCCTTCGCGGATGGAACGGATGCGCGCCGAGGCAACACCATCGCGCCAAAAGAATGTCAGGGGCATAATAAGGAAAGCAGACGACGGCATGCTGCCCGAAGGGCAGCGCTTCAGAGGAGCCTGCGGGGAATGAAAAGAAACCTCAGCCAGCTGGTGAGATGCAACGCATTATGGTGTCACCGAGGCTGTGCGCCGTTCGTCAGCCGCGACTCCCGCTATTTCTTCTGCGGCTCCAGCAACTTCTCGCCCTTCTTGAACACCGCATAAATCGCTTGCGACGGGCAGGCGTCCAAACAGAGCCGGCAGCTTTCGAGGCAACGGGAAGGATCGAATTTGTAGGGCGGCGTCGAGAGCCACGCGCTGGTTGGGCAAATGGGGACGCAAATGGCTTGATGAGTGCAACGATCGGGATGACGGACGAGATGATCGCGAATGACCAGCATGGGTTTGACTCCTTCGAAGAGACCTTGCGAGAAGATCTCGAACATGTTTTTCTGTGGGAGACTGCTCACTTCCACTCCTTGACCAGGTCTTTGAGCCGGTCTTTCAACTCTGGAATCTGTTCCATATTGTTGCGAATCGCCCCGAGAATATTTTCCAGGCGGGCGGTGCGTTGTGCGTCCTTGTCTTTCTTCAGCAGCTGATCGTATCCGATATAGGCTTCGGGGTGTTTTGGTTCGAGGTAGCTGCGGCCTGCCTGCAGGGCTTCACCCAACTCGTAGGGCTCCGTCGTCAGCGGCGGAAGCACCACAAACGATCCGTCCGTGCAGATCAGCGCGGCCGCGCCGGCCTTGCTCTTGAGCGGTGTGACCGCTTCGACCGTTTTTCCGGCGAGTGCTTCCCAGTGGCGGAGCAGCCCGGGGAAGGCCTTCATAAAGGCCACTTTTTCCATGTTGGCCTTCCATTTATCGTCGGCTGGCATAGAGCGCTCGCGAGAGTCAGCAGGGGGTGATCGCTTCAGGCTTTCAATGGAGAAAGAAGCGGGAGCGGGGACTGATCGGGCATCAAGAGTCGTTCGACCACCTCTCCCTTGACGACATGCCGCTCCATGATTTCTTTCACGTCAACCTCGGACGTCACGCGATACCAGATTCCCTCGGGATAGACCACCACGGTCGGACCCTGTGCGCAATAATCGAGACAGCCGGCTTTGTTGGCGCGGACGACGCCTTTCAGGTTGAGTCGTTTGGCCTCCTGCTTGAAGCAGGCGTGGAGCGCATCGGAGCCGAGCTTGGAGCAGCTGCCGCGCGGGTCATCCGGTTCGCGCTTGTTGGTGCAGACAAAAATGTGTCGCTGATAGCCGGTCATGTCAGCAACTCCGAGGTTCCAGGGTGCGATGTAACGGATCAGGCGCGGGCATGAAATTGCTCGATCAACTGCTTCACGTCCGTCGAGCTGAGGAGCGATGAGCCGGCGGCCTGGGTGCCTGCGATGGCGGCAATTTCATTGAGGCGCAACTGCGCCCGTTGTTTGGCTTCCGGTTCCGACAGGGCGGAGGCCTGTCCCTTGGCGAGTTTGTCGAATTCAGCGCGGATATCGCGGAAATCACGCTGGAGATTCTTCATCATGGAGCAGGGTTCACAATACCATTTCGGGCTTTGATCCGAAGCGGGCGACAGCCGGTCATAGGTCCGCCCGAAAAAGTCTTTGCCGAGCGAGAATTTCATCAACGGGGTACCCGCAGCGCTGCAGGCATTACAGGATCCGGCATCCATGCGTGAGGTGCTCCTCTTCAGCGGACATGATCAATGATCCGCGAATCTTACCGCACTGCTCTTTGCCGTAGCAAGGTGCGGGACGGTTCGTGACGGTGGTCACGCTCGGCCATGTATAATGCGGAGTGTAGGGGCGAAACGGTGTGGCGTGCAAGGAGGCGGCTATGATCATCGGGGTTCCGAAGGAAATTAAGGACTATGAGTATCGGGTGAGTCTGACGCCTGACGGCGCTCGTGTGTTGTTGCAGGCGGGGCATCGGGTTGTGGTAGAGCCTTCGGCCGGGCAGGGGAGCGGATTTTCGGATGAGGCGTATCGTCAGGCCGGCGCTCAGGTGGCCGGCTCCAAAGCCGAGGTGTTTCAGCAAGCGGACCTGATCGTGAAGGTGAAGGAGCCGCAGCTGTCCGAGTGCGCGCTAGTTCGAACCGGGCAGGTGCTGTTTACCTATTTGCATCTGGCGTCGTTGCCGGATCTGACCAAGGCGTTGGTGGCGGCCGATATCACCGCCATTGCCTACGAGACTGTCGAGGCCAGAGATCACAGCTTGCCGATGTTGCGGCCGATGAGTGAGATTGCCGGGCGTCTGGCCGTGCAGGTCGGAGCCCATTATCTCGGGACGGTACAGGGAGGGCGCGGTCTCCTGCTGGCCGGTGTTCCCGGGGTACCGCCTGCTCATGTTGTGGTACTGGGAGCCGGCGTGGTGGGAACGTCGGCTGTCAGAATCGCCGTGGGCATGGGAGCGCGGGTGACGGTCATCAATCTGGATCTTGATCGGTTACGGTTTCTCGACGATCTGTACGGTGGACGAATCGCGACATGCGCGGCGACAGAGTCGGCTGTCGAACGCGCCGTCGTCGAAGCCGATCTGGTGATCGGAGCGGTGTTAGTGCCCGGGGCGCGCGCGCCGAAGGTCATTTCGCGAGGACTCGTGAAGAAAATGAAGCCGGGTTCCGTGATTGTAGATGTGGCGGTCGATCAGGGGGGCTGTTGTGAAACCACCAGGCCGACCACGCACTCGGATCCGGTCTATGTGGTGGATGGCGTCCTGCATTACTGCGTCACGAACATGCCCGGAATCGTGCCCCATACCTCAACTCTAGCCTTGACCAACACGACGCTCCCTTATATAGTCCGGCTCGCATCGGAGGGAGTCGAGAAAGCGATTCGATCAGACCCCGGTCTTGCCAAGGGTGTGAACGTGATGAACGGCAGAATTACCTGCCAAGGTGTGGCCGATGCACACGGCTTGCGTTTTACCCCCGTGATGTAAGACAATCCGGCTTCCCGTTTTCGGTTCTGCCCGGTCGGGGCGTAGCGCAGCCCGGTAGCGCACTGCGTTCGGGACGCAGGGGTCGGAGGTTCAAATCCTCTCGCCCCGACCAAACCGCACTTCGTGCGACCCCGCACTTCGAATATGTGCGGGATACTTGTCCTCCCGACACAATCCAGACATAGCCTGCTTGATTCGGAACTGGTCCTCCCTTACCGGAAAGGGTGGGCATCCTACGTCAGCGCTCGTCTCTCGGTGTCGTTCTTCACGGGGACTCTCCTGCTCCCGCCACGTATCGGATTGGCCTCCTGCGCCCACGCTCATGCTTCGCTAGGTACCTGCCGATAAGGTAGGCGTATGAGTCTGGTGATGCCGCGTAAACTTGCAAATCGCGTGACGCTCTCTGGGAGCTGTGAGAGTATCCAATGCCAGGCGCGGTACTCGCTCTGCGCGTGGTGTTCGACCAGTGGGAGGGCTGCGCGGCGATGACCGACACCGGCGAATCAGTGCGCGCGAGAATTCTTGTCAGCGGGCATGTGCAGGGGGTTGGGTACCGGGCCTTTACCTGTCGGATGGCGGCTTCGCGTGGATTGACAGGTCACGTCGAGAATCTCGATAGCGGGCAGGTGGCGGTGGATGCCGAAGGGAACCGGGGCACCGTTGAGGAATTCATATCGGATCTTAAGAGGGGCCCCGTCGGGTCCGCGCGTGACACAGGTGCAGGTGGAGTGGAGTCGCGCCACGGATCGCTATCAGGACTTTACGATTAAGCAGTAGGTAATGGAATTATGGCTCGACGTGCAGCAGTGCGACAGGACACCGCGGTGAATGCACCCGTCTCGGCTCGCCGCCCACGCGTGGCGCGGGGGGATGAGGACGAGGATGCGGAGTCGGGGAGTCATGCCGAGGCCGAAGAGTCCGGAGCGGACAATCGTCCGGCGGAATCCGGGCGGGCCGAGGGCCTCGACACGATCAAGAGTTACCTGCGTGAAGTGCGCAAGTCGACCCTGCTCAATTTTAAACAGGAACAGGCATTGGGCAAGCGGGTCATGGGGGGAGACGAAGCGGCGCGCCAAGAGATGATCGAGGCGAATCTCCGCCTGGTGATCAGTATCGGCAAGCGGTACATGAACCGGGGGTTTCCCTTTGCGGATATCGTCGAAGAGGGCAATCTTGGCCTGATCAAAGCGGTGGAGAAGTTCAATTACAAGCGGGGGTTCCGCTTCAGCACCTACGCGTCCTGGTGGATTCGTCAGTTTATCGAACGGGCCATCATCAATCAGGGAAAGCTCGTCCGGTTGCCGGTCCATGTCGTCGAACGGTTGAATCGGTATCTGGGCAAGGTTGAACAGCTGGTCCATGAGCTGGGGCGAGAACCAATGGCCGACGAAGTTGCCGTCAAGCTGAAAACCAGCGTTGCGGAAGTCGATGATCTGAAGCAGCTGGTCCGCACCACGTGCTCACTCGACAGCCCGATCAGCGACCGGCAGGATACGTTTCTGCGCGATGTGATCGAAGATCCGTTCTGCCTGACGCCGGCGGAGACGACCGAAGGCGTGATGCGGCGGGCTGAACTCATGGCCTGGGTGAAAGAGCTGCCTGAAAAGGAACGCACCGTGATCTTGGCGCGGTTTGGACTTGACGGGGCCGAGTCGCGGACGTTAGAAGAGATCGGCCAGGAGATGGGGCTGACCCGTGAGCGGGTTCGCCAGATTGAAACGGCTGCACTGGCCAGGCTCCGCGGTATTATTGAACGGAAAACCATGAAGCGGGCGGATCTCTTATGAGCACGTCCCGATTCGCTTGCACGTATGAATTACAAAGCCCTCATTCGAGAAGTTCCAGACTTTCCTAAGCCCGGCATTCTCTTCTACGACATTACGACTCTTCTCAAGCATGCGCAGGCCTTCCGCTCCATCGCGGATGAGCTTGCCGCTCGTTACGAAGGACAGCGTATCGCAAAGATCATCGGGATCGAGTCGCGAGGCTTCATCATGGGTGGGACGTTGGCTGCCCGTCTCGGCGCCGGCTTCGTGCCGGTGCGCAAGCCGGGGAAACTGCCCGCCGATATTTATGAAGTCGAATACAACCTGGAGTATGGATCGAGCGTGTTGGCGATTCATCGGGACGCCGTCTCACCGGGCGAACGAGTGCTGATCGTGGACGACCTGCTGGCCACAGGCGGCACGGCCGCGGCGACGATCGACTTGGTGCGGCAACTCGGCGGGGAGATTGCCGGGCTGGACTTCCTGATCGAGCTGAAAGGCCTCAACGGACGTGATCGGCTGGCGGGTTACGACGTGCATTCGATGATCATCTATCCGTAAATCCCCAAGATCTTGGGGAGCCAGGTACTTGTCAAACGATCTGTAGCGTGATATACCTGCCAAACTTTTTCGCCTTGCACTCATCACGAAAGGGCATGAGACTCTATGGCGACGAAAGTCCACGCGAAGAAAAAAATACCAACGACGAAAGCAAAAGCCCCCGCTCCTGAGAAGCCTGTGAAAAAAGAGCGGCCGGCTCCGGTTACTGCTATGACTGAAAAAGACGAAGACAGTGTTGCCGCGCGTGTTGTGGCCGCGTTGACACTGAAAGAAACACCCAAGGAACGAGAAGAGCGTCAGCGCCGGCGTGAAGTCCTGCAGCGAATGCTCCTGAGCAAACGCCAGGAAATCATGCGCGAGATCGAGGGGAACCTCGGCCAATCGTTGACCGAAGATCAGCAGCGCCGCTTGGAATCGGCCAGGGACGTGGGGGATCAGGCCCTCATGGACTTGGATCGCGAACTCGGCATTTCGCTGATGGAGATGCGGAACCGGAAGCGCCAGGCCATCGATGAGGCGTTGACCCGACTCAGCGAGGGCACATACGGGATTTGCGCGGAATGCGGCATCGAGGTCAGTGAAAAACGGTTGGAGGCGGTGCCGTTCGCCAAGCTCTGTGTCCAATGCCAGTCTCGACAGGAATTGCTCGAGAAAATCGAGAAGGAAGAGGATCGCGACTAGCTCACAGGAGCTGGCCGCATCCATTTCACCGTCCCTCTTCAGCTTGTGACGCGCCTCAGCCCGTGACTGGCGTGCGAGTTTCCAAACCTCGGTAGTCTGCCAGGCTCTTTCCTGTTCTCTATGACTCACGTCGATTTGAAGGCGGTGATCCTGCTCAGTGGTGGGTTGGATTCTACCGTCACAGCTGCGATTGCCAAGCAGGATGGCTACCGGCTCTATTGTCTGACTATCTCCTACGGCCAGCGCCATCGTGTTGAAGTCGAGCGGGCGAGGGCCGTTGCCCAGGCCTTGAGTGCCGCCGCTCATGTGGTGGTGGACGTGGATCTGCGGGCGTTCGGAGGATCCGCTCTCACGGACGATGTGACTGTGCCCAAGGACCGCACCCAAGAGGAACGGGCCAGCGGGATTCCCGTCACCTACGTGCCGGCTCGCAACACCATTTTTTTGTCTTTGGCTCTGGCGTACGCCGAAACGCTTGAGGCACAGAGAATTTACTTCGGGGCCAATGTGCTGGACTATTCCGGTTATCCGGACTGCCGACCCGATTTTATCCGCGCGTTTGAAGCGGTCGCCAGGCTTGGAACCAAGATGGGGATTGAGGGGCGGTCTGTCGAAGTGCGTGCGCCCCTCCTGATGCTGTCAAAAGCTGACATCGTGCAACGCGGGCAGGAACTCCGGGCTCCCTTGGAACTCACGCATAGTTGCTATGACCCCGGCGCTGATGGCGTGGCCTGCGGCCGGTGCGACAGTTGCCGGATTCGGCGTGAAGGCTTCCGCCTGGCGGGAGTTGTGGATCCGGTCCCCTATGCGATACTCTAACGGCCATCGAGGCGACTGAGGTGATGGTCGCGCGGTGCCGTGAGCCCGGTTCGTATTTCCGCCTGCGATCACACAAGAATCTGGAGAGCTGTGCCTATGACGCCTGAAGAATTCTTTATGTACCTGATCATCGCCCTCGTGATCGTTGCGCCGATCGGTGCGCGGCTCTACCGCCGGTTGACCTTGAATCGTACGACCCAAATGCTTCGGGATCAGTTGAAGCAATCACAGGGACCCCGGACGACAACCCCGCCTTCTGAGCCCCCGCGATGAAACGAATCAGAGTCAGGAGTATTCAGATGAAGGTCTGGGTGATGGGAGTCGGGCTCGCGGTGATGGTTGCAGCTCTGGCGGCTTGTGAGTCCAATGCGACCAACCAAGACGCCGCAAAGCCGGCTGGAGGTGCGACCCCGGCGGAGATGCAGGTCGGCGAGGCGAAATTCACTGCCAATTGTGCCGCCTGTCATGGTGTGCGCGGTGTCGGGACCAAGCAAGCTCCGCCGCTGGTGCATAAGATTTATGAACCGAATCATCACGCCGATATGGCGTTCCAGCGGGCCGCGGAGAACGGCGTCCGCGCTCACCACTGGGAATTCGGCAACATGCCGAAGATCGAAGGCGTGACGTCCGGAGACGTGGAGCATATCATTCGATATGTGCGATGGTTGCAGCGGGAGGCCGGGATTTATTAACGTCACTGCCGGTTCGTATTCCCCGTCAGGCTGTGTGTTCACTGTCGACCACTTTCCCTCAACACCCCTTCGTTTGACAATGTCCGCGTGCGGTTCGTAAGGTATTTGCATGCCATCACGAGGCCGTCGAAGCCCGCAGTACGTCGCCCGGTGGGCCTCGTCGGTCAGACCTTTTCACAGGAGGAACCTATGAGACACGGAGCCTGGTCCATGCTGGGGGCTGTGGGGGCATTGCTGCTGACGTCGGGTTGCGTGGCCATCGAGGCCGGCCATGAGGGGGTGATGGTCGAACAACCGTTCTTCTTCGGCCACGGAGGCGTTGATCCGGCTCCCACCAAGACCGGCCGGGTCTGGGTTGCGCCGACGACGAAGGTCATCGAGGTGGATGTCCGGCCCTTACAGTTTTCCGAACATTTCGACATTATTTCGGCTGAAAACGCGCCGGTCTCCTTCGATGCGTTTATGATCGCCAATGTGGTCGAAGGGCGCTCCCCGGAGATCGTCGGTCGCTACGGCACCAACTGGTATCAAAACAACGTGAAGGAAGCCTTCCGCACCTTCGTTCGGGAAGAAGTGCAAAAGTACCCGCTGTTTCAGCTGACCACCGATCCGACGACCAGAACGAAGCTGCAGGATGCCATTGCGCGTGAAGTGCAGACCAAGCTCATCGATAAGCAAAATATGCCGATCCGGCTCAATCGAGTCGTCGTCGGCAGCATTCTGCCGCCGAAGGGGGTCGTCGAGCAGACGACTCAAACCATCGTTCAGGAGCAGCGCAAGATCACGATGGTCGAGTTCCAAAAGGCGGAAGAGGCGCGTGAAAAAGCCGAAAAGCAGCGCGGGATCGCCGATCGCGCCTATCGGGAATCGTTGGGACTGACGGCGCCGGAATTCGTCGATCTGCGCCGTATCGAAGTGCAGAAGGAAATCGTGCAGCACTCGCCGTCGGCCTTGACGGTCATCATGGGATTGGAACGTGTCGGCATCAACATGCCGCCCCTGGCGAGCGATCGGTAAGACTCACGGATGGAACTGTGTTGGGTGTATCGGGAGGGGACAGGAGCGGAAGACATCCGGTCCTGTCCCCGGAGCCTCGGCGGACTACTTCACCACCCAGACACGGTAGGTGTTGGCATTGAGCGGTTTCGCAATTCTCAGCGTGCCCACCTCGCCTGGATTCATGACATCGTCACCGGTCGCAGTTTTTCTGGCCGGATGTCGGCTGCTCCGTACGAGGACGCCCTGATCGTCATAGAAGTCCACCATCACATCGGCTGATTCGCGCAAGGTGCCTTGGTAAGCGGTTCCCAGCCAATCGAGGCGCTTGAGCGCCTGGTAGACGATGACGAGCGTGCCATCAGGATCTTCGCGCGCGCTGACGATCTTCAGCGCCCGATTCTGATCCACGCCGGGTTCGGTTCCGCCCGTTGTCTGTGCGATCAGCACCCGTTCCACCTCATCCGCGTGGAAGACGGCCGTCACCTTACAGTACACCGTGCGTCCCTTTGCGCTTTGCTGAACGATCTGCTGATCGGTCACATGCTTCGAGGCGAGGGTATGTACTAGATTGCGGAACAATTTGGAATCGACAATCGAAGCGGTCTGCTCTCGCACCGCCGCTGAGCTGCTGACTGCCTGATAAAGCGCTTCGGTGCAGGCATGTTGTTTGGCTTCTTCCGGAGTTTCCGGCTCGTGATAGGCGTACCGATAATCCCCGGTGACATCGACCCGCGAGTGTTCGGGCAAGGCCTGGGCCGTTGCGGCAAACACGAGACATTGAGCGGCGATTGCGAGCAAGGCACCGCTTCCTGAACGCGACAGCTGCGGGGTCATACGAGCCACCTCCCTTTCCGTGCCCGATTCCACCTGATGAGTAAAGACAGTCGTCGCCTCTCGACGCTAAGGTTATGCTACCACGCGTGAGGGGGCGCAGCAATGCGACGCCGCGCGGCACTCTTGCCCGGAACGGAACCGCTATCAATCGGTCATGAGCCTCGTCGCGTGAAGGGCAATGCGTCGGGTCGATGCTCAGTCGTGAGATCGACCGGCGTGAGTCATGTCGCAACTCTGCGGAAAAGCATAGGATACCTTGACTTGATGGAGGTCTTCACTCACACTCGTGCACGATACTATGTATGATGGCACCGAGCAAGACCTGCTTCGTCTCCTCGCCTCACGGGCCGGTATTTCACCCGAATATCACGACATCGCCGGTACGCTCCACGTGACCAGTGACGACACGCGTCGAGCCATTCTGTCCGCCATGGGTTTTGAGGTCGGATCCAGCGAATTACTGGCCCAAGCACTGGTTGCTTTGGACGAGAAGCCCTGGCAACAACCCTGCGATCCGATCCTTATTCTCCAGCAAGGGTATGGCCCCACGCAGTGGACATTCCGCCCTGCGCTGGAGGAAGGGGAGGAGCAACACGTCGCGGTAGCCTGGAATCTCACGGATGAACAAGGGACCATCGTTCATCGCGAAGAAACCAGCCCCGGCCTGAATCCATGCGAGGTCCGTTCGCTGGCCGGGCGGCGCATGGTGCGCGTTGAACTGCCGTTGGTTCAGAACCTGGCGCTCGGCTATTACGACTTGTCGGTCGTCACCATGGGCAGCAAGGTGGTGACCAGGGATACGCTCCGCGTGGTCGTGGCCCCGCCGCATTGTTTTGTGCCGGAGGAGATGGCTCGGGGCGGAAGGGTCTGGGGATTGGCGGTGCAGCTCTATTCGCTGCGGTCGCAGACCAATTGGGGCGTGGGTGACTTTACGGATTTGTCCCGGTTGGTCGAATGGGCAGGCAAGGAGCTGGGCGCCGGCATTATCGGCCTGAATCCGCTGCATGCGTTAAAAAACTCTCGTCCCCACCATCTCAGCCCCTATTCCCCGACCAGCCGGCTCTTTTTAAACGAGCTCTATATCGACCTCGATCGGCTTCCGGAGTATCACGCGTCGCCGGATGCGCAACGGCTGCGGGACAGTGCAGAGTTCCAACAGGAACTGGAGCAGGCACGCGCCGCCGATCTGGTGGATTCCGAATCCGTGATCAAGGCGAAGCGCACGATGCTGGATCTCGCCTACCGTCAGTTTCTGAAGGATAACTATGCGGGAACTGAACCGTCGCTGGAGCCGACCACTGCGCGGGGGTGGCTGTTGCACCGGTTTATTCGGGACGAAGGAGAATCGCTGGAGCGGTTTGCGTTATTTCAGGTGCTGGAAGAGGAACGACGCCTGATCGAGCAGTCGCCCAGGCTTTGGCCCGAGTGGCCGGCACAGTACCGGACTCCCGGTTCGCCGGCGCTGCGTGAATTTTCCAGACGGCATCGCAAGCGGGTCAGGTTTTTCCAATATATGCAGTGGGTGGCGGCGGATCAGTTGCGAGCGGCTAACACCCGGGCGGATCAGGTGCACATGACGGTCGGCTTGTATCCCGATCTTGCACTGGGGAGCGATCGCAACGGGGCCGAGGCCTGGATGCTGCAGGACGTGCTCGCGCTCGGTGCGGACTGCGGCGCGCCCCCGGACGCGTTTGCGCCGCAAGGGCAGAATTGGGGATTTGCTCCCTTTCATCCGCTACGCCTCAAGTCCACAGGCTATCGCTCGTTCATCGAGTTGCTCAGGAAAACGCTCCGGCAAGGCGGGGCGATCCGTATCGACCATGTCATGACGCTGTTCCGCCTGTTCTGGGTGCCGCGCGGGATGAGCGCAGAGGCGGGAGCCTATGTGCAGTATCCGGCCGAGGACCTGCTGCGGATTCTCGCGCTGGAAAGCATGCGTGCACAAACTCTCGTGATCGGAGAGGATTTGGGTACAGTGCCGGATTATGTGCGGGAACAGCTGGCGCGGTATAAGATTCTCTCCTATCGCGTGTTTTATTTCGAACGGAACTGGGATGGGTCCTGCAAGTCTCCGTCGGCCTATCCCGAGCAATCGCTCGCGGTCGTCACGACGCACGACCTTCCGACGCTGAGCGGGTATTGGACGGGGGAAGATATTCGACTGCGGGCCAGGCTCGGCATGTATGCCGGCGACCAGGCCATACAGCAGGCCTTCGAGGAGCGCGCGCGCGACCGGGGGCATATCCTTCGGGCCGTGAACGGGGCGGGGTTGTTGCCCTCCGGGGTGAGTGATCACCCTGACGCTGTTCCGGTGATGACGCCTGCTCTGTGCCGCGCGATTCATGTCTACCTTGCGACGTCGCCGGCCTGGGTCGTCATGGCCAACCTTGACGATGTGATCGGTGAAGTGACACAAATGAATCTCCCGGGCACCGTGGACGCCTATCCGAACTGGTCGCGCAAACTGTCGCTGTCTCTGGAGGAGCTCCAACGGGATGAACGCGTACAAGCACTCGCCGCAGCCGTGTGTACTCTCCGCCCTCCGGCTGCAACTGCCTAAACTGTCCTCCCTGCGCGGCACGACATCGTGATGAAGAGCCGGAATCAGGTGGTCCTGGCTATCGCCGCAGTCCTCTTCCTCATCGTCATGGTGATGGAATGGATGTTCCCGCTGAATGTTGTCGGCGCATTCGGATTCGTGTTGCCCATTTTGCTGGTGGCCACCGTCAGAAACCGACGGCTCATGATCGTGACGCTGGCGCTGTGCATCCTGGTGACATTTGTCGGACTCTTCCAGCCGGCTAAGAAGCGGGAACGATTCACGGCCGTCGTGTTTAATCGCATCATGGTGGCCTGCGTATTGACCAGCGTGGCCTATATCGGCGTGACATGGGAGGAGCGGAAAGCCCGCGAAGAAGCCGCCAAGGCCGCGCTGGCGACGCAAACCGAACACCTGTTGCTGGTGAATACGCAGCTGGTCGAGATTAAAGACAAGTTGGCGCGATCCGAACGGCTGGCTGCCGTGGGTCAGTTGGTGGCGTCGGTGGCGCATGAGGTCGGCACACCGTTACATTCGATTGCCTGGCATGTGGAAGCGTTGGCGGAGGAGCCCGGTGTCACCCCCGCGATGCAGAAACGAATCGGTATTATCGATGAACAGTTGAATCGCGTGGTGCGGATCATTCAAGATCTCCTCTCGTCTACCCGGCAACGCAAACCTGAGCCGACATGGTATCCGGCCGAACGTCTGATCGAGCCGGTCGCGGCGTTGATGGAACCGGGATACCATGCCAAGGGCGTGGCACTTCAGACCGACGTGGCGCCGGCCCTGCTGGTGTGGGCCGATGCCGAAAAGATCCACCAAGTGTTGGTCAATCTCCTGAGCAATGCGCTGGCGGCCACCGGGGCGGGGGGCCATGTCACGGTCGCCGTGACCATTCGCCAGGCCTCCTCGGAGGAGATGGCGAGCGCGTCTTGCACAGGCCGGTCCGATCTCAGTACGGTGGTCACACTGGTGGTGAGTGATTCAGGCTGTGGAATGCCTCGGGAGGATGTCGAGCGAGCCTTCCAACCGTTCTTCACGACGAAGGCGGTGGGTAAGGGCACCGGGTTAGGCTTATTTCTGAGCCGTGAGGCTGTGTGTGCTCACGGCGGCCGGTTGACACTCGAGAGTGAGATCGGCAAGGGCACGACGGTGACCGTGGTGCTGCCTGGTTTGCCGTCCGGCTCGGCTGCGGTATAGCGGTATAGGAGAGGGAGAGTCATGAGTCAGGCGAAGTTATTCGTAGTGGATGACGACGAGGCCGCCCGAACCTTGTTGGCGGAAGCGCTGGTGAAGGAGGGCTATGAGGTTGAGGCCTTCTCCAGCGGCCAGGCTGCGGTGGAGCGCGGCAAACAATCGCGGGCCGATGTCGTCCTGACCGATATCCGGATGGAACAAGGCGACGGATTTCTCGTGCTGAAGGAGTTCAAGAAGTTCAGCCAGGACACCTCGATCGTATTGCTGACCGCGTTCGGATCTCTGGAGGGCGCGATCGAAGCGATCAAGCAAGGGGCCTACGACTACTTGGCAAAGCCGTTTAAGAGGGACGAGATTCGTCTCGTCGTCCAGCGCAGTCTGGAGCATTGTCGCCTGGTGCGGGAAAACGCCCGCTTTCGGGAAGATGCGCGGGTACGCGAACCCTGGTCCCAGTTGGTCGGCAGCAGTCCGGCGATGCTGGAGGTGTATAAGCTGGTGGCCCGCGTTTCTGAGGGGCGAAGCACCGTGCTTATTGAAGGGGAAAGCGGGACCGGAAAGGAACTGATTGCGCGGGCCGTCCATTCGAACAGTCTGCGTCGCGGCAAACCGTTCATTCCAGTCAATTGCGGCGCCTTGCCCGATCATCTCCTGGAGTCGGAAATGTTCGGGTATGAGAAGGGCGCGTTTACGGGAGCCGTCGGGGCCAAAGCCGGGCTGTTCGAGGCCGCCGATGGCGGCACGCTGTTTCTCGATGAGATCGGCGATCTCGGCCAGTCGCTTCAGGTCAAGCTCTTGCGGGTGATGCAGGAACAGGAAGTGCGGCGTGTCGGCAGTACGGCATCGGTGAAAGTCGATGTGCGCATCATTGCCGCGACCAATCGGGACTTGGCCACGCTCGTGAAGGAAGGGAAGTTTCGCGACGACTTATACTATCGTCTCAATGTGGTGCGGATTGTTCTGCCGTCCCTGGCGGAGCGGCGTGAGGACATCACGATGCTCGCGCATCACTTTCTGCAAAAATACGCCAAGCAGTCGTTGCATGTGAGGGGATTTTTACCGGAAACGATGGCGCTGTTGAAGCGCTATCAGTGGCCGGGGAATGTGCGCGAATTGGAGAATGCCGTGGAGCGGGCGGTCTCGCTCAGCCATGGCCCGCTGTTGCTTCCCGAAGATCTTCCCGAATCGATCAGGGCTGAGCCGGATTCAGGTGAGCTCCTCAAGGGGCAACCCGCCGAGGGGGATCAGGACGCGCTGTTGACCTTAGATGAGGTTGAAAAGCGGCATCTGGCGCGTGTACTCAAAGAAACGCGGGGAAACAAGGTCAAGGCGGCGAAGATTCTGGGGATCGATCGGCGGACGTTATATCGGATGGCGGAGCGATTCGGATTGGATTTCGGCGATGAGGCCGAGGAGAAGTAAGACGATCCTACAACAATCGAAGCGCGTTCTTGAGCAGGCGAATTTCATTTGCCGCGCTCTGTGGCAGCGGCGTTTCCGCATCTTCCCACGAATCGAAGATCCCGTTTTTCCCGCGATGGAACACTTGCAGCCGTAATCGGGTGCTGCTGTCGTCTTGCGGAATGACACGGGCCTCCACTCGACTCTTGCCCACGCCGAACCTCCAGCGCAAGAGGCCGTTCCACGGGCTTCTGATCTCTGTGCGCATGCCGGTCGTGAGATTCCCGGCGTCATCCTGGTCGACTGTGTAGCCCCCTTGGGTCAGGACATCGGACAGTGCCGTTTTCACCTGTTCGGCAGGAACCGGAAGTATCACCTCCATCACATCGGGCTCCGGGGCGGGTGGGCCGCCCGCACATCCGGCGAGCGCCGAGACGAGCACGAACGCCGCGATGCCAGAGACACGAGTTCTCATTTTGGCTTGCCCTCCTGAAGGCGATAGACCATGTGCGTATCGGTTTGATCGACACCGGGGATGGCGTGAATTTTCGCGAGCACGAGTTGGGTCAGTGCGTCCTGATGGGGAATTTCAACGATGGTGAAGATGTCGGGCTTTCCCCAACAGGGGTCGATTTGTTTGATTTCCTTAATATCCCCAAGGGCTTTGACGACATCAGCGGTGTGGCCGGGATGCACGTTGATCAATACGTAGGCTCGGTCCGGCATGTAGTGAATCTCCCGTGAGGTGGTGGGGCGTCAACGCCTGCCAACGAATCGAAACCTAGCGGATTGCTCCGGATGAAGTCAACAGAACGCACCCGGCTCGGGCAGGATAGCCGGCGTCGCGCGGTGTTACTTGGGAGCCACGATGACTTCTACTCTGTACGTGTCCCCGACTGTCGAAAGATCTGCTTCTAACCCTCGGGGGTTGCCCACTCGCCCGTCAGGATCGTAGATGAAGCACAACAACGTGGCTCCGTTCGGACGCCCGGAGTAATGGGCTTTGTCTGTGGCGATCTGCTCGGCGATGTCTCTGCTCGTCAATCCTGAGCGGGTCTGTTTGACCACCACCACCGTTTTTTCCCAGTCGAGGAGATAACTCGTCCGGCGAGCACCGTTGGCATAGGGCGGGGTCCATTCTTCCGTGCCCACCTCATCGAATTGTAACCGGAGAAGTGCGTAAAACAGGTCCTGCAGATCGTACTCGTCCGTGATCTCCAGTGTAGGCCGGTATTCTTTTCGCAGCCGCAGTTGTCGAGCGACCAGGTGGAAGCGCGCACACATTCGGCGGAGTGTGTCGAGCGTTGCGCCCTCCGATTGAGGATGGTTCATATTCGTAGCCCGCGGCGTTGTGAGTACCGTTGGTGTGTCTGGCGGTTTGACGGGAGATATGAGCGGCGGTTCCGGCTTGGACTCGGGGACTGATGCGAGCGCGGGCATTGCTGGTGGGAGCGATACCTCGGTTCGAACTTGGGGAGCGGGTGGTCGAGGGTCGCGCGCTTGTTTTTCTACTGTTATCTCGGTTGTGGCTTGGCGTGCCGGAATCACCGCGACGGGGGCTGGAGCCGGTTTTTGTGCCGGGATGTCTGTTGGCTTGGAGTCCTGCTGAAGTGTCGGAGGGGGCTCGATAGGGGCAGCCGGCACAGGTGCCGGGGCGGGATTCATTCGTGGAATGGGGGGAATGGTTCCCGATGGAATAGTGGCCCGCGCCGGCGCCATTGTCGGTAGTGGTGTTGGGGCGGCCTCGCCGCGCACGGTCTGCTCCGAGGGCGTTGCGCTATTCGTAGATGGCGCGGCAACAACAGGTTCTGTGGGCAGTGACGGTGAAGCGGGCAGGGATGCCGGCGCAGTTTTCTCAGCCGGGATCCCGGGGGCTTCAGATGTTACGGAGTGCAGCGGGGGCAGGCGTTGTATCGATGTATCGCGAATCGGTTGTGAGGCGGTCCCTGGGGTGACCGGTGGGGAGGCGGAAGTGGTCGAGAGGGGTGTTGTCGTAACGATCGGAGCGATGGGCTGAGCGGGGTGGCTGACGCTCGTCGTCGCTACGGAGACGGTTGCCGGAGCGTTGGTCATACTGACGGTTGCGGGGGGGGCGGTGCTCGGAGCCTGGGGTGGCGCGACTGGAACAGTGGGTTGACTCGGAGGAACTGCCGTCAGCGTGGGGCGATCAAGGGCTGCCGGTGGAGGGGGCGCGGTTTCGGCTGGTGTGAGGCCCAAAAGCTCAGCCTTCTGATTCTCCAGCGCGACGATCAATTCTTTGAGCAGCGTGGTGCTCTGTGCAGACTCCGTGCGATTGCCGATTCGGAGTTTGTGATTCTTGTGTGCCTGGTATTCCGGTGACTTTTCACCGAACAATCGCCGGATCGTTTCGCGAAAGGACAGTTCGGTTCTGGCGCGGACTGCGTCACGATAGGGGAAGCCATCTCTGCTCAGGTCATCGATTTGTGTGCTTAGTTCACGCAACGTGGTGATGCCGCGGTTGAGTTCTTCGACGGCGTGCTGTTTCGACCGGGATCGTTGCGGTTCGCTTGCTTTCGTTCGTGCCATGCGTGCTGTCCCTCTGTTGAGAAAAGTCTATCCAAGCGGGTGATGTCTGGCAAGAAATCCCTGCTTCTTCCCGTGAGTCGGGAGGCGCGGGGACGGGTGCGCGGGCGGTTAGTCAACCCACTCGACATCGCCGTTGCCGGGCCGCGTCGCGTTTTTCTGATCGGGAGTGGCGGGAGGGCCGGCTAAGACCTCTCGGACCAGCGACAACAGCGTTTCGCTTGTAAAGGGTTTCTTGAGAAAGGGTAGTCCCGCTCGCGCGAGGCCGCGATTCTGTAACTCAGAACCCGGGCTGCTGGACATGAGCAGGACGCGGATCTCGCGCTTGTCTTGCAGGAGCCGCTCAACCATGTCGAGACCGTTCACGCGGGGATAGGGGTTCTTGGCGACGGAAAGTTGAAAGCCCGGTGGGGGCAGAAAGACATCGGCGAGCACGAGGTGAATCGGGCCGGGGTGTTCTGCATAGAGTCTGAGCGCTTCAGCACTGCCCGGTGCCTGGAGTACTGTGTAGCCGGCATCCCGCAAGGGTTTGGTACTGACAAGAAGGGCGCTGGGGTCGTCGTCGACTATTAAGATCGTCGAGGGCTGTTTTTCGCCGGGGGCCATGGTGGACTCCTCTGTTCGGTGTCTGTATCCCGAGGCCTCAGAATGGAGGGTGTTGCTCCTTCAGTCGTTCGTATTCGCGTTGCTCGCAACTGCCACGTTTGGGGCGTAGGGATTCAGGGACCTCCGCGAAACGGATGGTGCAATAGCGCTGGGCCTGGCGCCGCCGGTCGAGGTCTTGTTGTCCTTCGAGTTGCTGAAGTCGAACGGTGAGGTCGATGGCGGGAAGATCTTTGCCGGTCGGATGGTCCCGGCGTAGTGTGATCGCTTCGTCCTCACTCGAGCGAGGGTGGGGTCCGTTCAATCGCCAGCGGGTCAACACATCGTCCTGATTGAATACAATGATCAGGCCGAAGTGGGAGTAGTCCCAGATCAGTTCACCCTGCTCCGGGCGCGCCCAAATGGAGCGAGGCAGACCGTATCGATTCCAGATCTCGTCACGCAACATGCCCACCCGTGGCGTGAGATTCCGGATCGCCGTGATCTGCGCCTGAATCGGCGAAATGTCTCTCTGTGTCCCGGGACTGCTCTGTCTGTTGAGTGATTCCAGGGCGGTGCGCGGCACGCGCAGCAATCGCCACACCGTGATAAGCCCCTGCGCGCAGTCAGCCGGATGCAGGTCTTCGAAAATCATCTGGGTATCGATGGGAAATCCGCCGACTTCCTGAGCGCGAGTAAAATTTTTGACTTCTTGGACAGCGGCAACGTATGCGCGCTGGCGCCCGTCTTCCACGTTAGGGGCGCATGAAGCCCGTCCTGTGAAAAACACATCATCCCCGAAATGAAAGAGCGCTTGCTCGGTCCAAAACGGACGATTCTCCACAGCATGTGCTGTGGAGGTCACCACAAGACTCAGTAGTGTGAGGAGAAGGTAGCGAGCCATATGCGCGGCTGGAGCAAGGACATTGGGGAACGGCACTCTTGCAGTATATCGCGCGGGGCAAAAAATACGACAAAAGAGCGATTTTGCACGTCGGGGGATTGTCAGCCAGAGATCGTTAATTATGTCCGCGGGCTGGATTGTCGAGCCAGGGCGGCGGGGCAATAGCTAGTAGTTCATGGAGGGAGTCAAATTTTCCCTGCCCGACGAGGCGGGGGCGGCGTGGGCCTTCGGCGGGCTCACTTCGGTGCTCATGAGGCCGGACCCCGGCGGGCAAACGTTCTCCGGCGCGACAGCGCCAGGATTGCGCAGACCCCAGGCCGTTGCGAGGGCATGACAGGTGAGGAGGCTGACCCCTTCCTCGATATTGCTGAAGCGTTCGGTCGACTGAGCCTTGCCGCTCCATTCGATTTCGCCGGTATTCACATCCACGGCTCTGAGGGCAACGGTGGCTGAATAGACCCGCTGGCTGTGAGGAAAGCCGCTGCTCCAATCCAAGGCCTCCCAGGATCCCACCTCGGCATTGCTGAACACCACCAGCCGAGCGCCGACGAGTTTGGCCATTCGCAGCACATCCGTTTCCAGATACTGGTAGCCCGTGAGGCTTACCTTCTGGTCGGCCGCCGCCTGCAACACCTTCGTATGGTCCACGACGAGAATGCCTTTTTTGAGCAACCATGTGCTCGCACTCTGAACCGTGTCCGGACGTCCACCCCAGACGACTGCCCTGGTGTAGGGGGACGGGAGTTTGGAGTGGAAGCCATCCGTCGTCGGGGTTTCGATGAACGCGTATCCGTGGCAACCCGCTGTTGCCAAGAAGAGCGATAGGCAGATGAACAGATTCGCCGGTTTCATTGGTCTCTTTGGAAGAGCATGTGCTGCGAGTGCGTCGGAAGCCCAGGATTGTAATCAAGAGACCGTTCGGATGACGGCATTATACATGAACAATTCTACCTATGTCTGCTCTATTCGTCGAGCGGACTCCGCACTCGACGCAGGGCGGGCTCCTCTACCCTCACCTACGTATGCGAATTGCCGAGGGTTCGTTCGGTGAACCGGTCGAGGAGCTAGAGCGGTTGGGACGAGTGCCGAGGCAGGCGGCAGGAATGCGGAATGTGCCCGGAAAGGCGGCGGTCCTGCTCATGGCTGTCAGAACCGCCGCAGTCTCACAGGATCTCGACCTGCGGGAAGGCGTTCTGTTCGCCGGTCTTCTTCGGGCGGTCAGCCATGATCATGAGCTGAACGGCAATGAGGGGAAGAAGCGCATAACCGATGAGGATCAACGGGAACTCAATCATGATGGGACTCCTTTGTTATGTGGAGTGCCCACTGCAAGCTCGGTACCGTGCTGTGCGTCTACCCTAACACATTGATTCCTATAACTGACTGAGCGCATCCCCAAGAAATCAAGCGGATGCAAGGCAATAATCGATGGAGAGAACTGTGCAATGAGAACATTTTGCGCTGAGCCGGAAGGCCTAAGGGTAGCTGTACGAAAGGGAGACGCCGGTCGGATACGCGCTTCTCATTTTGAGAGACATCAACGTGCCGGCCTTTACGGGAGTTACTGAAGAAAAAGGGGGCGAAATCAGAACCCTCGATGGAGGTCATTTCAGGCAAGGCGGTAGGTGCGACGAGATCAGGAGGGTGATCGATCGAGCCATGACCTGGAGCCTGCGAGACAGCAGAGACAATTGCGGTGCAAGCGAATGACGGGCCATTGCAGCCCGAGGTTGGATGGTGCCCCCGACACGAATTGAACGTGCGACCCGCGGTTTAGGAAACCGCTGCTCTATCCAACTGAGCTACGGGGGCGTAGGGATACGATACTGAAAGCGAGGAGGATTGTCCACCCAAAGTGACGCGCCTCCGAAGGGGTCGCTGCCGCCTTCGGAGGTACGTCGATCTCGAGCAGTGATGCGGTGCTAGCGTTGATTGGCTTGATCGCGCTTGCAGCTCTCTTCGGCCAGCATCCGTTGCCCGACTGAGCCGTCTTTTGGAATGCGTGCCATGCAGGCGTCAAGGCTATCACCTGCAGCGCCGGCCGCCGCCCGGTTTCCGCTCTTTGCGGTGGCATTGCCGGCGATGGATTGGCGAAGCGCCTCATCTCTCTGACAGCCTTCTTCCGCGAGCTGGCGTGTGCCCGCTGTGCCGCCGGATTGGATGCGTGCCAGGCAGGATTGCAGTGAGTCATAGGCCTGCGCGGAGGCTTTCATGGCAGCGCTCGATGAGGACGTCGATGCGCCTCCGGTCATGGTCTCTTCGGTAGCACAGGCACTGAGTAACAACAGTGATAAGGACAGAACTACAGCACCGTGAGAACGCGAGTACGTCATTGAAGGATCCTCCTTGATCAAGAGCGATGGGCGCACAGTAGCATAAACCTTCTCTATCTGGAAACACCTCCGGAAGGTCGTTTAGGGGGGTGACACAGGACCCTGGCCCAGGAGTGCGAGTCGGGAAGGAATTTGTTTCAGCAGGTCGGGCCGTACCTGGAATATCCCTGGAATTCGATGGCCGATGGCATACACGAGTCCGCCGACTTGATTGCCCATCGCGAGGCGTCCGGCGACGCGCCCGTCTTTCCCGGTGGCGACGAATTCAGCTACGGGAGCCACGAGGCCGTAAGGCGCCAGCGGGCCGGCTTGTTTCAGGACACGTTCTTCCGCGGGCAGATTGACGATACGGCTCACGAGCAGGTCTGCAACATCCTGGCGAAGCTTCTCTGTCGGCTGATCCTCGAGGATCCATTCGTTACGGTCATGAATGAGCACGTACTGCTCTTCACGTGTCTTGATCGAGAGCATGGCGATGTCGCCGGTATCCACTCCGAGCAGTCGCTTATCCTGGAGGGTAAAGAGGTCTTTGGTCAGGTCCTTGATCGCCGAGGGGCTGACTTTGTAAATCGGGCCGTCCGGGGTGGTTTGGGCATAGGCTTCTCCAGTGGCCGGGGCGGGCTGATAGAGGCGGACCACGTGGTCCACCCCGGCCGCACTCAAGGTGACTTTTATTTTGGGTTTGGTCAGCATGGGTGCGAGCTTTTCCCGCTCAGGTCCCTGATCGACGATCGAGAGTGCTTTAAGATCTTCCAAGCGGAAGAGGAGGGCTAGGATCTCGGTGCGGTCCCCCTCAGCTTCAATGGGATAGCGGATTTTCCATTTCTTTTTCGGCTTTTCGTCCAACGCGTAAAGCACGATTTCTGTTGTGGGATAGGTGAGGCGCAGTCGCTCCGTCTCCTGTTGATTGACCTGCAACAATTCCTTGCGGCGTAATGAGAGCAGGGTTCTGTTCAGAAAGTCTTTAGGGGCCAGATCCGTCAAGAGCACGGCCTCGTCGGACGTTCTCAGGACATAGAGGGTGGAGGACAGGGGGCCGGCATCGCCGATCGAGAGCGTTTCCTGCTTGTCTCCTGCGGTCAGGGTGACGACTGTTGAGGGGTGGTCGAGGCCGAACGGAGTCAGCGAGGCCGGATGCATTTCGACGAGGCGCGAGACCTTGCCCATGACTAACGCGCGGATCAAGGCCTGCACCTGCCGCTGGTCGGCGTCGGTTTGAAGGGGTGCGGTAATGGTCCAGGGTTGGCCGGGTGTGTGAGTCAATACCACCTCGCCGGATTGGCTGCGAACCGTCAGCGAGGTGATCTGCGCCTCGGTGAACGGCAGAATTTGTTTGGCCTGGGTGGCGGCTGCCACTTCGGTACGCTGGTCGGGGAGTTCGACGAGATAGAGGTACAGTCCAAGTCCTGTTAATACGCCTGCGAGTATGAGCGTCGGCCAGTAGCGCGCCATGGTCTTACAAACGACGCCGCTTCCGCCACACCAGGAGGCCGCAGAGGACGGTCATCGCCGGGAGCAGAATCACTTGGACATAGAGCAGAATGCGTTCCTGGAGTGGGTTGGGGGTAAAGGGTCGAACGGCGGGGTCTTTGGGGGTGAGCGAAATGAGATCCCGTTCTTCCGAGAGCCATCCCACCGTGCGTTGAAAGAAATCGCTGTTGCCGACGAAGTTGATAAATCCGTTGCTGGCAAACGCAGAGTTCCCGACGACCACTACGGCGGGGCGCGGCTTACCTTCCTCGGGCGCTTGCTTGGGGGTCAAGGCTACAGCGAGCGCGAGAGGGCCCTGCACGTCTTCCTTTTCGGTGTAGCTGACGACGCGCCCTTTCATATCGGTTTCGGCCCAACTGCGCGGCGAGGTGCGTGCGAGGGGAACATAGTCCCAATCTTTTCCTTGCTCTTCCTGGAACGTGAGATGGCGAGCGAGGGGAAACAGCACGGCCGCCGTCAATTCATGGGTAATTTCATGATCGGTAAAGGTGCGGACTAAGAGGGCGGTCAGGTCACCCTGCGCCAGTCGGTCTTGCAGATCGACCAGGACGCCTGGCCCCAGTTCGAGCCCCCAGACTTTCAGCAGGTCGTCCATGTTGGATTGCGTGTCGGGATCGACCATCACAAGGAGGTGTCCCCCCTTGGCGACGTAGGCCTGGATGCGCTCCTTCTCTTCTTTGGTGACCGCTCGTCGCGGGCCTGCAATGATCAGGACATCGGTGTTGTCCGGCACCGTGGATTCCTGAAGCAGCGTGACGGTGCCGATGTCATACCCCTGCTTCTGCAGCACTTCTTTCGTCAGTGCCAGCCCGCCGCGATCTGTGTCGTCCAGGCTTCGTTCGCCGTGCCCTTCCAGGAATACAACCCGTTTCTTGGTGTCTTTGGACACCCGCACGAGCGCTCCGGTAATTTCCACCTCAGCCGGAGACGTGATGCGAACTGATTGCGGGCCGCTTTCAAAGATCGCGATATCGGTTCTAGTGATGCCATAGTTTTGTGCGACTTTCGGCTGACGCTCGGGGTCGATGAATTGGACGGTCAGCTTGGAACTGGCCTGCCGATAACTGTCGAAGCGTTCTTTATAGGCCTGGTACCCGGGGTCCTTTTCCCGCGTGAACACCGTGATACTGATATCCCGGGTGAGGTTGCGAAGGACGCGGTACGTTTCCGGCGCGAGCGTGTAGTTCTGATTCTCGGAGAAGTCCCAGCGGATCGAATGCCGCGCTGCGAGAAAGTTGACGATAGTGAGAATGGCCACAAACAGGGCCACCATGAGCGCACTGTTGGCACCCATGCGGGTCGATCGTTGAGAGGAAAAGGTCTTGAGGCGCTCGAAGTGGATGGCAAAGGCCCAAATGAGGGAGACGAGGGCCAGTCCTTCCAGCAGAGTCACGAGCCACAGTTTGTCGGGCACGAGGGTATAGGCGATCACTCCGGCAATGGCCAGCCCGGTTCCGATGGCGCCGATGGGAAGGGGGCGTCGTGTCATTTCCATCGTGACGAATCCACTACGCGGTGCGCGAGGAATAGCATTAAAACGGTGCCACTGACGTAATAGACCAGATCCTTCGTGTCGACCAGTCCACGGACCAAATGATCGAAGTGTTCCATGAACGAGAGGTAGGAGACCACGTGGCCGGCCGGCGTGTCACCTAACAGCGAGCCGAGGCCAGCCAACAGCCAACACATCAAGAGCAGGCCGAAGCTGGTAAAGGCGGCCACGATTTGATTCTCTGTGATGGATGAGGCAAAGAGGCCGACAGCCAGGAAAAACCCACCGAGGAGCGCCATACCGAGGTAACCCGTCAGGACGGGATACCAATCGAAATCGCTGAAGAGAGCCAGTGTGAGCGGGACCAAGGTGGTCAGGAGGAGCATCCCGATAAAGACCAGGTACACACTGATGAATTTGCCGACGATAATCTCGCTCACCCGCACCGGAGCGGTCATTAAAAATTCGAAGGTCCGCAGTTTTCGTTCCTCGGCCAGGAGTCGCATGGTGAGAATGGGGAGGATCAATAGCAACACGAAGCGCATGCTGGCAAAGAGATTGCGGAAGACCAGATCGTTCAGATTGATCTGCGCGGTGCCGCCCTGCATCTGCATCAACTGAATGGCCTGGGCGCCGGTAAAGACAATATAGAGATAGGCCAGGAAACCGAAGGTCAGCAGGAACACTCCGCCCACGACGTAGACGATCGGGGAGACGAAGTACGAGCGTAGTTCCTTGGCGATAATGGCTTGAACAGGTGGCATCGGGTTAGAGTCGTTCGCTTTCCGTCCCGTCGTTCGGTTTCGGCAGACTGTCTTCCCGCTGAGTCAATTTGAGGAAGACGTCTTCCAGGGTCATGGAGACCGGTTTCATTTCAAGCAATCCCCAATCCTGTCCCACAACAAAGCGTGCGACTTCTTCCCGGATATCTCTTCCCAGGGCGCACTCGATGAGAACTGTGTGGGGCTCGGATGTCGCCAGCACATGCTCGACCCCGGCGACGTCGAGAAAGCGTTTGAGGACATCCGCCGGAGGAGTTCTGAGGGTCACGCTGATCTTTTCCGATCGCCGGAGCCGGGCGGACAGTTGGTCCGGCGTGTCTTCGGCCACAATCCGGCCGCCATTGATAATTACGACGCGCTGACAGACGGCGGTGGCTTCAGGGAGAATGTGTGTGCTCAAAATCACTGAGTGAGAGCCAGTCAGGCTCTTGATCAATTCTCTAATTTCGATAATTTGTTTTGGGTCGAGACCTACCGTGGGTTCGTCCAGGATCAGAACCGGGGGATCGTGAATCAGCGCTTGGGCCAGGCCGACTCGCTGGCGATACCCGCGTGACAGATTGGCGATGAGACGCTGGCGGACAGATCCTAAGGAAAGCCGTTCCATGACACGGTCCATGCCGGCCGTCAGCTCTTTGCCACTGAGTCCGCGGAGTTGTCCAACGAAGGCAAGGTATTCGGAGACAGTGAGTTCTTGATACACCGGCGGCGTCTCGGGTAAATAGCCGATTCGCTTTTTCACCTCATCCGGTTGCTCTGCACAATCGAACCCTGCGACCTGCGCTGTCCCTTCCGTTGCCGGAATGAATGAGGTCAGGATCCGCATGGTCGTGGTTTTTCCAGCCCCATTCGGGCCGAGGAATGCCAGCACCTCACCTTTGTCGACACGAAAGGTGACGCGGTCGATCGCCGTCAGGTTGCCATACCGTTTTGTGATGTTGCGAACTTCGATCATGCAGTCGAGAGAGACGGCTGGATGGGTGTGATTCCTGCTGTTCGTTGATACGGCACGTGGTGTGGCAAATCGAACTGGATATTACCGACCGCCTTCGATGCAGTCAAGAGAAGGATGTGCCCCAAGTCTTCTGAGCAGCAGGAAAAGACCTCGTTCGTCTTTACAGCGTGATGTGTAACTGCTAAAGTTCCGCGACTTTATCCATCAAGTTGCTTCGCACAATGAATGGAAAGAGGTTCGTCTGGGATGAGGAGTGATATCAATCAGCCGAGACCGAGCTTGCTCGGTGTGTTAGTGATCGGCGCCGCACTCTGTGTCGCCCTTGCCGGCCTCGGAAGTTTTCTGACCTCGGTCTATGCTGCCAGTAACACGGTGTACGAGATCAAAGGGACGGTTGAAGCCGTCAACCTAGCAGATGACCCTCCGGTCATCGTGGTCAGGGGGCAGCACGGAGCAAATGAAGACACGGTGGTCGGTGCGGTGCTCAAGCAGGGTGCCACCATCGTGCGCGGGAAAAAGCGGATCGGACTCGATCACATTCATGCGGGAGACAAAGTGACGCTGAAGTATGTCAAAACTCGTGACGGCCTCGCCGTTCGATCAATTATGCTCCACCGCAATTAGACAATGATTGGGCACCAGTTATGGATGTGTTACTCACAAGGAGGTAGAGAGATTTTATGATTCGACAGCATGTGGTGCGGGGGATATCTGCGCCGGTGGCCGTCGGGTTGCTGCTCCTGTTGGGCTGCTCCGGAAAAGGCGACATTATTCCGATGAACCTGACCCCCAAAATGCAAACGGATGCCACCAGTGCGGTTCAGGTGGTGAAGCCTATGGCGGGGCCTCGAGTGATGGTCATTCCGTTTGAAGATGGGCGGCCCGATCGAACCAAGGTTGGGAGTCGGAGTTCGATGTGGGGAGGCGACACATACTTTAACGTGTCGAGCGGGAGTGCTGGCGAGGAAACCGCCCAGGCTTTTGCCGATTATCTCAAGCGCAAGGGATGGCAAGCGCAGTATGCCAAGACTGCTCCCGTAGCATCAGAAGCCGGTCCCGATGTTGTGGTTTCCGGGAAGATTCTCGAATTGGCGGTCGATGCCCGGCGTGGGGTATTTCTCACCGATATCGAAGCCCGAGCCAAGCTGGTCATTCAGGCGAGCAACCGAGAAGACAACAGCTCACTCGTACGAACCGACGCTCATTCAGGTAGCCATGACAATGTGTTGTGGTTCGAGCCGCAGGATGGGGAAAGTATTCTGTCAGAAGTGTTGGAGAAGAATTTCGAGCGGTTCGTAGTAAACACCAAATTCGAAGACCGGGCTATTCGATTTCGTTAGATCGAGTTGCCAGTGGGAAATCGAACTGTCGGGCTGGCCTGATTTTATATGGTTGATCCGAGGGCCCGATAATTTGGGCTTGTGTTCACTCTTGCACTAGCAGCAGTTCCAAGCGTAGAGGCATCCTGCGTATCAGTGAGCGGAAGAAATTTATTTATTCCGTCGTTCGGCTCTGTTCAGCAAAATCATAGACTTCTTCTTCGTTGAGCGTTGAATTGTCTGCCCATCTGTAGGGGGCGTTGCTACCCAGACGGTATTGTCGCCAAGGGCAATCTTGCGTAGCCTAACCTCACTGAGTAGGAGAGTTGTCTGACAGGCGGTGAGCTGTAGGCTTTCACATGAGGTGCCTCTATGGACATGAACTCCCGGAACCCTTTTCGTCGTAAGGCCGGTTACGCTGTGATTCCTCTGGCTGGCTGTTTGTTCCTGAGTGGTTGTTCCGCATTGCCGAAAGGCGAACTCACATTAGACCTCGGCATTAAAGATCGGGGTGTAGCCTCGTGGTACGGGAAGGAGTTTCATGGAAAACTCGCAGCCAATGGCGAGGTCTTCGATATGACTGCCTATACAGCTGCTCATCGTAAATTGCCGTTAGGTAGTGTGGTTCGTGTGATCAATTTGACCAATGGGAAAACCGTTCAAGTTCGAATCAACGATCGGGGGCCTTACGTTGCAGGGCGCATGCTGGATCTTTCGCATGCGGCGGCTCGCGAGTTAGGCATGGTTGAAGCCGGTACCACGGCGGTGCAGATTGAGGTGATTGGAGATCATCGTCCGGTCGCGCAGATTCCCCCGACGAAGATTCCTGCTGTGGCCGGTATATTATTGAATGTGGATACGCGCGCAGTGAGGCAACATCGTCGCCCGGAGGAGGGAGTTGAACGACCTGCCGTTCCTGTAAGAATGATGCCACAAGAAGCGCTCTATGTGAGGCGAGAGCGCCGTATCGGCAGTATGTTGGCAGCCGACCACACGGCTCACAATACCGTCCCCGTCCTCATCCTATCCTAAGTGAGCGGTCCTCCGTTAGTTGACACTTCCGCCCGTACTTGATTAGACTGCCTCCTCTGGAGTGAAGCCTGATTGCGCCGTCATTCCTTATGTTTGTTGATCTTAATTGTTGGAGGTTGAAAGCTGAATGGCAAAGAAACCAGTTGGTGAATCAGACGAGGTCCGACTCAAGAAAAAAGTTGCGGTACGAGTAACAAAAGAAGCAAACCTTTCAGGTGATCCGGCTGCCCGCTCTTTACACAAACGGCTCAAGCGAGTGCAGCGCAAGCGGCGTGCGCTTGCATTGAGAAAAAAACATGCGGCTGGAAATCAGACTGAAGCGAAGTCCTAAGCGGTTGCGGGATTGACGGATTTGAGCGCCACGCCTACCCCTCTGCGGAACAAGGAACATTGATATGGAACACACTGGTGAAAAAGAAGAACAGGCCCAGGCTGTTTCCCCCATTAGTCAGGTTGAGGATGAGACTTTGACAGATCAGGTCTCGGATCAACTGGCCGCGTCCTTGGAATCTTCGGCAGGGGCCCAGGACCTCACTGATCCATTGCAGGAAGTGGTTCTTGAGGAGGAGCAGGTCAAGGACGAGATCGATATTCAAATCGATCTTCTCAAAGACCCTGATTGGGTGGTTAGGCGGGAAGCCGCAATCACGCTGGGGGAAATGGGCGATGAGCGTTGCGTCGAACCGCTCGCTGCGGCTCTTCGCGATGGTGACTGGCAGGTGCGGGAAGTTGCGATTGAGGGGATCGGGCAGATCGGTTCTCCTGCCGTCGAGGTGTTGCTTAAGTTGCTCAGAGATTGGGATGTGCGGAAGTCCGCAATCATGGCTCTGGGGAAAATTCGTGATGAACGGGTGCTCGAGCCTCTGATGCAACAGCTCCGAAATGATGAGTTCATGGAGGATGCCACCGATGCCTTGGTTAATCTTGGTGAGCCGGCTCTGCCTGGTCTGATCAAGGCGTTGAAAGACAAAGAAGAGTTAGTGCGGAAGCAAGCGGTGATTGCGTTGGGGCGGATTAAGTCTTCCGAAGCCATCGATCCGCTGATTGAAATGTTGCAGAATAAGGACTGGTTCACTCGGCTGACAGCTGCCGCGGCACTTGAAGCTATCGGTGATGAGCGTGGTCGCGAAGCGATCAAGCCGTTGCTGAAAGACAGTGATATGGTGGTCAAGATGCGAGTCGAGCGCATTCTTGCAAAGTGGAAGAAGCAACCGGCCGCTGTTTAGCGCCCGCGTCACTTGCGGAGCAGAAGGTCTAGTTCCTTTTGGATGTCGTCTAACTTCGTGGCAGATACTTTCTTCCCCAAGGATAGTTCCAGGCGAAGTTCTCTGATTTTTCCTGCCAGCTCTTTGACCTGAGCGTTAGGATCTACTTGTTTGCCCCCACGCGTGGCTAGTTCGAGTGTGTCGATAGCCTCTGCCAGCTCCTTTGCCGCATCAGTTGTATTTTTGTTGTAAAGTTCGACCTTCGCTTGCACCACTTTGGATTTTGCGTCGACCAGGCTTTGGCGGCGATGCAGATTCCGTTCTATTCCCAGGGTGGTGTCCACGACATTCCGTGAGAAATCCCGCACCGTTTGCTCAAGATTATTCGTCGGCTGTTTCCCCCAGAGGTATCCGAATCCGAACGAGAGGGCTAGTAGCATCAATAGCCCTATAAATCTGAGCATGCTGATTCTCAGCCCCTAGCGGGCGCTCCCTTGTTTATCTTTTCGAGACAACACGTGAATGAGGCTACCTGCGGAAGCAATGCGAACCGTGGGATCCGAATCTTGGAGACCGGTTTTTAGAGGGGAGATGAGGGATTTCAGTTGTAGTTTGCCCAGCGCCCGTGCGGCCATAAGTCGTGGAAGTGGCTGCTGGTCTCGAAGTAAGCGTTCAAGCACGGCCAGGGCATTGGAAGTGGTTGCGGCCGCCAGGGCATGCGCAGCACCGCCACGTACTGAAGGATCAGGATGTCGGGCGAGGTCTGCGGCATTCAGAACTGCGCTGGCATCACCCAGTCTGAGGAGAGCCTCGACGGCGCTGATACGGACATGCTCATCGGGGTCTCGCAATAGTGGTTGGACAACGCTACGAGTTTCAGTGGCGCCAAGTCGGCCGAGACTGGAAGCGGCGACACTACGGACGCGCGGATTCTCATCACTCAGAGCGTGTGTCAGTGGAGCGATCCCGTCGGTGCTACCGAATTCTCCTAGAGCCCCCGCTGCGAAGGCACGGACTGCTGGATGGGGATCGTAGACGGCTTGGCTCAAGATCGACAGGCTGGCAGGTCGGCGCAATCGTCCGAGCATACCCAGTGCTGCCATACGGACCTCAGGGTCGGGGAGCGTGACGGCATTGGAGATGTCGGTCAGGACGTCCGTTCGCCCGAGTTTGTACAATCCCGCGAAGGCAAAAATGGATTCCGGGCCCTCATCGACGCGGGCGATTTCGGTGAGTTGATCCGTTATGCCGGCGACTTTGGCATCACTGAGGGCATTGATCGCCGCAATGCGAACGCCGGGCGCCTCGTCGCGTAGCGCTCGTTTGAGCGCCGAGGAGCGTCCGGCCAGACCGGCTCGTCCAATGGCTTCGGCGGCGCGAGCGCGAACGAGCGCCGATGAATCCAGCAGGCCGTCTTCAAGGATCGGTAACGTGTCGCTTTCGCCCATTTCCGCCAGCGCCGTATAGGCAGCAATGCGGATATGTTCCTGAGTATCACGGACACGAGTCACAATAAAACTTCGTGCAATGTCCCGCAGTACTGCTGGTTCGTCTGGACGATTATTCGCAACGAGTGTGGTGTAGAGCTTCCAGGCCTCTTCAGGCTTTCCAAGCTTGAGGTGACTCAGAATGCCATAACGTAGGAGTTCCAACGCTGGTTGTTGACCAGTGGGTATCTGCTGGAGTAGCTCCAGCACGCGATTGTATTCTGCCGCTTGGTAAAGGGTCATCGCCTGGCGTTCGAGTTGGGTGACGGCGGGCTTAGGAGATGGTGGGGCTGCCGTTGCCGGGTAGGGGGCGGCCCACGCGAGCAGCACAAGTCCAGCCGGAAGTATCCAGGTGGCGCATCGGCGGCCTCGCGGGAGACTGGGCCCAGGTCCGATCACGCTACCACTTGTTCGGGGTGCGCGCGGTGGCCGGTGCATACAGCTGCCTCATGTATTCCTTGACCATCCGTTTGGTGCAGAAGCGAGGGGCGACGGTTTTAATGCTCTCTTTGACAATCTGGAGCCACCCGCGTGGAATCCCGTCTAAGTCGCGTTGGTAGAACAGCGGGACGACCTCCTGTTCCAACACCCGGAACAATTGCTCCGCATCGTGAGCGTCCTGTGCCTGGGTGTCCGATCCCTCAGGCAGGGGTTGAATGCCCCATCCGTTGGCGCCGTTGTACCCCTCCTGCCACCAACCATCGAGGACACTGAGGTTAATCACGCCGTTGAGCGCGGCCTTTTGGCCGCTGGTCCCGCTCGCCTCGAGTGGGGCTCTCGGAGTGTTCAGCCAGATATCGACACCTTGCACCAGGTACTTTGCCATATGCATGTCGTAGTCTTCGAGGAAGGCGACATGCCCACCGAGTTTGTGATCGTTACAAAAACTCAGGACCTCGTGGATGAAGTATCGGCCCGGTTCATCGGCCGGGTGCGCTTTGCCGGCAAACACGATCTGGACAGGCCGCCATCGGTTGTGGAGCAATTGTTTGAGTCGATCGAGATCACGGAACAGCAGAGTCGCGCGTTTGTAGGTCGCGAACCGTCGGGCAAATCCGATCGTGAGGGCTTCCGGGTCCAGCAGCGTTCCCCTGGCGATCGCTTGCATGGGCTGGAGATGGCCGCGAATCCAGCCGTCCCGCGCGCGCTCGCGAATAAACCGCATCAGTTTGCGTCGCGTTGTTTGTCGAACGGCCCAAAGAGCGTCATCCGGCAGGTCGGTGACCCGTTGCCAAATGGTGGGGTCATCGACCCGTTCCGCCCAGTCAGGGCTGAGATATTTGGCATAGAGGGAGCTCGACTCCGGGGAGATCCAGGTAGGCGCGTGGATGCCGTTGGTGAGGCTGCGGATAGGGACGAGATCCTGCGCCAGGCCAGGCCACAAGTGTTGCCACATTTGTCGAGAGACGCGCCCGTGCTCGCGGCTTACGCCGTTGACGTGGGCCGACAGTCGCATCGCGAGTGCTGTCATGTTGAAGCCGTGGCCCTCGCTTTCAGGGGTTTCACCCAGGCGGAGGAATTCTTCTCTGGAGAGTCCGAGTTGGCCCCAATAGTTGCTGAAGTAGCGATCCATTAGGTGAAACGGAAAGATATCGTGCCCGGCCGGAACGGGGGTGTGTGTGGTGAAGACGGTGCTTTGTCGAACTAGATCGCTTGCTTCGGCGTGGTTATGGCCGGTGGTGACGAATTCCCGGATGCGTTCTAGGGTCAGGAAGGCCGAATGGCCTTCATTGCAATGCCAGACTGCGGGATTGATGCCCAGGGCGCGCAAGATCCGCACGCCGCCGATCCCGAGCAGAAACTCCTGACAGAGCCTGATCTCCTGGTCTCCACCGTAGAGCCGTGCGGAGAGGGCACGATCTTCCGGGGTGTTTTCGGGCACATCCGTGTCGATGAGATAGAGGGACATCCGCCCGTTGCGTACTTGCCAGACGAGGACCGTGACTTGGCGGTGACCGATCTCGACCTTGATGGAGCAGGGGATCCCCGTCGGCGTCATGGCCTGGTGAATCGGTGAATCGTGTCGATTAAAGGGCGCGTAGGTGGCTTCCTGCCATCCTTCCGGGTTGATACGCTGCTTGAAATATCCTTGCGGGTACATGAAGCCGATGCCGACGAGCGGAATGCCCAAGTCGCTGGCTTCTTTGCAATGGTCTCCGGCAAGAATGCCGAGTCCGCCGCTATAGATTGGAATAGAAATGTGGAGTCCGAACTCGGCCGAAAAATAGGCGATGGGGGAATTCTGGAGCGCGGGGAACTCCGTCGCCGCCCAGGTGTTCTTAGTACTCAGATATTCATCGAAGGCACGCAACACGGCAGAATACTGCCGGGCGAAATTCGGATCACTGGCCAGGGTGGCAAAACGTTCAGGTTTCACGCCGGAGAGCAATTGGACCGGATTGTGATGGGTGAGAAACCAGAGCGTGGGGTCGATGGACTCAAACAGCTGACGTGCCGGTTGGTTCCAACTCCACCAGAGATTGCGGGCCAGTTCACCGAGTCGATGCAGGCTTTGGGGAACCGTATCTTGAGGGGGTTGTATGTGGTCGGGTGCTTGCACGACGCCTCCGTGGAATGTGATCGATGGGTGAGGAAGGGGACCGTGGGGTCCCGTTTCCTGAATGCTGCGTCAGGCGTGTCCGGCTTTGTGCCAGGATGCCCATTGGTCAGAAAAGGCGACGGTGGCGTAGCGCTCTCCGAGAATTTTGGCGACTCGATTCATGGTCGTCGTCAGTTGTTTCGCCTCCTCTTGCGTCAGGTCCTGGCGGAAACGCGGATGGAGCCCCCATCGGGTCTCGACCTCCTCGCCGTTGATGCTCGACATGACACTCACCAGCTTAATATCGGCGCCGGTGGCTCCCCGAGGCGCGCTGCTTCCCCCAACCGTGGCCGGGTTGGCTGTCGCATCGGCAGCGACGGGCGGCGCTTGCCCTTCGAAAATCCCGATGAGGGCTGGAATCACAGCGCTGACACAGAGCGTGGCCGCGGCGGTCACGCCCGGGTTGCGCGGGGCTCCGACTGCACGGGCCACGCGGTCACTGAAGTCCCGGTACAGGTCGTTCTTGGCCGGGCTGTCTTCCGTGACGAGAAACCGGTAGCGCTCATAGGTCTGTCGGCTTTCGGCCACGGCTGTTCCGATCGTCAGCACAATTTCCGTCTGGTCGCTGCCGGCACCGAAGGCCGGTTCCAGGGCTTTCTTGAGTTGGTCGATGACCGTGTCGGTCAACTCGTCCATGAACTGCGGTTGCTCCTTGAGCGGGATATGGAGTGCCGACACACGGTCGGTCAAGTTGAACATGACGCGCAAGAATTCCAGATAAATAGCCCACTCATCCTGGTGTTTCAGCTTCAGGGCCTGTTCCGGGGCCGCGCGCTTGATGACGGAAACGGACTCTCCTGCCACTGCGAGCATAAGTTCCGCGACGGTTTGTATCTGCTGAGCGAATGAATACGGGTTGGTGGTCATAAAAGTCCCCTGCTGGTCCGGCATTATATACAACTCAATTTGAAGGTCCAAGTGTTGATCTCGATGGACGCGATCGGAGCAAGGGACTCACGAACTGTGTCGTTGCAAGGTCTCCGGTGGTATGTTATACAGCGCGACCGCTCCCGTCATGAGCCTCACTGCCAGTCGGATGCCAACATGGACCGAGAGAGTAAGCCCTACATTCTGAAACGGACTCCGGATCAAGACCATGTCCGGAAGTTCTCGTTGGATTATGCCAAGGAGTTGAACGCGCAGCAGTATGCGGCCGTGACGGCAGCCGATGGCCCTGCGCTTGTCATTGCCGGTGCGGGAAGCGGCAAGACCCGGACGCTCGTGCATCGCGTCGCCTATCTGATCGATTCCGGAGTGGATCCCTCGCACATTTTGCTGCTGACCTTCACGAGGAAGTCTTCCGAGGAGATGCTGGCGCGTGTCGGCGCGTTGATCGGATCGCGCAGCCAGCGAGTCTGTGGCGGCACCTTCCATTCGGTCGCCAACATGCTCTTGCGGCGCCACGGGCGAGTCCTCGGGGTCGAACCGGGCTTTACGATTATGGATCGCGGCGATGCCGAAGATCTGATCGCCCTCTTGCGCGCCCAATTGGGCCTGAACGAAAAAGATAAGCGATTCCCTCGCAAGGGAACCATTGCGGAGATTTACAGCAAGTGCGAGAACACGTTGCGAGGATTGGAAGAGATTGTCCTCGACGAGTTTTCCCACTTTGCGGACCATCTGGAGGCGCTGGGGAAGCTCCAGCGCGCCTATCAGGCTGCGAAGCGCCAGCGCCAGTTGCTTGATTATGACGATCTCCTGGTGCTGTTGCGGGACTTGTTGACCAAGGACGAACCCACCCGGCGGACCATCTCGCAACAATTCCGCTACATCTTGGTGGATGAGTATCAGGACACGAATCGGCTGCAGGCGGAACTCATTCGAAAGCTGGCGGCCACGCACGACAATGTCATGGTCGTGGGTGACGATTCACAGTCCATCTATGCGTTCCGCGGCGCGACGTTCCGCAACATCATGGAGTTTCCCTCTTGGTTCCCCGGTGCCAAGATCTACAAGCTGGAGGAAAATTACCGCAGCACCCAGCCGATTCTGAGCCTGGCCAACGAAATCATTCAGGAAGCCCCCGAGAAATATACGAAGCATCTGTTCACGCGCAAATTGGATGGGCCCTTGCCGGCGCTGGTGGAGGCGGCCGGGGAGAATGCGCAGTCTCGATTTGTGGCCCAAAAAATCCTGGAACTGCGCGAGGAAGGCGTTTCGCTGAGTGAGATTGCGGTGCTCTTTCGCTCCAGCTTTCACTCCTTCGATCTGGAAATCGAGCTGTCGCGTTGCGGGCTGCCGTTTGTGAAGCGGGGCGGGATCAAATTCATCGAGGCGGCCCATGTCAAGGATCTCCTGGCCCACTTGCGGGTGGTCGTGAATCCTCAGGATGCGGTCAGTTGGCATCGCGTGCTCATGCTGGTCGAAGGGGTCGGTCCCAAGAAGGCGCAGGATCTGGTGGCGGCCATGGTGCGGGTAAACGATCCGTACCAGGTGTTGCGGGAGAGCAGCGGCCGCTCGGGCAAGGGATTGAAGGAGCTGGCGCTGGTGCTCGACAACCTGACGAAGAGTGACGATTTGAGCCCGACCGAGCAGGTGAACCGAGTGTATGAGTATTATCTGCCGATCCTGAAAGATCATCATGACGACTATCCCAAGCGGATCCGGGATCTGGATCATTTGCATACCATCGCGGAGAGTTACCCCAGCCTGACAGAGTTCCTCGCTGATTTAGCGCTGGCCCCGCCGGATGGCAGTGCGGTGGGTGTGGAACCTTCGGGGCGCGACGACGAGCAGGTGGTGCTGTCGACGATTCATTCGGCGAAGGGGTTGGAGTGGCAGTGCGTATTTTTGTTATGGGTCGTCGACGGGAAGTTCCCCTCTGTGTTTTCGTTCAACACCGATGAGGAGTTGGAAGAGGAGCGGCGCTTACTATATGTCGCGGTGACTCGGGCTAAGCGCTACCTGTTCTTGACCTATCCGATCAATGTGTATGACCGGAGTTCCGGCATGTTGTTATCCAAGCCATCGCGATTCCTGGATCACGTGTCGCCCCGTCTGTTTGAAACGTTGGCTCTGGTCGAAGAAGGCCATGGGCATGAGTGGGGGCACGAACATGACCGGTACGTCTAGGTCGCTCGTTCCCACCGTATAACTCTGTTTGGGCTTCCGTACTCTATTCTACGATTCAGGATCATCATGCGTCCGGTGCGTGTCTATAGCGGTTGGTTCCGAGCTGTGCTGCCCACGATGGCCGCGGGGCTGGTGCTGGGACTTCTCATCTTCGGCCAGGCCAGTGCAGAGACGGCCGCGCCATCTTCGGACTCTTCGCGCCTCTGGGGCGCATTGGTGGCGGAAGCGAAAGCCTTCCATCTTCCCACTCGCTTCCTCGAGCAAATTCCAGCGCAGTTTGTGGTGTTTGAGTTTGAGGATCTGCACGCGTTTGCCGCGGAGTATCACCCGGCTGAGCATCGAATGGTGTTGGATCGATCCCTCTCCTTGAATGCAGCGGGGAGGACTCTGCGTCCATTGGCGCGGTTGACGCACAAGGAGTTAGAAACGCTCTATCACGAATTGTTTCATGCCTACATGGATTTTCTCGAGCAGGAGCGTGCGCCGTCAGCCACCCAGGCGTCGTTTATGGCGTTCGCCCGCGAGCAACAACGGTGTCGCTATCAGCAGGTCCTCATCACGCCGGTGCTCCAAAAGAAAGATTTGAAAGAGGAGCGCTTTCTCAGCGAGACGGAGTCGTGGGAAGCGTTGAATGAAACCTGGGCGGTGTTTGTGGGATGGGCGATCTGGACCCAGTTGGAAGTGGAAAAGAAGGGAGCGCGTGAGCTTCGATCATCCGGCCGGTCGCTGAACGTTCCGGCTTGGATTGCCCGGCTCAGTCAGGCGGAGCAGGATGCAAGCCTGAGTGGATATTACGAGCCGGAGGATCCAGGGGAAAAGGCGATGGCACGCAAGCGATTTCTGGCGCCGGACTTTCGCCTGTCTGCCCAGGAACTCTTGTTACTCATGAAGGAAGTGTTGGGTAGTTCGGCGGACATGATTCGCCAGGCCGACCAGGCAATGAAGCGTGCGAGGGCTGTTCCTGCCTCTCGTGGAGCCTGTGAGGCTCCTGCCGCATCGTAGATTTGTTCCTGCATAGAACATACCCCCTTGACAATGGAACGCGTCGCAAATAAAATCGGCTGCTTTCGAAGCCAGGTCAATCCTCATTTCATCAGCGCCCCAGCCCTGTTGTTTTGCTGGGGAGCTGTGCATGGTGGGGCTTACTTTCATTCTTCTCTTCAGGGAATGAAGTGGCTCTGGTTCGGGATTTATTTGAAATAAATAATATTCGCTCGAGTTTGGGACCGTGTGCCTCGCGGGCAGGTACCCAAGTGGACAAAGGGGGCAGACTGTAAATCTGCTGCCTTATGGCTTCCAAGGTTCGAATCCTTGCCTGCCCACCAAACTGAGCGTGACCGGCCGAATTGCACGTCAGGGATCGGCGTGCGGTTGGTTGAGTAATGATCATGACTGCGATGCGACGGTGTGCCGGCCTGTGCGAGGAGCCTGTCGCCGGCGGATCGTTGGAGTGTTGGTAGGTTCACCGTGGGCGGGCGTAGCTCAGTGGTAGAGTTCCAGCCTTCCAAGCTGGCTGTCGTGGGTTCAAATCCCATCGCCCGCTCCAAATCCAGTGTGTTCGACCATGGGTGCGGACAGAGGGTGCGCGAGCGGATCAAGACTGTGAATTGAGGGCCCACGTAGCTCAGTTGGCAGAGCACGTCCTTGGTAAGGACGAGGTCACGCGTTCGATTCGCGTCGTGGGCTCCATACCATGCTTGGCCCGACCGGGAGCCATGAGGATGGTTCTTGGCGACCGGATAAAACCTTGAGTGTTTTCTGAGAAAAGGAGTGAATCATGGCGAAGGCGAAATTTGAGCGACGAAAGCCCCACGTGAACATCGGGACGATCG